>NZ_MVHT01000059.1 GCF_002086275.1 Mycobacterium intermedium | reverse complement strand
CGGTGCCGGTGGGGACGGCGCCATCGGCGGCAACGGCGGAGTCGGCGGCTCTGCTACCACCACCGGACAAACCACGCACGTCACAGCCGGCATCGGTGGGCAGGGCGGCACTGGCACAGCCGGCAACGGCGGCAACGGCGGCGACGGCGGCTGGGCGCGCATCGCCAATAGTTTCTCGACGATCGACGCAGTCGGCGCCGACGGCGGCGCCGGCGGCACGGGAACCACCGGCGGCGGCAACGGCGGCGCTGGCGGCGGGGCCAGCACCTTGGGGCTAGGAAACGCGATCGGCGGCAACGGCGGCGCTGGCGGCGTGGCCACCGGCACCGGCAGCGGCGGCAACGGCGGCAAAGGCGGCGAGGGGCGAATTGCCACGGGAACAGCCTTCGGCGGCAACGGCGGGGACGGCGGGGACGCCACCACCGGCGCTGGCGGTAACGGCGGCGACGGCGGCGACGGTCGCAACTACAGCGATGAGCCTTCCGGCTTTGGCGGTAAGGGTGGATCGGGTGGCGCGGGCACACCCCCCGGCTCACCCGGCGCCAAGGGCACACCGTAGCGAGTTTGATCGCGTGCACCCTGCACCGGCAGGATGCCCTGGTGGCCAGTTTCGCGCAGTGGATCGCCGGCGCCCGCCCACGCACCCTGCCGAACGCGGTCGCGCCCGTGGTCGCCGGCACCGGCGCGGCGGCCTGGCTGCACGCCGCCGTGTGGTGGAAGGCGCTGCTGGCGCTGGTCGTCGCGCTGGCGATGATCATCGGGGTCAACTACGCCAACGACTACTCCGACGGCATCCGCGGCACCGACGATGACCGGGCCGGCCCGGTCAGGTTGGTGGGATCACGGTTGGCGACACCGCGCGCCGTGCTCACCGCCGCGGTGGTGTTTCTCCTCGTAGGCGCGGCGGCCGGGCTGGCGCTGTCGCTGGTCAGCGCGCCGTGGCTGATCGCGGTCGGCGGCATCTGCATCGCCGGGGCCTGGCTGTACACGGGAGGCTCCAAGCCGTACGGCTATTCCGGTTTCGGCGAGGTCGCGGTGTTCGTCTTCTTCGGCCTGGTCGCCGTGCTCGGCACCCAGTACACGCAGGCGTTACGGGTCGACTGGGTGGGCCTGGTGCTCGCGGTGGCGATCGGTGCGCTGTCGTCGTCGGTGTTGGTGGCCAACAATCTGCGCGACATCCCGACCGACGCGGTGTCGGGGAAGATCACCCTGGCGGTACGACTGGGAGACGCCCGCACCCGACTGCTGTACCAGGCGCTGCTGGCTACCGCGGGGGTCTTGACGTTGGTGTTGATGTTGGCGACGCCGTGGTGCGCGGCGGGGCTGATAGCCACGCCACTTGCCGTGCGGGCGGCGGCACCGGTGCGTTCCGGACGCGGCGGCCCGGAACTGATCCCGGTGTTGCGTGACACCGGGCTGGCGATGATCGTGTGGGCCATCGCGGTGGCGATCGCTCTGGCATTAGGAAGCTGAGCTAGCTTCTAATGGGTTTTCGGGCGTAGCCGTCGGCAGGTCGGCGCCAAGGGTGCACACTCGACGGAAAGAGATGGGACGAGGATGACTGAGATCGCGACGACCAGCGGCACCAAGAACGTCGGATTGCTCAGTGTCGGGGCCTACCGTCCCGAGCGGATCGTCACCAACGAAGAGATCTGCGAGAAGATCGACTCGTCCGATGAATGGATCTACACCCGTACCGGCATCAAGACCCGACGCTTCGCCGCCGACGACGAATCCGCCGCTTCGATGGCGACCGAGGCTTGTCGACGCGCGCTGGGCAACGCGGACCTGGATCCGTCCGACATCGACGGCGTGATCCTGACGACCAACACCCATTTCCTGCAAACTCCGCCGGCCGCTCCGATGGTCGCGGCGGCGCTGGGCGCCAACGGCATCTTCGGATTCGATCTCTCGGCGGGCTGCGCCGGGTTCGGCTACGCCCTGGGCGTGGCGGCCGACATGATCCGCGGCGGCGGCGCCCGGAGGATGCTGGTGGTAGGAACCGAAAAGCTTTCTCCCACAATGGATATGTACGACCGCGGCAACTGCTTCATCTTCGCCGACGGTGCGGCCGCCGTGGTGGTGGGCGAGACCCCGTTCCAGGGCATCGGACCCACCGTCGCCGGCAGCGACGGCCAACAGGCGCACGCCATCCGTCAGGACATCGACTGGATCACGTTTGCGCAGAACCCGAGTGGGCCTAGGCCATACGTGCGCCTCGAAGGACCATCGGTATTCCGTTGGGCGGCATTCCAGATGGGTGACGTCGGCCGGCGCGCCTTGGAAGCCGCCGAGGTAAAACCCGACGAAATCGACGTGTTCGTCCCGCATCAGGCCAATACCCGCATCAACGACCTGCTGACCAAAAACCTGCAACTGCGACCCGACACCGTCGTCGCCAACGACATCGAGCACGCCGGCAACACGTCGGCGGCTTCCATCCCGTTGGCGATCGCCCAGTTGATGGACACGGGCGCGGCCAAGCCGGGCGACCTGGCGTTGCTGATCGGCTACGGCGCGGGGCTCACCTATGCGGCGCAGGTCGTGCGGATGCCGCTACACAGTGACAACTAGCGGACTGTTGCCGACGGGATAACGCCTCGCTCACGCCTCTTCGTCGCCGTCGGGGAGCGCCTCACCGCGCAAGCGGGCCCGCAACTTCTCACGCTCCTTGCGCCGGCGTTCACCGGCCACCGCCAATGCCGCCGTCGCCCGTCTCCGCAACGGCGTGAAAACCCAGATCCCCAGCGGCATCGCGATGATCAGACCGAACAACGCGGCGACCACCAGCGGGAATTCGGACACCCCGAGTAATCGCGCCACCCCGTAGATAGCGGCACTGACCACGATCGCCAGCAGGAACCGGGCCACCGCGTAAAGCACGACGTAGAGGGTCCCGCGAGTCCCAGTGATGTTGTCCTCGGGCGCTTCCGACACATCTAGAGCCTAGTAGCAGCCCTGTCACGGGTATATTCGCTAGCAGGAGGTGTCGAGTGCTTTACCTGCTCGTCGTCCTGGTGTTGGGGACGCTTATCTATCTAGGCTGGCGCGCTGCGCGAGCGCAGCCGAGCCGGCCGACCACGCGCGTGATCGGCCCCGACGACGATCCAGAGTTCCTGCGCCGGTTGGGTCAGGGCGGACAAGACCCCCGCTAACCGCACTCGGTCCCGCACTAGGTGAAGTTCGGGTTGGCCCTCCGCTGATCGCCTGGAAACCCGTCGGCCACCACCGCCGCCAATTCGGTGAGGGCCTCGCGGGTGTGCCGCTTCAAACGCTCCAGCGAGATCTCCGCGCCTTCCTCGAGGTGCGGGTCGAAGGGCACCAGGTGCACGGCGCGGGAGCGCCGGGCGAAATGGTCGATCACCTTTTGCATGTCGACCTTGCCCGAACGGGGCCGCACCCCGTTGATCACCGTGATCGAATTGCGCACCAAATCCTCGTGGCCGTGCGCTTCCAGCCAGTCCAGCGTTGCCGACGCACTGCGGGCGCCGTCGATGGACCCCGACGCCACCACGATCAGCACGTCGGACTTCTCCAAGATCGCCGACATCGCCGAATGCAGCAGTCCGGTGCCGCAGTCGGTGAGCACCAGGCCGTAGAAACGCTCCAGGATTTCCAGCGTGCGGGAGTAGTCCTCGGCGCTGAACGCCTCCGACACCGCCGGATCGCTGGCCGAGGCCAACACTTCCAGGCCGCTGGGGCCTTGCGAGGTGTAGCCGCGGACGTCGCTGTAGCGCTCGATGCTGGCGGCGTCGCGCAGCAGGTGGCGCACCGTGGCCGGCGTCTCGAGCGGGACCTTCTGGCTCAACGTGCCGCGATCAGGGTTGGCGTCCACCGCGATCACCCGGTCACCGCGCACGTGCGCGAAGGTGGCTCCCAGCGTCGCGGTGATCGTCGTCTTGCCCACGCCGCCTTTCAACGACAGCAGCGCAATCCGGTAGCAGCCGCGCAAGGGCCGGTTGACCTGCGCGACCAGGTCGTTGTACCGGGTCGCTCGGGGCCCTTCGCCGAGGTTGATCAGCTGACCCGACAACACGTAGACCAGCCGGCGCCAGCCTTCCGACGGCGGCGGTTTGACCGGCCGCAGCAACGTGGTGGTGGCCAGTTCGGGGTACGGCGTGTGCGGCAACGGTTCCGGGCGAAACTGGGGCCGTTCGGCCGGCGTTTCGGGCTCGTCTACCAGCCGGTGAGGCTCGGAGTAGTAGGCGCCGTAGGCGGTCGGATCGACCCGTGGCAGGCCGGTGACGGGAGTGGAGTCCCAGGCGGGTGGGCCAGGCGCGGGCCCAGGGCCGGCAGCGGGACTAGGGCCAGGCGCGGGCCCAGGACCGGGCGCGGGCCCGGCGGCGGTGGGCGGCCCGGACGGTGCCGGCGGCGCCGGCGGCCGCCGTTCGGTGCGGAACCCGGCGAAGGCGCGCGTCGGCGACTCGGCTACGGGATCGAAGCCGGACTCGGTGGACGCGTCGCCGGCATGCGGTTGGGTAGAAAACTGTCTGGTCGCACCGTCTGGGTCGCCGTTACCGGCTCCGCCGTCTTGGGTGCGGGGCGCCCCCACGCCCGTCGTTGGCTGCTCGGACACGTAGGCCCTCCCCCTGGTTGCAGATCTCGGGTCGGTTGCTTGACCGTCAGCCCACGCCCGCGTAGGAATGCAGGCCAACTGTCACCAGGTTAACGAAGAACAAGTTGAAGACCATGGCGACGAACCCCGCGACGTTGATCCAGGCCGCCTTGCGGTCCCGCCAACCCGCCGTTGACCTGGCATGCAGGTATGCGGCGTAGACCACCCAGGCGATGAACGAAACGGTCTCCTTGGGGTCCCAGCCCCAGTAACGGCCCCATGCTTCCTCGGCCCAGATGGCGCCGAAGATCACGCCGAAACCGAACACGGGAAAGGCGAAGATCGTGGTTCGGTAGGCGATCCGGTCCAGGGTTTGCGCATCCGGGAGTCGCTGCACCACGCGGGCCCACCGGCCCTCGGCCTCCGGGTCGGACAGGGACGAGGTGCGCAGCAGGAACAGGATGCTGGCGATGCCGGCGACCAGAAAGACCCCGGAGCCGAGGCTGACCACCGAGACGTGGATGGGCAGCCAGTAGGACTGCAGTGCGGGCATCACCGGCGCGGCGTTGGTGTAGAGCCAGCGTCCGGACACCGTGAGCAGCACCAACACCGGAACCAGCAGGAAAACCCACAGCGGACGGTACTGCGGACGCCGCAGCACTATTGCGCCCGCGACCAGTCCGGACATGCAGGTCAGGTTGATGAACTCGTACATGTTGCCCCACGGCACCCGCATGGTGGCCAGGCCGCGCAGCACGATGCACGCCAGCAGCAGGCCGATGCCGAGGTACAGCACGGCCAGGCCGGCCCGCCCCACGCGTTCGTCGAGGCGCCGTTGCGGGGCGTCGACCACGATCCCCGGGGTGGCATCGTCTTTAGACACCGTTCCGGCGGACACCAGTTCGCGCTCCTCGACCTTGCGGCCGCGGACATAGGCCAGCTCGATGGCCAACAGCAGCAGCGCGACCACCAACGCGACCACGGCCGAGGTGAAGGCCCAGTCGGAGTACCTGGCCAGGCCGATGTCGATGTTCGGGGTATTCACGTGACGTCCACCTCAGAGGTCGTTCTGGTGGCTTTTTCGGGAGCTGAGGCCGATTCGCCGATTCCCGCCACTATCTGCTCGGTCAGCCGCTCGAACTCGTCGCCCCACCCGGAGTTGTCGGTGCGCGCCAAGCCGCCCAGCTCGATGCTTACCGTACCTGCAGCGTCAGCGGCGGGCGTAAGCCGAACCCAGACCCGCCGTCGGCGCACCAGCAGGGATACCAGCAGGCCGGCCATCATTGTGATGGCGAACACCAGCACCCAGCCCTGGCCGGGGTCGTGGGAAACCTGCAGATTCACGAACGGCACGGCGCCGTCGAATCGGACGATGGTGCCCGCTCCCGGGCCCTGGTCGATGCGGACCTGTTCCCCGACGCGCAGATTGACCCGCTTCTCCTTGACCAACCGGCCCTGCTCGATCAGCCGGTGATCCAGAGTGAACAGCGACTGCGGACGCCCACTGTCCAGGCCGGTGTCACCGCGGTAGATGTCGACGGCCACCGCGGGAGCGTCGAGCGCCGGAAAGCGCGACGACAGCAGGGTGCCCTCGAGCTGTTCGGTCGGTGCCAGCAGGCCCTGGATGGCGATGGTGTGTTTGCGACGTTCGTCGCCGGTCGGGTAGCTGCCCGCCGGCGGGTCGATGCGGGCCACCCCCGAGGACAGCAGGGTCTGCGGGTTGTCGGGTCGCCACTGCACGGTCGATGTGCGGCTTTGCCCGTTCGGGAACGTGACGGTGAACGTGGGCGCGTAGCCGTGGCCCTGTAGGTAGACACGGTCGCCGCCGATGCGCAGCGGGCGGTTGACCTCGAGCCGGTACGGACGCCAGGTGTTGGACGCCAGATCGTTTCCGGCTTGGTAGTCGATGTCCGACGCGAAGTAGGTGGCCTGGCCGGACGGCAGGTAGTGCGCCTGAAAGTCGTTGACCCGGATGCAGATCGGGTGCAGGGAGGTGCCGTCGACGGTGTTGCCGGCGCGGAACGAGTCGAACGCCGCCGGCGACGCCGAGCAGAACCCGGGACCGCCGTCGGCGATGACGATCACGTTGCCCTCGTAGCCGAACAGCTTCCCGACTGCCACCGCGACCAGCAGGCCGAGCAACGAAAAGTGAAAGACGATGTTGCCGAACTCGCGCAGGTAACCCTTTTCCGCGGAGACCTCTACGGTTTCGGGAACGGTTCCTGAGCCGTGCTGATGCCGGATCGCCGTGCGCCAGCCACGTAGCCGACGGACAATCTTGTTTGCCAGGGCGTTCAGCTCGTGCGGATCGGCGGGTAGCTCGGCGCGGGCGTGCTTGGGCAGCCGGGACAGATTGCGCGGCGCAGCCACCGGCGTGGCGCGCAGGCTGCGCGCGTGTTCGATCATCCGCGGGGTCAGGCAGCCGACGAGCGAGACGAACAGCAGCACGTAGATGGCGGTGAACCAGAAGCTGGAGAACACGTCGAAGGCCTGCAACTCGTCGAGCCACGGGCCGACGGTCGGGTGCGAACTCAGGTACTCGTCGACCTTGCCGGCGTTGAGGCTGCGCTGCGGCAGCAGCGCCCCGGGTATCGCCGCCAGCGCGAGGAGAAACAGCAGCACCAGCGCCGTCCCCATCGAGGTCAACGACCGCCACAAGTTGCGCGCCTTCTGCGCACCTTTTCCCGCGAGCAGACGCAAACTTGTACGAGAACGCCCGGTTTCGTACAAGTTTGCGTCTGCTCGCGCCTCTGGCCGGGTCAAATCGGGAGCCTCACGTCCGAGACGAAGGCGTCGCGCAGCCAGGACACGAAGTCGTTCCACACCCCGCTGACCAGCGCCACGCCGACCACAATCAACAACACGCCACCGAATATCTGAATGGCCCTGGTGTGTCGGCGCAGCCAACCCAGGCCCGCCACCGCCCACGCCGATCCGAACGCCAGCAGCACAAACGGGATCCCCAACCCCAGGCAGTAGGCGATCACCAGCAGGACTCCCCGTACCACGTTGGAACCGTCGGTGGCCGAGGCGACGGTCACCACACCGGTCAACGTCGGCCCCAGACACGGCGTCCAGCCCAGGGCGAAAACGGCACCGAGCAACGGCGCCCCGGCAATCGTCGTCAATTGCCGCGGGCTGAACCGCGCTTGCCGTTGCAGGACGGGAAAGAGCCCGACGAACACCAACCCCATCACGATGGTCAGCACCCCGCCGACCCGTTGCAGCACCACCTGGTTGGTGATCAACGCGTTGGTCATGCCCAGCACGACAACCGTGCCCAGCACGAACACCGTGGTGAACCCCGCCACGAACAGCAAAGCCGACCCGGCCACCCGCCACCGCGCCGCGGGCGGCGCCTTCACACTGCCACCATCGCCGGGGACAGCCGGCCCGTCTTCGGAGACGCCGACGACGGCGGCCAGGTACGACAGATAGCCCGGCACCAGCGGCACCACACACGGCGAGGCGAACGACACCAATCCCGCCAGCATGCACACCGCGAGCGCCACCAACAGTGGCCCCGCTGCGGCGATTTCGGTGAACCCGCTCATCGCGCTCATTGCGGTCCGGGTGTGGCCGAGTCTTCGGCGGCTACCCGCTGGACGACTGGCTGCAGGTCCTCGGCCAGCAGTTCACGCAGGAACACCGCGGCGACCCGGTGCTGCCGGTCGAGCACCAGCGTCGACGGAATGACGGTGGTGGGGTACTTGCCACCGAACGCGATGAGGGTGCGCATCGCCGGGTCGTAGATGGACGGGAACGTCACGTGCCGGTCGGCAACGAAGTCCTGGGCCGCTGCGCGGTTGTTGTCGCGAACGTCGATCCCGAGGAAGGAAACCCCGGTGTCGCGGGTGGCGTCGTACACGCGCTGCAGCTGGGTGACCTCTGCCCGGCAGGGACCACACCACTGACCCCACACGTTGATGACGACGACCCGCCCGGCGAAGTCGTCCAGCGACACCGTGCGCGCCGGATCAGTAAGGTCGGGGCCGGACAATGGCGCCGGACGGCCGCGGTTGGCGGGCGGGTCGTAGAAGATGTCGGTTTTGCCGCCCGGTGAGACGAATTCGAACGTGCCGCCCTGGGCGACGGCGTCACGTCCCGAGCAGCCGGTGAGCAATCCCGTGAACAGGAAAGCCACCGCCGCTGCCGCCAACAACCGCCGCATGATCAAGCGCCGGCCGGTTCGAAATACTCGACGTCCACCAGACGATCACCGTCGTAGATCAGGGAAGTCACCGAAGCCAGGCCGCATTCCCGGCGCCGCGGGTCGTGCCAAAGCCTCCGGCCGGTCAGGTGCAGGCGCAGCGTCCAGACCGGCAACTGGTGGCTGACGCAGACCACCTCGTGGCCGGCGGCGCGGGCCCGCGCCTTCTCGGCCGCCGTCGCCATCCGCCCGGCGATCTCCTGGTAGGGCTCGCCCCAGGACGGGGTGAACGGGTTGCGCAGCTGCCACCAGACCCGTGGGTCCCGCCAGGCGCCGTCGCCCGGGCCGACCCGCCGCCCCTCGAAGAAGTTGGCCGATTCGATCAGATCGGGGTCGGTGTCCACCGGCAGGTCGTGCTTGGCGGCGATGGGCGCGGCGGTCTCCTGCGCGCGCTGCAGCGGTGATGCGATGACCGCGACGACGTCGCGCCCCGCCAGCGCGTCGGCGACCGCGGCGGCCTGGGCCTGGCCTCGCTCGGACAGGCGGAACCCGGGCAGCCGACCGTAGAGGATGCCGGTGGGGTTGTGTACCTCGCCGTGGCGTACCACATGAACTCGGGTTTCTTCGGCCATCAGGGTCTGTCCTCCTGGGCCGCGGCACGCGCCGCGGCAGGTAGCGCGTCGGCGATCCGCTCGAACGCTTTGTCGTCTAGTACCGCCGAGACAAACCATGCCTCGAAGGCGCTGCACGGCGGGTAGACGCCGGCGTCGAGCAGGGCATGGAAGAACGCCGGATAGCGCCAGGTCTCGCTGGCGCGGGCGGAGGCGAAATCGGTCACCGGGGTGTCGGCGAAGAACACGCTCAGCATGTTGCCGGCGCGCGGAATCTGGTGTGGCACGCCGGCTTCGGTGAGGGCAGCGGCGAGCAGCTCGGCCAGGCGGTCGGCGTTGGCGTCCAGCGCGGTGTAGACCGCGGCATCGGCGGCCCGCAGGGTAGCCAGGCCCGCGGCCATCGCCACCGGGTTACCCGACAGCGTGCCCGCCTGGTACACCGGGCCCAGCGGCGCCAGGCGTTCCATCACCTCGACGCGCCCGCCGAACGCGGCCGCCGGCAGCCCGCCGCTCATCACCTTGCCGAACGTGAACAGGTCGGCGTCGACGGGATCGATTCCGTACCAACCGCTTCGGCTGACCCGAAAGCCCGTCATGACCTCGTCGACGATCAACAGGGCGCCGTTTTCCGCGGTGACGGCGCGCAGCGCGGCGTTGTAGCCGGGCGCGGGCGGGACGACGCCCATGTTGCCCGGGCTGGCCTCGGTGATCACCGCGGCGATCTGCTCACCGAACCGGGTGAACGTCTCCCGTAGCGCGTCAATGTCGTTGTAGGGCAACACGATGGTTTCGGCCGCGGCGGCGCCGGTGACGCCGGGCGACGACGGCAATCCAAGCGTGGCGACCCCTGAGCCCGCGTCGGCGAGCAACGAATCCACGTGCCCGTGGTAGCAGCCAGAAAACTTGACGATCTTGGCCCGCCCGGTGAAGCCGCGGGCCAGCCGCACCGCGCTCATGGTGGCCTCGGTGCCGGAGTTCACCAGCCGTAGCCGCTCCACCGGACCCACCCGCTCGATGATCTCGGCGGCCAGCTCGGACTCGGCCGGTGTCGGCGCCCCGAAGGACAGGCCGTTGGCCGCGGCCTTGGCGACGGCGTCGACCACGGCCGGGTGCGCGTGACCCAGGATCATCGGACCCCACGAGCAGACCAGGTCGACGTAGCGGTTGCCGTCGGCGTCGGTGAGCCAGCAGCCGTGCGCTTCGGTGATGAACCGCGGCGTTCCCCCGACCGCGGAAAATGCGCGCACCGGCGAGTTCACCCCGCCGGGAATGCGCGTGCAGGCGTCCGCGAAGAGCTGCGCCGATACCGCTACGGCGCCCGCCTGATCAGTCCTGCTCATGCCGACCAGTGTCCCAGCCCGCGCGCCCCGTTCAACTACAGGGTGTAAGAGTTGGCTGGTGGCACCCCGGACAGCCAACGAAATCGCGCAGGCCAGGGTGGCCGCGGTGCGCGACGACCCGACCGCGCGACTGCCCTGGCACCCAACGCCGTCGCGAGCCGCGCGGCTCGCGATGAAACTACTGCGCGCAGGATAAAGACATGCGACTTCCCCAATGGCTGGCCCGGTTCAACAAATACGTCACCAACCCCGTGCAGCGCCTGTGGGCGGGGTGGATCCCGTTGCACGGCATCCTCTTGCATGTCGGTCGCCGATCCGGCAAGCCCTACCGCACGCCGCTCATCGTGTTCAGCGCGCAAGTCGACGGACAACCCGCGGTGGCGATCATGCTGACTTACGGCCCCAACCGCGACTGGCTGAAAAATCTGAAGGCGGCGGGCGGGGCGAACTTGCAGCGCCACGGGAAGACCTTCGGCGTCGGCAACCCCCAAGTGATGACCAAGGCACAGGCGGCGCAATACGTGACGGGCCCGGTGCGGCGGGTTTTCTCCGTTCTCCCGTTTGAGGAAGCGGTGCTGCTGACGCGAAACTCCTGAGATGTAAGAGTGAACGCATGCAATTTCCGCAACGACTCGCCAGATTCAACCGCCACGTCACCAACCCCATCCAGCGGATGTGGGCAGGTTGGCTACCGCCGTTTGCGATCGTCGAGCATGTCGGACGGCGCTCGGGCAAGAAGTACCGCACCCCGGTCAATGCCTTCTACACCACCGTCGACGGCCGCGTGGGAATCGCGATCCCGCTGGCCTACGGCCCCGACCGGGACTGGCTGAAGAACCTCAAGGCCGCCGGCGGCGGGCAGGTGCAACGCAACACGAAAACATTCGGCGTTGCCGACCCGCGGGTAGTCACCAAAGCCGAAGCGTCGCAGTACGTGCACGGCATCTGGGGACCCATTTTCAAGAACCTGCCGTTCGAGGAAGTGGTGCTGCTCACCAAGACGTCCTGAGACCATGCGGATTACCGGGATCGTCGAGCGCGCGGTCGGACTTGATCACGGCGGAAAGGGCCCGGCCAACGCGCTGGTCAACTTCAGCAGCCATACGGTCTCGCTGGTTGCCCTGATCACCGACGAGCACCGAAACGGCAAGCCCGTCGTCGGGGTGGCGTTCGACTCCATCGGCCGGTTCGCGCAAAGCGGGATCCTGCGCGACCGGATGATCCCCCGCGTACTGAACGCGGCCCCGGACGCGCTGCTGGACGAGTCCGGCGGAATTGACCCGGCCGCCGTCCTGGCGTGCGCCCTGCGCGACGAGAAGCCCGGCGGGCACGGCGACCGCGCCGCGGCCGCCGCAGCCCTGGAACTGGCCTGCTGGGATCTCGCGGCCAAACTCGCAGACGAACCCGCATACGCGACCATCGCTCGTCGTTTCGGACGGAACTCTGCTCCGCAGGTCCCGGTCTATGCCGCGGGCGGCTACTACTACGGCGGGAGCACTGCCGGCAGCGTGGCCGCCCTGCGCGACGAGATGCGCGGCTACCTCGACCTCGGTTATGACGCGGTGAAGATGAAGATCGGCGGCGCGCCGATGCGCGACGACTTGGCCCGGGTCGAGGCCGTCATCGACACCGTCGGCGACGGACGCCGGGTCGCCGTGGACGCCAACGGCAGGTTCGACCGCGCCGCGGCGACGGACTGGGCGGCGGCTTTGGCGCCCTACGGGTTGCGCTGGTACGAAGAGCCCGGAGATCCGCTGGATTTCGAGTGCAACCGGGCGGTGACCGCGTGCTACGACGGCGCCGTCGCCACGGGGGAAAACCTGTTCTCGGTGCCCGACGTGACCAATCTGGTCAGGTACGGCGGCATGCGGCCGGAGCGCGACATCTTCCAGATGGACGCGGGCCTGAGCTACGGCCTGACCGAGTACGTGCGGATGCTCGATGTGCTCGAGACACATGGCTTTGATCGGCGGTTCGCCTTCCCCCACGGCGGCCACCTGATCAATCTGCACATCGCCGCCGGGCTGGGCCTGGGTGGATGCGAGTCTTATCCCGGAGTTTTCCAGCCGTTCGGCGGCTACTCCGCCGGCTGCGCGCTACACGAGGGCACGATCACGCCGACGGACGCTCCAGGCTTCGGCCTGGAGCAGAAGGCCGGCCTCGCCGAGCTGATCACTGACCTTATCTAGGAGCACTGCATGAAGATCGCGATAATCGGTTGTGGCGCAATGGGTTCAGTGTACGCGGCCAAACTCGCCGCCGCGGGTAACGACGTTCTGGCCATTGACCGCCACCAGCCCAGCATCGACCAGATCGCCGCACATGGGCTCCGGGTCACCGGACCAGACTACGACCAGACGGTGTCGTTGCGGGCCAGCACCACCGCCCCCACCGAAGCGATGGACCTGGTGGTGATCGCGGTCAAGGCCGCCGACGTGACAGCCGGTGCGCAGCAGGCGCTTCCGCTGTTGGGCGCGGACACGCCGGTGCTGACGATCCAGAACGGCCTGGGGTCGGCCGAGACGGTTGCGGGCATCGTCGGTGACGGACGGCTTGCGGTCGGGATCGCCAGCGGATTCGGCGCGGCGCAGGTCGCTCCGGGGCATGTGCGTCATAACGCCATGCGCGCCATGCGTTTTGGTGCATATTCATCGCTGCCCTACAAAACGGTCGAGGCGATCGCGCGGGTGTGGGCCGACGCCGGCTTCGACGCCGCCGCGGTCACCGACATCGCCGCCATGCAGTGGGAGAAGCTGATCTGCAACGTGGCCTACAGCGGGCCGTGCGCGTTGACGGGGATGACCGTTGGGCAGGTGATGGACGACGCGGACATGGGCCCGGTCAGTCGGGCCGCGGCGACGGAGGCATTCGCGGTGGCCCGGGCGTCCGGAATCGCGGTTGCCGTCAGCGATCCCGTCGCCCACGTGCGCGCGTTCGGCGCCGGGATGCCCAATGCAAAGCCTTCCGCGCTGCTCGACCACGAGGCGCGCCGGGTCAGCGAGATCGATGTCATCAACGGGGCAATCCCGCGGCAGGGAGCGCGGGTCGGGGTTGATGCGCCGGTGAACGCGACCCTGACCGCACTGGTCAAGGCGATCGAAAAGCGTTGGCAAAGCGGCTGATCACGCCAATTCGGCCTTGGTCCCGCGATTGATCACCTTGGTGACGAGGTACAGCGCGACGACCACCACCCACGACAACAGACTCAGCCACAACTGGCTGCGGGTGTCGACGTCGAACCCCATTTGCACCAGCACGGCGACGATTCCCAGCACAGTGGCGATGGACAACGTCGGAAACAACCACATCTTCACCCGGAGCTTTTCCGCAGACACCCTGCGACGCAGCACAATCTGCGACAGCGCGATGAGCAGGTAGACGAACAGGATGACCGCACCCGACGAATTGAGCAGGAAGAGAAACACGGTGCGGGGGGACAGCCACGCCATGAGCACACACAGAAAGCCAACCACCGACGAGAACAGGATCGCAGTCGCCGGAACCCCGCGCCGGCTGAGCTTGACCAACCGGGCCGGCGCCTCCTTGCGGGCGGCAAGCACGAACAACATGCGCGACGCCGTGTACAGCCCCGAGTTCAAACACGACAACACCGCGGTGAGCACCACCGCATTCATGATCTGATCCGCGCCGGGCAGACCCAGGCGCTTGAGGGCGGCCACGTAGGGCGACGCCCCGAGTTCCACCGAGTTCCAGGGCATGAGCACGACGAGCAAGAAGACCGATCCGACGAAAAAGATCACGATGCGGGCGACCACGGACCTCGTCGCCCGCGCGATGGCGCGCTCGGGGTCGCGACTCTCGGCGGCGGCAATCGTGACGACTTCGGCGCCGACCATGGAGAAGATCACCACCACGATTGCGGCGAAGACGGCGCCCACACCGTGCGGGAAAAATCCGCCCTGCGAGTGCAGGTTGGAGAAATCCCGGGGATGGCCGGGCACCAGGCCAAGTGCGAACACCGCACCCACGGCGAGAAAGATCACGATGACGGCGACTTTGATTCCGGCGAACCAGAATTCGAACTCGCCGAACGAGGACACCGAAAACAGGTTGGTCGCGGTCATCAGCACCATCAGGAACAACGACAACAGCCACAGCGGCGCATTGAACCAATAGTTGAGGACTTTCGCGCCGGCGACCGCTTCGAAGCCGACCACGATGACCCAGAAGTACCAATACAGCCAGCCGACCGAAAACCCGGCCCAGGGTCCCAACGCCTTGGTCGCGTAGTCGGCGAAAGATCCGGTCGACGGATTCGCGGTCGCCATCTCGCCCAGCATCCGCATCACCAGGACGATGAGCAGGCCGCAGATTGCGTAGGTGAGGAATGCCGCCGGCCCGGTCTCCTGAATCACCACACCCGAACCGACGAACAGTCCCGCGCCGATGACGCCGCCGATGGCGATCATGCCGAGCTGCCGTTGGGAAAGTCCCGGGCGCAGTCGCTCGGAGCCCCCCTGGCCTGCCCCGCCGTCGATCCGCATCACCGGACGCTAGCAGCTTGGGCCAAAGCTATTGCGCCGCAGCGACCTGGTACGGCGCCGACGGCGGTTGCGCCGTACTGCCGGGGCGGCGCCACACCCCGCGGCGTTCCAGTAGCGGCAAGACACCTTCGCCAAACCAATAGGCCTCTTCAAGATGCGGATACCCGGACAACACGAAGTGGGTGATGCCCAACCCGGCGTACTCCATCAGCCGGTCGGCAACCTCGGCATGCGACCCGACCAAAGCGGTGCCCGCCCCGGCACGCACCAGACCCACGCCCGCCCACAGATTGGGTGCGAGCAGCAACCGGTCCCGACTGCCACCATGCAACTCCAGCATCCGCCGCTGCCCTTCGGATTCGCTACGCACCAGGCTGGCTTGCACCCGCTCGACGTCCGCTGGATCGACGGCCGCCAGCAGCCGGTCCGCCTCTGCCCACGCCGCGGCGGCGGTGTCGCGGCTGATGACGTGAATCCGCAAGCCGTACTGCAGAACTCGGCCACGATCGGCGGCCAGTCCCCGTATCCAGCTGAGTTTCTCCCCCACCGCCGCCAGCGGTTCGCCCCACGTCAGATAGACGTCGGAGTACGCGGCCGCGACCGGTCCCGCGGGCTCCGACGATCCGCCGAAGAACACCGGGGGCAGCGGGTCGGGCGGGTTGTTCAGGAGCGCGTCCTCGACCCGGATGTGGTTGCCGGCGAACGTCACCGGTTCACGTGAGACCCAGAGCTGCCGCACGACATGCAAGAACTCGGCGGTGCGGGCGTAGCGTTGTTCCTTGTCCAGATAGTCCCCGTACGCGCGCTGCTCGTGGGGTTCGCCGCCGGTGACGACATTGAGCAGCAGTCGACCACCCGAATGGCGTTGGAAGGTCCCGGCCATCTGCGCGGCCAAGGTCGGGCTGATCAGGCCAGGCCGAAACGCAATCAGAAACTTCAGCGTCTGGGTGTCCTCGACCAGCATCGCCGTCGTCAGCCACGCATCCTCGCACCACAAGCCGGTGGGGGTGAGCACCGCCTCGAATCCGTTGGTCTCGGCGGCCGCGCACAACTGACGCAGGTACTTCAGGTTCGCAGGCCGGTCGCCGTGCATCGAGGTCCCGTGCCCACCCGCGACCAAATTGCGCGAATCCCCGTAGGTCGGCAGAAACCAGTGAAAAGCCAGGTTCATGCCCCCCATCGTGAGTGACCGCAATCCGTCGGACCAGGTTTGCAACCTGACAAATCGCATCCCCCTAACCAGCAGGAAATCACGCCGCCATCACGGGTGCCTTGCGATCCGGCGTGGCTCGACGCGAAAAAGACTGTCAGCGCGGCAAAATGCTCTTCGTGGCTGAGCTGAATCGGCGTTCCGTGTTGCGTATGGCCGCCGGCGCCAGCGCAGGAGCCGCAGGCGTGTTCGCGCTCAGTGCACTGCTCGATCCGATGAAGCCGTTAGCGGCGCCGCAGGCTCCCGTGCCGTTCGAACCGCCGAGTGCCGGCAGCACCCTGCCCACCAAGATGACGGGCTCGTTCGTCTCGGCAGCCCGCGGCGGTGTCAAGACCAACTGGGTAATCGTCATGCCGCCGGGCCAGACCAAGATGCTGCGGCCGGTGATCGCCCTGCACGGCAAGGACGGCGACGCGAACATGATGCTCGACGTCGGCGTCGAAGAGGCGCTGGCCCAACTGGTCCATTCCGGCAAGCCGCCGTTCGCCGTGGTCGGGGTCGACGGGGGGCCCAGCTCGTACTGGCACCGGCGAGCGGATGGCACAGATTCCGGCACCATGGTTCTCGAGGAACTGCTGCCGATGCTCGCCTCGATGGGCATGGACACCTCGCGGGTCGGCTTCATGGGCTGGTCGATGGGGGGCTACGGCGCGCTGCTACTGGGCGCGCGACTGGGCCCGGAACGCACCGCCGGGATCTGCGCGATCAGCCCGGCGCTCTACCTGTCCTACCTCGGCAGCGCGCCCGGTGCGTTCGACAGCGTCGAAGACTGGAGTCGCAACACGGTCTTCGGGTTGCCGGTGCTCAACCAGATCCCCATTCGGGTCGACTGCGGCCTGGCCGACCGTTTCTTCTTCTCCTCAACCCAGTTCGTCAGCCAGCTGAAGAAGAAGCCGGCGGGCAGCTTCTCCCCCGGCGGACACGACGTGGACTACTGGCGGCAACAGCTGCCCGGCGAGCTCGCTTGGATGGCGTCTTGACGGAAGTGGACGCGTCTCGCCGGCCCCGCGCAGCGGAGCGGCGCATCCCCCGCCTTTCGTTTCGACCCGACATTGAGGGCCTGCGCGCCATCGCCGTCATAGCCGTCGTGGCGTACCACGCGGGCATACCGGGTGTCGCCGGCGGCTACATCGGCGTGGATGTCTTCTTCGTCATCTCCGGCTTCCTCATCACCGGGTTGCTGTGGCGTGAGGTCAGCACCACCGACACCGTTGCCCTGGGCCGCTTTTACGGCGCCCGGGCCCGCCGCCTGCTGCCGGCGGCAGCGACCGTGGCGGTGGTCACCGCGATCGCGGCGGCCGTCGCGCTGCCGCCGCTGCAGGCACGACGGGTGTTCGTCGACGGCATCGCCAGCGCCCTGTACGTCGGCAACTACCGGTTCGCCATGCAGGGCACCGATTACCTGGTCTCCGATCTCCCGCCGTCGCCGTTTCAGCACTACTGGTCGCTGGGCGTGGAGGAGCAGTTCTATCTGCTGTGGCCGGCGCTGATCATCGGCACCGCCTGGCTGGTGCGACGCGCCGGCAAGGATTCCGGTGGCGCTGCCCCGTACGCCGTCCTGCTGACGGTGGTGACGGCCGCGTCGCTGGGTGCGGCCATGGTGTGGACCCGCACGTCGCCGGCCTGGGCGTTCTTCTCGCTACCCACCCGGGCCTGGGAACTGGCCGTCGGCGGTCTGGTGGCCGTCTCGATCCGCCAATGGCGCCGCCTGCCCTTGCTCCCCGCGGCGATCGTCGGGTGGGGCGGCCTGGCACTGATCCTGCTGACCTGCACCCAACTGGGACCGCACACGCCCTATCCGGGTACCTCGGCCCTGCTTCCCGTGCTTGGCACCGCGCTGGTGATCGGGGGCGGGTCGGTCACCGGCAGCCTGGGTGTCGGGCGGGTGCTGTGCCGGCCGGTGATGCGGGCGATTGGGCGGGTGTCCTACTCGTGGTACCTCTGGCACTGGCCGGTGCTGCTGCTGATGCCGCCGCTCATCGGCGACCCCGGCGGTCTGCCGGGGCGATTGGCCGCGACGACGGTGTCCGCCGGACTCGCGGTGATCACCATGTACGTCGTGGAGAACCCCGGGCGGTTCGCCGCCGCCCTGCGGCAGTCGGCAACGGCCAGCCTGGCCATGGCCGGCGCCGTCACGGGCGTCGCCGCGTGTGCGTGCGCGGTGTTGCTGACGGCCGTGCCCGCCCCGGTGGGACACGGAGCCGCTGCCCCGGAGGCCAGAATCCTGGCGCTGCCGCCGACGCCCGATGCGGAAGCCGTCAGCCCCCAGGAAGCCGCGGTGCGGCAGGCCTTCGCGCAGGTGCGTGACGCGCTCGCGGCGGCCGCGACGCTGCGCGCCGTGCCGTCCAACCTGAACCCGCCGCTGGCCAGCGCGCCCGGCGACAAGGCTCCGGTGTTCGTCAACGGATGCCTGCGGTCCTGGCGCGACGTCGGCCAGAGCGAATGCGCTTCGGTGCCCGGGGAGGCGGGCACCGCGTCGCCGACCGTGGCCCTTCTCGGCGACTCACACGCGGCCATGTGGGACCCGGCCCTGCAGCAGGTCGCCGAGCAGCGCCATTGGCGGCTGGAGACGTTGGCCAAAGTGACCTGCCCCCTGCTCGACATCCCCATCGTCAGTCCCTACCTGGGCCGCAAGTACACCGAGTGCGAACAGTGGCGCGGGCAGATCGTGGCCCGGCTACAGGCGGAGCGGCCGCGGCTGGTGATCTTGAGCATGAGCCGGCGCTACCAGGAAGACTTCAGCTTCGCGTCCTACGACCCCGCCTGGATCGACGCGTTGACCCGCGCCGTGTCGCTGCTGCGCGGCATGGGTTCGACAGTGCTGGTGCTGGGACCCGTCCCCGATCCCCAGTCGTCGGTGCCGACCTGCCTGTCCGCGCACCTGGACGACGCCGGCGCCTGCGCACCGTCCCGAGCCGTCGCCGTCAACGGCGACGGTATTGCCGCGGAGCGGGCGGCGACTGAGGCCGGCGGGGGCCAGTATGCCGACCTGACCGACCTGTTCTGCACGCCGGAGCGCTGCCCGGTGATCGTCGGCAACTCGCTGGTGTTCCGCGACGACAACCACGTGACGACCGGATACTCGCGGCTGCTGGCGCCCGCCATCGGGGCGCTGGTGGACCGTGCTCTGCAAACGCCTTGAGGCGGGCAGAAAACTTATCGGTCACAAAGTGAGCGAAATTCAGCCAAATGAACCACGGAAACCGACGAAACGTGTTACGAATGAATAGGTTTTGGAGGTTGGAGAGATGAGTCCGATGGTGTACCTGTTGCTCACGGCAGCTGCGCCGATCGCCGGGCTCGGTCTGCTGCAATTACAAGCGCGCCTTGAGCGTTGGGACTACGAGCGCCACGCAGAAGACTGAGGCATAAGCCAAACGGCTTGTGCGACAGGCGGTTTCGCGGTAAACATCGGTACCACCTCCGGTTATCGGTATATCTGCGCGCGAATCAGCGGCGCGATCTTGCTCGCCATGTACTCATGCCCCGCGTCGTTGGGGTGGACACCGTCGGATGCGATCAACTCGGGCCTGTCGAAGAACCACCGTTCGACGATCGGATCGACGAAGACCGCGCCTGCCACGTGCGCGGCATTCCTGACCGCATCGCGGACCCGCAACACCGATTCGGGCACGTCGGGGGTTGGCCAGGGCGGCCCGATCACCAGAAATTTCGCCGCCGGGGCGAAGCGACGCGCCAGCGCATAAGTGTCGTGCGCCCGGGCGAACAGGAGTACGGGGTCGACGTCCTGGTCGTTGCGGGAACCGAAGAACACCACGAGAGCGTCGTCGGGTTTGACCACCCTGGCCGTCAGATCCTCGAACACGCTGCCGTGGTCACCGGCCACGCCGTAGCCTGCTCTGCCCTCCGCCGCCACGTCGGCCACGACTCGAACGCCATTCGACGCGAGGGCCTTCCAAGCCAGGCCGGTCCAGGTTTTCGAGCCGAATCCGCCCAGGTCGGTGCCGGTGGTATAGGAGTCACCGATCACGGACAGCTGGGTCACCCGGAAATCCGTGCCCAGCGGCTGGTAAGACCGGGGCGACGCGGGGGGTGCGACGACCAACACGCCGACCAGGAGCCCAAGACTGAGGACCAATGTCACCAGCCGACTCACGACCTACCTCCCTGGTGGACGGCACCTCGTCAACTGTTCGGTGCCACAGACGAACTCACCGAAATAGTACGAGGAACCGCCTGAGTCCGCCGCTAACGGGCGCGGCCAATGCGCGCGGTGCGGATCGGCGAACGTTCCCGCCCACCCTCGATCTGGTGCAGCTTGGGCAGCGCCACTTCGCCCGCCTCGACCGCTGCATCCGGGGGTCTGACGTCCACCATCCGGCGCATCCAACGCCGGGCGGGTTCTTCGACGAAGTGGTACATCAGGGCCGAAAGACCAATCGCGATGGCCAACAGGCCGAGCACGTTCCATTTCCACGGGTTGTCCTGCTCCCATGGCCGCAGCTCGAAATTGACCACAGCCCATCGCCAGACGGTGTGCACCAGCTCATGCACCATGTATAGGCAGAACGAGATCTGCCCGGCGTACACCATCACCCGGGTGGAGAGCAGCCGCGGCAGGCTGCCCACGCCGACCGCGAGGGTCAGCACCAGCGGCACGAACAAGATGTCGACCACGCCGCTGCTGTCCGTCACCCCCTTGATCGGATGCGCGTCGAACCAGTACAGGATGCCGACGATGGCAGCAATGATGACGACGGACAGGTACCCGGCGACCTGCCTGGTGCGCTCGGTCGGCTGCAGCCGGCGCACGGCCGCCGCGGCCAGCGCCCCGGCGGTGAACTGCGTGACGATCCGCGGCAGCCAACTCCACGGCGTGTAGAACTGGCCGGTGGCCAGCAACATCATCAGTGGCGGCAGTGACGCCGCGAATGCCAGCCACATCAGTCCGCGCGCCCGCGTGGCATGCCTCATCCGGTAAATCACCAGCACCAGCCCGCCGAACATCAGGTAGGCCAACCATTCCGCGCTGATCGACCAAGCCGGTCCGTCCCAACTCGAGTCGTCGAAGAACGGCTGGTACCACAGCTGCACCATGAGGACCTGGCGCACGTAGCTGATCGCGGTGAGCCTGCTCGCCTCGGGCAGCGGGGTGTGACCGACGTGCAGACTGAAGATGACCAAGACGGCGGCCAGGTGCAGGGTGACCAGGTACACCGGCCACACCCGGGCCAACCGCAGCCACAAGAAGTGCAGGTGGGCGCGCAACGACCAGGTCGGACCCATCCGCTCGAGATAGTTCCAGGTCAGCACGAAGCCGCTGAGGATGAAGAAAAGGTCCACGCCTTGGGCGCCGCAGTCGAGCAAGGGTGCGAAGTTCTCCCGGAAGTCCGGCGAGATGTCGCTCAGCATCGGCCGGAAGTGAAACATCACCACCCACACCGCGGCGATGATGCGCAGCCCCGTCAGGGCCTTGATGTCTCCCCTGATCTCTGCAGTGCGCACTCGTGCTCTATTCCGTCCGGAGTCTGCCGGCAGCTTCTTCGCCATCTGGTCCCGCCGACCGGGCGACCGCTCCATCCACAAGCCATAATCACCAGCCCCCACTGGCAACCGGCGGCCTTCGGAGCCTAACAGCGATCACCGTGGGTCGTGTATTTGGCGCGCGGCAGCCGACGGCGCGACCTGCCGAATTGCTTCTTAGCAAGAAGTTAGACGCGGCTTTCGGTCCCCTTAGTTTTATCCGGCAGCGTTGACTTCAGATAAACGCCACGGGGGAAGTGGGTAGGTTCAGCATGACTGTCGCGATCGCAAGCCGCCGGGGGAACGGGACGTTCGAGTGTTGCGGCGCCCAAGTGCGCGCCCACAGCCGTCACCTGGCCACAGTGGTGACCGTCCGAGGCGAGATCGACGCCTTGAACGTCGAACCGATCAGCGAGTACGTTCGCCACTTCGTCATTGCGCAATACCCCGTCGTGCTCGACCTGAGCGGCGTCACCTATTTCTCCACCGCCGGGTTTTCGCTGCTGAGCGCGTTGGACGAGGAATGCTACGCCGCCGGCGTCCAGTGGACATTGGTCACGGGCACGGCAGTCAGCGAGGTGCTGGGCGAGGGTAGCGACGACGAGGCCGCGTTCCCCACCGCGCGCTCGGTGCACGCGGCGCTGGGCGGGCTGGCGGATGCCATCACGAGCCGGCGTGAGTTGGTCCTGCCGCTGCTCAAGAAAACGGCTTAAGGCGCCTTCGAGCGGGCGAGCCGGGTCATCCCGACCACGGTGAAGATGCCGGCGATCGTGGCGAACAACAGCGTCAGCACCAATTGCGCCGGGTGATAGACCACTGACGTCGTGGTGGGCTGTCCCTCGAGTACGGGTGCCACGGCCACCGTCGAGCGGGTATGTGCCCAGCTCACGCCCGCCGCCACCAGCGCCGCACACGCGCAGGCCAGTTCGACGAAGGCCCGGTAGCGGGCGATCACAAGTCCGATTCCTTCTCGATCTCTTCGTCTTCGGCTTCCGGAACGAACGGCCCCATCCGCTTCTCGACCAGCGGCGTCAGCGCGTCCCGCAGGTGACGATGCCGACGCGCCCACGCCTGTGCCGTGCGCCCGCCGGTGAGCTTGAGACCGATGCCGCGCCGGCCGCGCGGCACCCCGACCAATTCACCGAGGGCACGCGCCGTCTGCCACTTGGCCAACGGCTTGTCGGACTTGACCGAATTCTCGGCTTCGGGGAACACCTTGACGATCTCGGACACCAGGATGGTCTCGGTGCCCTGACGCAACGAATCCTCGTGCAACTCGACCGAGGTGTGTATACGCGCGGCCTTCACCTGTATGGACACGAACAGACTCACCAGCACCAGGAAGATTCCGGGCACCAGCAGCGAGACCGGCACGTGACTGGACACCTGGATCAAGATCAGCGACGCCGCCGCGGCCGGGCCCGACAGCACCCAGTACCAGCTGGCGCCGGATTCGTAGAACAGTGGCTTGGCGGCGGTTTCTGCCGCGGACCTCTCCCCAGGTCTCATCGATGCCTCCGTCATGAGAGCCAGCTTGCCGCATCGGCGGCCCAATAGGTCAGCACGATGTCCGCTCCGGCGCGCCGGATGCTGGTCAGCGACTCCAGCGCTGCCGCTCGCTCGTCAATCCAGTTGTTCGCCGCCGCGGCACATATCATCGCGTACTCCCCCGAGACCTGATAGGCGGCCACCGGCACGGGAGACGCAGCGGCCGCCGCTGCCACGATGTCGAGGTACCCCAGCGCCGGTTTGACCATCACGATGTCGGCGCCCTCGTCAAGGTCCAGCTCGACCTCGCGCAGCGCCTCCCGGGCGTTACCCGGCTCCTGCTGGTAGGTGCGCCGGTCCCCGGACAGGCTGGAACTGACCGCCTCGCGGAAAGGACCATAGAAGGCCGAGGCAAACTTCGCGGCGTACGCCAGGATCACCACGTCGGTGAACCCCGCGGCGTCCAGGCCGTCCCGGATCGCACCCACCTGACCGTCCATCATTCCGCTGGGCCCGACCACGTGTGCGCCGGATTCTGCTTGCGCGACCGCAAGTTTCACATATGCGGCGACGGTGGCGTCGTTGTCGACCCGACCGCGGTCGTCGAGTACGCCGCAGTGTCCGTGGTCGGTGAATTCGTCCAGACAGGTGTCGGCCATCAACACCGTCGCATCACCGAGGTCTTTGGCCAGGTCCCGTAGCGCGACGTTGAGGATGCCGTCCGGGTGGGCACCGGCGGAACCGGAGGCGTCCTTGTCCTGTTCGCGGGGAACGCCGAACAACATCAACCCGCCCACCCCGGCGGCGACGGCTGCTGCCGCCGCGCTGCGCAGCGAATCCCGGGTGTGCTGCAGCACCCCCGGCATCGAAGCGATCGGCCGCGGCTCGTCGATCCCGTCGGCGACGAACATCGGCAACACCAAATGCCTTGGCTCCAAAGAGGTTTGCGCTACCAGTCGGCGCAGTGCGGGCGTCGAGCGCAGCCGTCGCGGCCGCTGCCGGGGGTACTCGCCCATCCTCACTCCTAGCCGCGTGCGCTGACTCTGCGTTGAGGGCGGAAGTTACTCGCACTCTTGCGCCCCACCCGCAGAGTCAACGCAGAATAAGTCATCGTCTGCGGCTCTTTTTGCGCGGCGGCGGCAGCGCGCCCTCCGCCCGCAACCGGGCAGCGTGTTCGGCCAGCGCATCGACCAGCGGACCCACCGCCGCGGTCTCTGGCTGGACATCCACCCGCAGGCCGAACTCGGCGGCCGTCTCGGCGGTCTTGGGGCCGATGCACGCGATGATGGTCCGCGCGTGCGGCTTGCCCGCGATACCGACCAGGTTCCGCACGGTCGAACTCGAGGTGAAGCACACCGCGTCGAAGCCACCGGTCTTGATCATCTCGCGGGTTGACGCCGGCGGCGGGGCGGCCCGCACGGTCCGGTAGGCGGTGACGTCCTCGATCTCCCAGCCGCGCTCGCGCAGTCCCTCGGCCAACGTCTCGGTGGCAATGTCGGCGCGCGGCAACAACACCCGGTTCACCGGGTCGAAAATGCTGTCGTAGGGCGGGAATTCGTCCAGCAGCCCCATCGACGACTGCTCGCCGGACGGCACCAGCTCGGGGCTGATTCCGAACGCCCGCACCCGGTCCGCCGTCGACTCACCGACGCAGGCGATCTTCACGCCGGAGAACGCACGGGCGTCCAGGCCGAATTCGCCGAACTTCTCCCACACCGCGCGCACGGCGTTGGTAGAGGTGAACACCACCCACTGGAACCGACCGTCGACCAGGCCCTTGACCGCACGCTCCATCTGCGCGGGGCTGCGCGGCGGCTCGACGGCGATGGTCGGCACCTCGATGGGCAGCGCGCCATAGGACGTCAGCCGCTCGCTCATCTCGCCGGCCTGGTCCTTGGTGCGCGGGACCAAAACCGTCCAGCCGTACAACGCCCGGCTCTCCCACCAATTCAGCTTCGCCCGACTGGCCACGGTCTTGCCGATGGTCACCACCAGCGGGCCGGTCAACGGGCTGGCCGGGTCGGTGCCGTTCAAGATGGCGGGGTCGGTCAGTCCCAGCAGCGTGGTCTCGACCGAACGCTGCTGACAAGTGGTGCCCTGCGCGGTCACCACGCACGGCGTCGTGTCCGCCAACTCGTGCTCGATCAGCGTGCGAGCGGCCTCGGCGAGGTGGGAGCCGGTCGCCTGCAGAATCAGCGGCCCGGGCGCAGCGGCCAGCGCCTCCCAGTCCACGTCGCCACGGACGTCGGCCACGGTGTGTGCAGAACCAAGCGGCAGCCCGGCGTACGTCGGCACCGCGCTGCTGGGGGCCAGGCCCGGCACGATCTCGATGTGCATGTGCGTGCGTGCGACGGCGTTCACCTCGGTGATCACCGCGTCCACGGTCAGCGGATCCCCCGCCACCAGTCGCACCACATCGACGCCCGTTCGGGCCTCTGCGGTCAGCATCTTCGCGACGTCGGCCGGGTCGCCCAGGGCCGGGCGAATGTCGGGTCCGCTCGACACCACCGCGGGCGCATTGGGATCCACGTCGGCGGTGCCGCCCGTGTCGTCGCTGCCGGAGGCAGGAGCGGCGGGCGCTGGGCCGGAGACGGGTGGCAAATCCTTGCCGATCAGCGCCAGCACCGGCTCGGGTACGTCAGGGTCGGTGAAAACCAGTGCGGCGTTCGCCAGCACCGTCGCAGCTCGGGCGGTCAGCAGGCCGGGGTCGCCAGGACCCGCCCCCACGAAAATGATGTGGCCGGGCCTCGGCTTACGCCCTCGCGTCATCGTTGTCGCTCCCACGTTTGACTCAACTTCCTGGCGCGGGGTCATGCCGCGCCCCCCTCATCAACTCCGCGGCGCCCAGTTCGAACAGCTCCGCGGCAACCGAGAGCCCCAGCTCCCGAGCCCGTTCGGAGGTGCCGATTCCGGACGCACGGATCACGTCCGATCCGTCGAGTGCCGCCACGCAGCCACGTAGCGACAGCTCTTCGAAGACCCGCCCCTCCTCGTCGATCGACTCGACCACTTCAGCGATCGCGCCCACCGGTGCGGAGCAACCGGCCTCCAGTTCGGCGAGCAGGGCCCGCTCCGCGGTGACCGCCGCCCGAGTGTCGGCATCGTCCAACTCCGCCAGCACCGCCGCCATGCGGCTGTCGTCGGCGCGACACTCGACCGCGAGCGCACCCTGAGCAGGCGCTGGCAACATCTGCACCGGCTCGAGCGTCTCGGTGACATCATCAAGGCGACCCAAGCGGGCTAGACCTGCCCGGGCCACCACGATGGCGTCAAGATCACCACTGCTTACCCTGTTCAACCTGGTATCTAGGTTGCCTCTTAGGGGGCGGATTTCCAAACCGAGACCCAATGCTCTAAGCTGTGCGGCCCGCCGCGGCGATGAAGTCCCCACCAGCGAACCGGCCGGCAACTCCCCCAAGACCAACCCGTCGCGCGCCACAACCGCGTCACGCGGGTCGTTGCGTGGCGGTATGGCCGCCACGATGAAGCGTGGATCGGGGGCGGTCGGCAAATCTTTGTGGGAGTGCACAGCAATGTCGACGCGGCCGTCGTCCATGGCCTCCCGCAGCGCCGTTGTGAACACACCCACACCCAGCGTGTCGATTGGCGCCGACGACCGGTCGCCCACCGTGCTGATCGTCACCAACTCCGCCGGGTGGCCGTTGGCGATGAGGGCGTCTCTGACCGTCGCAGCCTGGGTGGTGGCCAGCAGGCTGCCCCGGGTGCCTATCCGGATCACATGCACCAATCAGCTACTCGGCGATTGAGCGTCGAATTCACTTGGTGCATCTGACAACTCACCCGCGGCGACGGCGGCCACGGAGTCTATGGCGGTCTGGTCCAGTTCGAAGAGCTCGCGCAGCGCCTCGGCGTAGCTGTCGCCGCCGGGGGCACTGGCCAGCTGCTTGATCCGAACGGTAGGCGCATGCAGCAGCTTGTCCACCACCCGCCGCACGGTGCGTGCCACCTCTTCGCGCTCGGAGCTCTGCAGGCCGGGCAACCGGTTCTCCAGTCGGAGCAACTCCGCCTCGACGACGTCGGCGGCTCGCTGCCGCAGCGCGGTCACGGTCGGGGTGACCTCGGCCATCCGCTGTCCGGCCAGGTAGGTGGCAACTTCGGCGGCGACGATGCGCCGGGCGGCATCGACGTCGGAGGCCGCGGCGTGGGCCGACGGTTCGTGTTGCACTCGGTCCACGTCGACCACCAAAACGCCCGGCAATCCGGCCACCGCCGGGTCGACGTCGCGTGGCATGCCCAGGTCGCAGATCACCAGCGGCCTCGCCGATTCGTCGCGCTGGGCGGCGGCCAGCGCGTGGTGCACGTCGGCCAGCGACACGACGGGACGCACCGCGCCGGTGCAGCTCACAACCACGTCGGCGTCGGCCAGCGCCTCGGTCAGGTGTTCCAGCGTCGCCGCCGAACTCTTGACGCCAGACTCGCGAATCTTGCCGGCCAGGCGTTGCGCCCGCGACGACGAGCGATTCAAGACATGGATTTGCTCAATCCCGTGGCGGGTCAGATGCGCCGCCGCCAAGGCGCCCATGGCCCCGGCGCCGATCACCACCGCCGTCTTGCCCGCAAGTCCGCCCAATCTGCGATCGGCCAGGTCGAGGGCTACCGAGACCACCGAGGCGCCGGCGGCGTCTATGGCGGTTTCCGAATGCACCCGCTTACCCACCGACAACGCTCGCTGCGCCAACTCGTGCAGCACGCGGCCCACGGTCCGGTTGGTCTCGGCGGTCGCGTATGCGCGGCGTACCTGGCCGAGCACCTGCTGTTCGCCGACAACCGCCGAATCCAGGCCGCTGGCGACCGCGAAAAGGTGCTCGACGGCCGCCTCGCTGTATCGCACGTACGCGTGCCGGGTCAGCTCACCCATCGGCAGGCCGGAATGCTCGGACAGCAGCTGTCCGATGATGGCCAAACCACCGTGGAAGGCATCGACCACGGCATATACCTCGACCCGGTTGCACGTCGACAGCACCATCGCCTCGGTGACGAGGGGCGATTGCAGCAAACGGTCGACGATCTTGACCTGATCGGACTCGTCGAGACTGAGTTGTTCCAAGACTGAAACCGGCGCGCTGCGGTGCGAAATCCCGAAGAGCAGAATGCTCACAGCATCACCTGGCCAGCTCCCTTGCGTGAAAAGTGACTGCTCTACGGTAACCGTTAGTCAGCTGGGCTACCAAATATCGGACGGGCCAGATCAGCTCGCAGGCGGGGCTCGTCCACCTCCCAATAGCTGTGCTCCTCGCCATCCAACAGGATCACGGGCAAACGATCGCCGAATTCGGCGCGCAACGAGGTATCGCCCGCCGCCGCCGCGACGTCCACGTCCGTCGTTGACAGCTCAAAACCCAGCTCGGCGGCCAGATCAGCCAGTTGAGCCTGCACCCGCAAGCAGACAGTGCAGCCGGCGCGGGTCAACAGCTGCACCTGTCGGCGGGTTGGCTGGGGTCGGGGTTCAGACATATCCATCAGTGTGGTGCATCCGTGTGGCGGTTCTGACACCGAGCGCCGACGGCCCACCGCCCGCGCCCAAGTAGGGTTATAACGGCCTTAGCAACGGCCTGATTCACGGCCTGTACGCACCACGAACACCAGCGATTGGGAGGTTTCTCGTGACTTCCTCCGACCCGGGCAATGCGGACTACGCGCGCCGCATTGACCTGCAGTCGCTGGCCGCCGACGCCAGCGCCGAACGAGCGCTGTTCGACCTGCACACCGGCGCAGACGAAGTCCGTCCGCAACCGCCTGTCGACCTGACCGCCGCGGCGTTTTTCGACGTGGACAACACCCTTGTCCAAGGTTCGTCGGCGGTGCACTTCGGTCGCGGCCTGGCGGCCCGGGAATACTTCACCTATCGCGACGTCTTGGGCTTTATCTACGCGCAGGCCAAGTTCCAATTGCTGGGCAGGGAGAACAGCGATGACGTCGCCGCCGGCCGGCGCAAGGCGCTGGCCTTCATCGAAGGCCGCTCGGTGGAGGAGCTGGTCCGGCTCGGCGAGGAGATCTACGACGAGTACATCGCGGACAAGATTTGGCCGGGTACCCGCGCGCTGACGCAGATGCACCTCGATGCCGGCCAGCAGGTGTGGTTGATCACCGCCACCCCATACGAACTGGCCTGCACCATCGCGCGGCGGCTCGGTCTGACGGGCGCGCTGGGCACCGTCGCCGAGTCGGTCGACGGGATATTCACCGGCAGGCTGGTCGGCGAGATCCTGCACGGCCCGGGTAAGGCGCACGCGGTGCGCTCGCTGGCGATCCGCGAGGGCCTCAACCTCAAACGTTGCACGGCCTATTCCGACAGCTTCAACGACGTACCCATGTTGTCGCTGGTCGGCACCGCGGTTGCGATCAATCCGGACGCCCGCTTGCGCAGCCTGGCCCGAGAACGGGGCTGGGAGATCCGCGACTTCCGCACGGCGCGCAAGGCGGCTCGAATAGGGGTGCCGTCGGCCCTGGCGCTGGGTGCCGCGGGCGGCGCGTTGGCGGCGCTGGCGTCCCGACGCCAATCTCGCTGATAGGCTGCGCCGCTAGCATCTATTTCGATCGGAGAGCCCTCGCATGTCAGTAGTTCCCGAATCGACCAAAGGAATCATCGGCAGCCACTACCGCGGCGAGGATTACTTCGAGGTCGGGCGCGAGAAAATTCGTGAGTACGCGGAAGCGATCAAGGACGACCACCCCTACCACTTCGACGAGTCGGCGGCAGCTGAGGCCGGCTACCCCGGGCTAGTGGCCCCGCTGACGTTCCTGGCGGTTGCGGGCCGGCGGGTGCAGTTGGAAATCTTCACCAAATTCAACGTCCCGATCAATATCGCCCGGGTGATCCACCGCGACCAGAAGTTCAAGTTTCACCGGCCGATTCTGGCCGACGACAGGCTGCACTTCGACACTTATCTAGACTCGGTGATCGAGTCGCACGGCACGGTGCTCGCCGAGATTCGCAGCGAAATCACAGATGCCGACGGCAACCCGGTTGCTACCGGGGTTGTCACGATGTTGGGGGAAGCCGCGAAGCAGGAAGCGGGCGCTGAGGAAACCGTCGCGGCGATTGCATCGATATCTGCCGGAAAGTAGGGTCGCGTTAATGTCAGAAGCTAATAATGGCCGCAGCACTCAGCTGAAGCCGCCGGTCGAAGACGTTCAGTCCCACTACGATCGATCCAACGAATTCTTCAAGCTGTGGCTTGACCCGTCGATGACCTACAGCTGCGCGTACTTCGATGAAAACCCCAATATCGATGAGCCGCAGACGAAAACACTCGAAGAGGCGCAGTTCGCCAAGCGCAAGCTGGCGCTGGACAAGCTCAACCTCGAACCCGGCATGACCCTACTGGACATCGGCTCCGGATGGGGCTCCACGATGCGGCACGCCGTTGAGTACTACGACGTCAACGTCATCGGCCTGACGCTCAGCGAAAACCAGCTCGCGCACTGCGAAGCAAAGTTTGCTGAGATGGACAGCCCGCGACGCAAAGAGGTTCGCCTGCAGGGCTGGGAGGAGTTCGACGAGCCCGTCGACCGCATCGTCTCGCTGGGCGCCTTCGAGCACTTCGCCGACGGGGCCGGCGACGCCGGATACGAGCGCTACGCCACCTTCTTCAAGAAGTACTACAGCTTGCTGCCCGACGACGGCCGGTTCTTGCTGCACTCCATCGTGGTTCCCACCGCCGAAGAGGGTAAGGCGATGGGCCTCAAGACTACGATGAGCCTGCTGCGCTTCATCAGCTTCATCCTCAGGGAGATCTACCCCGGCGGTAAGTTGCCCCAGGTCGAGCAGGTCGACCGCTACTCCACCGAGGCGGGCTTCAAGATCGAGCGCCACCACTTCATCGGCAAGAACTACGTCCCCACGCTGAACGCCTGGGCCGACGCCCTGGAAGCCAACAAGGAAAGGGCCGTGGAGCTCAAGAGTGAGCAGGAGTACGAGACCTTCATGAAGTACTTGCGGGGTTGCTCGGACCTGTTCCGCGACGGCTACACCAACGTTTGCCAGTTCACGCTGGTCAAGTAGTCGACCCCTCGAGACCAAGAAAACTCCCCCGACGCCGGTCCGGCCTCGGGGGAGTTTTGCGTCTGGCCGCTCGCCGGCGCAGCTCAGCCTAGGAAGATGTTGCGCCGCCCGGCCAGCAGCCGGTACAGCGTCTGCTGGATGGTCTCGCGCACCTGATCGGTCAGCTCGAAGGTGACCATCGGGTCCTCGGCGTCGGATGTCGCGTAGTCGGCGGTGTGGATGGGCTCACCGAACGCGATGCGCCACTTGGAGGGCAGCGGCACGACGCCGAGCGGGCCGGCCAACGGGAACAGTGGCGTGACCGGGAAGTAGGGCAGCCCGAACAGCCGCGCCAACAGTTTGACGTCGGTCAACATCGGATAGATCTCTTCGGACCCGATGATCGAGCACGGCACGATGGGCGCCTTGGTGCGTAGCGCCGCCGATACGAAACCGCCCCGACCGAACCGCTGCAGGCGGTAGCGGTCCTCAAAGCGCTTGCCCAGTCCCTTGTACCCCTCGGGGAACACCGCCGTGAGCTCGCCTCTGGCGAGCAACCGGTGCGCGTCCGCCGTGCAGGCCATGGTGTGACCCGCCTTGCGGGCGGTGGAGCCCACCACCGGCAGGTCGAACACCATGTCGGCGGCGAGGAGTCGCAAATCCCGCTGCGCGGGGTGCTCGTCGTGAACCGCGACCGAGAGCATCAGGCCGTCGAACGGCAATACCCCGGCGTGGTTGGCCACCACCAGCGCGGCGCCGTCGTCAGGAATGTTCTCGACACCGCTGACCTCGACGCGGAACCACGACTTGAAGAAAAACCTCAGCAAAGGCCGAACAATCGCATTGTTGAAATGCGGATCGAACCCGAATTCGTCGACGCTGTAGTCGCCGGTCAGCCGTTGCCGCAGGAACTCAGCTACCGCGGCAACGCGCTGTGCCAGATCGTTGAGCGGTTCGTCGGCCGCCGAAGAGACACCCGCCGCACGCCGGTGCTCGTCGATCTCGCGAACGACGGCGGCGATCTGGTCGGCCGATGCACGGCCCGTGGGATCGGACAGCAGCGAGGGATGTTGACGAGATGCCTCGGCCCGCTGTCCCGCGCGCTTCCGTGCTGCTACTCGACCCCGATTGCTGTGCAGGGGAATGACATTCGCTCTGGAATCACCCGCCACTGGAACTATCCAAGTCTATCTACCCCGCCCCATGGAATTAGATTTCGGCTACCCCAGCGCTGCGCTAACGCTATGGCGCGACCCTCCAGGGAGCGTACCCGATTCGGGTCGATTATGGGAGTCAAGCCGCGGCCGCGAACGTAGTCGTCAAACGCCTCCGCCGTCGTCCACTTCGGCTGAAACCCAAGCTCAGTACGCATTCTCGTGGTGTCCATGACGCGCCCGTAACTTAAATAGGCGAATTGTTCCCGGCTGATCTCGGTGTATTTATTAGCTCGCCTCAGCGAATCGAGAGCCCACACTCCAAATCCCGGTACTGGCAACGGAATTCGTCCCGCACGCCGAATCGCCTGCGACAACATGATGATGCCGTCGGCGCCGATGTTGAACGTTCCGGCCTTGCCGGCCATAGCCGCGCGCTCCAGCGCCCCGAGCGCATCCTGCTCGTGCAACAACTGCAGTCGGGCATCGCGCCCGAGCATGGTCGGCACCAACGGTCCGGCCAGATAGCGAGACAGCGACGTATCCATCGCTGGGCCAATCATGTTGGCCAGGCGCAAGATTGTCACCGCGATATCGGGACGCCGCCGGGCCAGTCCGCGCACGTACCCCTCGATGTCGAGGCTGTCCTTGGCGAAACCCTCGCGGAAGGGGCGCCGGCTGCTGCTGTCCTCGGTGAACAGCACCGGGTCGTGCGCGCTCGACCCGTAGACCTCCGACGTCGACTTCAGTACGACGCGACGCACCGACGGCGCCTTCTGGCAGGCGGCGAAGAGTTGCATCGCGCCCATCACGTTCAACTCTTTCAAGGCCGCGCTGCCGCCGGACCGCGGCGCGAAGGACGCCGCAGCAGCATGCACCACGGTGTCGACATCGCCGTTTCGTATCACCTTCGCAATAAAGGGATTCCGAATGTCGGCGCGGACGAACTCGGCTCGGCCCATGCGGCGCAGCATGTCCTTGCTGGGCGCGATGGCGTCCACCGCGATGACGGTGTTGATCATCGGGTTCTGCGCCAGGCGCGCAGTCAGGTAGCCACCCAGAAATCGGCAAGCGCCGGTAACCAGCACGACTTTCGGGTAGTGGACCGTGTCATCGTTGCCGGTGTTACCGCCGTCCCGGTCGTTCGATGGAACCACTACGTCAGCCTAGCCGGGAGCAGCGACGGACGCGTTACGGCTGGGTGACAGCGGGCACGGGGGACGCAGTAAGGGCTTACTTGCCAAGTTTTCTGCGCTGCACCCGGGTACGGCGCAGCAGCTTGCGGTGCTTCTTCTTCGACATACGCTTGCGCCGCTTCTTGATTACTGAACCCATAACTCCGCTATCTAACAGTGACCGCTTTCTACAATGACCCGGTCACTTTACCCAACCGGCCGCACCCAACACCAAACCGGCAGCCGCTCCGGCCGCCCGCGGGCTCGCCGACGCCGGCGTCGGTGCCGGAAGAGGTCGGCTAACCGGCGAAGTACGAGGTCTGCAGCATGTCGTTGACGGCCTTGGCATGCACCCGGAAGGAACGGCCGACCCTAACTGCGGGGAGCTCGCCGTTGTGTACCAGCCGGTACACCGTCATCTTGGAAACCCGCATCAGCGAAGCAACCTCGGCCACGGTGAGAAACTGGGATCCGGCCTGCTGACCTTCACCCGGCCCGGTGTCCCGTCCTTTACCAGCAGAATCGCGTGCCGATGGCCCGTTCGTAGACGTCATCGCAACCCAATCGTGTCAGGCCCGCGCAATGCCAGCGGCTTCCCCTCCGCTGGCCCCACACGTGCTTACACAAGGAGAATAGCGGGACTGATGGGGTTACTGGTACTGGTGTGGGTGAATCAGTTCAAATTTCTCGAATTATTCCGATGTAATTCGCAGCTGCTCAGAGCGGGTTTTTGCGGCCTGCACCGCCGCGTCGACGGTGATCCGAAATCCGCCCCGCTCGAGCTCGCGCAACGCGGCGGCCGTGGTGCCGCCCGGAGATGTCACCGAAGCCCGCAGCTGCGCTGGTGACGTGTCGACCCGCGTTCCCGCCGGCTCCCGGTCGGCTGCGCTTCGGTCCTCGTCCATGCGCTCCAACAACATCGCAGCGGCGCCCGCCATGGTCTGCGCGGCCAGGTCGGTAGCCACCTGACGGCTGAGGCCGGCAGCTACCCCGGCGTCGACCAGCGCCTCCACCAATAGCAAGAAATACGCAGGTCCCGAGCCGGACACGGCCGTCACCACGTCCATCTGCTGCTCGGGGACACTTAGCACGCCCCCGACCGCGTCGAACAGCGCCGAGACCTCCTCGAGCTGATCGGCGCTGACGAACCGGCCCTTGGCCAAGGCCGTGACGCCCGCGCCCACCAGCGCGGCGGCGTTGGGCATCGCCCGGATCACCGGCGTGCCGGCCGGCAGCTTGGATTCGAAGTAGGAGATTGTGACGCCCGCCGCGACGGTGACAAACACCTGCTCGGCACTGTCGTGCTCGGCGGCGGCGGCCGCGGCCGCCAGGTCGCCGATCACGGTTTCGACGTCGGCGGGCTTCACCGCGACGACGATGAAGTGGGCGTTTTCCACCGCGTCTTTGACCGAGGCCGTCACCAACACTCCGTAGGTGTTGGACAGGTACTTGGCTCGACCTGGCAGGCGTTCGGCCACCACCAGGTCTTTCACCTGGCGCCCCGCCCGCAACAGACCCGACAGCAGTGCCTCGCCGATGCTGCCGCCGCCGATGATCGCGATTCTGGCCATGCCGCAAAGCATTGCAGACGGCAGGGCTGACCTGCGCTACTGGGCCAGCGGGGGCGGCACGAGTGCCAACTGGCGCGACTGCGCCACGATGCGGCCGGTGCGGTCCACGACGAGATGGTCTTCGTCGAACCAGTCCTGTCCGATCTCGGTGCAGGTGCAGATCACCCGCAGCCAACCGTCGGCGGGCAGGGCCCGCAGAAACGCGGTGAGCTGCACCGTCGGCGCCCAGCCGGTGCGATCCACTGCGAAGGTCACCGGCGCCGACAGGTCCCCGCACAGCAGGGCGAAGAGGGCATCCGTCGCGACACCGCGCGGGCGAGCCCACATCTGAAATACCGGCGGCTTTCCGTCGGTAACCCGCCCCTGAGTGGACAACAACGGCCGGATGTCGCAGCCCTCGCCCAGATGGACCACCTCCGCCGACGGGTGTCCCGGTCCGATCGGCGCGACGTCATCGGGCGGTTCGGGGGCCATGAGATCGCCGACGGGATTAGCCGACAGCAGTGGCGCGGCCTCGTGTTCCGGTTCGCCCAGGGTGACGACGGCATGCACCGCGGTGCGGTCCCCCTGGTTGAGCTCGACGTCCACCACGCTGATCCGACGGCCACGCTTGCGGATCGACGTGACGAGCCGCATCTCGCCCGGATCCGGTGCCCACAGGAAGTTCGTCGAGACGGCGACCGGTTGCAAGACCGGTTGCAGGACCGATTGCCCGCCGGATTGCGGTTCGCCGCCACCGTGCGCCGTGCGCGCTGCGTTGGCGCACAAGGCCACCATCGCCCCGCCGTGCACCTTGTTCCCAATGGTCCAGTGCTTGTTGAGTTCGGCGTCAAAGACCGCGCCACCCGGGCCGCCGTTGATCTCGTGGACCTGGCGCAGCGTCATCGCCTCGGTAAACAACGCGTCCATCAGCGCAGCAGGTGGGTACGGGCGAACTGCAACGATTCGGCCAGCATGGCCTCGCGCTCGTTCGCGGAACGGGCGCTGGAAGTGGACACTTCCAGCACGACATGGCCGGCAAAGCTGCTGGCGGCCAGCATCTGACACACCTCCGCGGTGGGCTGGCTACCGCGGCCCGGCACCAAATGCTCGTCGGCGGGCAACCCGTTGCCGTCGCACAGGTGCAGGTGCACCAACCCTGGGCCCATCCGCCGCGCCATCTCCATCGCGTCGGTGCCCGCAGTGGCCGTGTGCGAGAGGTCAAGCGTGTAGTGCGCGTGGCCGCCGTCCAGCGGGTCGAACGATGGCGCGAACGCCGAAATCGCCGGGCCTGGCCCGCCGCCGCGCCGCCGCATCCGCTCCAGGGACTGACCTGCTCCAAAGAACCGGTCGGCCCGGAACGGAAACATGTTTTCCACCGCCACCATTACGTTGCTCGACTCCTCCAATGACGCAACTTGCTCGCTGAACCCTTCGGCGTAACGCCGTTGCCACCGGAATGGCGGATGAACCACGACGGTCTGCGCGCCCAGTTGCTCGGCGGCGCGCACGGTGCGGTCCAACTTGGGGATCGGGTTGGCGCCCCACACCCGCTGCGAGATCAGCAGGCAGGGCGCGTGCACCGAGAGCACCGGCACCCGGTAGCGCTCGGACAGCTTCTGGACGGCGTCGATGTCCTGGCTGACCGACTCACCCCAGACCATCAACTCGACCCCGTCGTAGCCGAGTCTGGACGCATACTCGAATGCGGCCTCGGCCCGCAGCGGGTAAACCGAGGCCGTCGAGAGGCCGACTTTGATGGCTGGGCGCACTGTCTGTTGGCGATGCCTATCCCGAATGCAACAACGCCAACGGCCCCAGGGTGATCAGCGCCCCCACGGCAACCGCGATCAACGTACTGGCGATGTCCTCGGTCTTGCGGACGACATGCACGCCGACCACCAGACCAAGGATGACCAGAACCGACAGCACCAACGCGACGATGCTGCTCCATCGCCACAGTTGGTCGAAGGCGATGAACAGGCCGGCGCCGAATAGCACGGCGAGCAACGACTGGAAAACCGTCACAACCACGCGCCACAACGTCGCGAGCTTCCCACCCGAGGGGCGCGGGCCGGCCGCCTCGACGTCAGCGTCTTCGAGGAGCTCCAGCTGCCGCTCCCGGCCGCGGCGTCGGGCGACCTCGTCGGCGATGGATTGCCCCCCGAACAGGGTGTGTTCGGACGCGTCATCCGTCGCGTCTGAGTCCGCGTAGTCGGCGTCGTCGAGCGCGACCTGCGGGGGTTCGGGGACCTCGGAATCCATCACGTCGACCGAGGTGTCCGTGTAGTGGCCCACTGGATCGGGGTTCATGTGCTCGGCGCCGGACTGCACGCCCGCGGTCTCAAGCGCCTCGGTGTGGTGCAGCGGCCGCGGGTATTCACTGCGTTCCGGCCCCTGGGACCGACGGGCCACCGGATCGGATTTTGGCCAGCGCGGCTCGGGTTCCGACCAGTACACGGCCTTCGGCTTGGCGGCCTCTTTCGTTTCTTTTGGAGTTACTTGCCGGGCCGCGTCGGCCGGGGCTTCGGCCACCAGCCCATTGCCCGGTTTGGCTGCGGGCTGCGGGACCGGCGCAGGCGGCGCGGTGGGCACCGAAGGCGCGGGCGGCGTTTTTTGCGCCTCGGGGTGCTCCCGCTCCTCGCGGTAGTCGGCGTGGTCGTCGCGAATGATCGGAATCTCGCCGGTCAGTTCGGCGACCGTGACCGCATCGCTGTCGCCCCGGCGCCGACGCCGGCGCCGTGTCGGCGCGGCGACCGCGCCGTTTCTGGCCAGCAACTCCGCCACCGAGATTTGCGGGGTGTCTCCGGTGTCCGCCGCTTCGGAGTGTGGTCCGCTCATGACTTGTTGCCTCTCGATCGGTTAGCTGCGTTCCGATCAACTAACTGACCTCCAGCATCCCGCACAGAAGTCTCCACGAGGGCGGTTCCATCGGCTTCGCTGTCCAATTTGCGCAAGATCAGACCCTCCCGCAGTGCCCACGGGCAGATGTCGACGGTCTCGATTGCCAGCGCTCGCATGCTTGCCTCCGCCACCAGAGCACCCGCCACGATCTGCGGCGCTCGCTCGGCACTCACCCCTTCTAGTTCTGCACGGTCAGCGGTGGTCATCCTAGATATGAAAGATATGAGTTGTCTGAGGCCGTTAGCTGTGAGCGTCCTCTTCACGCGGGGTCCGGCGGCCGACGGGGCCGCACCGGTAAGGCGCGCCAACGACCGAAAAGTCTTCGATGTCGCGACGGCAAGGTCGGCTTCGCCCGCCTCGAGCACGTTCGCGGCGGCTTCCGCCAATTCGGCGTCCAACCAATCCCGCAGCATCCCGATCCGCCGCCGGCTCGGCGGGTCGTCGGGAAGCCACTCGCGGGTCAGCCGTCCGGCGCCGAGCGGCAGCGACAACGCGACGTCGGGCTCCTCGTCCACGCCGCTGGAGATCTCCAGCGAGCCGCCGCCGATGTCCAGGTTGACGATGCGTCCCGCGCTCCACCCGTACCAACGACGTACCGCCAGGAAGGTCAGCCGCGACTCGTCGACCCCGCGCAGCACTTCCAACGCAACGCCGGTCTCTTTGCGGACCCGCGCGAGCACCTCCTCGGAATTCTCGGCGTCACGGACCGCGGATGTGGCGAAGGCCATCAGTTCGGCGCAGCCGGAGCTCACCGCGATCTTGGCGAACTCGTCGATGGTGGAAACCAACTTGTCCGCGCCGCGTTTGGTGATCTTGCCCGAGCTGTCGGTCGCCTCGGACAGTCGAAGGGTGGCCTTGGTCGAGCTCATCGGGGTGGGATGACCGCCACGGTGAGCATCCACTACCAGCAGATGCACCGTGTTGCTACCCACGTCCAACACGCCCAATCGCACAAACACAAGGTAGCCGGGCGAACAAGGCGACTCGTCGCGACCCGCCTGCGGCGCGCGCCGACGCTTGCCAAGGCAAGGCGGCAAAACGTGGACTAACGTTGCATCCGTGGCAAACTCGCGCCCGACCCAGGTAAACCCGGGGCAAGAAGTCGAACTGGATTTCGCCCGTGAGTGGGTGGAGTTCTTCGACCCGGACAACCCCGAGCACCTGATCGCGGCCGACCTCACCTGGTTGCTGTCGCGCTGGACGTGCGTGTTCGGCACACCCGCCTGCCACGGGACCGTGGCCGGACGTCCACACGACGGCTGTTGCTCGCACGGTGCGTTCCTGTCCGACGACGACGACCGGGCCCGCCTGGACGACGCGGTCAAGAAGTTGACCGCCGAGGACTGGCAGTTCCGCGACAAGGGCTTGGGCCGCAAGGGCTACCTCGAGCTCGACGAGCATGACGGCGAGTCGGCGTACCGCACGCGCAAACACAAGAACGCCTGCATCTTCCTGAACCGGCCGGGGTTCCCCGCGGGAACCGGCTGCGCGCTGCACAGCAAAGCTCTCAAGCTGGGCGTGCCGCCGCTGACCATGAAACCCGACGTCTGTTGGCAGTTGCCCATCCGGCGCAGCCAGGAATGGGTGACCCGGCCCGACGGCACGGAGATCCTCAAAACCACCCTCACCGAATACGACCGCCGCGGCTGGGGCTCCGGCGGCGCCGATCTGCACTGGTATTGCACCGGTGACCCGGGCGCGCACGTGGGCAAGAAGCAGGTGTGGGAGAGCCTCGCCGACGAGCTGACCGAGCTGCTCGGCGAGAAGGCTTATGCGGAATTGGCGGCAATGTGCAAGCGGCGCAGCCAATTGGGGCTCATCGCCGTGCATCCCGCGACACGAGCGGCCGAGTAAGGCCGCCGAGCAGACGCAAACTCGTACAGAATCAACGGTTTTCGTGCAAGTTTGCGTCTGCTGGGCGTGAGGGGTTGGTGTAGGCCACCACCATGCGCAACGCGCTGGCTTGGAGGTACCCCTCGACGGCCGCCGCCGCCCCGCTCGCGTCGTGCGCCGACACGGCCTCGGTGATCGCGCGTAGGTCGGCGACGACGGGTTCGGCGTCGTCGTATGCACCGGTGAGCGCGTGCTCGCGGCCGCCGAAGGCGTGCTCGACCCAGCGATACAGCAACCCCAGGGCCCGGTTGCGGGTGCTGTGAATGAGCACCCGGAAGAAGGCCAGATCTGCCGCCTGACGCGCCGCGGCCGAATCGGCTTCCTGTACCACCAACAGCGCGGCCCGCAGCGCCTCGACATCGTCCGGTCCGCTGCGTTCGGCCGCCAAGCGGCCGAGCAACGGTCCGAGCGCTGCGCGAATCTCCAGCAGTTCGACCAGGAAATCCGGACCGAGTTTGCGGACCAACGCTTCCACCACGGCCGGGTGCGTCAGCCCCTCGGGGTCGCAGACCACGCTGCCGCTGCCCTGTCGGACCTCGATCATGCCCATTTGCTGCAGCCGGGCCAACCCCTGGCGTAGCGAAGTGCGGTTCACGCCGAGCTGTTCCGCTAGTTCCCGCTCGGGCGGCAGCGTCGAGCCGGGTGGAAACACGCCATCGAGGATCGCGTCAGCTATCGACGTGGCGATCTGTTCGTCCACGCGCTGGCGATCCGGTGGCTGGATGGGGGCGGCCCGAAGGTTCCGCCGGGATGATTGGTTCATTGGCTCAACCAATATTGTAGACTAGTTTTCACCGGCTTCACCTTGGACACGCAGCCAGGGACAACGCAGTCAGGCCCGGAGGAGGTCGCAATGGACGAAGAGGCGCGGTCTGCCGTCGCCCCGCGCTGGCGCGGTAAAGCCGGACGGCTGGAGGTCTGGTATGCCACGCTGTCGGATCCCGTGACCCGCGCCGGCCTGTGGGTGCACTACGAGACCGTCGCCCCCACCGCGGGCGCCCCCTACGCGCACGGTTGGGCCACCTACTTCCCCGCCGACGGCACGCCGCGCACCGAGCGATTCGGCCCCGCAGCCACCCAGCCCGCGACCGGTGCCGCCTGGTTCGACAACGCGGGCGGCCGGGTGGCGCCCGAGGAGATGACCGGGCGGGCGCGGTCGCTGGCGTGGAACCTGTCCTGGAAGGACACCGGGGCACCGCTGTGGACGTTTCCCCGCGTGGCTTGGGAACGAGAATTGCTGCCGGGCGCCCAGGTGGTGCTGGCCCCCACCGCCGACTTCGCCGGCTCGCTGACCGTCGACGACACCACCCATTCCGTGGACGGCTGGCGCGGCGGCGTTGCGCACATCTACGGGCACGGTAACGCGAAGCGCTGGGGCTGGATTCACGCCGACCTGGGCAACGGCGACGTGGTGGAGGCCGTCACCGCGGTGTCGCACAAGCCAGGACTCAACCGGCTGGCGCCACTGGCGTTCGTTCGGTTCCGCATCGACGGAAAAGACTGGCCCGCAAGTCCGCTGCCGTCACTGCGGATGCGAACGACGCTCGGCGTCCGGCACTGGCAGCTGGAGGGACGCATCGGCCGCCGCCAGGTGCTGATCCGGGTCGACCAGCCACCCGAGCGTTGCGTGAGCCTGCAGTACACCGACCCCGACGGCGGCACCGTGGTGTGCACCAACACCGAACAGGCCGACATCCACGTCGAGATCGACGACCGGCAGTGGTCGGTCTTAGGCACCGGACACGCCGAGGTCGGCCTGCGTGGCCCCGACGCACCCCCCGTCAATGAGAGGACTCTCAATGAAGATGTCAAGCCGCCGACTGTGTGATTGGGGGTGAGTCGGGTTGCCAGGTGCGGTTGTCACGGA
>NZ_MVHT01000058.1 GCF_002086275.1 Mycobacterium intermedium | reverse complement strand
TCAACGAAGCGGCGGCCGCAACGACGGTTGTGGCCGCCGCTTCACCCTGCCCCTTGACAAAATGATTCCCATATCAGCGTGACGGTCGGCGTCAGAGCGCCGCGCGACGGTCCTTCAGCCTGCCAGCGCGTCGACGATCGGGACATCTCCATTGTTGAAGTCGATCGTGCGACGAATGGTCGAGTCGTCCTGCAGCGCCGCGGCGATGACGAGTGCGACGTCTGCTCGGGACACCTGGCCCTTCGCCTTGCCGACTTCGATATGGCCGGTCGGCGGTTCCAGCGTGAGCCGTCCTGGCCCCAACACCGTCCAATCGAGATCACTGGCCCGCAGGTGTGCGTCCGCAGCCGCCTTCGCTTCTGCGTAGGCGAAAAACGAATCAGACTCCGGCACACCGTGATTGGGTCCGGCACCGAAATAGGACACCATCACGAACCGCTTGACGCCCGCCTGTGCGGCGGCGTCGATCACCCGGATCGCGGCGTCACGGTCGACCGCATAGGTGCGGGCCGGGTTGCCGCCGCCGGCACCGGCGGAGAACACCACCGCGTCATGCCCGGCCAGCAGGTCGGCCAGGGCGTCGGTATCGAGCCGTTCGATGTCGGCAACCACCGGTGTGGCCCCAGTGGCCGCCACATCGTCGGCGTGATCGGGGTTGCGAAAGACCGAACTCACCTTGTCGCCGCGCTCGGTCAGGATGCGACCCAGGTGCAGCGCGACCTTGCCGTGGCCGCCGATAACGATGATGTGCGCCATCCCTCGACGCTAGCGCGGCCCAGTGACTCGCGTGGCGCCGCGGCTACTGGTCGCCGCGGACGGCGGCGCCGCGTAAGACCGTGTCGCGGGCCAGGATGAGCGAGGCACGCGTACCCACCGCGCTCAGGATGTTCTCGGGAATCCACTGCACGCCGATGACCGCTCGGGCCAGCATCGCCGTGGACGGCGCGTCAATCCGGATGGCGCCAGACCGAATACCTTCGGATAGTAGGGATTTCATCTGCCGCAGCCGGGTCGTATACGACCAGCCCGGGTTGGCGGTTGGCGGCGATTGCCGCATCCAGGCCAGTTGGATCCGGAACTCGTCGGAAAACTGATCCAGCGCATTGACATTGACCCAACTCAATGCGTCCAGCTTCTCGACCGGTGTCGCGTCAGAGCGCAGCACGCGGATCCAACCGGCTTCCACCTTCTGCCCGAACGACCGCATGATCGAGTCGAGCAGTTCATCCTTGGAGCCGATCACCCGGTATACGGTTCCGGTCCCGAGGCCCGCCGCGGCGGCGATGTCCCGGATGGTGGTCGACTCATAACCCTTGCGGCCGAACTCGGTTCGGGCGACGGCGCGCAGGTGGGCGGCCTTGTCGCTGGGATCCGCCTCGTCGTCGTCGGCCCACGAAGCGATGATGTCGTTGGCCGCGGTGAAGGCGTTCGACCGGTCCAGAGCAGCGTCGCTCGGCGGTTCGGCTGCCAGCCCGTGCAGGATGATCCGACACAGCAGCGTGGCGACCTGATCGGCGGACGCCTTTTCGCGGATCACGTCCAGCCCCACTTGCAGCATCGTCTGGCAAATCCGGTCGGCCAACGTGGGCAGGTCGATGTCGGACCGGATGTAGCCGCTCCACCGGGCGGCGCGCAGCGTCTGCAGCATCGCCTCTTGGATCGCGGTCGGCCACTGACGCGTCAACTGCATCAACTCGGGGTCTGAGCTGGGCCCCTCGTAGAAGGACATCTGCAAAGCGGCGCGGTGCCGCACCGCGCACTGGGCGATCTCCGAGCCGAGTTCGGTGATCTGTTCCGCCGCGGGCCGGGAATCGGCTTCGTCCAACCGTGCCTGTGCGGCCGCCCCGATGCGATTCAGATCGGCCTGGTACCGACGAATCAACTCGACCAGGATCGCCTCTTTGGACTCGAAATGGTGGTAGAGGCTTCCCGGCAGAATGCCTGCGGCATCGGCGATTTCTTGCAGCGAGGTGCGCAAGCCCGTCGAGGCGATCAGCGATGCCGCGGTCTCGAGGATCTCACTGCGGCGGGTACCGGTGTCGGTTGCGCTGTCGGTCATGGTCGCCCGGACGCCACCCTGGGGGATTCCAGTGCCGGCACCATGCGACTTACCCCTCCCCACCGAACCAAATCTTTGTTGGAGGTTATCAGACTTGCGCCGACAAACGCGCTGCTCGAGGCGCTGCGGCCGGTATGGTCACCCATCCTAAATCGGTCCGCCTTCCCAGGAGTCCAGGCAGACAACCTCATCCACGGAGTTGCGCCGAGCAGGCCGAAACCTGTGCCCGGCACGTAGCCGCCCCACCGGCAGCAGGCACCCCTGAACGTATGTTTCCGGGATCTCCAGCAACTCCCGCACCGCCTGCTCGCGGTGCAGATGCAGGGTGGTGATGCAGGTCCCGTAGCCGCGAGTATGCAGAGCCAACTGAAAGTTCCACACCGCCGGGAAGATGGACCCGTACAGGGTCGCCTGGTAGAACGATTCGTCACCATCGATGCGCGGGAGATACGGTTGGTAGCAAGGGATTACCAACAAGGGCAGGTTGGCCATGTTCTCCACCAACCACTCCGTGGACGACATGAGCCGCCCCTCCGGTGTGTCGGCGGGCAGAAAGTCCGCAAGCAGCTGCCCGCCGACCCGAAGTAAATAGGCTTCGCGGTACAACTCGGCGATTTTCGCACGCTTGACCGGGTCGGTAACGACGATCCATCGCCACGACTGCGCATTGGAACCGTTGGCGGCCTGCAAGCCGGTTTGCAGGCACTCGCGGATGTCAGCCAGGTCGACGGGAGCCGCTGGGTCGAGGGACTTGCGGGCCGACCGGGTGGCGTTGAGCAGGTAGGTTATGTCCATGTTCGGGCCCGTCATGTCGTGACGCCGAGCTGCGCGGCGATGGCGAAAACTTCCTCGAAGATCGAACCGGGCACCGTGAACGGCTCGGTCGCCGACACTTCGGACAGGTGCGCCGCGATGTCGTCGGTGGTCGGCTCACTGTCGCGTTCCGCGAACCAACCTTCGCCGAGGCCAACGAATACCCGGGCGAAACGACCGGCGCACGCCGAGTAGTTCTGATGGGTCAGTTGGCAGTCTCGGCTCGCCAGGAAGGCAACGATGGGCACCACGAGCTCCGGCTTGATCACATTGAGGAACCCGATGCCCTCCAGGACTTTCGGGTCTCCGACGGTTTCGGTCACCATGCGCGAAAACCCGAATGGCAGCACAGTATTCGACAGGATGCCGTGTTCGGCGCCTTCGATCGCGATGACGTTCGACAGTCCCACCAGCCCGGCCTTGGCCGCGGCATAGTGGGCTTCCATCGGCTGCCCGAACATGCCCGCCGAGGAGGAGATGAAGACGAACCGGCCGTACTTCTGCCTCTTCATCACCCGGTACGCCGGCTGGCTCAGATAGAAACCGCCGTCGAGGTGCACGGCGAGCATCTTGCGCCAGTCGTCGACCGACAGCTCGTCGAACGCAACGCTGCTGAAGATGCCCGCGTTGCTGATCACCGCATCGAGGCGGCCGAAGCGTTCCACGGCCAGTCCGACGATGGCCTCGCCGCCTTCCGGGTTGGCCACCGAATCATGGGACGCCACCGCCGTGCCGCCCGCGTGCTCGATCTCGGCGACGACCTCGTCGGCCACCGCCGTATCGGCACCCTCACCGTGCATGGTGCCACCCAGGTCGTTGACCACTACCGACGCGCCGCGCCGGGCCAGCTCCAGGGCGTACAGTCGCCCCAGGCCGCGGCCGGCGCCGGTGACAACCGCGACCTGATCGGTGAAATCGATCATGGGACAGCGCCTTTCGCCGTGGCGAGCTGGGCACCGAGCTCGGTGAGGTAGTCATCGGGGCTGCCCAGGAACGCGCTCCAACCCAGCAGGCGTTTGAGGTAGAGGTGAGCGTCGTGCTCCCAGGTGTAGCCGATCCCACCGAACACCTGGATCGCGGTGTCGCCCACGGTTGCCAGTCGTCCGGAGAACGCCTTGGCGCGTATCGCGGACAGGTGCCGCTCGACGGGATCCGCGTGGTCGGCCGCCCACAGGGCATGAATGACACCGCTGCGGCCCAGTTCGACGGCTTCGTACATGTCGACACACAGGTGCTGGACGGCTTGGAACGACCCGATAGGTTGGCCGAACTGCGTTCGGGTCTTTGCGTACTCGACGGCCAGTTGCATGACGGCACGGGCGGCGCCGAGCGCGTCGGCGGCCCTCGCGATGAGCACGTTGTCGATGACAGCGCTGACGTCGTCGGGTGTAAACGCACCCAGTCGGTGCGCGGTCACGCCGTCAAGGTCGATGCGAAACTGCTTGTGTGTCGGGTCGATACCGCCTTCGGGCGTAGCCGTAACGCCGGAGTCGCTGGAATGCACCGCGAAGAGCGCATCCCCGGCGAGGACAAGCAGGACGCCCGCTGCGGCGGCGTCAGGAACGGCCGTCAGCTCGCCGCTCAGCAGGAAGTCCCCATCCCGATCGACGGCCTCTACCGAAGTGCCACCGAGAAATCCGATCGTGGCTGTCGTGGTGCCGTCGGCGATTCCGGTGAACAGTTTGGCTGCTGCGTCGTCGACCCTGAGCCGGCTCAGCGCGCGTGTCGCGGCTACCGCGCTGGACAACCACGGGCCCGGATGCAGGGCGGCGCCGAGTTCTTCCGCGACGATCCCGGCCTCGACCATCGTCATGCCGGCACCGCCGTAACTCGTCGGCACCAAAAGCCCGGTCGCGCCGAGGTCGGCCAGACCACGCCAAACGTGTTCGGTGGTGCCGGTCGGACCGTCGAGCAGTTGCCGCACATGCCCGGAAACCGGTGCCTTCTCGGCCAGGAAGCGCCGCACCGTGTCTTGTAGTGCGACTTGTTCGTCGGTGAGTTCGAGGTTCATCGGCGCGGCAACCCGAGTACGCGTTGGGCCGTGATGTTCTTGTTGATCTGGGTGGTGCCGCCGGCGATGGTGAGCGAACGCGACGTCAGCCGGTAGTCGCACCACCGGTCGTTGCCCAGCACGTCAAACGCCAGGGCGGCCAGTTCCTGTCCGATCTCACCCCATACCGTCTTGGCCAGGCTCGCGGTGCCGAAGGCCACCACTTCCGGGCCGCCGTGCAAAGACGCCGATATCGCTCGCTGGCAGAGGATTTCGAGATATCTGATGCGCAGCGCCAGCTCGCCCAGACGTCGCTGCGTTACCGGGTTGTCGCCCACCTTGGCCGCGGCGAAGTCGGCCACCAGCTCCTCAAGGCGCACCTGCATCTCGGCGTAGAGTCGCGCGGCACCCGCGCGCTCATGACTCAACGTGGTGGTGGCTACCTGCCAACCGCCATTGAGCGGACCGAGCAAGGCGTCCGCGGGCACCCGCACGTCGTGAAAGAACACCTCGGCGAAGTCGGCTTCGCCATTCAGCGTGACCAGGGGCCGAACCTCGATGCCCGGCAACGCCATGTCGACGATCAAGCAGGAAATTCCCTTGTGCTTCGGGGCATCCGGATCGGTCCGTACGTACAACTGGCACCACTGCGCCCGATGCCCCAGCGACGTCCAGATCTTCTGTCCGTTGACGACGAACTGGTCGCCGTCGCGGACCGCGCGGGTACGCAGCGAGGCCAGATCAGATCCCGCCTCGGGTTCGGACATGCCTTGGCACCAGATGTCGTCCGCGCGCATCATCCGGGGCAGCAACGTGGTCTTCTGCTCTTCGGTGCCATATTGCATGATCGCCGGGGCGATGTTGTTCATTCCGATGACGTTGAGCGGCAACGGCGCCCGCGCTCGCGTGGTCTCTTCGGTGTAGACCAGTTGCTCCAGTACGGTGGCGCCGCGGCCGCCGTACTCGCGCGGCCAGGACACCGCCGCCCAGCCCGCGTCGGCCATCGTCGCGTTCCACGCCCGCACCTTCTCGAATTGTGCGTCGTCGCGGCCCGGTTGGCGGCGAGCAGTTCGCAGCTCATCGGTCAGATTGGCGGCAAGCCAAGCGCGGAACTCGTCACGAAACTGTTCCACTTCCGCCGGGTAAGAGAAATCCACGTGCCTTCAGGGCCCCTCGTCATCGCGCGATTGACTGCGTGCCAAGCCGGACTCTACGTTGGAACAGATATTTGGTCAATCATGGAAGGGGCGAGACGTGGACTCCGAGCGGTTGGCGCGACTGGGCATGCTCGCCTCGGCGCTGGCCAACCGCGCGCTGCAGGTGGCGCCGGGCGCACCCGGAGAGCCGACCTGGACGGATGGCAACACGGTCTTCGTCGACCCCGCCGCACCCGTCCACACCCAGCTGCAGGCGCTGGCCGTACAAGCAACGCTGTTGTCGTCAGGCAGCCTGGAACCGGCCGTGCTGCGCAAACTCAAGCGGCGGCCGGACGTGGCGAGACGATATCTGGTGATCGAAGGCCATCGGGCTCTCGCCGCGAACGAAGGCTGGTTACCGCCGGTTGCGCGCGGCTTGGTCGACGTCGATGCCGCCGCTTGCAGTGATTCCCCGGCCAGCTCCCTGGCGATAGCGCGCAGCGGACGGGAAATCGGCAACCCGCCAGAGGTTTTCGGTACCATCCAGGCCCGCAAGCTGTTGGCGGCGAGGCGTAGCAACGAGAAGGCCGCCGCCATCCACAGCGCCCGTCGGCGCGGCAACAAGCCACTTGAGGAACTCGACGAGGACGAGGACAGCGGCGCCGACGCCGGAGACATGTTCACCAGCCCGGTGGGCGGCGGGGGCGCGTTGGGCAAGCTGCTGAGCAAATTGTTGCGCCCGGTCCGACGGCTCGGTGAGGGCGGAGAGCCCGGGGCCGACGCCCCGACGCATCGCACGCACTCCGGAAAGCGGGGTAGTGGCGCCAGGTTCTCGACGGCACCGACGGGTGCACTCGACGGACCGGCCGCCAAGGATCCAGGAATTACCTACCCCGAGTGGGACATTCATCAACGCGCTTATCGGCCGAACTGGTGCACGGTGCGGGAGGCGCCGCCCCAGGTGCGTGAGTCTCCGGGCGACGATCACGTGAACGAGTATGGGTTGCGACGTCCGCTGGCGCGGCTGGGCTTGGGGCCGGATTGGCTGCGCCGACAGGTTCAAGGTGACGACATCGACATCGACGCGGCCATCGAAGCGCGCATCGAGGCCATGGCCGGTTCGGCACCTGACGAGGAGGTCTACCTGGCCAGCCTCAAGCGCCGGCGCGACCTTGCCGTGCTGCTGCTACTCGACATTTCCGGGTCGGTGGCGGAGGCCGGTGTGGATGGCAAGACGGTGCACGATCTGCAGCGCGCCAGCGCGGGCGCCTTGGCCGTTGCCTTGCACGGCATCGGGGATCGTCTGGCGCTGTATGCGTTTCATTCTCAAGGCCGTTCGGCGGTGCAGATGATGCCGATAAAGCGTTTCGATGAAACCCTGGACGTGTTCGCACTGCGGCAACTTCGGGGGTTGGTGCCGGGCGCGTATTCGAGATTGGGTGCGGCGATTCGGCATGGGGCCGCCGTACTAGAGGAACGCGGTGGTACCACGCGTCGGCTGCTCGTCGTCATCTCCGATGGGCTGGCCTACGACCACGGCTATGAACGTGTTTACGGAGCCGCCGACGCCCGCCGTGCGCTGGCCGAGGCCCGCGCGCGGGGCACCGCATGCGTGTGTCTGACAGTCGGCGCGGATACCGATCCCGAGGAGCTGCAACGGGTTTTCGGCAGCGCCGCGCACGCCACCCTGGCGCGACCCGAAGAGTTGAGTCGGGTGGTCGGGCCATTGTTCCGCAATGCGCTGCGCGCGGCGGAGGTACGCCGACCGCAATCCGGACGAAGCTTGAGCCAAATATCTGTTCCGCGCTACGCTGCGCCCAACCCCGCCTGAAGGAGAAACGAGTGTCAGCACCCGCGTCCCGGCCGTTCTACGTAGCGGTCGGCAACGAGGAGAAGGTCTTCAAAGCGGCGTTCCGGCAAGGACTTTCGGTGCTGTTGAAAGGGCCGACCGGATGCGGGAAGACCCGGTTCTTGGAGGCGATGGCCTACGACGTGGGACGGCCACTGATCACCGTGGCGTGCCACGATGACCTCACCACCGCCGACCTGGTCGGCCGCTACCTGTTGCGGGGCGGCGATACCGAATGGGTGGACGGACCGTTGACCCGGGCGGTGCGCGAAGGCGCGATCTGCTATCTGGACGAGGTGGTGGAGGCTCGTCAGGACACGACCGTGGTGCTGCACCCGCTCTCCGACCACCGGCGCCAACTGCCCATCGAGCGCCTCGGCCAGATCCTCGATGCAGCGCCGGGTTTTTGCCTGGTGGTGTCCTATAACCCCGGGTACCAAAGCGTCCTCAAGGACCTCAAGGATTCGACCCGTCAGCGGATGGTCGCCATCGAGTTCGGCTTTCCGACGCCCGATGTCGAGGAGAAGATCGTTGCCCACGAGGCCGGCATTGGTGCCGACGCGGCCGCCGAACTGGTGCGCCTGGCGCAGGCCATCCGGCGCGTGGAGAACGGCGGATTGCGCGAAGTGTCCTCCACCAGAGTGCTTATTGCCGCCGGACGGCTGGTTGCCGAGGGGCTCAGTCCGCGCGAAGCCGCCGCCGCCGCGATCGCCGGTCCGTTGACGGACGACCCGCACGTCTCCAACGGGCTCAGGGAAATGATCGATGCCTATCTGACCGGCCCGGAGCCGGGCCGCGGAAATTGACATTGACGCTGACTTGTGTAACGCGTTAGGGTTAGGAACAAATTTTAGGTTTGTTTGCTGTGCCGGCCCGCACCGCAGCCACCGGAGGTGAAGTTGTCCTACGAAAGCACAGCACAGCCCATCAAGATCGGATACCTGTTCGACTTCCTGCTGCCGGAGTTCTACCCGCAGGAGATGCGCGACGACCTGACCCGGCCCTTCGACCTGGTCTTCCAGGACGGAGTGGAGCAAAAGGTCATCGACCGCCCGGTGGAGATCATCTACCGCGAGGTGGAAGGCCTGCCCAAGGGCTCGGTGAAGGCGGTCATCGACGCCTACGGCGAACTCGTCGACGAGGGCTGCCTGGTGGTGTTCGGTCCGCACATCAGCGAGAACGCGGTGCCGCTCAAGGAAGCGATCGAGGAGCGGTTCCGTGTTCCGGCGGTCAACGTCTGTGGCAGCGACGACTGGTTGGGGGAGTGGACATTCGCATTCCCGCAAGGGTCGTTCACCGACGAACCCATCTTCTGGGCGGACTTGCTCGCCAAGGGCGGTCACACCGAGGTTGGCGTACTGGTCGAGCAATCGCTCGTTGGCGAGAGCTATGTGAAGAACTTCCGGAAGGCCGCCCGGCGCAAGGGTATCCGCGTCGTCGCTGAAGCACAGCTCGCGCAAACCGCACAGGACGTCGGTGAGGCGATCCGCACCATGCATGACGCCAAGCCCAGCGCCTTGGTGCACTGCGGCTTCGGCTTCGGGATTCTGTTCATCAATGCTGCGCTGGCAGAGCTCAATTGGGACCCGCCGCGATTCACCAGCACCGCATTTCAGAACGCCTGGATCAATCCGGTGCTGTGGCAAGCCTTCATGGGATGGACCGGTGTCGACCAATACGACGAGGCCAACGCCGTCGGACAGCAGTTCCTCGACAGATACGAAGCGGCGTACGGACGCCGTCCGCAATATTGCGTACCCGTGGTGAACCGCGACGTTGCCACCACGCTGCTGCACGCTTTCGCCGACGCCCACCCACTGAGTCCGCGCGGTGTGAAAGAAGCGCTGGAGCGGGTGAAGATGCTGCCCGCGGCTTCCGGTGCGCCCGGGACCCGAGTCTCGTTGGGCAAGTGGACCCGGCGCGCCTGGATGGGTGCCGGGTATCTCGTGGCCCGTCGCCTGGATGCCGACGGCGTGAACTCGCATCTGGTCGACCGGTTCGGCGCGGAGTAAGGAGTCACCAACTCATGACCACAGCCCAAACAAGTCCGCCCGCCAAGCCGCCCGAAGTCGCCCCGCCCGCCGAGCGGCGGAAGGGCGTGTTGGTGGCGGTATGGGTTGCCGTCGCCATTGCGCTGCTTGGGGTTATCGCTTTCTTCGCACAAAAGGGTGTGACCTCGGATCGGATCCGCAACCCCGAGGTGACAGGGGCGCCGCGTCCGGTCGAACCGCTGTTCGGCTACGACCACTGGCTGGAGTTGTTCCAGATCTTCACGATCGTCTCGATGTCCATCATCGTCGTGGTGTACGTCATCGCGTGGCGAAAGCACGGGCCGCATCCGGTGCTGCTGATGGGAATCGTGACGACGCTGATCGTCTGGCAGGACCCGATCATGAACTGGTCGCCGTTCGCGGTGTACAACCCGCAGCTGTGGCACTGGCCCGTGGACTGGCCGCTGGTCTCGCTGTCGCCCACGGTGGAGCCGTTCCTGGTCATCGGCTACATCATGTTCTACCTCGGCCCCTACTTCCCGGCCATCGCGATCCTGCGCCGAATCCAGGCCCGTAGGCCCGTCGACTCGTTTGTCTGGCGCCATCCGCTGATCAGCCTGGCCCTGATCATCCTGCCACTGGGCATCATCATCGACGCGATGCTCGAAATCACGTTGGTGCGCACCGGGTTTTACATCTACTCCCAAGTGGTTCCGTTCGGATCTGTCTTCACCGGCGAGACATACCAGTTCCCGTTCATCTGGGAGACCGTGATGGTCACCTTCGTGATGGTCCCCGCCGGCGTGCTCCTCTACCGCGACGACACCGGTCGGACCGTCGCCGAGAAATTGGCGCAACGGGTGCGCATCTTCCCCAACCGTCCCGCTCTCGGCATGTTCGTGGTGATGTTCGTGCTGATCAACCTGGCTTATTTCGCCTACGGCACCGGTTTCGCCATCCTCAAGTGGACCCGCATCTCGACGTCGGTGGCCTGCCCGTGGCCCTACCCCGAAGCGAAAGTCTATGATCCACAAGGATTTTACGAACAGAACGGACAGCCCGGGCCATACGCGGTCGGGATTTGGTCGACCTATATGAGCGCGCAGCCCAACGGACGCCCGACCGTGCAGCTCGGCGAGACATCGGACCGGTGTGCTCCCAAACAATGAGCCCACGCGATGAGTGAGCCACGCAGCGTCGTCATCACCGGCGCGTCGCGCGGACTGGGTTTCGCCTCGACTGTGCGCCTGTACCGCGAAGGTTGGCGGGTCGTCGCTGCGATGCGCAACCCCGACAACGCGCTGCCGTTGCTCCGGGAGGCGACCGGCGCAACGCCCGATGACGACCGGCTGATCGGCGTGCAACTCGACCTCACCGACCCCGCATCGATCGCCGCGGCGGCGAAGGCAATCGAAGAAGCCGTCGGCGCACCCTACGCACTGGTGCACAACGCCGGCATCTCCGCCGCCGGAATGGTGGAAGAGACGGATATGGCGTTGTGGCAGAGGATGTTCGCCACTCACGTCACGGGTCCGGTCGCACTTACGCAGGCGCTGCTGCCGGCGATGCGTGCGACGGGGGAGGGGCGCATCGTGCTGGTGGCCAGCACGGCCGGGGTGCGGGGACAGCCGGGGACCGCACCCTATTCGGCGGCCAAGGCAGCGATGGAACGCTGGGGCGAATCCATGGCATGCGAGATCGCACCGTTCGGTCTCGGCGTCACCGTCTTGGTGACCGGCACTTACGACACTGACATCATCACCGACGCCGGCACTACCGACGATCGCAACTTCCAGGGCCCGTATGCCCGGTTGCACCACACGATGAACACTCGCGGGCGGTTCGCGGTCAGCTTCGCCCGCAAGCCGGAGAAGTTCACCGACGGCCTGGTCAAGGCTTTGGCTGACGAGAAACCGTTCCGCCGGCGGGCGGTGGGCCCGGATGCCGCAATGCTGTTGGCGTCCAACCGGATTCTCCCGGCGTCGGGCATGCACCACATGTCCCGGGTCGTGCTGGGCATACCCAGGCAGGGGTCGATGCGCGGCGGCGCATGGCCGTTGACCACGGGGCAGCGGGCGATGGTGCTTGCCGCGCGCGTTCTCCCGCAACCGCTGCTGCAGCGATTGGCTGCGCTGGCGGCGCGGAATTCGACCAAGACGGAGAAGGACTAGAGGGGACTAGCAGTGGTACAGCTTTTCGACGACTTGGAGGACTTCGGGGCCTTCGACGACGCCATTTCCGGTGACGTGCGTGACCCGTACACCGAGTTGGCGCGGTTGCGTCGCGAGCAGCCCGTGCAGCGGCTGGAAACGTCCGGGGCGCTGCCGCACGAGGAATCGCTGCCGATGTTCATCGTGTATCGGCACGAGGACATCCAGCAGATGTTGCGCGACAACGAAACCTTCTCCTCGGCCGCGGTCATCGCGGCGTTCGGACCGGTTCTTGGCGAAGGCGTCATGCTCGGCATGGACGAGCCGGTTCACGGCCGGCTGCGGGGTCTGGTGTCCAAGGCGTTCTCGCAGAAGTCATTGGCGCGCTGGCAGGACGAGCTGGTCGCGCGGGTGGCCAACAGCCTCATCGACAAGTTCGCGCCCAACGGGAAGGCGGACCTGGTCAAGGAGTTCACCTTTGACTATCCGAGCCAGATCATCGCCGGCCTGCTGGGTCTGCCGGAAGAGGATTACCCCCAGTTCCAACGTTGGTCCATCTCGCTGCTGAGCTGGCTGATGAATCCCGAACGCGGCCTTGCCGCTTCGGCGGCCTTGTGCGAGTACTTCGCTCCGATCCTCGAGGCACGTCGCGCCGAACCGAAAGACGACCTGATCAGCGCGCTGGCCCACGCCGAAATCGACGGCGAGAAGCTCGCGGACGAGGAGATCTACTCATTCCTGCGGTTGCTGTTGCCCGCCGGGGTGGAGACGACCTACCGGTCGCTGGGCAGCCTGCTGCTGGCGCTGCTGTCGAATCCCGATCAGTTGAAGGCCATTCGCGAGGACCGGTCGCTGCTGCCGCAAGCCATCGAGGAGGGCGTGCGGTGGGAGGCGCCCCTGCTGACGATCACCCGGGTGGCCACCCGCGACACCGAACTCGGCGGAGTCAAGATCCCCGCGGGCGCCACCGTGATGCCAATGCTGGGTTCGGCGAACCGGCAAGAGGATCGCTATCCCGATCCCGACACCTTTGACATCTTCCGGCAGCCCAAGTCGAACCTCAGCTGGGGGCACGGCGTGCACGTCTGCCTCGGCATGCACCTCGCCCGGCTGGAGATGCGCACCGCGATCAATCTGCTGCTGGACCGGCTGCCGAATCTGCGGCTCGATCCCGACGGAGACGACCCGCATGTCCGCGGGCAGGTGTTCCGGTCTCCGACGTCGGTACCGGTGCTGTTCGACCCCCAGTAATAGGGGCCGTCATATGTTGCACCTTGCCAATCGGCTAGTTTCCAGTAAGGCTCACTGTACGGTGGCCTTTCCGGCTGTGGCCCGCGAGGGCAAGACACGTCCCCGGCGCTCCGACCAGCGCCTCGTCGAAAGAGAGCTGAACAGATATGACAAGTACTGTAAAGGTGCGGTTCGAGTCGAAGATGCTGATCGACGGCAAGCTCGTCGACGGCCAAGCCGGCACCTTCACCAACATCAACCCCGCCACCGAGGAGCCGCTCGGCGAGGTCGCCGACGCGTCGAAGGAGGACATGCACCGGGCCATCGACGCCGCCCGGCGCGCCTTTGATGAGACGGACTGGTCGACCAACCGCGAGTTGCGCAAGCGCTGTCTGCTCCAGCTCCACGAGGCGATCGAAGCCGAGAAGGAAGAGCTGCGTGAGGAGCTCATCCTTGAAGTCGGCTCGCCGCGGGCCATCACCTTCGGGCCGCAGCTGGACGCGCCGCTGCAGGACGGGCTGAAGTACCCGGCCAGGCTGATCGACGAGTACGCGTGGGAGACCGACCTCGAGGACCGGGTGGTCAGCCTCACCGGCGCCAACACCAGCGTCAAGATATTTCGTGAGCCGGTCGGCGTGGTCGGGGCTATCGTGCCGTGGAACTTCCCGTTCGAGGTCACCATCAACAAGCTCGGCCAGGCGCTGGCCACCGGCAACACCGTGGTGCTCAAGCCGGCGCCCAACACCCCGTACAACGCGACTCGCCTCGGCCGGCTGATCGCGGAGAAGACCGACATCCCGGCAGGTGTCGTCAACGTGGTGACCGCATCGGATCACTTTGTGGGCGAGGAGCTTACGCTGTCGCCGAAGGTCGACTTGATCTCGTTCACCGGCTCGACGGTGGTCGGGAAGCGGATCATGGAAAAGGGCGCGGCGACCATGAAGCGGCTCTTCCTCGAGCTCGGTGGCAAATCGGCCACCATCGTCTTGGAAGATGCCGACTTCGGGATGGCCTGCGCGATCGGCATTGCGCCGTGCATGCACGCCGGGCAGGGGTGTGCGAACCCGACACGGATGCTGCTGCCGCGGTCGCGCTACGACGAGGGCGTCGCGATCCTGAAGAGCATCTACGAGAACGTCACCTGCGGCGACCCGCAAGACCCCGGAACGCTTTGCGGCCCGGTGATTTCGGAGAAGCAGCGCGAGCGGGTGATGGGTTACATCCGCAAGGGCGTCGAAGAGGGCGCCACCGCGCTGGTCGGCGGACCCGACGCACCCACCGGGTTCGACAAGGGCTACTACGTCCGGCCAACGCTTTTCACCGACGTCGACAACAAGATGACCATCGCCCAAGAGGAAATCTTCGGCCCGGTGCTGGCCGTCATCCCCTTCGACGATGAGGAGGACGCCATCCGCATCGCCAACGACAGCATGTATGGACTGGCCGGCAACGTGATGTCCGGTTCGGTGGAGCATTCGCTGGCGGTGGCCCGTCGAATCAGGGCCGGCTTCATGAGTGCCAACGGCGGCGCTCCGTACGGTGCCGACGTACCGTTTGGCGGCTACAAGTACAGCGGGGTGGGACGGCAGAACGGTGTGGCCGGCTTCGACCAGTACACCGAGATCAAGTCGGTCGGCTACCCCGCCGCTCCCTGATGACCGCAATGACCGCAACGACCGCGAGCGTGCGTGTCGGTACACCGACACGCCGCCGCGGCTGGCATTTTGCGCACGCTCGTCGGCAAACGTTTGTCCAGAGACAGGGCACCCGCGCCGACGATCAGCAGGAAAATGCTGCCGCACAGTTGAGCGAGGTCGAGGCGAGCTTCGTGGCTGAAGTCCCACCACCCGCTCTTGCCTCGAAACAACGCGGCGTTGCCCCACAGTATGGGCACCTTGGTGATCGCCAATGCGCCGATCATGTTGATGATCATCGGAATAGCGGCTAAACGCGTCAGCAGACCGACGAGAAGCATTACCCCGCAGGTGATTTCGGCGACGCCGTCGAGGTAGGCGAAGAAGCCGGGCGCCGGAATGCCGGCCTTTTCGAATCGTCCGGTGCCAAGAGCATCGGGCCGCAGAAATTTCAGTATTCCTTCACTGGCGAACACGACGCCGACATACAACCGGATCAGCAGCACGGCGGCGGGCGCGTTGGTCGCGGTCAAGCGATCACGCCATGACATTTCTTGGGTCACGTGGCTAACGCCCCTTCCTGGGTCCGAGGATTTCAGCGGCCAGTTCTTCAAGCGCGGCGCGCTCCTCGGCGAGCGCCTTTCGCCCCAGCTCGGTGATGTCGTAGACGCGGCGGGCGCGACCGTCCACCACCTCTTGCCGGGAGGCCAACAGGCCATCTCTTTCCATGCGGTGCAGCGTTGGATACAGCGTGCCCGGCGAAATCCTGTAGCCATGCCCGGCCAGTTCGTCGGCCATCCATGCGCCATGGATCGACGCGATATTCGCATGGTGCAGTATGTGTAATCGGACCGCACCGCGTAGGAACTGGCTCATTGGTGCACACCGCAGAACACCGTATTATATTGCGGGCGCACAGGTTTCGAGCTGGATCGCCACGACGACGCGGTAGGCATGCCGGCCTCCGGATGAGCCTGAACCATGATATCTGTTCGCGATATCGGATCACGATATCATCGCGAAGGTGGTCTATTTCCCGACAACCGACGCCAAGACCGACGCCACGAAGAAAGGCAATGCCGTGATCGAACTGCCCAAAGCGATGAGCCGGCGCAGCCTCGTCGGGATGTCACTATCGGCAGTCGGCGGCATCGCCTTGTCGGCATGCGACAGCCCCCCGCCCAAAGGCGGCGAGTCCGGCGCACCGTCGGAAGGTGAACTGCCCGTTACACCGCCGGAAGACCTGATGAAGGAGCACGGAGTGCTCAAGCGCATATTGCTCATCTATCGGGAGGGGATCCGGCGCGTGCAGGTTGGTGACGCGGCTGCAAGTCAGGCCCTCAACGCGGGCGCGGAGATCATTCGAACTTTCATCCACGACTATCACGAACACTCGGAAGAGCAGTACGTCTTTCCCAGGCTCGAGCAAGCGGGCAAACTCACCGACATCACCTCGGTCCTGCGCACGCAGCACCAGCGAGGCCGCACCATCACCGACCGCGTGCTGTCCCTCACCTCCGGTGCGGGCGTGTCCGACCGATCGCAACGAGAAGAACTGACACAGGACCTGGCGGCGTTTATCCGGATGTATGAGCCGCATGAGGCACGCGAAGACACCGTCGTATTCCCGGCATTGCGTGACGTAGTGCCCCCGAAAGAGTTCCGCGACATGGCCGAAATTTTCGAAGACGAGGAGCATCGGCGTTTCGGCCCAACGGGTTTCGAAGGCATGGTCGCAAAGGTCGTCGATATTGAAAAGAGTCTCGGCATCTACGACCTGAGCCAATTCACCCCGGCGTGAAGGCGGAGCGCGACGCGAGGCAGCTGTTGGCTCGTCGAACGGGGTTGTCCCCTCTTGCGCCGACACCGCCCGTCTCGTGGCAGCTAGACGAATGCCTGGCAGTTATCAAAGCCACCTAAAAACTGTCGAGCCACAAGAGCGCGAGCCAAGTTTCGATATGGGCGCGGAAATCTCTCGGCAAACAACCGGAGTTATGTAATTATCGTCTAAGTCAAATCGTCCGATCGTGGTTTGCCGAGTGGGAGGGCGCAGTGTCGTACCTGTTTGCCGCACCGGATCTGTTGGCGACAGCAGCCGCGAATGTCGCCGGTATCGAGTCCTCGATTCGGGCGGCGAACCTGGCCGCGTTAGGTCCGACCAGCACACTGGCCGCCTCTGCTGCTGACGAGGTGTCGACGGCGATCGCGGCGTTGTTTGCCGCTCACGCAGAGGAATACCGCGCGATCGGTGCTCAGGCGGTGGCGTTCCACACGCGCTTCGTGCAGGCATTGAACAGCGCCAGCCTGGCCTATGCGGCCGCGGAGGCCGCCAACGCCAACCCCCTGCAGGCCCTCGGCGACCAGGTGCTGGGTGCGATCAATGCGCCGACGAACTTCTTCTTGGGACGTCCGTTGATCGGCAACGGTGCCGACGGGACGCCCGGCACAGGCCAAAACGGTGGCGCCGGCGGCATTCTGTGGGGCAACGGCGGCAATGGCGGCTCGGGTGCGCCGGGATCGAGGGGCGGGCGCGGCGGCGACGCCGGGTTGATCGGCAACGGTGGCGCGGGCGGCGCCGGCGGCATCAACCGCGGGGTCGGCGGCAACGGCGGTAACGGCGGGTTGCTGTGGGGCAACGGCGGGGCCGGCGGCGCCGGAGGGGTCGGCACGATCACCTACGGCTTCGGCGGGCTCGGCGGGCGCGCCTTGTCCTTGTTCGGCACACCGGGCGCCAACGGCGAAGGCGGGTTCGGCAACGGACACTTCCTGTTCGTGCCGTCTGACGCGAATGCCCTTCAGGCTCTGCTCGCGACGGCGCCCGACGAGAATTTCCTGTTGATCGGCACCGACGGCGTCAATCTGGCAAGGGTCCTCGCCGACCCCACCGGCACGCCGAACTTCCACGAACTGATGAGCCAAAGCATCACCTCGGCGTCAACGATCATCGGCCACACGACCATCTCCAACCCGTCGTGGACGACCATTCAAACCGGTGTGTGGAGCGAGATCGCTGGCGTGACCAACAACGTCTTCACCCCCTGGACCTACGCCGACTGGCCCACGGTGTACACGCAACTCGAGGGAACGTTCGGAGACGCCATCAACACCACGGTCATCGCCGACTGGGACGTCATCACCAACATCGCCGCCACCGGGCCGTTCCCCGCAGACCACATCGAGTACATCGCCCAGGTCCCGGGCGACGCGCACTGGGAAGCGACGACGAACCTGGTCGGCACGCAGGCCCAAGCCGCGATCATGGCCGCCGATCCAAACAAGGGCAATCTGATCTTCACCTACTTCACTGGTGTCGACGTCAACGGGCACGAATACGGTGGCGATTCACCGCAGTACGCCCACGCCCTTCGGGTCATCGACGCCAACATCGGGTCACGTACCAACGGCACCGGCCTGCTGGGGGCCATAGCCGCCTGGGAGTCCCTACACGGCGAATCATGGGACATCCTCGTGACCACCGACCATGGGCACACCGGGGGAGACCCGCTCGGCGCCGGTCACGGGTTCCAATCACCGCTGGAGACAGCGAGTTACCTCATCTGGGATCAAGCCGGCGACATGAGAAACGGCTGGATCAACAACCAATGGCAGATCGTCAGTGTCACGCCGACGATTCTGGATCAATTCGGCATCACGCCGCCGGCGTACATGCAGGGTGCGCCCATAACGTCCCCCACCTTCGACAACTACTACTTCGATCCCGGCGCCAACCTGTACAGCGTGCTCAACCAATCGTTCGCCACCCAGGGCTATCCCGATGTCCCGGCGAACATAAACCTGTCGGCGCGCACGGTCGCGGTCACCATTCCCTACCTGTTGTACGGGCAGATAAACAATCTCCTCGCCGTGACGCCCAGCTTCCTACAGGTGCCGGTCTCGTGGCTCGGCTCGGCCGTCTACCAGACGTTCAATATCCCGGCGCAGATCTTCGTCCGCTTCACCGGGGTGACCGGCAACCGGATCATCCCGCCGGACCTCAATCCATTCATCTGATCATCGAATCAACGGTCGCCAGCGGCATAGCTGAGTCGACCTCGGTCGGATTCGCCGTCTCACGTGACCATAATCACGAAGTCGCGATTACCCCCACCGAACAAACTCCTGCTTTATTAATAGGAGCTCTAAGTAAAACCGACCCCGCTACCGGGCCGCAGACCCCTTTGGTCGACAATCGACTAACAACACGTGTCAAAGGAGACATTCTCATGGCTGAAGCCGTCATCGTCGAGGCAGTGCGCTCCCCAGTCGGCAAGCGCAACGGCGGTCTTTCCGGTATCCACGCGGCCGACCTGTCGGCGCAGGTGCTCAATGGTTTGGTCGAGAAGGCCGGCATTGATCCCGAGCTCGTCGACGACGTCATCTGGGGCTGCGTGATGCAGGCCGGTGAGCAGGCCCTCGACATCGGCCGCACCGCGCTGCTGACGGCGGGCTGGCCGGAGAGCGTGCCCGGCGTGACCGTGGACCGCCAGTGCGGTTCGAGCCAGCAGTCCGTGCACTTCGCCGCGGCCGGCGTAGTGGCCGGTCACTACGACGTGGTGGTCGCCGGCGGCGTCGAGTCGATGTCGCGGACCCCGATGGGTGCGTCGCTGGCCAACGGCGGGCGGCCTTACTCCGAGGCCTTCCTCAACCGCTACAACGGCCAGATCCCCAACCAGGGCATCGGGGCTGAGATGATCGCCGAGCAGTGGGGCTTCTCCCGCCTCGACCTCGACCAGTTCTCCCTGGAATCTCACGAAAAGGCCGCGGCCGCACAGGATTCCGGTGCGTTCGACGACCAGATCGTCGGGATCAAGGACCAGGACGGCAACGTCGTGCTCAAGGACGAGGGCATCCGCCGTGGCACTCCGATCGAGAAGATGGCCTCGCTGAAGCCGGCGTTCAAGGAAGACGGCGTGATTCACGCCGGCAACTCCTCGCAGATTTCCGACGGCTCGGCCGCCCTGCTGTTCATGTCCGCCGAAAAGGCCAAGGAACTGGGCATGAAGCCGATCGCCAGGGTGCACACCGCCGTCCTGGCGGGCGCCGACCCGGTGATCATGCTCACCGCCCCGATTCCGGCCACTCAGAAGGCGCTCAAGCGTTCCGGCCTGTCGATCGGTGACATCGGCGCGTACGAGGTCAACGAGGCGTTCGCCCCGGTTCCGCTGGCCTGGCTCAAGGACATCGGCGCCGACGAGAAGAGGCTCAACCCCAACGGTGGCGCGATCGCCCTGGGGCACCCGCTTGGTGGCTCCGGTGCCCGGATCATGACCACGCTGCTGTACCACATGCGGGACAAGGGAATTCAGTACGGCCTGCAGACCATGTGCGAGGGCGGCGGCCAGGCCAACGCCACCATTCTGGAGCTGCTGTGACCGTAGCCGGTGACGGCCGGCCCGGAGCGCTCGTCGAGCGTCAGGGGAACGTGTCGATCATCACGATCAACCGGCCGGAAGCCCGCAACGCGGTCAACGGTGCCGTCAGCATCGGCGTCGGGGACGCGCTGGACGAAGCCCAGCGCGACCCCGACGTACGGGCGGTCGTCATCACCGGTTCCGGCGACAAGTCGTTCTGCGCCGGTGCCGACCTCAAGGCGATCTCGCGGCGGGAGAACATTTATCACCCGGACCACCCCGAATGGGGTTTCGCCGGGTACGTGCACCACTTCATCGACAAGCCCACCATCGCGGCGGTCAACGGCACTGCGCTGGGTGGCGGCACCGAACTGGCGCTGGCCAGCGACCTGGTGGTGGCCGACGAGCGCGCTCAATTCGGGTTGCCCGAGGTCAAGCGGGGCTTGATCGCCGCCGCGGGCGGGGTCTTCCGGATCGTGGATCAGCTGCCCCGCAAAGTGGCGATGGAGCTGCTGATGACCGGAGAGCCGCTGTCGGCGTCCGACGCCCTCAAGTGGGGCCTGATCAACCAGGTGGTCGCGCAGGGCACCGTGCTGGACGCCGCACTCGCGCTGGCCGCGCGGATTACCGCTAACGCGCCGTTGTCGGTGCAGGCCAGCAAGCGCATCGCGTACGGCGTTGACGACGGCGTCATCACCGGCGACGAACCGGGCTGGGACCGCACCATGAAGGAGATGGCGGTGCTGCTCAGGTCCGAGGACGCCAAGGAAGGGCCGTTGGCGTTCGCGGAGAAGCGCGAGCCCGTCTGGAAGGCGCGCTAGTGGCGATCGCAAGCGCGGCATAGCCGGGCGCGGGCGGGTCGCCGGCGTCGAGCACTAAACGCTCGTCAGAGGAGCTGCGGATCTGAGCCAGACATTCTTTCCCGAATTCGACTCGGAGCAGTCGGACTCGTCGCAATCTCACACAACCGCAAGGAGGTGTGAGATGCAGACCCGTGTTCTTCTAGCTGCCGTGGCCGCGATCATTGGCCTCCTCGGCATGGGCATGTTCGGCGTCGCAAGGACACCCTGACGAGGACGGCATTGCCTGTGCGGGATAAACCTTTTGAGCTCACTCCCACCCAGCGGCAGGTTGTCGTTCAGATTGTCGTCTTCGTCGTGATCGTCATTCTTGTCGTCATTCTCAGAGCTCTCGACGTCGACTGGGACAACGTGCACCTCAACCGGCCGACCACCACCCCGGCTGTGACCACCACACATCGCAAGTACAAGAACTGCTCCGAAGCCTGGGCAGACGGCAGGGCCAACATCCCGCGGGGCGACGACGCCTACCACCCGGCGCTGGACCGGGACGGGGATGGCGTGGCCTGCGAGAAGTAGCTTCTCCTTGCTGCGGCGATGATCAGTCGGATTCGGAAGGCTCTTCAATATCAGTCCGCGCCGGATCGAAAGGCGAATGCTGGATGTCGCCGAGCGGCAGAATTCCTGACGGCAGAACAGGTTCCGTTGGCTCAGAGAGTTGTCGCTCAAAGGCGGGCAGAAAGCCTGCTTCCCGCGCCATCGTGCCGGCGTGCGCGTCGCTGCCCCCGCTGTTCCGCTGGGGCGTGAACATCCTGGCGAGCACCAACCCGCGAGTGAGCAGCCGGTAGTCACGGGTAACTCGGTGCCAGGCAGCCTCATACGACTCCGGCGCGTCGTCGACAATGGCGCGGACCGCCGCCGCAGCCTGCTTGACGGCAAGGCTGATGCCTTCGCCGGTCAGGGCGTCCTCGTAGCCGGCCGCGTCGCCGACCAACAGCACCCGCCCGGCCACGCGTCGCGAAACCACCTGTCGCAACGGTCCGCACCCCCGAGCCTGCCCGCGGCTGGCGCCGTCCAGGTAAGGACGCAGCGTTGGGAACCAATCGATTTCGGGTTTCTGACGGGACAAGACCGCCACCCCAACCAGATCCGGCTCCACGGGCGTCACATAAGCCTCACCCCAACGGGACCAATGCACCTCGACGAATTCAGACCACACCGGCACGCGGTAATGCCACCGCACGCCGTGGCGGCGCGGCGTACCCGTCGTCGCCGCGATCCCTACCGCACGCCGGACCGGCGAATGCAATCCGTCGGCCCCGACCAACCACTTCGCGCGCACCCCGGCGGCCGTCACACCGTGCGCATCCTGTTCGACGGCGGTCACCCGGGTCCGGATCCATTCGGTGTCTTGCTCTTTGGCGCGGGCCGTCAGCGCCGCATGCAGCGTGGTGCGTCGCACCCCGCGGCCGGGTCCGGTGCGAAACCGAGCCTCGGCCCGGCGATGCTCGTTGACGTAGGCGATTCCGCGAAACGGCACGCCAACCGGGTCTACACCGAGCGAAAGCAATTCGGCGAGCCCGCCGGGCATCAGGCCCTCACCGCACGCTTTGTCGACAGGACTCTCGCGGGGTTCGGCCACGATCACCGAAAGCCCTTGGCTGCGGGCCTGCAACGCCGTCGCGAGTCCTCCCGGACCACCCCCGACAACCAACAGGTCGGTGTCGTAGGTCGTCATCGATAACCCAGCGCGACGTTCTCCACCCGCACGCGCACGCTCAGCAGGATCGCATTGGCGACGCTGAAAAGCAGCGCCGTCAACCACGCCGTATGCACCAGTGGCAATGCGAACCCTTCGGCCACTACCGCGACATAATTCGGATGGTGCATAAAGCGGTACGGGCCCTTTTGTACCAACTGCTCATCGGGTAACACAATGACCCGAGTATTCCACCGCTTGCCCAGTGACTTGATGCACCACCAGCGCAGAGCCTGGCTCAGCACCAGGATGGCGACCATGGGCCAACCCAACCACGGGATGAACGGTCTGTGCAGCGCCCATGGCTCGATGAGGCAGCCGAGCAGTAACGCTGTGTGCAGGGCAACCATGACCACGTAGTGCCGTTGCCCAAATTCCTTGCCCCCCTGGTCAAAAGACCAACGCGCGTTGCGTCGGGCTACCACCAACTCCGCAACGCGCTCGATGACGACCGCGAGGATCAGCAGGTAATAAATCATCGTTCTACCATGCACCTACCATTGCAGGAGCACCAACTCCGAGCAGAAAGCCGGCCCCATCGCGATCATCATGCCGAGCGAGCCGGGCGGTGGCGGATCTGTCATGGTGGCGCGCAACACATCCAGAACCGACACGGACGAGAGATTGCCGTTGTCGCGCAATGAATCTCGGGTATGAGTCAGTGCCTCGGGCGGTAGCTGCAGGATGTTTTCGACGGCCTCGATCACCCGGGGTCCGCCGGGGTGGCACACCCACGTCGTGATGTCATCGGTAGTCAGGTCGTGGTCGGCGAGGAATCGCCGGACGTCCCCGCCGAGGTACTTCTCGGTGACGGTTGCCACATCGACCGACAGGACGATGCGAAAACCGTCGCTGCCGATACGCCAGCCCATGACTTCTTCGGTGTTCGGGTAGATGCGGCTGCGGGTCGCCAATACCCGCGGACCGCGCGACCCGGACCCGGCGCGCTGCGCCCCCTTGGTGACGACGGCGGCCGCACCATCGCCAAACAGGCTGGACGCCACCAGGTTTGCCACCGAGTGGTCTTCGCGCTGAATGGTCAGCGAGCACAGTTCCACGGCCAGCAGAACGCCCACCTCGTCGGGAAACGCGAGCAGGTAGTCATGCATGCGCGCCACCCCGGCGGCTCCGGCGACGCAACCCAGGCCGAACAGCGGTACGCGCTTGACGTCCTGGCGCAGGCCTACCCGGGTGGCCAGTCGCGCTTCCAGGGTCGGCACGGAAAGCCCGGTGACCGTCGTCGAGAAAACGATGTCGACTTCCGACGGTTTGATATTGGCCTCGTGCAGTGCCGATTTGAGCGCTTGCTCGCCCAGGTCCAGGGCGATGTCGACGAAAGCGTCGTTGGCTTCGGTGAATCCGCCCAACTGGCTATAGCGCGAAAGCGGCAATGCGGTATGGCGCGCCCGTACTCCGCTGCTCAGCGCGAAGCGGCGAAAGTCCGGACCGGCAAAGTCGGTCAATGCCTCGATGGCCTGCTCCTGGCTGTGCCGGTGGCGTGGAAACTGCACGGCCACACCGGCTATCGACGGATGCCTAGACATAGTGGTCGTCGGTGCCCGCCCACCGAGACGTTCGGATTCTCCCCCTGGCATGGTGCTCATGTAGGAGTCACGTTACTGGCGCCGGATAGGTTCAGTGCCCGGAAGCTATGGACATTGACCTGCGCACACTTACGATGGCCGGCATGTCCGCGCCGTTGATCGTCTCCATCCGAGGGCACACGCCCCAACTGCACGCCGAAGCCTGGGTGGCGCCCAACGCCAGCGTGATCGGGCAGGTCAGTCTCGCGGCCAGGGTCAGCGTCTGGTACGGCGCGACCTTGCGCGCCGAGGCGGAGATGATCGAAGTCGGCTTCGGCAGCAACATCCAGGACGGCGTCACGATCCACGTCGACAAGGAATTCCCGGTGCGTATCGGGGCCGGGGTCAGCGTCGGGCACAACGCCGTCGTGCATGGCTGCACCATCGAAGACGACGCGTTGATCGGCGCCGGAGCGGTGGTCCTCAACGGCGCGATCATCGGGGCCGGAGCACTGGTCGCCGCCGGCGCTCTGATTCCGCAGGGGATGGTGGTGCCCGCCCGCTCGTTGGTGACCGGGGTGCCCGGCCGGGTCCGCCGCGAACTCAGCGCCTCCGAAGTGGCCAACAATCAGCACAACGCGGAACTGTATCGGCGCTCGCTCGACCTGCACCGCGCTTCGACCGGCTAGCCGCTTCGGTTCCGTTGGCGGCGGTTCGGGGTATCAGACAGCCGAGGGGCGTGTCTTCGCCGCGAGCCTTCGAGGCTTCGAATCGTCAACGGATAGGTTGGAAACATGCGAATTCTGGTGACTGGTGCCACCGGATACATAGGGTCACGGCTGGTCACGGCGTTGCTAGCGGAAAACCACGAGGTGGTAACCGCGACCCGCAACCCGGATCGTCTCAAGCAATTTGGTTGGTACTCCGAAGTCATCCCGGTGCGTCTCGATGCGGGCGATGCCGAATCGGTGCGCGCGGCGTTCTCGGCTGAAGGTCCCATCGATGTCGTGTATTACCTGGTCCACGGCATCGGACAGGCGAACTTCCGCGAAGCCGACAACGCCGCAGCGGCCAACGTCGCGGCCGCGGCAAAGGAAGCGGGCGTGCGCCGCATCGTCTACCTGGGCGGCTTCGTGCCCGAAGACCAAGTGCTGTCCGAACACCTGGCCAGCCGCGCCGAAGTCGCCGAAGCCCTTACCGTCGAGGGCGGTCCCGAGCTGGTGTGGTTGGGTGCGGCACTGATCATCGGCGCGGGCTCGACGTCATTCGAGATGCTGCGCTACGTCGCCGACCGGTTCCCCTTCATGCCCATGCCGGACTGGATGCACAATCCGCTCGACCCGATCTCCATCCGCGATGTGCTGCACTACCTGGTCGCCGCCGCGGACCCCGAGCTGGTTCCCGCGGGCGCCTACGACATCAGCGGTCCGGACCGCACGTCGTATCGCGACTTGCTGAAACGCTATGCCCGCATCTCCGGGCGGTGGCACGCGAGTGTCCGGGTGCCCCGCGTCGATACTGCGGTGGCTTCGCTGTTCGCCGCGTTAGCGCTGCCGGTGCCCCAGGGTCTGTCCGGCGATCTGGTCGAATCGCTGGATCACCCGATGCGGGCCTCCGGTCACGGCCTGCAAGGCCACGTACCCGACCCGCCCGGCGGTTTGCTGGAGGTCGACGACGCCATCGCGCTGGCGTTGGCGCCGCACAAGCCACTGCCGGTTAATGAGCTGGCGGACCCCCATCACCTCGCAGACACCGACCCGGTCTGGGCGGGCGGTGACGCTCTGCGTATCCGGCGCCTTGCCCACGCGGTGACCCCGTCATTCGCACGGCCTACCCTTGGTCTGGTGAATCTGGTGCCCGGCCCCCTGGCCGGCGCGCTGCGGACCAGTTTGGACATCCTGCTCACGTTGAAACCGAAGGCACTCACGGTATGACTCAAGCCGCGAAACCCCACCGAGCCAGCGTGCTTGAAGAGGTTCGTCGTGCGATTACCAATGTTGCTGTGCCCCACCATGAACCGCCCGCCGTCGTGCTGCGCCGACGCATCGTGGTCGTCATCACGCTGGTCGTCGGCGCTGTCGTACTGGGCTTTTCGCTGCGGGTCGAAGCCGGTGACTCAAGCTTCTATTGGCTGACGCTGTTGCTGGCTGCGGTGTGGTTCGTCGGCGGATTCCTGTCCGGCCCGCTGCATCTGGGTGGCATCTGCTGGCGGGGACGCAACCAGCGGCCGGTCATCACCGGCACCACCGCCGGTCTGCTGTTGGGTGGTGTCTTCGTGTTGGGTGGGCTCATCGCCCGCGAGATCCCGGTCATCGCCGAATACATCACCCACGTGCTGAAGTACGCCAACCAGGGATCGTTTGCCCTGGTCGTAGCGCTCACACTGATCAACGGCCTGGCCGAAGAGGTGTTCTTCCGGGGAGCGCTCTACACCGCATTGGGCCGGCACTATCCGGTGATCATTTCGACCGTCTTGTACATCGCCGCCACCCTGGCCAGCGGCAACCCGATGCTCGGCTTCGCCGCGATCATTCTGGGGACCGTGTGCGCGTTGGAACGCCGGGCCACCGGTGGAGTGCTGGCGCCGATGCTGACCCACTTCATGTGGGGCCTGATCATGGTGCTGGTGCTGCCCCGGCTATTCGGGATCTAGTGGCCTAGTTCACCGAGTCGGTGAAGACGGGGGAGCGGCGCTGCTGGAAAGCCGTTGCGCCCTCGATGAAGTCGTGTGACCCCAGCAAGCCCACTTGGCCGTCGAACTCACGCTCGAGGGTGGGCTCCAACTCGGTCAGCGTAGCGGCGTTGATCGCCTCTTTGGTCTTGGCGAACGCCACCGAGGGACCGGCAAGCAACCTGGCGATGACCGCGTCCACCTCGGTCTCGAAGTCGTCGGCCGGGTACACCGCACTGACCAGACCGTAGGACAGGGCTTCGGCGGCGGGCAGTCGCTCGGGCAGCAACGCCATCCGCATCGCCCGGATCCGGCCGACCGCGGCGGCCACCAAGGCCGATGCACCGCCGTCGAGCATCAGCCCGATCTTGGTGAACGCGAGCATGAAAAACGCTTTGTCCGAAGCCAATACGAGATCGCAGGCCAAGGCCAGCGAAACACCGACACCGGCTGCCGGGCCGTGCACGACGGCCACCACCGGATGAGGCAGCGCGGTGATGATTCGGATCGTGCGGTTGATCTCGGTGATGGTGTCAACGCCCGAATTGCCGTCACCGACGTCGTCGGCGCTCATGCCGGCGCCGGAGCAGAAGCCGCGACCGGCACCGCCGATGCGCACCAACTTGACCCGCGGATCGGTGACCGACCTTTCCAGCGCGTCGGCCATGCCCTCCAGCAGGGGCGCCGTGAGCGAATTCAGGCTCTCGGGGCGGTCGATCGTCAGCGAAAGCACGCCGTCGTTCAGTGCGACTTGCAGCCCGTCGACGGGCGTTAGCGAATCCAGCATGGCCCCACCCTATTTGGATGGCGGCGACCCGCTTCGCCCGGCTCCGCCGCGCTCGCGATCGCCACGGGTCTGGATGGTGGCGACCCGCTTCGCCCGGCTCCGCCGCGCTCGCGATCGCCACGGGGCTGGATGGTGGCGACCCGCTTCGCCCGGCTCCGCCGCGCTCGCGATCGCCACGGGGCTGGATGGTGGCGACCCGCTTCGCCCGGCTCCGCCGCGCTCGCGATCGCCACGGGGCTGGATGGTGGCGACCCGCTTCGCCCGGCTCCGCCGCGCTCGCGATCGCCACGGGGCTGGATGGTGGCGACCCGCTTCGCCCGGCTCCGCCGCGCTCGCGATCGCCACGGGGCTGGATGGTGGCGACCCGCTTCGCCCGGCTCCGCCGCGCTCGCGATCGCCACCCTCAGCCACGCCCGCTTGGGGGCGGCTGCCAAGATGCATAGGACGTCAAAGTAGACGAAAGGGTCATTAGTCATGTCGGGACCACTCAGCGGGTTGCGTGTTGTCGAACTGTCCGGAATTGGGCCGGGCCCCCACGCGGCGATGATCCTCGGCGATCTCGGCGCCGACGTGGTGCGCGTCGACCGTCCCTCCGGGTCCCCGGGTGGCGTGGTCAAGGACGCCATGAACCGCAACCGGCGCGTGGTGACCGCGGACCTGAAGTCCCAAACGGGCCGAGAACTGGTACTCAAGCTCGTCGCCAAGGCCGACGTGCTGATCGAGGGCTACCGCCCCGGCGTCACCGAGCGCCTCGGCCTAGGGCCGGAAGACTGCGCCAAGGTGAACGACAGGCTGATCTACGCGCGGATGACCGGCTGGGGCCAGACCGGGCCGCGTAGCCAGCAAGCCGGCCACGACATCAACTACATCTCGATCAACGGCATCCTGCACGCCATCGGCCGGGTCAACGAGCGGCCGGTGCCGCCGCTGAACCTGGTCGGCGACTTCGGCGGCGGCTCGATGTTCCTGCTGCTAGGCATTCTGTCGGCACTGTGGGAGCGGCAGACCTCGGGCAAGGGACAGGTGGTCGACGCCGCGATGGTCGACGGGTCCAGCGTGTTGGTGCAGATGATGTGGCAGATGCGGTCCGCTGGCCTGTGGACCGATGTGCGCGGCACCAACATGCTCGACGGCGGCGCGCCCTATTACGACACCTACGAGTGCGCCGACGGCCGCTATGTTGCGGTCGGCGCGATCGAGCCGCAGTTCTACGCCGCGATGATCGAAGGGCTGGGACTGGACGCCGCCAGTCTGCCCCCGCAGAACGACGTCACCCGTTGGCCCGAACTGCGGGCGGTGCTCACCGAGGCGTTCGCCGCCCACGACCGCGACCACTGGGCCAAGGTGTTCGCCGATTCCGACGCATGCGTGACGCCGGTGCTGGCGTTCGGCGAAGTGCAGACGGAGCCGCACATCACCGAGCGGAACACCTTCTACGAAGTCAATGGTGGGTTGCAGCCGATGCCCGCCCCCCGTTTCTCGCGCACCTCGCCGGGCACACCCCGCCCGGCGCAGGAAGTAGGGGACATCGAAGCCATTCTCAACGACTGGGTATAGTCCCAACCAACCAGTAGGTTGGCTAACGGAGGGATATACACGTGGAGATCAGGGACGCCGTCGCAGTCGTCACCGGAGGTGCCTCAGGTCTGGGCCTGGCCACCACCAAGCGGCTGTTGGACGCCGGAGCACAAGTGGTGGTGATCGACCTCAAGGGTGAGGAGGCGGTCGCCGAACTCGGAGAGCGCGCAAAGTTCGCGCAGACCGACGTCACCGATGAGGACGGCGTCGCCAAGGCGCTGGATCTCGCCGAGTCCCTGGGTCCGGTGCGCATCAACGTCAACTGCGCCGGCATCGGCAACGCCATCAAGACGCTGGGCAAGGACGGGCCGTTCCCGCTCAAAGGGTTCCGGAAGGTGGTCGAGGTCAACCTGATCGGCACGTTCAACGTGCTTCGCCTCGCCGCCGAGCGGATCGCCAAGACCGAGCCGATCGGTGAAGAGCGGGGCGTCATCATCAACACCGCCTCGGTTGCCGCCTTCGACGGCCAGATCGGCCAGGCCGCCTATTCGGCTTCCAAGGGCGGCGTGGTTGGCATGACGCTGCCGATCGCGCGGGACCTTTCCCGTGAGCTCATTCGGGTGGTCACCATCGCGCCGGGATTGTTCAAGACGCCGCTGCTGGGTTCGCTGCCCGAGGAGGCGCAGAAGTCGCTGGGCAAGCAGGTTCCGCACCCGGCCCGCCTGGGTGACCCGGACGAGTACGGCGCGCTGGCGGTGCACATCGTCGAAAACCCGATGCTCAACGGCGAGGTGATCCGCCTCGACGGCGCCATCCGCATGGCACCGCGGTAAGCCAGGCGCAATAGCACTGCAGACGGAAAAGCCCCCCGCACCTAGCGGGGGGCTTATCTGTACGACACGGAGTCGGTTATCGACGGAACCACCGAGTGATGTCCGGTTCGGCCATGAGAAGCCGTGCAATTACGCCCATGATCGTCCTTAGCTCGCGGTGGGCAGCGGAGCCCACTCTTCGAACTGCTCCGAGGTCTCGCCCTCCACGAGCATGTCGCCGTGGTAGAGAGCCTCGAAGTCAGCCTTGATGACATCGGCACTGGTGTCGTCGATCCACATGACACTGAGCGTAGGAGTCGCGGTTAAGGATTCCTTGAGTCACGATTCGGAAAATGATGGCAATTCTTACCGACGGGTAGGTTGCGTCGAGGCGGCGCAAGTATACCCACTTCACGTCAGCGTTGAACCGTTTTTGAACTGCATCCGTCATCAAGGCAATGTTGTTTGACGCCTGTCAGTTAGCGTTGATAAGTTATCGCGGATACGGTGCGTGTCCATCCGGGGGGATCGCGCCTGCGGTGGAGGGACGCACATGCTTCAGTGGATAGCTCGATTGGCTATTGCGTTCCCGCGACGAATCATCGCCGTCGCGCTCTTAGTTTTCGTAGGCGCCGCGATCTTCGGCATCCCCGTCGCCAAGAGCCTGTCGCCGGGTGGCTTCCAAGATCCGAACTCTGAGTCGGCGCGCGCGATCCAAGTCTTGACCAAGAAGTTCGGCCAGAGCGGCCAGAAGATGCTCGTGCTGGTGACGGCACCGGACGGCGTCAACAGCAATCAGGCCCGCAAGGTGGGCACCGACCTGGTCAACGAGCTGCAGCGATCCCCGCTGGTGTACAACGCCACTTCGCCGTGGACCGACCCCACGGCCGCGGCTGAGTTGACCAGCCGCGACGGCAAGTCGGGGTTGATCGTGGTCAACCTCAAGGGCGGCGAGAACGACGCGCAGAAGAACGCCCAAACGCTGACCGACGACATCGTTCACGACCGTGACGGCGTCACGGTACGCGCCGGCGGCCCGGCGGTGGAGTACGCCCAGATCAACAGCCAGAACCAGGACGACCTCCTGGTCATGGAGATGATCGCCATCCCGTTCAGTTTCCTGGTGTTGGTCTGGGTCTTCGGCGGGTTGCTGGCCGCGGCGTTGCCCATGGCGCTGGGCGCGCTGGCCGTGGTCGGCTCGATGACGGTGCTGCGGTTGGTCACCTTCACCACCGAGGTGTCGATTTTCGCGCTCAACCTGAGCACCGCGTTGGGCCTGGCGTTGGCCATCGACTACACATTGCTGATCGTCAGCCGCTATCGCGACGAGCTGGCCGAGGGCGTCGACCGCGACGAGGCGCTGATCCGGACGATGGCGACGTCCGGTCGCACGGTGTTGTTCTCCGCGGTCACGGTCGCCTTGTCGATGTCAGCGACGGCGCTGTTCCCGATGTACTTCCTCAAGTCGTTCGCCTATGCCGGCGTGGCCACCGTGGCCTTTGTTGCGACCGCGTCCATCGTGATCACTCCGGCGGCGATCGTGCTGCTCGGCAACCGGCTGGACGCACTGGACGTGCGCCGCCTGATCCGTCGGGTCCTGGGCCGCCCCGAGCCGGTGCACAAGCCCGTCGAGCAGCTGTTCTGGTACCGGTCGAGCAAGTTCGTGATGCGCCGCTGGCTGCCCCTCGGTGGGGCCGTGGTCGCGTTGCTGATCCTGCTCGGGTTGCCGTTCTTTTCGGTCAAGTGGGGTTTCCCTGACGACAGGGTGCTCCCGCATTCGAAGTCGGCCCACCAAGTCGGCGACGAACTGCGCACCAACTTCGAGCACGATTCCGCGACCGCAGTGCCCATCGTGATCCCCGATGCCCGGGGACTGAACCCGGCGGACCTCGACGCCTACGCCGCGGCGCTCTCGCGCATTCCCGACGTGTCGGCCGTCAGCGCTCCCAGCGGGACGTTCGTGAGCGGGGAGCGCAAGGGGCCGCCGACTGCGCCGACGGGCCTGGCCGACGGCAGCGCGTTCGTGACCGTGAGCAGCGCCGCGCCGCTGTTTTCGGATGCCTCCGACGCCCAGCTCAAGCGTCTGCACCAGGTCGCCGGGCCCGGGGGCCGCGCGGTCCAAATGGCCGGCGTCGCGCAAGTCAACCGCGACAGCGTCGATGCGGTTACCCATCGGCTTCCGTTGGTGCTGGGCCTGATGGCCGTCATCACCTTCATACTGCTGTTCCTGCTCACCGGCAGCGTGGTGTTGCCGGCCAAGGCGTTGGTGCTGAACGTGCTGTCTTTGACCGCGGCGTTCGGGGCGCTGGTGTGGATCTTCCAGGACGGTCATCTCGGTGCGCTGGGGACGACGCCCAGCGGGACACTCGTCGCTAACATGCCAGTGTTGTTGTTCTGCATCGCTTTTGGGCTGTCCATGGACTACGAGGTGTTCCTGGTCTCGCGGATCCGCGAGTACTGGCTGACCTCGGGAGCCGCTCGTCCGGCCAAGCCGACCCCAGCCGAGGCGCACGCCGCCAACGACGAGAGCGTGGCGCTCGGCGTTGCGCGGACCGGCCGGGTCATCACCGCTGCCGCGTTGGTGATGTCGATGTCGTTCGCCGCACTGATCGCCGCGCACGTGTCGTTCATGCGCATGTTCGGCCTCGGCCTGACGCTTGCCGTCATTGCCGACGCCACGCTGGTGCGGATGGTCCTGGTGCCCGCGTTCATGCACGTCATGGGCCGGTGGAACTGGTGGGCGCCCAAGCCGTTGGTGTGGTTGCACGAACGGTTCGGCATCAGTGAGGCGGGTGCTCTCGATCAGTCCGATGCCGGCGCGGACCCGCGGGATGAAGAGCCGATAGCCGCCACCGTGAGCCGCGATGGTTGACGTTTCTACGGAGGGTATTCGCCGGTCTCGCGCTCGCCGTGGGTCCGGCGATCTGCTCCGGCAGCAAATCCTCGACGCGGCAACCGAGCTGCTGCTGGAAACGGGGCAGGCCAAGGCCGTGTCGATCCGGTCGGTTGCCCAGCGCGTCGGCGTCACGCCGCCGTCCATCTACCTGCATTTCGAAGACAAAGAGTCGCTACTTGACGCGGTGTGTGCCCGCTTCCTGGACAGGCTCGACGAAGCCATGGAGCAGGCGGCCATCGGGCAGCCGCCGACGGTCGACGTGCTGCGCGCGCAGGGTATGGCGTACGTGCGGTTCGCCCTTCAGACCCCTGAGCTGTACCGCCTCGCCACCATGGGTGAGTTTCGGTCCGGACGCCATGTCGACATCGCCCTGCACAGTTCGGCGTTCAAGCACATGCGCGCCTCGGTGCAGACGCTGATGGATCAAGGCGTCTACCGCAGCGACGACGCGACGACGATTGCCCTGGAACTGTGGTGCGTTTCGCACGGGATCGCGGCGATGTTCATCTCCAAGCCGCACCTGCCGTTCGGCGACGTCGAGGCGTTTGCCGACCGCGTGTTCGGGGCCGTCATCTGCGGCCACATGGTCGCTGGCCTGGTCGGGACCGGGGCGACGTTCCGTGAACTCACCGACTGGGCGTTGGCTCATCAATCCTGCCATTCACCAAGCGAGGAGCGACCGGCATGACCGCCGCGGCATCGGAAGTCCACCACCCGTTTTTCGCCCGATTCTGGTCCGTCTTCGTCGCTCACGAAGCCAAGGCGGTGAAGGCCTTGCGCCGCGAGAACCTGGCCGGCCTGTCTGGCCGAGTGCTGGAAGTCGGCGCCGGTACCGGGGCCAATTTCGCCTACTATCCGGAGTCCGTCGAGCAGGTCGTCGCAGTGGAGCCGGAACCACGGCTGGCGGCCATCGCACGTGATGCGGCATCCGGCGCGGCGATTCCGGTCGCGGTCACGGCCGAGACGGTCGAAGCGTTCAGCGACGGGGAACAGTTCGACGCCGTCGTCTGCTCGCTGGTGCTGTGTTCGGTGCACGACCAAGACGCAGTGCTGCGGCGCCTGCACTCACTGCTTCGCCCGGGCGGGGAACTGCGGTATCTCGAACACGTGGCCAGTGCCGGTGGCCGGGGACGATTCCAGCGGCTCGTCGACGCCACTTTCTGGCCCAGGATGCTGGGCAACTGCCACACCCACCGCGATACCGAGCGCGCGATAATCGGCGCCGGCTTCGAAGTGGCCGAAGCCCGGCGGGAATGGACGCTGCCGGTGTGGGCGCCGTTGCCGGTGTCCGAATTGGCGCTCGGCCGCGCGCGCAAGGCCGCCTGAGACTTGGCAGCCGACCCGACTACTTCAGCAACGTCGGCAACCGCTCCAACAGGCCGGGCAAGGCGCGACTCGCCGACTCGCGGATGCTGAGCGTGACATATGGGGTCAACGGTGTCGGCTCGGGATTCACCTCGACCACGGCGGTGCCCCGCGCCAAGGCCATCTCGGGCAACCCGGCCGCCGGATACACGATCGCCGACGTCCCCACGACGACGACCACGTCGGCGGACTCCATCGCGTCAACCGCGTGCCGCCAGGGTCCCTGAGGCAACGACTCGCCGAACCACACGATGTCCGGCCGGATCAGGCCGCCACAATGGCAGACCGGAGGTTCCACTTCGATGGCCGGCTCCGTCATCGCCGGCAGCTCCTCGTGAAAGGGCTTATTGCAATGCGCACAACGGAATTCGAACAAGCTGCCATGGAGATGGTGCACGGGAGAGCTGCCCGCGCGCTCGTGTAGGTCGTCGACATTCTGGGTGACGACGGTGACGTCGGCGTCCTTCTGCCAGTCGGCGATCGCTCGGTGGCCGGCGTTGGGTTCGACCGTTCCGACGAGGTAGTGGCGCCACAGATACCAGCCCCACACGCGCTCGGGGTTGCGTTCCCAACCCTGCACACTGGACAGCTCGTATGGGTCGAAACGGGCCCACAAGCCGTTCTTGTCATCGCGAAACGTCGGCACCCCGCTCTCCGCGGAGATGCCCGCGCCGCTCAGCACCGCCACTCGCATCCCACAAACATAGTCGTGCGTGATGAATACTGGGGATGTGGAGCTGCGAGATTTACTGCGGGTTGACGTCAAGGCGGGCAAGCCGCTATTCGACCAGCTCAGGACTCAAGTGATCGAGGGGGTCCGGGCCGGCCAGTTGCCGCCCGGCACGCGGTTGCCGACGGTGCGTGATTTGGCGGGCCAGCTGGGGGTCGCGGCCAATACGGTGGCCCGCGCCTACCGGGAGCTCGAGTCGGCGGCGATCATCGAAACGCGGGGTCGTTTCGGCACTTTCATCTCCCGCTTCGACCCGACCGACGCGGCGATGGCCGCCGCGGCCAAGGAGTACGTGGAGGTCGCCAAGGCGCTGGGGCTCACCAAGGAAGACGCCATGCGCTACCTACTGGCCGTCAACGACGACGGATAACCGAACGGTCAGCCGAATTCGAGCAGGGTCAGCACCGGGCGTAGCGAATCGAAGACCGTCATCCTGTAGACGGTGGACATGGCGGCGTTGAGTAGCGCGCCGCGGCCCGGCGGCAGGTGAATGTCGCGAACCGCGCGGACACCGGGCACCTTGTTCACCAGGTCTGCGGCCTCGCCGACGGACATGCTGAACGGCATCTGCGGCACCTTGTAGCGCAACGACGTCCGCATACCAAGCCGGCTCCAGATCGAGAACCAGCGGGGCGGCAGGTCGAAGAGCATTTGGCCACCCGGGAAATTCTTGGCACATTGCGCGATCAGATCCATGGACTGCTCGGGTTGCAGATACATCAGCAGCCCCTCGGCGGTGATGAACACGCCGTCGGACTGGTCGACCGAGTCCATCCAGCTGTAGTCCAACGCCGACTGGGCGCACACCGAAATTCGCGGGTCCGTCGGCAGCAGCTGTGCGCGGATATCGATGATCGGTGGTAGATCGACTGTGAGCCAACGGAACTGGCCGTCTGGGATCGCCGCGTCCAAACGCCAGAAGCTGGTCTGCAGACCCTCGGCCAGGGCCACCACGGTCGCCGACGGGTGCTGGCGCAGGTAGAGCTGCGTTTGGATGTCGAAAGCGCGTGCCCGCAGCGCGATGTCCTGGCCGGTGCGTCCGAACTTGGCGAAGTCGAACTGGATCGAGTCGACCAACCTGACCGCCATCGGATCATCGATCAGTGAATCGGGCCGGCGCGCTTCGGTGGCCCGGGAATTCAGCGTCAGCAGCGCCGTTTCGGAGACTCCGGCCAGGGTGACCTTTGCTCGCGACGAGTCTTCGGGAGGGGTCATGGCAACACCTTGTTCAGCACCTTTTCGAGGGTCCGCAGATTGCGGGTCGTGGTCGAGGACTTGTAACGCTTCTTGCCCATTGTCTGCCCGATGGTGCTGTCCAGGGTGCTGCCCTTGGGCACCTGCCAGTAGATGACTCCCTCGCCGGCGCTGATCCGCTCGTCCGGGCCGGCGGTCAGCGCGGCCAGTTCGTCGAGGACATCGGCGTCGGCAACGAAGGTCACGTAGGACTGGTAGCCCTCGACCTCGCGCTCAAAGGGGTACGCCGCGACGATCTCGCGGACCGTCTCGACCGGGTAGGCCAACACCCACGCGTCGTAGCCGAACCGTTCGCGCAGGGCGGCTTCGGCCTTCTTTCGTACCGTCGCGACTGATGAGCTCGATTCGAGGAGGATGTTGCCGGTGGCCAGGATGGTGCGGACGGCAGTGAAGCCGGCGTCGGTCAACGCGGCGGCCACGTCGGCCATCTTGAGGTTGACGCCGCCGACGTTGACGCCGCGCAGGAAGGCCGCGAATTCGGTCGCCTCGGATCGAGTCATGGTCCAATTCCACCAGTCCGGGTCGAGACGTAGGCTTTCGGCATGGGACGCCAAGTCTTCGACGACAAGCTGCTGGCCGTGATCAGTGGGAACTCTCTCGGGGTTTTGGCCACCATCAAGCGTGACGGGCGACCCCAGCTGTCCAATGTTTCCTATTACTTTGACCCGCGTCGCCTGGTGATCCAGGTGTCGATCACCGAGCCGCGGGCCAAGACCCGCAACCTGCGTCGTGACCCGCGGGCGTCGCTGCTCGTCGATGCCGACGACGGCTGGTCGTACGCCGTGGCGGAAGGTACGGCGGAGCTCACGCCGCCGGCCGCGGCTCCCGACGACGACACCGTCGAGGGACTGATTACCTTGTATCGCAACATCGCTGGTGAACATCCAGACTGGGATGAGTTCCGGGAGGCGATGGTCACCGACCGCCGGGTGCTCATGACGATGCCGATCACGCACGTCTACGGCTTGCCACCAGGTAAGCGGTAACCGGGTTAGGCTGCTGATATGCCTGAATCGGAATCCCCGGCCGACGAGACCAAGCGCAAGTTTCGCGAGGCGCTCGACCGCAAGCTGGCCAAGTCGTCCGGCGGCTCGGACCACAAAGACGGCAGTGACAAGAAGTCGCACGGACCGCACGGCCACGGGCCGGAGGGGAATCGCCGCGAATTCCGGCGCAAGAGCGGCGGGTAGCGTTGGCGGCGAGCCGTTTTGGGGCGCTGAGCTCTCGGGACCGCGGGCTGCGCTAAGCGGCCGAGCGGGTGAGAGCTAGAGTTCGACCATGAGTCAGCTCTGCCTCGCGCAAGAACCCGAGGCCGATCAACTGCTAGCCGAAAACCCGTTCGCGCTGCTGACCGGGATGCTCTTGGATCAGCAGATTCCCCTAGAAGTGGCTTTCGCCGGGCCGAAGAAGATCGCTGATCGGATGGGTAGCTTCGACGCCGCCGAGATCGCCGACTACGACCCCGAGAAGTTCGCCGCGCTGTGCTCGGAAAGGCCTGCGATACACCGCTTTCCGGGCTCGATGGCCAAGCGCATCCAGGCCCTGGCGCAGATCATCGTGGACCGGTACAACGGCGACGCGGCAGCGGTGTGGCAGGCCGGTGACCCCGACGGGAAAGAACTGCTGAAGCGGCTCAAGGGGCTGCCCGGCTTCGGCGAGCAGAAGGCGAAGATCTTTCTGGCTTTGCTGGGCAAGCAGTACGGCGTGCGGCCGCCGGGCTGGCAAGCCGCCGCCGGCGACTACGGGAAATCGGGCAGTTACCTGTCCGTCGCCGATATCGTCGATGCCGAATCCCTGGGGCGAGTGCGTTCCTATAAAAAGCAGATGAAAGCTCAGGCCTCTGAGAAAGCTAAAGGAAAGGCGGCCAAATGAAGACGCACATCACGTGTCCGTGCGGCGAGGCCATCGTCGGCAAGGACGAGGATGAACTGGTCGAGCTGACGCAGGCTCACTTGGCCGCTGTTCACCCGGGTCTCGAATACGACCGCGACGCAATCTTGTTCATGGCCTACTGACCTAGCCCCCCCAGTACCCGCGAGCGCGCGTGTTTGTACAGCGACACGCCGTGTACGACGTACATTTGCGCACCCTCGCGGCCGAAAGTTCTACGGCACCACCGTCGAGCCGATCGTCGGCATGAACTGGCACTGCCGTTCCTTGGTGGTGACCTGCCCGAAGATCGTCGACATGATGCTGCCCGATCCGGTGTCGACGATCGCGGTCAGCGTCGTCGGCCCGTCCGGGTTGATGTCGGGGCGCGGCTTGAGCGTCGCACTCCCGGACTTGCCGGTGGTCAGGTTTATCCAGGTCACGTTGAGGGGCAGTTTCTGCACATCGGCCGGCCCCGGGGTGCCGACGGCGGTGAACACGTAGGCGGTCTGACCCGGTCCGGGACCGGGCGCGGGAATGGGGGCCGGACCGGCCACCGACAACGCCGTCGCGAACGCGTTGGTGCCGTCGGCAATGCAGTTCGAGCCGATCGACGGGTACATGAAGTCCTGGGTGACGGGTGTGTCCGGCCCGAAACCCGGTGCCGGGGACGCGGCCGCCGCGGGAGCCGGAGCGGGCGCGGGTGCCGGAGCCGCCGCCGGGGGAGCGGCCGTGGCCGCGCCCGGCTGCCGGACGGGAACCTCGGCGCGCACCGGGTCCACGGGGCGCTGCGAGGAAAGGTGCGGTTCCGGAGCCGGCGGGGCAGCGGGCGGCGGGCCAGCCGCGTTATTGGGGTCGATGCCCGTCGGAAGGTGCGAAAGAGTGCCCGGCTGCACCCCCGCCGGAGGCACGTGCGGAACGCCCTCGGTCGGGACCACGCCGTTGGGGCCGGACGGCTCCGCGACGAACTCGCCGACCGATTTGGCGACGTTCTGGGCCTCGGCGGGAGCAGTGGGATTGCGTTGGGTGAACGCCTGAGCCGCGGCCATCAGCATCTGGGTGGCTTGGCCGGGGTTGGTGGCCGCCTGCTGGATTATCGGGCTTAACTGATCTAACGCGGGAAGCCCCGGTAGCTGTTGGATGGGGTTGGGCGGCGGTGTCGCCGGGTCGGCTGCCGCGCTCGGACTAAGAGCGAGCGCGGCAGCCGAAGTGACGACGACTGCGGCCAAACCTTTGGACAGACGCCAAGTGCTTGCCACGGTGTTCTCCCGGTGGTGGTTGTAGTGGTCAGTCGTCGAATGGATGGCTCAGGGCAGTGCCGCAAGCAGCGTCTGCGGCGGAGCCGGTGCGGCCGGGTTGGCCGGCGCCCCGGGAGCACCCGCCGCGGGCAATCCCGGAATTGCGTTGGTCAGGCCCGGCAGCGCCGCCTGGGCCAAACCGGGCAGCGCCGATGCGATGCCGGGAAGCGCCGCTGCAGGCGCCGTGGCCGCGGCCGGAGCCGCCGGCGCGGTGAGCCCCGGAAGTGGGGTGTTCACCCCGGGGATGGTCGGAACCCCGGCCGGCGGTGCGGTGTTGGCTGCAGCCGGCGCGGCGAGGGCCGGGAGCGGCGTGTTGACACCCGGAATGGATGGCACGCTCGCGGGCGCTTGTGCCGGTGCTGCCGGTGCAGCGATGGGGGCCGTGAGGCCAGGGATCGGAGTGTTCACTCCCGGAATCGACGGGACCGATGCGGGCGAGCCGGCGGGCGTCGACGGTGCGGCCGGGGACAAACCTGGCAGCAACGAGGTCGCGGCGGGTACTGGGTCGGGTGCCCGCGGCGTGGCCAGCGGCGGGGTCGCGCCCAGCGCCGTCGCGAAATTTTGCAGGATTTGCGGTGCATTGGCGGCTGTAGCGATCAGCTGCTGAGGAATGTTGCTCACGTCGGGCGCCGGCGCCGGTGCCGGATCTGCATGGGCGATACCGCCCGTCAATAGTGCGGCGGACGAACCGAGAAGGATGGCGGCGGCTCGTACGACGGTCCAAGTGGTTGGCATGGCTCTCCCTGGTTGTCGATGACAGGTCCCCCACAGGACCTGATGCCGAAGCTATCGCGGTACAGAAGTGACTCAAGTGACACGTGTGGCATTTATGGGATCGTTATTCATACGAGTGGTCACAGTGACCGGATCCGCGGCCCTCGATAGAGTCGGACGAATAGACACCATCTCGGCCGCCCCGGCGGCACCCCCGGGCCAACCACTGGCCAGACGGATCGCTCGCGCGGGGCCATTACTGCTGGCCCTGAGCGTTGGCGTGCGTTTCGCCTTGACCTACCTCGCGCCGCGCGGGGCGAACTTCGTCGACCTGCACGTGTACGTGAGTGGAGCCGCCGCACTCAACCATCCCGGCACCCTCTACAGCTACGTTTACGCAGATCAGACGCCGGATTTCCCGCTGCCGTTCACCTACCCGCCCTTCGCCGCGGTGGTGTTCTACCCGCTGCACCTGCTGCCATTCGGGCTCGTCGCCTTCTTGTGGCACGCCGCGATCGTGGCCTCGCTGTACGGCGTGGTGCGGATCAGCCAGCGGTTGATGGGCATCGGCGACGGAGGCGCGGGCCGGCGTGTTGCGATGTTGTGGACGGCCATCGCCATCTGGCTCGAACCGCTGCGCAGCAACTTCGATTACGGCCAGATCAACGTGATGCTGGTCTTGGCGTTGCTGTGGGGCGTCTACACCGCGAGATGGTGGTTGTCGGGTTTGCTCGTCGGTGTGGCCGCCGGGATCAAACTGACGCCGGCGATCACGGTCGTCTATTTTCTCGGCGTGCGGCGCTGGGCTGCGGCCGCATTCTCGGTCGTCGTCTTCCTGGGGACCATCGGCGTATCGCTGCTGATCGCGGGGGAGCAGGCGCGCTTCTACTTCACCGATTTGCTGGGGGACGCGCGGCGGGTCGGGCCGGTCGGCACCTCGTTCAACCAGTCCTGGCGCGGCGCGATCTCCCGGATCCTGGGTCACGACGCCGGCATGGGCCCGCTGGTCCTGGCCGCGCTCGCGGTCACCGCCGTCGTGGCGGTGTTGGCTTGGCGAGCGCTCGACGAGTCGGATCGGCTGGGCAAGCTGCTGGTGGTCGAACTCTTCGGGTTATTGGCGTCACCGATCTCCTGGACCCACCACTGGGTGTGGCTGGTGCCGTTGATCATGTGGCTGCTGCAGGGCCCGATGCGCGAGCGGCTGGGCACGCGAATCCTGGGCTGGGGCTGGTTGGCATTGACCGTCGTCGGCGTGCCGTGGCTGCTGAGCTTCCAGCAACCGACCATCTGGGAGATCGGCAGGCCCTGGTATCTGGCCTGGGCGGGGCTGATCTACGTGGTGGCGACGCTGGCGACGTTGGGCTGGATCGCCGGCCAATATGTGCGGACGCGCCGAGATGCGCCGGCGGAAGTCGAGTAGTCACCGCCCGACGTCACCATGACGACCCGCCGAGCGTCACGTTGGGGTGACGGACGTTGGTGTCGGGTGGGCTGGTGTGGTGGCGACGCGCCGAGCGTCACGTTGGTGTGGCCGTCGACGCCGAGCGTCACGCCAGGGTGACACGCCGATGGTGTCGGGGGGTTTGCGTTTGCGGCGACGCGCCGAGCGTCACGTTGGGGTGGCTGTCGACGTCGAGCGTCACGTTGGCGTGACGGGCCGGCGGTGTCGGGTGGGCTGGTGCGGTGGCGACGCGCCGAGCGTCACGTTGGGGTGGCTGTCGACGTCGAGCGTCACGTTGGGGTGACGGGCCGAACGGCCGACGGGATCGACGAATGAAATCCGACCGGGTTCCCCACCGGCTTTGCGTGGGGGTCGAGGTCCAACCGAAGGTCGACGAGTAGCTGGGCGCCGAGAATGTAGTTTCTCCAACACGCCACTTTCCGACGCTTTGCTGGATGACAATGAGGTGGCCGCACTAGTGAGTTCAGGGGAGCAACTATGTCGTCATATGTGATCGCTTTGCCCCAGGTATTGGCCACGGCCGCAGAGGATTTGACCAGTATCGGATCCGCGGTGACGGCGGCGAACGCGGCGGCGGCGAACTCGACGACATCGTTGGCGGTCGCGGCAGCCGACGAGGTGTCGGCGGCGATTTCGGCCCTGTTCGGCGGCTATGCCCTTGAGTACCAGGCCGTCAGCGGGCAGGTGGCGCTGTTCCATCAAAATTTCGTGCGGGCGGTGGCGACGGGCGGTTTGATGTATTCGACCGCCGAGGCCACCAACGCGGGAATTCTCCAGCCGATACTCGACCTGATCAATTTGCCCACCAACATATTGTTCGGGCGTCCGCTAATCGGTAATGGAACCGATGGCGCTCCGGGAACCGGGCAAGCCGGTGGGCCGGCCGGCTTCCTGATCGGCAACGGCGGAAACGGCGGTTCGGGCGGGACCGGCCAGGCCGGCGGGCCCGGGGGTGACTCCGGCCTGTTGTTCGGCAACGGCGGGGCCGGCGGGGCCCCCAAAGCCGCCGAAGAAGCCACCCGCACCTGCTGCCATTCGGGCTCGTCGCCTTCTTGTGGCACGCCGCGATCGTGGCCTCGCTGTACGGCGTGGTGCGGA
>NZ_MVHT01000057.1 GCF_002086275.1 Mycobacterium intermedium | reverse complement strand
TGCCGTCGCGGTGCGAGTACGACCGCTGCGCTTGCGTGCGCGGAGTTATCCGGAACGGCAGTCCGGGCTGGAATTCCATGCCCACCACGAACTGCCCGTCGATGCTCAGGTCGAAACCGAACTGGCGCCCGTCGCGGATGGTGAAGTCGCCCAGCACCTTCGGGTAACCCCAGATCTTGGTTCCCGCTTCCAACGTGAACTCCTGGTCGACCGGCAGGTGGTGAATGAAGGCACCGGCCTCCCGCAACGCCCGCAAACCGGACGCTTTCGATCCACGAGGAGCCCCGGGCGGGTTGACCATCACGCTGGTCCCGAACTCGTAGTACTGGCCTAGGTCGCCGTCGAGGTAGTGCATCAGCATCAGCACCACAATCGCACGCCCGGGCGTGACCCGGCAGACCCGCAAGCCGCTGTAGTCGATCATGTGCTGGGCGGCGTCGGCGTCCACCGAGAACATCGCCATGTGCTGCTGCGCCTTGCGGATCTGCACGGGCATAGTGAGCACCGTGCCCGCGATGGTGTGTTGCGAGGGCGTCATTCGGCCAATCTAGAACGCGTTCTAGTCCGTGGCAAGGGAGGGCGCGGAACGCGCGCTAGACCAGTTTTGCGAGGTCGCGTACCTGCTCAATGCTCCGAGCCGCCACCACCATCATCGTGACACCGGAGGCTTCCCAGACCTTGATCTGCTTACGCACGTAGTCCAGGTCACCGACGATCATGGCGTCGTCGACGAGTTCGTCCGGGATGACCTCGGCGGCCTTGTCCTTCTGTTGCGACCGGAACAGCCTGGTGACCTCGTCGACCACTTCCGCGTAACCCATCCGGCGGTAGACGTCGGCGTGGAAGTTGGTGTCCTCGGCACCCATGCCGCCCATGTAGAGCGCAAGGAATGGCTTGATCGCGGTGAATGCGGCCGCGCGGTCGTCGGTGACGACGATCTGCGCGGTTGCGCAGATCTCGAAGTCCTCGCGGGTGCGGCGCGCGCCGGGCCGCGCGAACCCCTCATCGAGCCACTCGTTGTACATGTCCGCCATCCGCGGCGAATAGAAGATGGGCAGCCAGCCGTCGCAGATCTCGGCGGCCAGCGCCACGTTCTTGGGGCCCTCGGCGCCGAGCATGATCGGGATGTCGGCGCGCAGCGGGTGGGTGATGGGCTTCAACGGCTTGCCCAAACCCGTTGTGCCCTCGCCCTTCAGCGGCAACGGGTAGTGCGGTCCGTCGCTGGTGACCGGCGCTTCTCGGGCCCACACCTGACGGATGATGTCGATGTACTCGCGGGTGCGGGCCAGCGGCTTGGGGAACTTCTGGCCGTACCAGCCTTCGACCACCTGCGGCCCGGACACGCCCAGCCCAAGAATGTGCCGTCCACCGGACAAGTGGTCCAACGTCAGCGCGGCCATCGCGCAGGCCGTCGGCGTCCGCGCCGACAGCTGCACCACCGAGGTACCCAATCGGACGCGCGAGGTCGACGATCCCCACCAGGCCAGCGGCGTGTAGGCGTCCGAACCCCACGCCTCCGCGGTGAAGACGGCGTCGAAGCCGGCGTCCTCGGCCGCGGCGACGAACTCCGCCGTATTCTCCGGCGGCTGAGCACCCCAGTATCCGAGCTGTAGTCCTAGCTTCATTGCCAGCCTCCTATGCCTGGGAAAAGGACCCACTTCAATTGTGATGACCCGCCGCGCCCGGCTTCGCCGCGCTTGCGATCATCCCTAGTTGAAACGATTCTTAGAACCTGTTCTACTCGAAGGCGTGACAGCCACTGAAAGCGGCCTGAACTTGATCGATCATTCCGAGCCGCCTCTCTCCGCGCCTTTGACGTTGTCCTTCGACTACACCCGTTCGGTGGGTCCCACCCTGGGCAAGTTCTTCACCGCCCTGCGTGAGCGCCGCGTGTTGGGGGTTCGCGGATCGGACGGGCGGGTGCTCGTGCCGCCGGCCGAATACGACCCGGTCACCTACGAACCATTGAGCGAAATGGTACCGGTGGCCAGCGTCGGGACCGTCGTGTCCTGGACGTGGCAACCCGAACCCCTCGAGGGCCAGCCCCTCGACAGGCCGTTCGCCTGGGCGCTGATCAAGCTGGACGGTGCCGACACGCCGCTGATCCACGCCGTGGATGCTGGGGAACCCGACGCCATCAGCACCGGCGCCCGGGTGCACGTGCACTGGGCCGACGAGACCGTCGGCGCCATCACCGACATCGCCTACTTCAAGCTCGGCGAGGAGGAAGAGAAGGTCGAACCGCCGGCCACGGACGGCGAGCCGGTGACGATGATCGTCACGCCGATATCGCTGACCATCCAGCACACCGCCTCGCACGAGGAGAGCGCGTACCTGCGGGCCATTGCTCAGGGCAAGCTGCTGGGCGCCAGGACCAGGAGCGATGGCGGCCAGGAAGCTAAGGTCTACTTCCCGCCGCACGGAGCCGACCCGGCCACCGGCGTGCCGACGACGGAATTCGTCGAGTTGCCGGACAAGGGCACGGTGACGACGTTCGCGATCATCAACATCCCGTTCCAGGGCCAGCGCATCAAACCGCCCTACGTGGCGGCCTACGTGCTGCTCGACGGCGCGGACATCCCGTTCCTGCACCTGGTTGCCGACATCGACGCACACGAGGTCCGGATGGGCATGCGGGTCGAGGCGGTCTGGAAACCACGCGAGGAGTGGGGATACGGCATCGACAACATCGAATACTTCCGGCCTACCGGCGAACCCGACGCTGACTACGACACCTACAAACACCACCTGTAAAGGGCTGACCTACCTATGAGTGATCGCAATGTGGCGGTCGTCGGCTTCGCCCACGCCCCGCACGTTCGCCGTACCGACGGCACCACCAACGGCGTCGAGATGTTGATGCCGTGCTTCGCCCAGCTGTACCAAGACCTGGGCATCACCAAGTCCGACATCGGCTTCTGGTGCTCGGGCTCCTCCGATTACCTTGCCGGACGGGCGTTTTCCTTCATCTCCGCGATCGACTCGATCGGCGCCGTGCCGCCGATCAACGAATCGCACGTCGAAATGGACGCGGCGTGGGCGCTTTTCGAGGCCTACATCAAGATCCTCACCGGCGAGGTCGACACCGCGCTGGTGTACGGCTTCGGCAAATCTTCGGCGGGGAACCTGCGACAGATCCTGTCCCGGCAGACCGACCCGTACACCGTCGCGCCGCTGTGGCCGGATTCGGTGTCGCTGGCGGGCCTGCAGGCCCGGATCGGCCTGGACTCCGGCAAGTGGACGGCCGAGCAGATGGCCCAGGTGGCGCTCGACTCGTTCACCCGGGCGGAGCGCAACGATTCCGTGCAGCCGGCCAAGAACATCGACGAACTGCTCTCCCGACCGTTCTTCAACGATCCGCTGCGACGGCATGACATCGCACCCATCACCGACGGCGCCGCCGCCATCGTGCTGGCTGCCGATGACCGTGCCCGTGAGCTTCGTGAAAACCCTGCGTGGATAACGGGGTTTGACCATCGCATCGAAACTCCGGTGCTGGGCGCGCGCGACCTGACTGTGTCGCCGTCCACGACGGCGTCGGCCGAGGCGGCCACCGGCGGTGACGCCGCCATCGACGTCGCCGAGATCCACGCCCCGTTCACCCACCAGCATCTGATCCTGGCCGAGGCGATCGGGCTGTCCGACTCGACCAAGGTGAACCCCTCCGGCGGCGCACTGGCCGCCAACCCGATGTTCTCCGCCGGGTTGGAACGTATCGGGTTTGCCGCACAACACATCTGGAACGGCTCGGCGGGGCGGGTGCTCGCACACGCCACGAGCGGGCCGGCACTGCAACAGAATCTGGTCGCGGTCCTGGAAGGGAAGAACTGATGGCAGGCGCAGGGGCGAACCTCGCCGCGGTGCTGGGCACCGGACAGACCAAGTACGTCGCCAAGCGCAAGGACGTTTCGATGAACGGCCTGGTGCGCGAGGCGATCGACCGGGCGCTGGCCGATTCCGGGTCGACGTTCGACGACATCGACGCGATTGTCGTGGGCAAGGCTCCCGACTTCTTTGAGGGCGTCATGATGCCCGAACTGTTCATGGCCGACGCCGTGGGCGCGACCGGTAAACCGTTGATCCGGGTACACACCGCGGGTTCGGTCGGCGGGTCCACCGCCGTGGTCGCGGCCAGCCTGGTGCAGTCCGGTAAGTACCGTCGGGTGCTGGCGGTGGCGTGGGAGAAGCAGTCGGAATCAAACGCCATGTGGGCGTTGTCGATTCCGATTCCGTTCATCAAGCCGGTGGGAGCCGGCGCGGGCGGGTATTTCGCCCCCCATGTCCGGTCCTACATCCGTCGCTCCGGCGCCCCTCTCAACATCGGTGCGATAGTCGCGACCAAGGACCGACGCAACGGCGCCCGAAACCCGTTGGCGCACCTGCACCAGCCCGACATCACCGTCGAGAAGGTGATGTCCTCCCCCATGCTGTGGGACCCCATCCGCTTCGACGAGACGTGCCCGTCGTCCGACGGTGCCTGCGCGGTGGTGATCGGGAACGAGCAGATCGCCGATTCCCGTGTGACCGAAGGACATCCGGTGGCCTGGATTCACGCCACCGCGCTGAGAACCGAGCCGCTGCAGTTCGCCGGTCGTGACCAGGTCAACCCGCAGGCCAGCCGCGACGCGGCCGCCGCGCTGTGGAAGGCCGCCGGCATCACCAGCCCGATCGACGAGATCGACGCCGCCGAGATCTACGTGCCGTTCTCCTGGTTCGAGCCGATGTGGTTGGAGAGCCTCGGCTTTGCCGCCGAGGGCGAGGGCTGGAAGCTGACCGAGGCGGGTGAGACCGCGATCGGCGGACGGCTACCGGTCAATCCCTCCGGGGGTGTGTTGTCCTCCAACCCGATCGGCGCCTCGGGTCTGATCCGCTTCGCCGAGGCGGCGATTCAGGTGATGGGCAAGGCCGGCGACCACCAGGTCCCGAATGCGCGAAAGGCTCTGGGGCACGCCTACGGCGGTGGGGCGCAGTACTTCTCCATGTGGGTGGTCGGGTCTGACAAGCCATGACGCGGATGAAGTACACGCTTTCCATCGCGTTCAGCCCGATCGACCAGCTGCTCGAATTAGCGAAGATTGCAGAGGAAGTCGGGTTCGATTCCATCGCGCTGCCTGACTCGATCTTCTATTTCGAAAAGCAGTCCGTCGACTATCCCTACACGGCCGACGGCAAGCGGATGTTTGACGAAAACAGCCCGTGGGTCGATCCGCTGATCCTGGCGGGATCGATGGGCGCCGTCACCTCCAAGCTGCGGTTCTACACCAACGTGCTGAAGCTCGGCTCGCGCAATCCGCTGCTGCTGGCCCGCCAGGTCGGCTCGGTGGCCAACCTGACTAACAACCGTTTCGGCTTCGGTGTCGGAATCGGTTGGGCACCAGAAGAATTCGAGTGGTGCGGGGTGCCTTACGCGCGCCGCGGCAAGCGTGTCGACGAGATGATCGAAGTGATCAAGTTGGTGCTGGCCGGCGGCATGGTCGAATTCCACGGCGAGTTCTACGATTTCGACCGCCTGCAGATGAGCCCTGCCCCCAGCGAACCGGTGCCGTTCTACGTCGGCGGACACACCGACGTGGCCCTCAAGCGCGCCGCCCGCGTCGGCGACGGCTGGACCAGCGCGATGATGACACACGCGCAACTGGACGAGACCATCCGAAAGCTCAAGGCACTCCTTGCCGAGAACGGCCGTGCGGATGACCCGTTCGAGTACCAGGCCGTCTGCTTGGACAAGTTCGGAGTGGACGGTCATCGCGAGCTTGCCGAGATTGGTGTCACCGACTACATCACCATTCCGTGGGTCTTCGACGGCTTGAGCTTCGACGCGCCGCTAGACAAGAAGAAGGACTCGTTGCAGCGCTTCGCCGACACCTACATTCACTCCGGGTGGCAAGACTAAGTCGTCACACCAGCCACAGTGACCTCGCCGGGAAGGCGGGTGTCGTGCTGCCCACCTCTGCGCGACAGCGGCAGCTGCGTACGTCAGCGGCGTTTCCAGGGGCTCGCACGCGGGGATGGTTTCAGCGCATCAGTGCAGGTACCCGAGTTGCCGCTGGAAGGCGGGCACATAGCGGCCCGTCCCGGCCGCCGCGCGGCCCCCGAACCTAGACCAGCTCCACCCCGGTCAGATGCCGTTGAGCCAAGTCACGGTAGGCCTGTGGGTTGACGTTGACCCACATCTCCGCGCCGGTTCCCTCGATCGGACCCTTCACCTTGGCGGGCGCACCGACCACCAGCATGCCGGCAGGTATCTGCGTGCCGGCCACCACCAACGCGCCCGCTGCGACCATGCATCGCGCGCCGATCACCGCGCCGTCCAGAACCGTGGCGTGGTTGGCGATCAACGCCTCAGGGCCCACGTGCGCCCCGTGAATGACGCACAGGTGCGCCACCGTCGCCCCCGGACCGATATCGACCGGGATGCCGGGTGGGGCATGCAACACCGAGCCGTCCTGCACGTTCGCGCCTTCGCGCACCACCACCGGCGCGTAGTCGCCCCGCAGCACGGCGTTGTACCAAACCGACGCACCTGCCTCGACGGTGACATCGCCAATCAGCGTGGCGGTAGGGGCCACGAAAGCGGTGGGATCGACCTTTGGTGAACGACCCTCGAAGGAAAACAGCGGCATCAATTACATATACCGCAATGCGTATACGCTGGTAGTTAACCTGGCCGGACCGCGGTCGTTGCGCTCCCCAGCCGCAAAACTGTAACGTGTTCTAGTTAGTAGCCCCGCGATCTGGAGGAGACAGGGTGAGTACCGACACAAAGGGCGTCGGTGTCCGGGAAATCGATCCCGGCGCCTTACCGACCAGGTATGCCCGAGGCTGGCATTGCCTGGGCGTCGCCAAGGACTTCCGCGACGGCAAGCCACACGCGATAAACGCGTTCGGCACCAAGTTGGTGGTGTTCGCGGACTCGCAGGGCGAGCTCAAGGTCCTCGACGCTTACTGCCGTCACATGGGCGGCGACCTGTCCGAAGGCACCCTCAAGGGCGACGAGGTCGCTTGCCCGTTCCACGACTGGCGCTGGGGCGGCGACGGGCGCTGCAAGCTGGTGCCGTACGCCAAGCGCACACCCAAGACCGCACGCACTCGGTCGTGGACGACCGACGTGCGCGGCGGGCTGTTGTTCGTCTGGCATGACCACGAGGGCAATCCCCCGGACCCCAAAGTGCGGATCCCCGACATTCCCGAGGCCCACTCCGACGAGTGGACCGATTGGCGGTGGAACAGCATCCTCATCGAGGGGTCCAACTGCCGCGACATCATCGACAACGTCACCGACATGGCGCACTTCTTCTACATCCATTTCGGGTTGCCGACGTACTTCAAGAACGTCTTCGAGGGGCACATCGCGTCCCAGTACCTGCACAACGTGGGCCGGCCGGACGTCGACGACTTGGGCACCTCCTACGGTGAGGCGCACCTGGACTCCGAGGCGTCCTACTTCGGCCCGTCGTTCATGATCAACTGGCTGCACAACAAGTACGGCGACTACAAGGCCGAGTCGATCCTGATCAACTGCCACTACCCGGTCACGCAAAACTCCTTCGTGCTGCAGTGGGGCGTCATCGTCGAAAAGCCGAAGGGCATGAGCGAGGAGATGACCGACAAGCTCTCCCGCGTCTTCACCGACGGGGTCAGCAAGGGCTTCCTGCAAGACGTCGAGATCTGGAAGCACAAGACCCGGATCGAGAATCCCCTGTTGGTCGAGGAAGACGGCGCCGTTTATCAGCTGCGTCGCTGGTATCAGCAGTTCTATGTCGACGTAGCCGACATCCAGCCGGAAATGGTAGAGCGCTTCGAGATTGAGGTGGACACCACCCGGGCCAACGAGTTCTGGAACAAAGAGGTCGCCGAGAATCTGAAGGCAAGGGATGCGCAACAGTCGGTCTCGGACGAAGTGCCCGCGCAGTAACGCCGATCAGCATGTCTGACGATCGGCCGACTGTCCCCGACGTCGACCGGCTAGCCCGGTCGATGTTGGCGCTGCACGGGGATCATCACGATCATGATCACGACCGGACCCCGAGCACCGGCGGTTCCAGATCCTGGGCGAAGTCAAGGGATTTCAGCAACGATCCGCAACGCGCCGCGGCTGTCGCCGAGGCCAGCCGTGCCGACCGCGAACGCTACCTGACCTCAGGTCTGAAGCCGGTGGACTGCCGGTTCTGCCACGTGACCGTCAACGTGAGGCGGCTAGGGCCGGGTCACACTGCGGTGCAATGGAATACCGACTCGTCGCAACGCTGCGCCCATTTCGCCGAGATCCGCGCCGCGGGCGGGGATCCGGCGCGCATCAAGGCCTGCCCGCGCCTGTCGGACAGCATCGAACACGCGGTGGCCGAAGGTTACCTCGACTACCCGGGACCCGACTGATCACAGACCGGCGAACCGCTCCTTCACCTCTTCGGCGGTGAGCCCGTAGTCGGCCAGCGAGTACTTGTGCTTGGGTGCGCGCGGACCGGTCTGGCTTTCGGCGTGGCTGTCTTCCATCGCTTTTCGCGCCTCGTCGGTCAGCGTCAGGCCGAAGTACCGATACACCTCGGCCACCGTGCCCAACGGGTCGGCGATCAGGTCCTGATAGTCGACGTCGTAGAACTGCGCCGGGTTGCTCTTGGCCCGCACGGCGTTGAAGCGTTCCAGCCCGCGCGACCAGGTTTCCATTTGGTCAGCCCCGATTTGGGCGCCCTGGAACGTCGTCGACCATTCCAGTGCGGTGTGCTGCGCCAACGAGCACATCGACGCCATGATCGTCTCCACCGGCCGGTGAGTCTGAATCACGAGTGCGTCGGGATAGGTCGCCAGCAATGCGTCCAGCGCAAACAGGTGGCTCGGATTCTTTAGCACCCAACGCTTGTCGGCGTCGTTCAGCCCGATCAGCTGCAGATTGCGGCGGTGCCGCTGATAAGACGGAGTCCAGTCCTGCCGCGACAACCATTGGGCGTAACTGGGTATGTGCGCGAGCGTCTCGTAGGACACCGAATGCAGCGACTGCCGCAGCAGCTGCCAGCACTCCTCCAACTCATAGGCGGCCATGAAGTGCAGCCCGGTGTAGTCCGGGTTCTCTGCGTGGTGGCGGTTGAATTGCTCGTTTAGTTGGCTATACCAGGGATTTGAGTCCCAGGTGTCGCGGGGCGGTCGCGGCTGCGGAAACTCGGCCAGCCACAGGTGCAGGCCCTGGTGCGCGGGGTCGGCGCCCAGCAGCCGGTGTAACGCGGTGGTCCCGGTGCGCGGCAAGCCGGTAACGAAGATCGGCCGCTCGATGGCGATGTCCGCATATTCCGGGTATTGCTTCCACGCCGCTTCGGACAGCAAGCGGGCCACCAGGGCACCCCGCAGGAAGAACCGATTCATCTTGCTGCCCAACACCGTCAGGCCCGCCTCGCGCCGGTAGGAGTCGAGCAGCACCCCCAGCGCTTCGCGGTAGTTGTCGTCGTCGGAGCCGAAGTCGTCCAGCCCGGTCAGTTTGGTGGCCGACGCGTGCAGGTCCTCGACGGTGCCAATGTCGGTCCGGCCGGCTACATCTGCCATCAGTTGTGATACTCCCCACAGTTGACGTCCAGCGTCTGGCCCGTGATGCCGCTGGACAAATCGCTTGCCATGAACAAGATTGCCGACGCCACCTCGTCCTCGGTGGGCAGCCGCTTGAGGTCGGAGTTCGCCGCCGTCGCCTGATAGATCTGCTCAGCGGTGGTGCCGTACTTGCCCGCCTGGTGGTTGAAGTAACTCTGCAGCGTGTCCCCCCAGATATAGCCGGGCGCAACGGAATTGACCCGAATTCCGCGGTCGCCGAGCTCGCTGGCCAGCGACTGGGACATGGACAACAAGGCGGACTTGGCCATCTTGTACGCCCCGTACTTGGGCTGCGAATGGCGGATCACCATCGAGTTGACGTTGACCACCGAGCCCTTCGATTCGGCCAGCGCCGGCGTGAAGCCCTGAATGAGCCGCAGCGCCCCTAGCGCGCTGAGTTCGATCGCGTCCCGGATGTGCTGAAAGCTGGTGCCGGCCAACGGTTTCATCGATGGCACCCGAAACGCATTGTTCACCAGCACATCCACCTTGCCGAAGGCCTCCAGGGTGGCGTCGACGAGGTTGCTGACCTGGTTGTCGTCGGTGATGTCGGTGGGCACCGCAACAGCCTTGCGGCCCAGGTCGATGATCTGCTTGGCAACGTCATCCAGCCGGTCCGCACTTCGGGCGGCGAGCACCAGGTCCGCGCCCTCGTTCGCGCATCGGCGTGCCAGGGTCGTGCCCAGACCGGGACCGACCCCACTGATCACTACTACCTTGCCGTCCAGCAGATTGGTCATCCCAGCATCCTCGCCTGAATTTGTTGCTGCCGCAGAGCGATTCGCGCACGCCAATCGTCCTCGGAAATCTTGTTGTGCTCGAAGAACGGCAGCGCTGCGGGTACGGCGTCGACGTCCACCAGTTCGACGGTAGGTCCGTCTGCGTCAGTGAGTTGCCGGGATACGCGTTGCCAGCGGAACTGCAGGAAGCCGCGCCGATGACCCAGCGTCTCCACCCAGTTTGTGACGCCGGGATTCTGATCACTGACCACAATGCGCACCTTGCCGTCCGGATCTGCCTGCGCCTGAGTGTTGTTCAGCGACGTCTGGTGGTTGATGTAGTCCAGCGAGATGTACCACAGGCTGCCCAGCTGGAAGCCAAGGTACGGCGCGTCACTCACCGGGATGGTAATCACCAGCGCCTGATCCGGCTGCAATTCGAAATGCCCCACCGACGAATACTGGGTGGCCAGGCCGCCCGGAGTCAGCCGCGGCGGGACCATGGTGTTGACCGGCAGGTCGAGGTAGAACCACTGGGGGAACTGCAGCCACGTTTTGACCCGCTGGATCAGCTGCTTTCCCGCTGTGGCGTAACGCTTTTCGATGGTCTGGCGGGTCAACGGCGGCGGCGCGGTGCCCGCGGTGTCCAGCCTGGCGATGGCCAGCGTGCCACGTTGCGCAGACCAGTCGCCATACACCTCGCGAATGACCAATTGCCCGTTGCTGGTCGGCCGGACCCGCCACTCAAAGGTGCCGTCGGGCGCGATCTCGAGTTCCCGGTCGTCGAAGGCGGCTTGGCTGACGGGCACATTGTCGTCGGTGTACTCACCGCCGAGCAGCTGGAAGCTCAGGTCGGTCGTTGTGCCGCGGCGGCCGCTGACGACGTAGTCGTGGTCGGCGTGCACCCGGGTGCCGAAGTAGAGGGTGTCAGGGTTGTCCAAACCCATCTTGGTAAATGGCCCGGTGCCCGACTGCAGGAACGGGTGGTCACGGTCGTAGTCGAAGGCCAGATGGGTACAGGCCGCGATGCAGCCGGCCAGGTATTGCAGACCCTCGAGCAGATCGGCTTCGGTTTCGATGAACGGCGCGGCGGCCACCAATCTCTCTGCTTCGGCGATCGCTGCGGTGAACGGGTCTGAGACAGAACTGGCGGCCACGCACTCGACGCTAGAACGTGTTTCTATTTTGAGTCAACCGCGAACATTCTCGCGTGTCGCCAGCACCGGCTAAGGACGAAGCATCCTCACCAGTCTTACTAGGAGGTGCATTCGTTGGCCAGCGTGATCAGGAGCTGGCGCTGGTGCGGGTGGCGGTTGAGATAGTCGATCAAATCGGTGCCCGACCCAGCCTGGTCCTGAAGCGTGGCCTTCACGTCGGGATGCCGGTCCAAGTAGTTCTGGATCTGTTCGGACGCCGTTTGGCCCACGGTTGTTTCGCACGCGTTGGCGACCGGTACCGCAATCAATGCCGAGGCGACGACGCTCAGCAGCCCACCGGCTAGCACGCCCTTGATGACGGTCATCTGATTGCTCCTTCTCTACGGTTGGCCCACACCAGCCCGCCATATCGAGGCTACGCGGGAGAAAGGCGACGCGGCAGTGGCGCTAATTGGGCGCCATAGGGGCCGATACGCTCGGCCCACTTAGCGACCCCGCCCACCGAATGTGTGGCCTTTCGCCCCGACCCACCGACTTCCCGGGCAATAAGGCACACACTCGGTGCGCCCTCTTAGCGACCCCGCCCACCGAATGTGTGGCCTGTGCACCCGCCGACGCCAATCCAGGGCCATCCGCCCCACACTCGACGTTTGGCGCATTCCGGAGACAGGGCGCATTCCGACGCCATTCCGACGCCTGCGCAAAAAGATGCGGCGGCGGCCCCCCACGCCGCCGCCGCCGCACCTTCCCACGCCTGACCCGCCGACCCCGACGTGCCCCCCACGACTTGCCATGCGGTGCTGACCCCCGCACCGAAACTCTGATGAAGACTCAAACCCCCAACGGCATAACCGAATACGCCATCGGATTGTGTCCCCCTCGGAGCCCGATCCCCACGTGTCACGCTAGAACACCAGCGACGATCTCACTGGCATTTGACAAAATTCGTAGAAATTGTTGCGCCGGACGCAGCGGGCTCCAGGTGTCAGCGGGTAGCCGCGGCTCCGCTCTCCTGCTCGCGTTTGATTTCCAAGGCGATGTCGATCAGCTGGTCTTCCTGCCCGCCGATGAGCTTGCGCTGACCGGCACGGTGCAGCAATTGGTGTGCCGGCACGCCGTACCGCTCGGACTGGCGAACGGCGTGCTTGAGGAAGCTGGAATAGACCCCGGAGTACCCCATGATCAGCGCGTTGCGGTCGAGCAGGCATTCGGCCGGCATCGCTGGACGCACCACGTCCTCGGCGGCGTCGGCAATGTCGAAGAAGTCGATACCGGTCTTCACCCCGATCTTGTCGAACACCCCGATCAGGGCCTCGACCGGTGCGTTACCAGCGCCCGCGCCGAATCGGCGCACACTGCCGTCGATCTGCTTTGCTCCGGCACGCACGGCCTCCACCGAGTTGGCCACGCCCAGGCCCAGGTTTTCGTGCCCGTGGAAACCGACCTGAGCGTCGGACCCCAACTCGGCAACCAGCGCCGACACCCGGTCGGCCACCCCGTCGAGCACCAGCGCGCCGGCGGAGTCGACGACGTAGACACATTGGCATCCGGCGTCGGCCATGATGCGGGCCTGCGCGGCCAGCTTCTCCGGCGGAATCGTGTGGGCCATCATCAAGAACCCGACGGTTTCCAGTCCCAGATCGCGGGCCAGCCCGAAATGCTGAATGGAGACGTCGGCCTCGGTGCAATGGGTGGCGATCCGGCAGATCGAACCACCGTTGTCTTGCGCCTCTTTGATGTCTTCCTTGGTTCCCACACCCGGCAGCATCAAGAACGCGATCTTGGCGTCCTTCGCCGTCTCCGCAGCCAGTTTGATCAGTTCCTGCTCGGGCGTCTTGGAAAAGCCGTAGTTGAACGACGAGCCGCCGAGTCCGTCACCGTGAGTCACCTCGATGACCGGAACGCCGGCGGCGTCCAGGGCGCTCACGATCGCGCGAACTTCGTCCTTGGTGAATTGGTGCCGCTTGTGGTGCGAACCATCGCGCAGCGACGTGTCGGTGATCCGAACGTCCCACGCTCCTTCGAAAATGTGGCCAGTCATCGTGCGCCTCCCGCCACTGACAACGTTTCTTTGGCGATCTCTTCGCCGACCTTCGTCGCCGCGGCCGTCATGATGTCGAGGTTGCCCGCGTACGGCGGCAGGTAATCGCCGGCGCCTTCGACCTCGACGAATGTGGTGACCACGGCCCGTCCCCCGGAGTTCAACGACGGCTCGTCGAACTGGGGCTCGTTGAGCAATCGGTAGCCGGGCACGTAGCTCTGCACCTCGGCCACGACGTCGTGAATGGATTTCGCGATTGCGTCCCGATCCGCGTCCTCCGGAATCGCGCAGAAGATCGTGTCGCGCATGATCATCGGCGGGTCAGCCGGGTTCAGGATGATGATCGCCTTGCCCCGCTCCGCCCCGCCGATGGTCTCGACACCACGCGAGGTGGTCTTGGTGAACTCGTCGATATTGGCCCTGGTTCCCGGCCCCGCCGAGACTGATGCCACCGACGCCACGATCTCCGCGTAGGGAACGCTCACCACCCGCGACACCGCGTAAACGATCGGGATGGTGGCCTGTCCCCCGCAGGTGATCATGTTGACGTTCGGGGCGTCGAGGTGCTCGCGCAAGTTGGCCGGCGGAATCACGGCGGGACCCACCGCGGCCGGCGTCAGGTCGATGGCCCGGATCCCGGCGGCCTCGTACTTCGGCGCCGCTTCCTTGTGGACGTAGGCGCTGGTCGCCTCGAACACCAAGTCGGGTTTCTCCGGCTGCTCGAGCAGCCAGTCGACGCCTTTGTGGCTGGTCTCCAGGCCCAGCTTGCGGGCCCGCGCCAAGCCTTCGCTGTTTGGGTCGATGCCCACCATCCAGCGCGGTTCCAGCCAGTCGGACCGCAACAGCTTGTACAGCAGGTCGGTGCTGATGTTTCCCGACCCGACGATGGCCACACTCGCCTTCGACGGCATTTTCACTACTCCCTTATTTGAAGGCTATTCGAACGTCAGACGGACGGCACCTAGCCCAGTGAAATCGGCGACGAACTCGTCGCCGGGGTTCGCATCCACAGCGAAGGTGCATGACCCCGGCAACACCACGTCGCCGGCCTTGAGCCGGACCCCGAAACTCTCCACCTTGCGCGCCAACCAGGCCACGGCGGTCGCCGGATTACCCAACACCGCGTCACTGCGGCCTCGGGCAATCTCCTCGCCGTTGCGCGTCAGGACCGCGTCGATGCCCTGAATGTCGACGTCACCCGGCTTCACCCGTGCCTGGCCCAGCACGAAACCGCCCGCCGACGCGTTGTCGGCGATGGTGTCGCAAATCTTGATTTGCCAGTCTTTGATCCTGGTGTCGATGAGCTCGATGGAAGGAACCAGGGCCTCGGTAGCGGCCAGTACGTCTTCTTCGGTACATCCGGCGCCCGGCAGGTCGGCGGACAGGATGAAACCCACCTCGACCTCGACGCGGGGGTAAAGGTACTTGCCGGTCTTGACCGGGGCGTCTTCAAAGACCTGCATGTCGTCGAGCAAATGCCCGTAGTCCGGCTCGTTGACGCCCATCATCTGCTGCATGACCGGCGACGAAAGCCCCACCTTGTGCCCCACCACGCGCGCGCCCTCGGCCACCCGCCGCCGGATGTTGATCAGCTGGATTTCGTAGGCGTCGACGACGTCGATGTCCGGGTTCGCGGCCGTCAACTGGCTGATGGGCTCACGGCTCTGCTCGGCTTGCGCCAAGTCGGCTGCCAAGCGTTCACGGGTCTCAGCAGTCAGCATTTACCGAAGTCCCTTCGTCGTTTTGACCGGGTAAGTAGCGCCTGGCCCGGGCAATTCTATAACGTGTTCTACATGACAGCACAGGACTACGACGTCGTCGTGGTCGGAAGCGGCGGCGCCGGCATGGTAGCCGCCCTTACCGCCGCGCACCGAGGTCTTTCGACAGTAGTCGTCGAGAAGGCTCCGCACTACGGCGGTTCCACTGCACGTTCAGGCGGTGGGGTCTGGATTCCCAACAACGAAGTCCTCAAGCGTGCGGGGGTGCGTGACACTCCCGAGGCGGCCCGCACCTATCTGCACGGCATCATCGGCGACATCGTCGAACCGGAACGTATCGACACCTACCTCGAACGTGGCCCCGAGATGCTTTCGTTCGTGCTCAAGCACACGCCGCTGAAAATGTGTTGGGTTCCGCGCTACTCCGACTACTACCCCGAGGCGCCGGGCGGTCGCGCCGAGGGCCGCTCCATCGAGCCCAAGCCGTTCAACGCCCGCAAACTCGGACCCGACGAGGCCGGCCTGGAGCCGCCATACGGCAAGGTGCCGCTCAATGTCGTCGTGATGCAACAGGATTACGTGCGACTGAATCAACTCAAGCGACACCCGCGCGGTGTGCTGCGCAGCCTGAAGGTCGGCGTCCGCACGATGTGGGCGAAATCGACCGGCAAGAATCTCGTCGGCATGGGCCGAGCCCTTATCGGTCCGCTGCGAATCGGGTTGCAAAAGGCCGGTGTTCCGGTCCTGCTCAACACCGCGCTCACCGACCTGTATGTCGAGGACGGTGTGGTGCGCGGGATTTACGTGCGCGATACCCGGGAAGCGGAATCCGCCGAGCCACGGTTGATCCGCGCACGGCGCGGCGTCATCCTCGCCTCCGGGGGCTTCGAGCACAACGAGCAGATGCGAATCAAGTACCAACGCGCACCCATCACCACGGAATGGACGGTCGGCGCCAAGGCCAATACCGGTGACGGCATCATCGCCGGCGAAAAGCTAGGCGCTGCCTTGGATCTGATGGAAGACGCCTGGTGGGGCCCGACGGTGCCGCTGGTGAATGCGCCGTGGTTCGCGCTGTCCGAGCGCAATTCGCCCGGATCGATCATCGTCAACATGTCCGGCAAGCGGTTCATGAACGAATCGATGCCCTACGTCGAAGCGTGTCACCACATGTACGGCGGGCAATACGGCCAAGGACCTGGGCCGGGCGAGAACATTCCGGCCTGGCTGGTTTTCGACCAGCAGTACCGAGACCGCTACATTTTTGCGGGATTGCAGCCCGGACAACGCATTCCGCGCAAGTGGTTGGAATCCGGCGTCATCGTTCAGGCCGACACGCTCGAGGAGTTGGCGGCGAAGGCCGGACTGCCGGCCACCGAATTTGCCGCGACCGTCGAGCGTTTCAACAGCTTCGCAAGGTCGGGTGTGGACGAGGACTACCACCGCGGCGAAAGTGCCTACGACAAGTACTACGGCGACCCCACCAACAAGCCCAACCCCAACCTCGGCGAAATCAAGCACCCCCCTTACTTCGCAGCCAAGTTGGTGCCGGGCGACCTGGGGACCAAGGGCGGCATCCGCACCGATGTGCACGGGCGTGCCCTACGCGACGACGGCAGCATCATCGAAGGCCTTTACGCTGCAGGCAATGTGAGCGCACCGGTGATGGGACACACCTATCCCGGCCCCGGCGGCACCATCGGGCCGGCGATGACATTCGGGTATTTAGCTGCGCTGCATCTAGCTGAACAGGAGGGTGTTGGCTGACATGCCAATCGATGTAGAAGTCGCGCTGGCCGCTGAGCTGGATCCGGTCGAATTCTCTTGGTCCAGCACCGATGTGCAGCTTTATCACCTGGGTCTGGGCGCTGGGGCGGATCCGGTGGATCCCCGCGAACTGCGTTACCTCATCGACGACACGCCACAGGTGCTGCCGACGTTCGGCAACGTCGCAGCCACCTTCCATCTGACCAAGCCGCCAGTCGTCAAGTTTCCCGGCATCGACATCGAGCTGGGCAAGGTGCTGCACGCCAGCGAGCGTGTGGAAGTGCCTGCGCCGCTGCCTCCTTCGGGCTCGGCCAGCTCTGTTACCCGGTTCACTGACATCTGGGACAAGGGCAAGGCCGCGGTGATCTGGAGCGAGACGACGGTCACCGCACCCGACGGCACGCTGCTGTGGAAGCAGAAGCGCTCGATATTCGCGCGCGGCGAGGGCGGATTCGGTGGTGAGCGCGGCCCGTCTGGGTCCGTCGAAGCCCCAGACCGGGCGCCGGATCTTGAGGTGGCGATCCCGATCCTGCCACAACAGGCATTGCTGTACCGGCTCTGCGGTGACCGCAACCCGCTGCACTCGGATCCCGAGTTCGCTGCTGCCGCTGGCTTTCCCAGGCCCATCCTGCATGGTCTGTGCACCTACGGCATGACGTGTAAGGCCATCACGGATACGCTGCTGGACGGCGACGCCGGGGCCGTGGCGGCCTACGGTGCACGGTTTGCCGGTGTGGCCTTCCCCGGCGAGACGCTCACGGTCAACATCTGGAAGGACGACGGCCGGTTTCTGGCCACCGTTATCGCGCCCGCGCGCGATAACGCGACGGTGCTCAGCGGGGTCGAGTTAGTCCCGGTTTCGGCGTAGTCCCTTTTCGCCGAGCCAGCCGACCGCATCACCTCCGCCGAGCGTCACGCCAGCGTGGCCGCCGACGCCCAACGTCAAGCTAGCGCAACGCTCGACGAGCACGGGCAGCCGGCCCGGCCCAGCGACCGCATCACCTCCGCCGAGCGTCACGCCAGCGTGGCCGCCGATGCCCAACGTCAAGCTAGCGCAACGCTCGACGGGCACGGGCAACCGGGCGACCGCATCACCTCCGCCGAACGTCACACCAGCGTGACCGCCGACGCCCAACGTCAAGCTAGCGCAACGCTCGACGGGCACGGGCGGCCGCAACACGCTGGATGATGTCTGCCGGCCGCTCCCCCGCGACAACTCGGATGTTTATCCAGCCCCGACCTTCGACCTTTTCCTGTCGACGAATGTCCCAGGAGTGTCGCCGCCTATCGGTCCGATGGTGTTCACCGTCGTATTCGGCGCTGACTTTCAAGTCTTCCCAACCCATGTCGAGATACGCAAAGGGCTCGCCAAAGTCGTTACAGACGGGAATCTGCGTTTTCGGACGCGGGAAGCCAGCGCGAATCAGCAGCAATCGGAGCCAAGTCTCTTTTGGTGACTGGGATCCACCGTCAGCAAGATCGATTGCAATCCCCGCATTCCGAATACCGCGCCGGCCGGGATAGCGCTGAGCGAGTGCCACCACGTCGGCAGGCTTCAAATCGGTGGCTGCCAGCAGGGCATCGATCCTTGCCACTGCGTCGTCGGTTGGATACCAGCAACCCAAATCAAGCGTGGTGCGGGCCAGAGTCGTCACCGGTATGCCGTCTAGCCAAATGATCTCGTCGTCTTCGATGCGATCACTGTGTACTTTTATTCCTGGCAACGGGTTTCGGTTAGTGTGCAGAATTTCCAACGGCGCGCTGGATTCGACCCACTGCGCGCCGTGCATCGCACTGGCGGTCAGACCCGCAACGACGCCCCGCCGTCTGGACCACAGCCATGCCGCTGCGCCAAGTACCTCGGGCGTCAGCTCGATATTCCGGCCCACATACACGTCACGGAGCAGGTTTTTATACTGCGTGCGAAGTGCACTCTTGACCAGTTGCCCGCTGGCGACGGCCTCACTGCCGATAAATGGCTGCCCCACGCCGGCAGCGTCGCACGGAGCAAGGCCGCCCGTCACGTCACCGTGAGCCAGCTGTCCACAGCCGTCGCCCCAGCGTGACGCTCGGCACCCACTGCCACGCCAGCGTGACGCTCGGCGCCCACAGCTGGCGCGGTGCAGCGCGTTAGCCCAGTATCAACCCCGACGTGGGCACGCCAGTGCCAGCCGTCACCAACACATGCTCGACGTCGGGCACCTGGTTCACCGAAGTCCCCCGCAATTGCCTTACGCCCTCGGCGATCCCGTTCATCCCGTGGATGTAGGCCTCACCGAGTTGTCCACCATGGGTATTGATCGGCAACCGCCCACCAATCTCGATCGCACCGTCAGCTATGAAGTCCTTCGCCTCACCGCGACCGCAGAATCCCAACTCCTCCAACTGAATCAGCGTGAACGGCGTGAAGTGGTCATACAGGACGGCAGTCTGGATATCAGCCGGGGACAAACCCGACTGCGCCCAAAGCTGCTTGCCCACCAACCCCATTTCGGGCAAGCCGTCCAACTCCGGTCGGTAGTAGCTCACCATCGTGTACTGGTCAGGACTCGACCCCTGCGAAGCGCCCTCGATCACCGCGGGCCGGTGCTTGAGATCCCGCGCCCGCTCGACCGACGTCACCACGATTGCCACCGCACCGTCGGTCTCCTGGCAGCAGTCCAGCAGCCGCAACGGCTCGGCGATCCACCGCGAATTCTGGTGGTCCTCAATGGTTATCGGTTTCTCATAGAAGTAAGCCTTCGGGTTCTTGGCGGCGTGTTTGCGGTCGGCCACGGACACCGCGCCGAAGTCCCGGCTGGTCGCACCCGAAAGGTGCATGTACCGACGAGCAATCATCGCGACCTGTGCGGCCGGCGTCGAAAGCCCGTGCGGGTAGGAGAAAGAGTTGTCCACGCCGGTCGAATCGGCGTTCTCCGTCAGCCGCGTCTGCACCTGGCCGAACCGCATGCCGGAGCGCTCGTTAAACGCGCGGTAGGCCACCACCACGTCGGCGACACCGGTGGCCACGGCCATCGCCGCATGCTGCACAGTGGCGCACGCCGCTCCGCCGCCGTAGTGGATCTTCGAAAAGAATTTCAGCTCACCGATTCCCGTTGCGCGCGCGACCGCGATTTCGGTGTTGGTGTCCATCGTGAAGGTGGTCAGCCCGTCGACGTCTGCCGGGGTCAAACCGGCGTCGTCCAACGCATCCAGCACCGCCTCGGCTGCCAGCCGCAATTCGGAACGCCCGGAGTTCTTCGAAAAGTCAGTGGCGCCAATGCCGACGATGGCCGCTCGACCAGATAAACCCGACGACACTACGCATCCCCAATCGTCAACGTGGCGGTCGCAATGACATGGTTGCCAAGGCTGTTGGCGCCCACCACCTTCACCGTGATCAACCCGTCCTCCACCGCGGTCACTTCACCCGAGAACGTCACCGTGTCATAGGCGTACCAAGGCACACCGAGTCGTAACCCGATCGACTTGATCAGCGCCGACGGCCCGGCCCAGTCTGTGATGTAGCGCTGCACCAACCCGGTGTCGGTGAGGATGTTGACGAAGATGTCCTTCGACCCTTTGGCCTGCGCCAGATCGCGATCGTGGTGCGCATCCTGAAAGTCTCTGGTAGCCAGGGCTGTCGAGATGATGAAGGTCGGGGTCCCTTCCAGCTTCAGCTCGGGCAGCTTGGTACCCACTTCTACAACAGGCGCGCTCATGCCTCCGGCTCCCACGCATAGAGAGTCCACTCCGGCCCGCTATCGCCAGCCGGAAAGTCGATATACGTTGCGCGAACGGCCATTCCGATCTCCACCGTCCCAGGGTCGACACCGCGCAACTCACCCAGCATGCGCACGCCCTCCTCGAGCTCGACCAGCGCGATGACGAACGGCAACGTGCGGCCAGGCACTTTCGGCGCGTGGTGTACGACGAAGCTGAACACCGTGCCTCGACCGCTGGACACCACGTAGTCGATGGGCGCCGCGGGGTCCTGCCACACCGCCGGCACCGGCGGGTGGCGCAAACTTCCGTCGGCCAGCTTCTGGATCCGCAGCTCGTGCGCCTTCACCCCCTCCCAGAAGAAGGCGGTGTCCTTCGACGACGAGGGACGCATCATTGCGTCGGCGTCCAAGTCATCCGGCACGGTCGAAGCCGGAGCAGCCGAAGAAGACTCGGCGGGCCTGAATTTGAGGATGCGCCAGTTCATCTCGGCTACGTCCTCGTCACCCACCTGCCACACGATGTGCTGGTTGATGAACCAGCCTTCACCGAGGGCGGTTTGCTTGGGGCCGACGACATCGCCGAGTTCCGCGCTGATGGTGACTTGCTCGCCGGGCCTCAAGTAGCGGTGATACGTCTGCTCGCAGTTGGTGGCCACCACCCCGATATACCCGGCATCGTCAAACATTTGGACGATCGGCGGCAACGGATCGTCGTCCGCACGAGAACCGTGTAGTCCCGTCATCGTCCATACCTGGATCATCGCCGGCGGAGCGACAACGCCAGGATGCCCCACGGCACGGGCCGCGGCTTCATCCACATAGATGGGGTTGTTGTCGCCGAGGGCTTCCACCCAGTTGTTGATCATCGGCTGGTTCACCGGATCCCGCGCAAGCCGCGGCTTGCTGCGACCTCTGGCCTTGATCTGGGCGGCCGTCTCCTGGATATCGCTGATTTCGGTCATCGCGGCACCCTCGGCACCCTGAGGCCGGCGGCGGCGATCATCTCTCGCATGACTTCGTTGACGCCGCCGCCGAAGGTGATCACCAGGTTGCGCTTGGTCTGTACGTCCAACCAACTCAACAACTCGGCGGTCTTCGGATCGGCCGGGTTCCCATACCTACCGACGATCTCCTCCGCGAGGCGCCCGATGTACTGAATACGCTCGGTGCCAAAGACTTTCGTCGACGCGGCATCGGCCACGTTGATGTCCTCGCCAGCCGCGGCGACCTGCCAGTTGAGCAATTCGTTGATCCGCCACAGCGAATAGATCTCGCCGAGCGCCCGCTTGACGTCCTGATGATCGATCGGTCTGACGCCGTCACTGCCGGGCGTGGACGCCCAGTCGTGCAGCCGGTCGTAGATGCCGGCGGTGCGGCCGGCCGGACCGAGCATCACCCGCTCGTTGTTGAGCTGAGTGGTGATCAAGCGCCATCCACCGTTCTCTTCACCGACCAGCATGTCGACCGGCACCCGCACGTCGTTGTAGTACGTGGCATTGGTGTGGTGCGCGCCGTCGGACAAGATGATCGGCGTCCAGGAGTAGCCCGGGTCCTTGGTGTCGACGATCAGGATCGAAATGCCTTTGTGCTTAGCGGCTTCCGGGTCGGTGCGGCAGGCCAGCCAAATGTAGTCGGCGTCGTGTGCGCCGGTGGTGAAGATCTTCTGGCCGTTGACGATGTACTCGTCCCCCTGACGCACCGCCGTCGTCCGCAGCGACGCCAGGTCGGTGCCCGCGTCCGGTTCGGTGTACCCGATCGCGAAGTGCACCTCACCGGCCAAGATTGCCGGCAGGAACTTCTTCTTCTGCATCTCGCTGCCGAACTGCTGCAGCGTGGGACCGACCGTCTGCAGCGTCACCGCGGGCAGCGGCACATCGGCGCGATGCGCCTCGTTGACGAAGATGGACTGCTCGATCGGCCCATAGCCCAAGCCGCCGAACTCCTTTGGCCATCCCACGCCAAGCTTGCCGTCCTTGCCCATCCGGCGGATCACCGCGCGGTAGGCCTCGTTGTGACGGTCCTGCTCCATCGCTTTCGCCTCGTCGGACGAAATCAGATTGGAGAAGTATTCCCGTAGCTCCAACTGCAACTTCCGTTGCTCGGGAGTGAGGTCTATGTACATTGCGCTCCCACTGGGCTGTGTGCGTGGCGACCCGCTGCGCCCGGCTGCGCCGCGCTTGCGATCCCCACGAGATCGAGTCGATGAGAGGCCCCACCCAGCAACCGGGTCAGGTCCTTGATCGTGGAGTAATAGCGGTGCATCGGGTACGTGACATCCATGCCCATGCCACCGTGCAGGTGGTGGCAGATCTGCATGACCGGCGGCGCCTGCGACGCCAACCAATATCCGAGGACATCCAGATCTGCGTGAGCATCCAGCCCCTCGGCCAGCTTCCATACCACGGCCTTGGACACCAAATCGATGGTGCGCGAGGCGATGTAGACCTCAGCGAGTTGCGCCGCCACCGTCTGGAACGTCGACAACGGCTTGCCGAACTGCTTGCGGTTGGCCACATAATCGGCGGTCAGCCGCAGCGCACCCGCCACCAACCCGTCGGCGTAGGCGCCAATCGCCGCCAATGCCAATTGGTTTACCCGCGCGGCCGACAACCCGGCCAACACATCCGAGTCGGCGACCGCGACATTCTCGAAAGTCACCGTGTACTCGTCGGACCCATTGGACGTCGGTGTGCGAACCAAGCGCACACCATCGGCCTTCGGCGACACCACGACCACCGCGCTATCGGCGGTCACCACGATCCAATCCGCCGACTCCGCATATGCGACACCTACTTTGGTGCCCGACAGCCGACCGTCCGAAAAGGCCACCGACGGCCGGTCCGGCAACGCCGCGCCGGGTTCGTTGAGCGCCGCCGTCAGCACCGCACCCTTGGAAACGCCGGACAGGAAACGGTCCTGCTGTTCGTCGGAAGCCGCGTCCAGCAACGGCACCAATCCGAAACCCAGGGTGGCCAATGCCGGTGTGACGGCGCCGTGGCGACCCACCTCGGTCAGGGCCGTCGCAACCTCGGCCAGGCCCAATCCGTCACCACCGAGACGCTCCGGCACCGCCAGCGCCGTCACGCCACCCTGAACGATTGCCTCCCAAGAGATCTCACGATCGAGGACGGACGTGACGACGTCGGCGACGGCCTGCTGTTCCGCGCTGAGATCGAAATCCATCAGTGATCCACCGGGCACTTACCGGTGTAGTCGACCTGCCAGTGCTTGATGCCGTTGAGCCACCCCGACCGCAACCGTTCGGGCGTCCCGATCGGCTTCAGGTCGGGCATGTTGTCCGCGATCGCGTTGAAGATCAGGTTGATCGTCATGCGCGCCAGGTTGGCGCCGATGCAGTAGTGCGCACCCGTCCCGCCAAAGCCGACGTGCGGGTTGGGGTTACGCAGGATGTTGAACTTGTACGGGTCCTCGAAGACCTCTTCGTCGAAGTTGGCCGACCGGTAGAACATCAGCACCCGGTCGCCCTTCTTGATCTTCGCCCCGTTCAGCTCGTAGTCCTCCAGTGCGGTGCGCTGGAAGACGGTCACCGGGGTGGCCCAGCGAACGATCTCGTCGGCCGCGGTCTCCGGGCGCTCCCTCTTGTACAGCTCCCACTGGTCGGGGTTCTCCGAGAACGCGATCATGCCGTGCGTGATGGAGTTCCGGGTGGTCTCGTTGCCGGCCACCGCGAGCATCACGACGAAGAAGCCGAACTCGTCGTCGGAGAGCTTCTCGCCGTCGATGTCGGCTTGGATCAGCTGGGTGACGATGTCTTCGCCCGGGTTCCTGCCCCTCTCCTCGGCCATCTGCATCGCGTAGCCGATCAGCTGCGCCGACGACATCTTCGGGTCGACGTGGGCGAATTCGGGGTCTTCGGTACCGGTCATTTCGTTGGACCAGTCGAAGATCTTGCCGCGGTCCTCCTGGGGCACTCCGAGCAGATCGGCGATTGCCTGCAGCGGCAGCTCACAGGCCACCTGCTCGACGAAGTCACCGGAACCCGCGGCGGCCGCCGCCTGGGCGATCTTCTGCGCGCGCGCGTTCAGTTCATCCTTGAGCCGCCCGACGGCACGCGGAGTGAACCCGCGGGAGATGATCTTGCGCAGCCGGGTGTGGTGCGGCGCGTCCATGTTCAGCATGACGAACCGCTGCACCTCGATGTCCTCGCGCGCGATGTCGTTGTTGAACCGGGGGATGACGCCGTTTTCGTAGCTGGAGAAGATGTCGCTGCGCCGCGACACCTCCTTGACGTCGTTCAGCTTGGTGACCGCCCAGTACCCGCCGTCGTGGAAGCCGCCGCCATTGCCAGGAGCCTGCTCGGTCCACCAGACCGGGGCCTTCGCCCGCAACTCCGCAAACTCTTCGACCGGCACCCGGCTTACATAGATGTCGGGGTCGGTGAAATCGAACCCGGGGGGAAGATTGGGGCTGGGCACGGCAGTTCTCCTTCTACAGTCTTCGCTGACCGACGGCTACAACTCGGGTTGTAAGCACTAGCTGTCCTAGTGTTCTTCTGATGCCAGTAAAACATGCCTTAACCGTAGGCAAAAGGCATCCGAGCATCCTTGCTTGTCATATTAATGAAACGTGTTCTAGCCTTGCCACATGGGTAACCCGGTAATCGTCGAAGCCACTCGCAGCCCGATCGGCAAGCGCGGGGGATGGCTATCAGGACTGCACGCCACCGAACTTCTCGGGGCGACTCAGAAGGCGCTGGTGGAGAAGGCCGGTATTGACGCCGGCGACGTCGAACAGGTCGTCGGTGGCTGCGTTACGCAGTTCGGCGAGCAGTCCAACAACATCACCCGGGTGAGCTGGCTCGTGGCCGGGCTGCCCGAACACGTCGGCGCTACGACCGTGGATTGCCAGTGCGGCAGCAGTCAGCAGGCCAACGGCCTGGTAGCCGGGCTGATCGCGGCCGGCGTGATCGACATCGGCATCGCCTGTGGGATTGAGGCCATGAGCCGGGTGGGCCTGGGCGCTAACGCCGGTCCCGACCGCAGCATCCTGCGACCCGCTTCGTGGGACATCGACCTGCCCGACCAGTTCACCGCCGCCGAGCGGATCGCCAAGCGCCGCGGCATCTCGCGCGAGGACATCGACCAGTTCGGGTTCGACTCGCAGCGCAAGGCCAAGCAGGCGTGGGCCGAGGGCCGCTTCGACCGGGAGATCTCGCCAATCGAGGCCCCGGTGCTGGACGAGAACAAGCAGCCGACCGACGAGCGTGCCCCCGTCACCCGCGACCAGGGCCTGCGCGAGACCACCCTCGAGGGTCTGAGCCAGCTCAAGCCGGTGATCGAAGGCGGCATTCACACGGCGGGCACGTCGTCGCAGATTTCCGACGGCGCGGCCGCGGTGTTGTGGATGGACGAAGACAAGGCCAAAGCACTCGGCCTGCGCCCGCGCGCCCGGATCGTCAGCCACGCTCTCGTCGGCGCCGAGCCGTACTACCACCTCGACGGGCCGGTGCAGTCGACGGCGAAGGTGCTGGAGAAGGCCGGCATGAAGATCGGCGACATCGACATCGTCGAGATCAACGAGGCCTTCGCCTCCGTCGTGCTGTCCTGGGCCCGGGTCCACGAACCCGACATGGACCGGGTCAACGTCAACGGCGGGGCCATCGCGCTGGGACACCCGGTGGGCTCCACCGGCAGCCGGCTGATCACCACCGCGCTGCACGAACTGGAGCGCACCGACCAGAGCACCGCGCTGATCACCATGTGCGCCGGTGGCGCCCTGTCGACGGGCACCATCATCGAACGCATCTAGTCAGTGCGTGTCTCCGACGAGAGCCGGGTTGAGGCCGCGCAGGCATACATCGATGCGTTGGTGACCCATGACGCGGCAGCGGTCCCGTTCGCGGCCGGCTGCACCCGCATCGAGCTGGGCCTGAAGAACGGCTTCTCCGGAGATCAGTTGCGGCGCAGCCTCAATCGCGGGCTTCAGTACCGAATTATCGCCGACGCCACGCCACCGGATTACCGCATCGACGGCGACGAGGTGCATGCCGGCTACGACGTGCTGACCAAGGCAGCGTTCGCCGGCCGGCGGATCGCCGCGCGGGTCAGCGAGACCTTCGTGATCCCTGCCGACAGCCCCAGCGGCAAAGCTGAGATTCAGCACATCCGGGCTCACTTCAAGCCGTTCCTTCGTAACTAGGATTACCGCCATGCCGAAAACAGCACCACGGTTCTTGAATTCGCCGTTCGCCGACTTCTTCATCAAGTGGATGTCGCGCTTCAACGCCCGGCTGTACCGGCTCAGCAACGGAAGGCTCGGCGGCACAATTCAGAAGGCCCCGGTCGCGCTGCTGACCACCATTGGTCGTAAGACCGGTGAACCCCGGGTGACCCCGTTGATCTATGTGCGCGACGGCGACCGCGTGGTGGTGCCCGCGTCGCGGGGCGGTTCCAACAAGCATCCGTTGTGGTACCTCAACCTGAAGGCCAACCCGAAGGTGCAGGTGCAGATCGGCAAAGAGGTGCTGCAGCTGCAGGCCCGCGAAGCCACTGACGAAGAGCGCGAACGATACTGGTCGCAGCTGGCGGCCTTGTATCCGCCGCTCGACGACTACCAGACGTGGACCGATCGCGTAATCCCGCTCGTAGTCTGCGACCCGTAGCCATCACGTGCGCCGCTTCGCCCGCTGACTCTGCACTTTAGGCGGCGTCTACTCGCACTTCCTCGCCCAGGACGCGGTCTCAACGCCTTCCAATCATCCTTAGCGCGGACGCTTTTCGCGATCGATCTCCCCGTCGGCCCGCAGTTCCCAATGGTGGCCCAGCGCGGTGGAGCCGCCCCGGGAGACCGCGACTAGGCCGCCGTCACATACTCTAGGCACCAGCACCGTAGACGGGGACCGGCGTGCGCGCCTTGGCCAGCAAGTCCGCTACCACCGGGCCCAACTCGGCGGGGTCCCACTTAGCGCCCTTGTCGATCTGCGGACCGTGCGCCCATCCCTCGGCGACCCGGATCTTGCCGCCCTCGACCTCGAACACCTGCCCGGTGATGTCGCGCGACTCGACGCTGCCCAGCCACACCACCAACGGCGAGATGTTCTCTGGCGCCATTGCATCGAAATCCTGGTCCTGCGTTGCCATCATCTCGGCGAAGACAGTCTCGGTCATGCGGGTGCGGGCCGACGGCGCAATGGCGTTGACGGTTATGCCGTAACGGCCCAGTTCGGCGGCCGCAACGAGCGTCAGCGCCGCAATTCCGGCCTTGGCCGCGCTGTAGTTGCCCTGCCCGACGCTGCCCTGCAGCCCGGCACCGGAACTGGTGTTGATGATCCGCGCGTCCACCGCCTGACCGGCTTTGGAAAGGCCGCGCCAATAGGACGCCGCGTGCCGCATTGTGGCGAAGTGACCCTTGAGGTGCACGGCGATGACGGCGTCAAACTCTTCCTCGCTGGTGTTGGCGATCATCCGGTCACGCACGATTCCGGCATTGTTGACCAGGATGTCCAGGCCACCGAAGGTGTCGATGGCGGTTTGAACCAGTTCCGCCGCCTGGTTCCAGTCGGCGACGTTGGATCCGTTGGCGACGGCTTCCCCACCGGCGGCGATGATTTCGTCGACGACGCTTTGTGCCGCGCTGCCACCGCTTGCGGGTGAGCCGTCCAGGCCTACACCGATGTCGTTGACCACCACACGCGCGCCCTCTGCCGCGAAGGCGAGCGCATGCGCGCGACCGATACCGCCACCCGCCCCAGTGACGATGACCACCCGGCCGTCAACCACTCCCATCGTTTGTCCCCTTACTGTTTCCGTCTACTTGACCGCACTGGCATTCGTGGTGGACAAGTAGTGCGGCGGCTCACCGCCGCCATGCACCTCCAATGTGGCACCACTGATGTACGAGGCCGCGTCCGAAGCCAAAAACGCTGCGGCCCAACCAACGTCGTCGGGCTTGGCTAGCCGGCCCAACGGCACGTTCTTGGATATCGCGGCGATCGACTCGGCGTCACCGTAAAACAGGTCCGCCTGTTCGGTTTCCACCATGCCGACCACACACGCGTTCACCCTGACTTTCGGGCCCCACTCGACGGCAAACGTCTGCGTCAGGCTCTCCAGCCCGGCCTTCGCCGCGCCGTACGCGGCGGTGCCCGGCGACGGTCGCCTACCGCTGAGGCTGCAGATGTTGACGATCGAACCACCCTCGGGCTGAGCTTGCATCTTGTCGTTGGCGTACTGCGAAACAAACAGACCGCCAATCAGATTCAGTTCGATGATCTTGCGGTTGAACTTCGGGGTGGACTCCGCGGTCAACACATACGGCGAACCGCCGGCGTTGTTGACGACGACGTCGAGCCGGCCGTGCCGGTCCACGATCGTGTCGATCAGGGCCTTGACGGCCTCCTCGTCGCGAACGTCGCAGGAATGGAATTCATAGGGCAGGCCTTCGACAGCACGTCTGGCGCACGTCACGACCGTCGCGCCCTGCTCGGCGAACACCGAGCTGATACCTGCGCCGACGCCGCGAACGCCCCCCGTCACCAGCACCACTCGCCCAGCCAGACCGAAATTGATGCCGTCCACTGTGCTAGCGTACCAAGCAAGTGCTTGCTTAGGTAACTTGGACCCCCACCAGGAAGTGCCATGACCATCACATCCGCAACCGTGGAACCAGGCATAGTCGCCGTCACGGTCGACTATCCGCCCGTCAACGCCATTCCCTCGCGGGGATGGTTCGAGCTAGGCGACGCCATTACGGCCGCCGGCGCCAATCCCGATACCCATGTGGTGATCTTGCGCGCGGAAGGCCGCGGCTTCAACGCCGGTGTGGACATCAAGGAGATGCAGCGGACCGAGGGATTCACCGCCCTGATCGACGCCAACCGTGGCTGCTTCCACGCATTCCGTGCGGTCTATGAGTGCGCGGTGCCGGTGGTTGCCGCGGTGAACGGCTTTTGCGTCGGCGGCGGCATCGGCCTAGTGGGCAACTCGGACGTCATCGTCGCTTCCGACGACGCCACCTTCGGATTGCCGGAAGTAGAACGCGGCGCACTAGGTGCCGCCACCCACCTGTCCCGGCTGGTGCCACAGCACATGATGCGGCGGTTGTTCTTCACCGCAGCCACGGTGGACGCGGCCACCCTGCACCACTTCGGCTCGGTGCACGAGGTGGTCCCCCGCGACCAGTTGGACGAGGCGGCGCTGAGGGTTGCCCGTGACATCGCCGCGAAGGACACCCGGGTCATCCGCGCGGCCAAGGAAGCGCTGAACTTCATTGACGTTCAACGAGTGAACTCGAGTTACCGGATGGAACAAGGCTTCACGTTCGAGCTCAACCTCGCCGGTGTCGCCGACGAGCACCGCGACGCGTTCGCCGGCACGTCGAAGGGCAAGAAGGAATGACGAACAAGGTCACCACCCTGGACGAGGCCGTAGCCCAGTTGGAAAGCGGGATGACCATCGGCATCGCCGGCTGGGGGTCGCGACGCAAGCCGATGGCTTTCGTGCGCGCCATCCTGCGCACCGATATCAAAGACCTGACGGTAGTCACCTACGGCGGTCCCGACCTCGGACTGCTGTGTTCGGCCGGCAAGGTGAAACGCGTTTACTACGGGTTCGTTTCGCTGGATTCACCGCCGTTCTACGACCCATGGTTCGCCAAAGCCCGTACCAGCGGCGCGATTGAGGCCCGCGAGATGGACGAGGGCATGCTGCGCTGCGGCTTACAGGCTGCCGCACAAAGACTTCCGTTCCTGCCCATCCGGGCCGGACTGGGAAGTTCGGTGGTCGACTTCTGGGAGGGCGAGCTGCAGACCGTGACCAGCCCCTACCCCGCGCCCGGCGGCGGGTACGAAAAGCTGATCGCGATGCCGGCGCTGCGCCTGGACGCGGCCTTTGCCCACCTCAATATCGGCGACGCCAAAGGCAACGCGGCCTACACCGGCATCGACCCCTACTTCGACGACCTGTTCCTGATGGCCGCCGAAAAGCGGTTCCTCTCCGTGGAGCGGATTGTTCCGACCGAGGACCTGATCAAAGCCGTACCTCCACAGGCACTTTTGGTCAACCGCATGATGGTCGACGCCGTGGTGGAGGCGCCAGGTGGGGCGCACTTCACCACCGCCGCACCCGATTACGGGCGCGACGAAAAGTTCCAGCGGCACTACGCCGAGGCCGCCGGTTCCGAAGAGGGCTGGCAGCAGTTCGTTCAGACCTACCTGTCCGGCAGTGAAGAGGACTACCAGAAGGCCGTGCGCGCATTCGGTGAGGAGGCAGCCAAGTGAGCACCCGAGCGGAAGTATGCGCGGTCGCCTGTGCCGAATTGTTCCGGGACGCAGGTGAAATCATGATCAGCCCGATGACGAACATGGCCTCCGTCGGAGCGCGCCTGGCGCGCCTCACCTTCTCACCCGACATCCTGCTGACCGACGGAGAGGCGCAACTGCTGGCCGACACCCCAGCGCTGGGCAAGCCGGGAGCCATCGAGGGCTGGATGCCGTTCGGCCGGGTTTTCGAAACATTGGCCTGGGGCCGGCGCCATGTCGTGATGGGCGCGAATCAGGTTGACCGCTACGGCAATCAGAACATTTCGGCGTTCGGGCAACTGCAGAAGCCCACCCGGCAGATGTTCGGCGTGCGGGGTTCGCCGGGCAACACCATCAACCACGCGACCAGCTACTGGGTGGGTAACCACTCCAAGCGGGTTTTCACCGACGCCGTCGACATAGTCTCGGGCATCGGCTACGACAAGGTGGACAAGGACAATCCGGCGTTCCGGTTCGTCAACGTCTACCGGGTGGTGTCCAACCTCGGTGTGTTCGACTTCGGCGGTCCGGAGCACACCATGCGCGCCCTGTCCTTGCACCCCGGGGTAACGCCCGACGAGGTGCGTGAGGCCACATCGTTTGAGGTGCACGGACTCGACGAGGCCGCGGAATCACGGCAGCCGACAGACGAAGAACTTCGTTTGATTCGCGAGGTGATCGACCCGAAGGCGCTGCGCGACAGAGAGATACGGTCGTGAGACTGCGCACGCCGCTGACCGAACTCGTCGGGATCGAACACCCCGTGGTGCAAACGGGGATGGGTTGGGTGGCCGGCGCGCGACTGGTGTCGGCGACGGCCAATGCGGGCGGACTCGGCATCCTCGCCTCGGCGACAATGACGCTGGACGAATTGGCGACGGCGATCAAGAAGGTCAAGGCAAACACCGACAAGCCGTTCGGCGTCAACATCAGGGCGGACGCCGCCGACGCCGGTGACCGCGTCGAGCTCATGATCCGCGAGGGCGTCAAGGTGGCTTCCTTCGCGTTGGCACCCAAGCAGGAGCTGATCGCCCGGCTGAAAGAGGCTGGCGCCGTGGTGATTCCGTCGATCGGTGCGGCCAAGCATGCGCGCAAGGTCGCGAGCTGGGGCGCCGACGCGATGATCGTGCAGGGCGGCGAAGGCGGCGGCCACACCGGACCCGTCGCCACCACCCTGCTACTGCCGTCGGTGCTCGACGCGGTGAAGGGCACCGGTATCCCGGTGATCGCCGCCGGCGGTTTCTTCGACGGGCGCGGACTGGCCGCAGCGCTGTCCTACGGCGCCGCGGGTGTCGCCATGGGCACCCGGTTCCTACTCACCTCGGACTCCACCGTGCCCGACGCCGTCAAACGGCGTTACTTGGAGGCTGCGCTCGACGGCACCGTCGTCACCACCCGCGTCGACGGCATGCCGCACCGGGTGCTGCGTACCGGACTGGTGGAGAAACTGGAAAGTGGTTCGCGGGCTCGGGGATTTACCGCTGCGGTGCGCAATGCCGCCAAGTTCAAGCAGATGTCGGGGATGACCTGGCGGTCGATGATTCAAGACGGCCTGGCCATGCGCCACGGCAAGGAGTTGACCTGGTCGCAAGTGGTGATGGCGGCGAATACCCCGATGTTGCTCAAGGCCGGGTTGGTCGAGGGCAACACCGAGGCCGGGGTGCTGGCCTCGGGCCAGGTCGCCGGGATTCTCGACGACCTGCCGTCCTGCGCGGAATTGATCGAGTCGATCGTTCGGGAAGCGATCGAGCATCTGCAGCAAGCGTCCGCGTTCATCGAATAGCGGTAGCAAATCTGCGGGACTGTTCCCGACGGCCCAGGTAGACCGGCAAAACGCCCGTAACCAGCGAAAAGTCCAAAAACTTTACACTCTGAGCTCGTCGGGTGCATGGGCTAGGCTACGCGCTATGACGACCGTTGAGAAGCAGCACGCGGCTCCTGAGTCGGCCGCACCCCATGCTCTGCCGGACCCCGGTGAGTGGGTACCCAAGCTCGCTTTGCCCACCGTCGGGATCTACCTCGCTGGCCTCACGGCATTCGTCGTATCCACGACCGGGTACATCAACGGCTGGTCGCCCGCTTGGGTCACGATCCCGGTCAACGCGGCGGTCACTTTCGTCATGTTCACCGTCGTGCACGACGCCTCGCACTACTCGATCAGCTCAACGCGCTGGGTCAATGGACTTCTTGGCCGGCTGGCATGGCTGTTCGTCGGGCCCGTGGTCGCCTTCCCGTCATTCGGGTACATACACATTCAGCACCATCGGCACTCCAACGACGACGAACAGGACCCCGACACCTTCGCGTCGCATGGCAAGTGGTGGCAGCTGCCGTTTCGCTGGCCGGCGGTGGAGTACTTCTACCTGCGTTACTACCTGCCGCGTGCCCGCAGCCGCCCGGTCGCCGAGGTCGCCGAGACGTTGGTGATGATGACCCTGAGCATCGCAGGGCTCATCACCGCGATCGTCACCGGCAACTTCTGGACGCTGGCGGTCGTCTTCCTGATTCCGCAACGCATCGGCGTCACCATCTTGGCGTGGTGGTTCGACTGGCTGCCCCACCATGGGCTGGAGGACACTCAGCGTTCCAACCGCTACCGCGCAACCCGCAACCGCGTCGGCGCGGAGTGGCTGTTCACCCCGGTGCTTTTGTCGCAGAACTATCACCTGGTGCACCACCTGCACCCGTCGGTGCCGTTCTACCGGTATCTGCGGACGTGGCGGCGCAACGAGGAGGCCTACCTCGAGCGCAATGCCGCCATCGGCACGGTCTTTGGGCAGCAACTGAATCCGGACGAATACCGCGAGTGGAAGGAGCTGAACGGCCGGCTCGCGAAGCTACTGCCGGTGCGGATGCCATCCCGCTCGAGCTCAACACATGCGGTGTTGCACCGCATCCCGGTCGCGTCGGTCGATCCCATCACCGCCGACAGCACGCTGGTCACGTTCGCGGTGCCCGAAGCACTACAGGACGCGTTCCGCTTCGAGCCGGGGCAGCACGTAACCGTGCGCACCGACCTTGGCGGCCAGAACGTTCGGCGCAACTATTCGATCTGCGCTCCTGCCACCCGGGCCCAACTGCGGATTGCCGTCAAACACATTCCCGGCGGGGCGTTTTCGACGTTCGTGGCCAATGATCTCAAGGCCGGTGACGTGCTGGAGCTGATGACGCCGACGGGCCGATTCGGCACCCCGCTGGATCCGCTGAACCGCAAGCACTACGTCGGCCTGGTCGCCGGCAGCGGGATCACGCCGGTGTTGTCCATCATCGCGACGACGCTCGAGGTCGAGACCGAAAGCCGGTTCACCCTGATCTACGGCAACCGGACTTGGGAGTCGACGATGTTCCGCGCCGAGCTCGACCGGCTGGAGTCTCGGTATGCGGACCGGCTCGAGATCTTGCATGTGCTGTCCAACGAGTCGATGCACATTCCGGAGCTGCGTGGGCGCATCGACCGGGACAAGCTCAGCACCTGGCTGGCGGATCGCTTGCGCCCGGCCGATGTTGACGAGTGGTTCCTCTGCGGTCCGCTCGAGATGATTTCGAACCTGCGGGATGTGTTGGTCAAGCATGACGTGGCCCCCGAGCACATTCACGTCGAGCTCTTCTTCGGGTACGCGGATGCGCCGACTACCCAGCAGTCGTACGACACGGCGACCGTCACCTTCACGCTGTCCGGGAAACAGGAGACCTTCGATCTAACCCCCGGAGACTCCATTCTGGAAGGCGCGCTGCAACGCCGCAGCGATGCGCCGTATGCGTGCATGGGCGGCGCGTGCGGCACCTGCCGTGCCAAACTGATCGAAGGCGAAGTGGAGATGGACCACAACTTCGCGTTGGGCCGGTCCGAGTTGGATGCGGGTTACATCCTTACCTGCCAATCACATCCGACGACACCGTTCGTCTCTGTCGACTACGACGCGTAGCGCGCCGCGGAGGTTGGCGGGAACACCCGTCAGCCTTCAGGCGACTCCATCCACGTGCGTCGCGGCCTCACCGACCGTGGCTCCACCGTCGCCAATCATGGTCTGCATCAACGCTTTATGCTCACGCTCGCCGCGCGCTGCGGCGCGACCGCGCCCGCCCGGCAAGCTCAGGTCGACGAGGCTGCGGGCGACGTTGAACGGGAACCGCAACACCGGATACACGGGTGGGATGTAGGTCGGCAGACCGAGCGTGGCCATGCCCCCACGTCCGAGAAAACCGCTGGTGACAGACAAGTGTTGGAGCCAAGCGAGGCGACGGCGCAGGCTGGGCAAGTGTTCGTAGTTCCAACTCAGCGGGTCCGCAGCCATTGGCACCGCCAATTGTTTGGTGGTTTCGTCGGGCGTCGAGATCGCGCTCAGCGTGTGATACAGGATGCGGACGCCGTCTCGAAAACTCTGCGGTAACCACTCTTCCTCAACACCCATCAGCCAGCCCGCGTACCGGGTCACGTGCGCGATTGCATCGAATTCCCTTGGCGTAAGCAGTATTCCCATACCGATGCCGCCAACGGGTGGGGCAATGAGTGCGCCGACGAGCGTGGCCGCCATGTCCGTCTGGTTGATCGGCAGGCCCCATTGGTCGGCGCGCCAGTCCGGCATCGCCGCCACGTGCCGTCGGACCAACGCGTGAATAAAACGGACGCGGAGCGTGGACCGGTAGCCCACTCCTTGCGGGGCCAGGCCGTCTTCGGAGATGACGTCCATCGCCCACTGCATCGTCTCGGCAAACCGCCTGTTCGACCCCTTCTCCAGTGCCCCCGTCCGAAGCAGCGTCTGGTTGAAAGCCGCGAATTGATACCCGCCAAGAAGTGACACGTCGCGTGCAACGTACATGCCGTCGGCTCCGCCACTACGTAGCGCCGTTTGGCCCCGGCGCAGGATTTCCCAGTCGACCCAGTCCGGAACCTTCTCAACCTCGACGAAGAATTCGCTCAAGGGTTCGGGAGCCGCGGGAACATTGGCGATGCCGTCACGCAAGGCGCGCTCGAACAACGGGCGCGTATGTTCCATTCCGACGGCCGACATCCACTCGACCAGACGGTCCATCGGCTCGTCGCCCACGGTTAAGCTCTCGCCGAACCGCTGCATTTCCCCGTCATTGGGTCCACGCAGGCCGAGCACCAGCGCCAACAGGCGGATAGCGGGAGGAACCTTGCGCGGACGATCAGGATGGCGCGCCGGAATCGGCTGGTTCACCCACGCTCCTCTCGCGGAAAAATTCTCGAAATTAACTTTGGATAACACTTGTAGTCAGAAAGTATGCTTGGGGTACCCTGACTGTCAATGAAGCGAGCGGAGGTGGTACGCGGTTACGGCGGCGTGAGCGCAGCCGACCGCATCGCCGAACGCCGCCGCAAGCTGCTCGCCGCGGGTCGGCGCATCTGGGGCGAGTCAGGAGTCTCCGACGTGACGATACGCGGCGTGTGCGCAGCAGCCGGCCTGACCCCCCGCTACTTCTACGAGCAATTCCCGAACCGTGAAGCGCTGCTGTTCGCCGTTTCGGACGACGTTCGCGACGAGTTGCTGCAGGCAATTGTTCTAGCTGGCATCGGCGACCCAGGCACCCTGAAGGACAAGCTCCGTTCGGCCATCCAAGCGTTCCTGGAAATCCTCGCGGCCGACCCCCACATTCACCGCATCGCCACCCAGGACGTGAGCAGCGTCGCCGGCCTCGCCGAACACCGCACGCGCATTCTCGACATGATCGCCGATGCAGTCGTCCAGTACACCCCGGACGTTCTGGGCCCCGACACACCGAATCGCCAAGAGTGGAAACGCGTCGCACAGTTCATCGTGGGTGGGGCAAATCAGTTGATCGAAAACTGGCTCGATGATCCCAAGGAACCCCCTGCCGAACTTGCCGCCGCGATCGCCAACCTGTGCGTCGCGGCGGTTGGTGGTATTGCGCACTCCTATAAGAAGTCGGGCTCGTTATCCTGACCCGTCCGCGAGCCGGTCACGCAGGCTCTTCGGACGGATGTCCGGCCAATTCTGTTCGACGTAGTCCAGACATGCCTGTCGAGAGTCTTCGCCGAACACGACCCGCCAACCCTCCGGGACCTCGGCAAAGGTTGGCCACAGGCTGTGCTGTTCCTCGTCGTTGACCAGAACTACGAACCGCCCGTTCTCGTCGTCAAACGGATTGGTGCTCATAGACCCCCAGCTTTCCACACAACGCCGCCAGCGACGGGCGACAGCCGAGATCAGAGCCGCTCGATGATGGTGACGTTAGCCGTGCCCCCACCCTCGCACATGGTCTGCAGTCCGTAACGACCACCGATTCGTTCCAGCTCGTTGAGCATGGTGGTGAACAGCTTGGCACCGGTAGCGCCCAACGGATGCCCGAGTGCGATCGCTCCGCCATTTGGATTGACCTTCGCCGGGTCGGCCTTGATCTCCTTGAGCCAGGCGAGGACTACCGGCGCGAACGCCTCGTTGATCTCGACGGTGTCGATGTCGTCGATGGAGAGGCCGGTCTTTTCCAACGCGTATCGGGTGGCCGGAATGGGGCCGGTCAACATGAACACCGGGTCCGCGGCCCGGGCGCTGATGTGATGAATGCGGGCCCGTGGCGTCAATCCATGATCCTTGACGGCCTGCTCGGAGGCCAGCAGGACAGCGCTGGCACCGTCGGAAATCTGACTGGCCATCGCCGCCGTTATCCGGCCGCCCTCGACCAGCGTCTTGAGGCCGGCCATCTTCTCCAGCGACGTCTCCCTCGGGCCCTCATCCACCCGGAACGGGCCGGATTCGGTTTCCACAGTGATGATTTCGTTGTCGAAGTGGCCGCCGCGAATCGCCGCGAACGCGCGCTCGTGACTGGTCAGCGCGAACTGCTCCATCTCTTCCCGAGACAGGTTCCACTTCTCGGCGATGAGCTCGGAGCCACGGAACTGAGAGATCTCCTGATCGCCGTAGCGGTGCAGCCATTGCTTGGATTCGGCTGTCGGCGTGGTGAACCCGAACTGCTCGCCGACGGTCATCGCCGACGAGATCGGGATCTGGCTCATGTTCTGCACGCCGCCGGCCACGATGAGGTCGGCCGTGCCGGCCATGATCGCTTGGGCCCCAAAGGAAATGGCCTGCTGGCTGGAACCGCACTGCCGGTCGACGGTGACCCCGGGCACCTCTTCGGGGAAGCCGGCGGCCAGCCATGACAGCCGCGCGATGTTGCCCGCCTGGCCGCCGATGGCGTCCACGCAACCGGCGATCACATCGTCGACGGCGGCGGGGTCGACATCGACGCGGTCGAACAGGCCGCGCCACCCCAGTGCGCCCAGGTCGACGGGATGTATCCCGGCCAGGGCGCCGTTGCGCTTTCCGACCGCGGTCCGTACGGCCTCTACGACGTACGCCTCGGGCATTTTCAGACTCCTTCTGTCTTGATCCCGCCAAGCACGATGGCGAGGTACTTCTGACCTACCTGCTCTGCGGTGAGCGGCCCGCCGGGTTGATACCAGCGCACCGACACCCATGTGGTGTCGCGGATGAATCGGTAAACCAGATCGACGTCGAGGTCGCCCCGGAAATAACCCTCCTCGATGCCCTGATTGAGCACGTCGACCCACATCATTCGCTGCTGCTTGTTGCGTTCCTCGAGATAGGAGAACCTGGGTTGCGACGACAGTCGCTGGGCCTCGTCTTGATATATGACGACTTGGGCGTGCCGGTGCTCGATCGCCTCGAACGAGGTCATGAACAACCCTTTGAGGCGTTCCAGGGGGTTGGGCTCGTTGTCGATGATTTGTTGGTAGCGCTCGAACAGCCAATCCAGGAAGCCGCGCAGCAGGTCGTCCACCATCTCCTCCTTGGAGGCGAAGTGGTGGTACAGGCTGCCCGAGAGGATTCCGGCACCGTCGGCAATGTCTCGCACGGTGGTCGCGCGTAACCCGCGCTCGGCAAACATCGTCGCCGCGAGCGCCAGAAGCTCGTCTCGTCGGCTGTTAGCCTGACCGGTCACTCGGTCCACCCGGACAGACTACCAACCAAGCACTTGCTCGGCCAACGGCGGTGTCTCGGAGCGAACTTTTCTCGCCGAGACTCTTTCGCAAATCGCCCATGTAGTCGCGTGGCGATCGTTAATCTTCACTGCTGTCAATTCGTGCTGTTCCGGAATTACGGACGTCAATGGAGGTGAGAATGGTCAACTTCACGTTTTTGCCGCCCGAGATCAACTCGTTGCGGATGTACCTCGGCGCGGGCTCGGGCCCGATGCTCCAAGCGTCGGCGGCCTGGTCAGGTTTGGCCGAGGAACTCAGCACCGCAGCGAACTCCTTCTCGTCTGTGACGTCGGAGTTGGTCAACGGCGCCTGGCAGGGCCCGTCCGCGACCGCGATGGCCGCCGCCGCCTCGCCGTACACAGCCTTCTTGAACGCAGCATCCGCCCACGCCGCTGACGCGGCCACCCAGGCCGAGGCCGTGGCGAGCGCTTTCGAGACGGCCAAGGCCGCCATCGTGCACCCACTGGCCGTCGCCGCCAACCGCGATGCATTCATTCAGCTGGTGCGTTCGAACTTCTTCGGCTTCAACGCACCCTTCATCGCCGCCGTGGAAAGCGCCTACGAAGAATTCTGGGCCACCGACGTGGCGGCGATGACCGGCTACCACTCCGCGGTCTCCGCGGTGGCCGCCCAGCTGGCGCCGTGGCAGCAGACGCTGCAGGGCCTGCCGGGCATCGGCCAGTTGTTCGGCGCACCAGCAGGAGTCGGCCCGGCCGCCCCGGGCGATCCCAACTTCGGCATCGGCAACAAGGGCGGCGGCAACATCGGCAACGGCAACAACAGCGGGAACGGCGCCGGCAACATCGGCAACGGCAACACCGGTAGCGGCAACTTCGGCGGCGGCAACACCGGCAACAACAACATCGGCAGCGGGAACCTGGGCCACGGCAACATCGGCTTTGGAAACGCCGGAGACGCCAACAGAGGCTTCGGGAACGCCGGAAACGCGAACAGCGGCTTCGGGAACAATGGCAACAACAACGTCGGGTTCGGCAACACCGGCACCGGGAATCAGGGGGCCGGAAACACCGGCAAGAACAACATCGGCTTCGGCCTGACCGGAGACAACCTGATCGGCATCGGCAACGCCTACTACAACACCGCCAATGGCCAGTTCGTCTTCACTGGCCTGAACTCTGGCAGCGGCAACATCGGCTTCGGCAACTCGGGCACCAACAACATCGGCTTCTTTAACTCCGGTGACGGCAACGTCGGCATCTTCAATTCCGGCGCCAATATCACCCAGGCCGATGTTGGCAAACTTCAAGGAATAGGTTTTGGCAACTCCGGCGTTGGCAGCATCGGCATTGGCAACACCGGCCAAGGCAACTTCGGCCTTGGCAACACAGGCACGTTGAACACCGGTGTCGGAAACACCAGTTTCGCCAACACCGGCTTCGGAAATTCGGGCTCCTACAACACCGGTATGGAGAACTCGGGCAGTACCAATACGTTCGACGGCAACTCGGGCAGCTTCAACACGGGCTTCTTCAACTCCGGCAACACGAACACCGGCTTCGGGGCCACCGCCAATAGCGACGCCAAACACTCGGGCTTTGGCAACACCGGGAACATTTCGAGTTCGGGCTTCTACAACACGGCTTCCGGTTCGTTTGCTAGCGGCCAGATGTCTGGCTTCTTCAACAGCGCAAGCGGTGGGAGTGTCATTAACGGCCAGGTTTCGGGCTTCTTCAATACCGCTGCGCCTGTCGTTACCAACTTGGTTGCCGGCCAAATCTCTGGCTTCCTCAACCGGGGTAGTCATATGGCCGGCGTCCTCAGCCTTGTTCAGTTGCTGAGGGACCTGACCTGACGAGGTGACGTTACCGCCGCCCCGTGCGGCGGTAACTTCCAACACTGCGCATCCGGAACCCGCTGACGCGGCCGTCAAATATTCGCGGAATTTCTCGCGCGCCAAGCGCCAGAAGCTCAACGCGTCGGCGGTTAGCGGCCTAACTGGTCACCCGGTTCACCCAATTGCAGCGAATTTTCAGGGCCCGACTTTTTCTCGTCGAGAATCTTAGGCAAAACGCACATGTTGTCCCCTCCGTAGCCGTATCTTCACTCCTGTCGCGGCGTACTAATCCGGAACGCTGGACATCCACCGGAGGTCAAAGTGGTCAACTTCTTGGTTTTGCCGCCCGAAATCAACTCGTTGCGGATGTACCTCGGCGCGGGCTCGGCCCCGATGCTGCAGGCCTCGGCGGCCTGGTCCGGTTTGGCCGAGGAGCTAAGCGCGGCCGCGAACTCCTTCTCTGTGGTGACGTCCGAGTTGGTCAGCGGCGCCTGGCAGGGGCCGTCCGCGACCGCGATGGCGGCCGCCGCCTCGCCGTACTCGGCGTTCTTGAACGCAGCTTCAACCCACGCCGCAAGCGCGGCCGGACAGGCCAAGGCGGTAGTCAGTGCCTTCGAGGCAGCCAAGTCCGCCGTCGTTCATCCGCTGGCCGTCGCGGCGAACCGCGATGCGTTCGTTCAGCTGGTGCGCTCGAACTTCTTCGGCTTCAACGCCCCCTTTATCGCCGCGGTCGAAGGCGCCTACGAGGAGTTCTGGGCCGCCGACGTGGCGGCGATGACCGGCTATCACTCCGCAGTCTCCTCAGTAGCCGCGCAGCTGGCACCGTGGCAGCAGACGCTGCAGCACCTGCCGGGCATCGGCCAACTGTTCGGTGCCCCCGCAGGCGTCGGTCCCGCCGCCCCGGGTGACCCGAACCTGGGCATCGGCAACAAGGGCGGCGGCAACATCGGCAACGGCAACAACAGCGGCAACGGCGCCGGCAACATCGGCAACGGCAACAAAGGCAGCGGCAACTTCGGCGGCGGCAATACCGGCGACGGCAACATCGGCAGCGGTAACGCCGGTAATGGCAACATTGGATTCGGCAACTCCGGCAACGGCAACAGAGGCTTTGGAAACGTCAACACCTCCGCCAACGGCCCCGGCAATATCGGTTTCGGGAATGAGGGCAGCAACAACATCGGGTTCGGCAACAGCGGCATCGGGAACCGGGGTGCCGGGAACACCGGCGATAACAACATCGGTTTCGGCCTGACCGGCAACAATTTGGTCGGCATCGGCAACGCCTACTACAACACGGCGAACGGTGAGTTCGTTTTCACCGGTCTGAACTCGGGTTCCGGCAACATCGGGTTCGGCAACTCGGGCACCGGCAACATCGGCTTCTTCAACTCCGGGGACGGCAACGTCGGCATCTTCAACTCCGGTCACAACATCAACGTCAACAACACAGGCCACATTCAAGGCATCGGTATCGGCAACTCCGGCTTCGGCAACATCGGCATCGGGAACGCCGTTCAAGGGAACTTCGGTATCGGAAACACAGGAAGCGGCAACACCGGCTTCGGAAACACCGGCAGCGTAAACACCGGATTCGGAAACTCGGGCGCCTTCAACACAGGGCTGGAGAACGCCGGCAGTTGGAACACGTTCGACGGGAATTCCGGCGACAGGAACACCGGATTCTTCAATTCCGGAAGCGTAAACACGGGCAACGGCTTCACCACGAACAGTGGCAACCTACATTCGGGCTACGGAAATACGGGTAATTTAGGAAGCTCCGGCTTCTTCAACACGGCGTCAGGTGCCGCCGGCAACGGCTTCATGTCCGGCTTCTTCAACACCGCTAGTGGCGCAAGCCCTTTGATCGGCACAAATGGCCTGATATCCGGATTCTTTAACACCGGAGCACCAACGGGCCCCGGCGGTGTCGCGATGGCCGGCCAAATCTCCGGCCTCTTGAACACAGGCAGCCAGATACCCGGCATCTTCAACATCGTTTCGATATTGAAGAGCCTGGCCAAGTGACAGCCGCATGCGGGATTTCCAGCCGACGGCCCTGGGCGCTGACGGCTGCTGACCAACGCGGCGGTCGCGTTCGCTGACAGCGAGAGTTTCGGGTCGAAGTTCCCGCCAACGAACTTCCGCAAGAGCTACATGTGGCCTCGTGGGCAGTCGCATCTTCGCGGCGGTAACGGCGTGCTGATCCGAACGACTGACATCAACGGAGGTCAAAGTGGTTGAGCCGATCGTCTTCGGAAGCCGCTGAAGCAGTCTTCCGCTAGTCGCAGTCATCCGCCCAAACAACGACACTCACCAACTTTTCACATAATTCACATACGTCTTCATGTGGTGGCCGTAACATCCCAAACATCGCTCGCTTGGATTCGAGCCGAAGTTTGGGGAGGTCATGGCGTGTTCCCTGTGAATGAGTCCAGCTTGTTTTAGAGTCCTGTGGCCCGAGGTCGGGCTGGAAGGGACGATGAAATACATGGCTGGGCGTAAGCGGCATTCCGCGGAGGACATTGTGCGTAAGTTGCGCCGCGCGGATGAGTTGGCTGCTGAAGGCAAGACTGGCGATGAGATCGCCGCCGATTTAGGTGTCTCGGCGGCCACGCTGTACAACTGGCGCCGCGCCTATGGCGGCATAGACACCGATGCCGCCAAAGAGCTGCGGGAGTTGCGGGAGCAGAACGCCCGGTTGAAGAGGCTGTTGGCCGAGGCTGAGCTGGAGAAGGACGCGTTGCGGGAGGTCGCGTGTCAATGGCCATCTGGAAGTCCCCGTTTTTGGCCAGGAGAAGTCCCCGCCCCTGAGCGGGTGATTGGCTAACTCTT
>NZ_MVHT01000056.1 GCF_002086275.1 Mycobacterium intermedium | reverse complement strand
ACCTGCTTCGCGGTGAACCGCACCCCCACGATCACCGCGCATTGCGCTGGGTCACCGCCGCTGAATTGGGCGACGTGGATTGGGTGCCGGCCGACCGTGCCTTCCTACCCGACCTAAATAAAGTGTTGGACAGGGCAGGCTGAAAACCCTTCTGCCAGGAGCAAAAGCACACAGTTGCTTAACAGCAATAATTCAGCTTCATTGAAGATATCCGTAGTCAACTGTATTTGATGGCAACTAAGCAATCCGGGACGTATGAGGTCATCCCGTGACGGTTATACCTCGTGTGGGCGGACCGCTCGAGGAGTTGCTACAGCGTAGCGGGCGCTTCTTCACCCCCGGTGAGATATCGCCTGACCTGCGCACGGTGACGCGCCGCGGCGGCCGCGAGGGTGACGTGTTCTACCGCGACCGGTGGAGCCACGACAAGGTCGTCCGGTCCACTCATGGCGTCAACTGCACGGGATCGTGCTCGTGGAAGATCTACGTCAAGAACGGGATCATCACCTGGGAAACCCAGCAAACCGATTACCCGTCGGTGGGGCCGGATCGGCCCGAATATGAGCCGAGAGGCTGCCCGCGTGGCGCGTCGTTCTCCTGGTACAGCTATTCGCCGACCCGGGTCCGCTATCCGTATGCCAGGGCAGTGCTGGTCGAGATGTATCGGGAGGCCAAAGCCCACCTGGGCGACCCGGTGTTGGCGTGGGCCGACATCCAGTCAGATCCCCAGCGTCGTCGTCGTTATCAGCAGGCCCGCGGCAAGGGCGGACTGGTCCGGGTGAGCTGGGCCGAAGCGACCGAGATGATTGCGGCGGCGCACGTGCACACGATCAAGACATACGGCCCGGACCGGGTTGCGGGCTTCACGCCGATCCCGGCGATGTCGATGGTCAGCCACGCGGCGGGTTCGCGCTTCATTGAACTGATCGGCGGCGTGATGACGTCGTTCTACGACTGGTACGCCGACCTGCCGGTGGCCTCACCGCAGGTCTTCGGTGACCAGACCGACGTGCCCGAGTCCGGGGACTGGTGGGACGCCTCGTATTTGGTCATGTGGGGTTCCAACGTGCCGATCACCCGGACCCCCGACGCGCACTGGATGGCTGAGGTCCGCTACCGCGGCACCAAGGTGGTGGTGGTCAGCCCCGACTATGCGGACAACACCAAGTTTGCCGACGAGTGGATGCGTTGCGCCGCAGGGACGGACGCCGCGCTGGCCATGGCGATGGGCCACGTCATTCTGACCGAATGCTATGTGCGCAAGCAGGTTCCGTTCTTCGTCGACTATGTGCGCCGCTACACCGATCTGCCGTTCCTGATCAAGCTGGAACGCCGTGGGCAAGCACTGGTGCCCGGAAAGTTCCTGACCGCGAGAGACATCGGCCAGGAAGTCGACAACGCGGCGTTCAAACCGGCGTTGCTCGACCAGGTCACCGACTCGGTCGTCGTGCCGCACGGCTCGCTCGGATTCCGGTACGGCGAGGACGGCGTCGGAAAGTGGAACTTGGACCTGGGGCCGGTGATCCCCGCGCTGAGCGTCTCCGGCTCCGGCGATGCCGAACTCGTCGAGCTGCCCTGCTTCGACACCATCGACGGCCACGGCGAAACGGTGTCGCGCGGCGTTCCGGTGCGCCAGGTCGGCGAGCACTTGGTCTGCACGGTTTTCGATCTGATGCTGGCGCACTACGGCGTGGCGCGCGAGGGTCTACCCGGACACTGGCCCGCTGGTTACGACGACGCCACGCAGCAGAACACCCCGGCGTGGCAGGAGACGATCACCGGGGTGCCGGCCGCGCAGGCCATCCGCATCGCCAAGGAATTCGCCCGCAACGCAGAGGAATCCGGCGGCCGATCGATGGTCATCATGGGCGGCGGCATCTGTCACTGGTTCCACAGCGACGTCATGTACCGATCCGTGCTGGCGCTGCTGATGCTGACCGGGTCGATGGGGCGCAACGGCGGGGGATGGGCGCACTACGTGGGCCAGGAGAAGGTCCGCCCGCTGAGTGGGTGGCAGACGATGGCCAACGCGACCGACTGGGTCCGGCCACCGAGGCAGGTCCCCGGTGCGTCGTATTGGTACGCGCACACCGACCAGTGGCGCTACGACAGTCACGGCGCGGACAAGCTGAGCAGTCCGGTGGGCCGCGGCCGGTTCGCCGACAAACAGACCATGGACCTGCTGGCGTCGGCGACGGCGATGGGATGGAGCCCGTTCTACCCGCAGTTCGACCGGTCCAGCCTGGACGTCGCGGACGAGGCGCATGCCGCGGGCCAAGACGTCTCGGCATACGTCACCGAGCAACTTGCGCAACACAATTTGAAGCTGTCCGTCACCGATCCGGACAACCCGGTCAACTGGCCGCGGGTGTTGACCGTGTGGCGGGCCAACCTGATTGGCTCTTCGGGCAAGGGCGGCGAGTACTTCCTGCGACATCTGTTGGGTACCGACTCCAACGTGCAGGCGCAACATCCGGACCCCGACATACCGGAGGGCAAGCTCGACCTGATGATGTCGATCGACTTCCGCATGACGTCGACGACGCTGATGTCCGACGTGGTGCTGCCCGCCGCCACCTGGTACGAAAAGGCCGACCTGTCCAGCACCGACATGCACCCGTATGTGCATGCGTTCAGTCCGGCGGTCGACCCGCCGTGGGAAACACGTTCGGATTTCGACGCATTCGCCGCCATTGCTCGCGCGTTCAGCGCGCTGGCCAGGCGCCATCTCGGCACCCGCGCGGATGTGGTGCTGACCGCGCTGCAGCACGACACCCCCGACGCCATGGCCTATCCCGATGGCACCCAACGCAATTGGTTGGAGACCGGCGAGACACCGGTGCCCGGCAAGACCATGGGCACGCTCACCGTGGTGGAACGCGACTACGCCGCAATCTATGACAAGTTGATCTCCCTGGGCCCGCTCGTCGAGCGGTTCGGGATTACCGTCAAGGGCTATACCGTCCATCCCCTCCGCGAGGTCAGCGAACTGGCTGCCAAGTTCGGGGTGTTGAACTCCGGTGTTGCAGTGGGCCGCCCGGCGATCACCACGGCCCAGCGGATGGCCGATACCATTCTGGCGCTGTCCGGGACGTGCAACGGCCGCCTCGCCGTCGAAGGGTTTCTGGAGTTGGAGAAGCGCACCGGGCAGCGGCTGGCACAGCTAGCCGAGGGCAGCGAGGAGCGCCGTATCACCTACGCGGACACACAGGCGCGTCCCGTGCCGGTGATCACCAGCCCGGAATGGTCGGGCAGTGAGACCGGAGGGCGCCGCTACGCCCCGTTCACGATCAACATCGAGCACCTCAAGCCATTTCACACCCTGACCGGCCGGATGCATTTCTACCTGGCCCACGACTGGATAGAGGAACTCGGCGAACAGCTGCCGGTGTACCGGCCTCCGCTGGACATGGCGCGGTTGTTCGACCAGCCGCAGCTCGGACACTGCGTGGATGGAATCGCCCTCACCGTAAGGTATCTGACGCCGCACTCGAAGTGGTCGTTTCACTCGACCTACCAGGACAACCTGTACATGCTGTCGCTGTCGCGAGGTGGGCCGACGATGTGGATGAGCCCAGGCGACGCCGCCAAAATCAGAGTGCGCGACAACGATTGGGTGGAAGCGGTCAACGTCAACGGTGTCTTTGTGTGCAGGGCGATCGTCTCGCACCGCATGCCCGACGGGGTGGTATTCGTCTATCACGTGCAAGAGCGCACCGTGGACACGCCGCGCACCGAAACCAGCAACAAGCGCGGCGGCAACCACAACGCGCTCACCCGGGTCCGGATCAAGCCCAGCCATCTCGCTGGTGGCTATGGCCAGCACGCGTTTGCGTTCAATTACCTGGGTCCCACCGGCAACCAACGCGACGAGGTGACGATCGTGCGCCGTCGCAGCCAGGAGGTGACTTACTAGATGAAAGTCATGGCGCAGATGGCGATGGTGATGAACCTCGACAAATGCATTGGCTGCCATACCTGTTCGGTGACCTGCAAGCAGACATGGACCAATCGGCCCGGGACCGAGTATGTGTGGTTCAACAACGTCGAAACCCGTCCCGGCGTCGGCTATCCGCGCGCCTACGAGGACCAGGACCGGTGGCGCGGTGGCTGGGTGCGCGACAAGCGGGGCCGGTTGCGCCTGCGCGACGGCGGCCGAATCGAGAAGCTGCTGCGGATTTTCGCCAACCCCAGGCTCCCGACCTTGGACGACTACTACGAGCCGTGGACCTACGACTACGAGAATCTGACCCGGGCGCCGGCCGGTGACACCTTCCCGACCGCCGCACCGCGCAGTCAGATCACCGGTGAACCCATGAAGGTGTCGGCCGGGCCGAATTGGGACGACAACCTGGCCGGCTCGACGGAAAGCCTGCCCAACGACCCGATCCTGCAGAAGATCAGCGCCGAGGTAAAACTCAGGCTCGAAGAGACCTTCATGTTCTACCTGCCACGGATCTGCGAACACTGCCTCAACCCGTCGTGTGTGGCCTCGTGCCCGTCGGGCGCAATGTACAAGCGGGCCGAGGACGGCATCGTGCTGGTCGACCAGGACCGGTGTCGCGGCTGGCGGATGTGTGTGTCCGGATGTCCTTACAAGAAGGTGTATTTCAACCACAAGACCGGCAAGGCCGAGAAGTGCACCATGTGCTACCCGCGCATCGAGGTCGGGTTGCCGACGGTCTGCTCGGAGACCTGCGTCGGACGGCTGCGCTACCTCGGACTGGTGTTTTACGACGTCGACCGGGTGGCCGAGGCGGCGTCGGTGGAACAGGACACCGACTTGTACGGGGCGCAGTGTCGAATCCTGTTGGATCCCAACGATCCCGAGGTGATTGCGGGGGCGCGCGCGCAGGGCATATCGGAGGAATGGATCGACGCCGCGCAACGCTCCCCGGTGTACGCGCTGATCAGCACCTACCGGGTGGCGCTGCCCCTGCATCCGGAATACCGCACCATGCCCATGGTTTGGTATATCCCACCGCTGTCACCGGTGGTCGACGCCGTCAGCCAGAGCGGGCACGACGGGGAGGATCTGGGCAATCTCTTCGGCGCGCTGGACTCGCTGCGCATCCCCATCCAGTATCTGGCCGAGCTGTTCACCGCGGGTGACACCGAGGTGGTCGCCGGGGTGTTGCGGCGGTTGGCGGCGATGCGGTCCTACATGCGCGATATCAATCTGGGCCGCGAAAGTCAGCCGCACATCCCCCACGCCGTCGGAATGACCGAAGAGCAGATCTACAACATGTACCGGCTGCTGGCCATCGCGAAATACGAAGAGCGGTATGTTATTCCGACCGCATACGTGGGGGAACTGCCCGACGACGGAATGTCTGATGAGATGGGCTGCTCGTTATCGTTCGACGGCGGACCCGGGATGTACGAAGACGCGCCGGTGCCAGTGTCCGTCGAGAGCTTCCACGCCGTGCGTGAACCGAGGACCAACTTGCTGAACTGGGACGGCCGGGGCCAGCCGACCAGTCTCTTCCCGCAACGGGTCCAACCATGAAGTCGTCAACCAAAACCAGGGGAGGTAGTAGCGGACTGCAAGACCGGCTGGTGTGGCAATGCGCTTCGCTGTTGCTGGGATATCCCGACGAGAAGTTCGGCGACCGAATGGATACCGCCGAAGAACTGCTTGGTCACATCCGTGGGACAACCGCGGCGCTGCTCGAGCGGACGCTCGCAGCGCTACGTGCCCGCGAGCCGATGGCCGCGGCGGCGGACTACGTGGCGACGTTCGACATGCGTCGGCGCGCGACGATGTACCTGACGTATTGGACCGCCGGCGACACCCGCAACCGGGGCCGCGAGATGCTGGCCTTCGCTGATCTCTACCGGGATGCCGGGGTGGAGCCGCCACATGGCGAGGCACCCGATTATCTGCCGGTGGTGCTGGAGTTCGCCGCGACCGTCGCACCGGTCTCCGGCCGGCGGTTGCTCACCCAGCACCGAGTGCCGATCGATGTGCTGCGTGGCGCCCTGGCCGAGGCCGGATCGCCCTATGAGCACACGATCGCGGCGGTATGCGCCACCCTGCCCGTCGCCACCGATCAGGATGTGCGCCGGGCGCAGCACCTGGCCCAGGCCGGACCGCCGGCAGAAGCCGTTGGACTGCAGCCATTTACGCTGACCGTCCCGCCGAGGCGTGGTGGATGACAGTGAAGCTGATCGAAATCTTCTGGGACGACGTACCGTACGTCGTGTTGGCGATCGTGGTGATCGGCGCCTGGTGGCGGTATCGGTATGACAAGTTCGGCTGGACCACCCGTTCGTCGCAGCTCTACGAGTCGCGGTTGCTGTCGATCGGCAGTCCGTTGTTTCACTTCGGCAGTCTCATGGTGATCATGGGTCACGTTGCCGGGCTGTTCATTCCGGAATCATGGACGCGGGACATGGGGATGAGCGATCACCTGTATCACCTGCAGGCATTACTGCTCGGCATTCCCGCAGGTGCGGCAACGTTGATCGGTATCGGATTGCTGATCTACCGGCGGCGGGTCAATCCCCGCGTCCGCCTGGCTACCACACGCAACGACAAGCTGATGTACGTGGTGCTGGTGTGCGCGCTGGTGGCCGGCATGTCCTGCACGCTGATCGGTGCCACGCATTTCGGCGAGCTGCACGACTACCGGCAGCGGGTATCGGTGTGGTTCCGGTCGATTTGGATCCTCGATCCGCGCGGTGACCTGATGTCACAGGCCGCGTTCTACTACCAGTTGCACGTGCTGCTGGCGATGATGTTGTTCGCGCTGTGGCCGTATACCCGCCTGGTGCATGCGTTTAGCGCTCCGGTCATGTATCTGTTCCGGCCCTACATCGTCTATCGCAGCCGAGACGTGGCTGATGACAACCAATTAGTGGGTTCGGCGCCGCGCCGGCGGGGTTGGTGAGCGTTGCGGTTGTTGCGGCGCGCCTCAAGAACCACGTAAAACGCTCCAAGAGACAACAGCGCAAAGTGGGGGATCATTGCCCCTTCGATGGGGGACAGCATCAAGATGCCGCCCCCACTGAGCAGGCTGCCACGGGTAACCGCCATGCGATTGCGCCGGCTGATCAACCGACTCAGTCCGATGTCGAACGCGCGCCGCGCGATGTGTAGGCAGTCGACCAGGATCCACGTCAATATGTCTGCGCCGCAGCGCAATAGGGATCAGGAATGCGAGCAGGGCGACAACGGCCGCTAGCAAAGCACGCCCACTATCGATGCCAGGCGTTCAGTTGTCCGTGTTCCGAGCAACCGAGCGCCCAGTGATCTTCGCGGCCACTACCCAGAGCAGGCCGACGGTGGCTCCGAGGATCAGTTGTAGCGATCCGATGCCGACCCAACCCAACGCGCGCGCAACCGTGTCGACCAAGGCCAGCGCCAGGACGCCGAGGCCGCAGATCAGGTATCCGCGCGCCAGGGCGGGGACTCGGGGGTAGAGGGGAACGGCCGCTGAAAGAACGCCGGCGATCCCGAGAAAGGGGGTTAATTCCCAACCCAGCAGTCGAAAGAGCAAGGTGCCCAGGCCCAGCGTGACAAGCGCCCGTCCCACCATGGTTCGAACGACGTGTATTCGCTCGCGGCCCAGCGCCAACAACACCAGCCCCGGGATCACGGTAAGGATGCATGCCCACATGAAAAGGCTTGCGACAGTGCCGTACTTCGGATCCCAGCTGGCATCGCGCCATGGCGCCAGCAGACCCGCCGTGACCGACCACAACAGGACCACGCCGAACAGTGCGTAAGCGAATGTCCCGATGCTGATAGTGGGTTCGAGCGGTTGGGTTTCGGGCGCCGCCGGCATGGCCCGCTCTGGCGCCACGACGGATTGCGGCTGCGGGGCCGGTTGACCCAGCGCATGCCGAGCGGCCTCCGCCAGCTCGGCGGCCGATTGATACCGCTCCTTGGGTTCCTTGGCCATCCCGCGGGCGATGACGTTATCCAATCCCGCTGGGATAGCGGGATTCAACGTACTGGGCTTCGGCGGTTCCTTGGTCAGGTGTGCGGCGATCTGCTGTTCCACGCTGGTGCCGCGAAACGGCGTCGTTCCGGTCAGGCATTCGTGCAGCACACACGTCAGCGCGTAGACGTCGGCGAGGGCGTCAACGGAGCCGCCGTCGAGAAAGCGTTCCGGAGCCATGTAGGAGAAGGTGCCCACCATCGCACCGGTCTGGGTCAGGCGGGTCGCCTCGGCGTCGTGGGCGATGCCGAAGTCGATCAGATAGACGTGCCTGTCGGGCGTCATCAGCGCGTTAGACGGTTTGATGTCGCGGTGCACCAGGCCGTTTCGGTGCGCCGCATTCAGCGCCGCGGCCAACTGCTCGATCACCCGCACCGCCTCTGGCGGGCTCATCGGTCCGTCGCGTCGCAGCAAGGTCTGCACGTCGACGCCGTCGATAATCGGCATCACCAGGTAGAGGCGTCCGTCGAGCTCCCCGGTGTCGTGAATGGGAATGATGTGGGGCTCGCTCAGGCGGGCGGCGATCTGAGCCTCGCGGCGGAACCTCTCCCGATAGCCGTCCAGCGCCGCCATTTCGGGTGGCAGCACCTTGATAGCGACGTCGCGGCCGATCGCGGTGTCATGGGCCTTGTAGACGTGACCCATGCCACCTTCACCGATCAAATCGCGCAGCTGGTAGCGCCCGAACGCCACCTCATCCATAACGCCGACCCATAGCGGTGGATGCTACCCACGAAAGCGCCGCTCAGGCCCGGTTTCACGGCCATTGACACTGCGTGTGGGGCGGGGAAGTGCGAGTGGAGGCCGCCACGCCCCCAGCCGCCGTCGTTGAGTCTGCGTCCTGGGCGGGGAAGTGCGAGTGGAGGCCGCCAAATCCGCAGTGTCAATGGGGGCGCCTCAGCCGCCGTCGTTGAGTCTGCGTCCTGGGCGGGGAAGTGCGAGTGGAGGCCGCCAAATCCGCAGTGTCAACGGGAACGCGCAGAAGTGTCAATGGGGGCGCCCCCAGCAGCCAGTTCGCTATCCGGGACCGTCACTGCCACAATCACCGACGTGTCATTCCGCAATGTCGCCATCGTCGCGCACGTCGACCACGGCAAAACCACGCTGGTCGATGCGATGCTGCGGCAGTCCGGAGCCTTGCATGAGCGCGGTGAAGTGCAGGAACGCATCATGGACAGCGGTGACCTGGAGCGGGAAAAGGGCATCACCATCCTGGCCAAGAACACCTCCGTCCATCGCCACCACCCAGACGGCACGGTGACAGTGATCAATGTCATTGACACCCCAGGGCACGCGGATTTCGGCGGTGAAGTCGAGCGCGGGCTGTCCATGGTGGACGGGGTGTTGCTGCTGGTCGATGCCTCCGAAGGGCCACTGCCGCAGACGCGCTTTGTATTAAGGAAAGCCCTCACCGCCCACTTGCCGGTGATCCTTGTCGTCAACAAGACCGACCGACCCGACGCGCGCATCGCCGAGGTGGTGGAAGCCAGCCACGACCTACTCCTCGACGTTGCGTCCGACCTCGACGACGAAGCCGCGGAGGCCGCCGAGCACGCGCTGGGTCTACCGACGCTGTACGCATCCGGGCGCGCAGGCATCGCCAGCACCACCCAACCGGCCGACGGCGAGGTTCCGGATGGGACGAACCTGGATCCGCTGTTCGAGGTCCTCGAAAAGCACGTTCCAGCGCCGAAGGGTGACCCCGAGGCGCCGCTGCAGGCCCTGGTCACCAACCTCGACGCGTCCGCCTTCCTCGGCCGGCTCGCGCTGGTCCGGATCTACAACGGCAAGCTGCGCAAGGGTCAGCAGGTGGCGTGGATGCGCGAGGTGGACGGCGTGCCCGTCATCACCAGCGCCAAGATCACCGAACTGCTGGCGACCGAGGGCGTCGAGCGCAGCGCCACCGACGAGGCGATTGCCGGCGATATTGTCGCCGTCGCGGGCCTTCCCGACATCATGATCGGCGACACCCTGGCCGATCCAGACCACGCCCACGCCCTGCCCCGCATCACCGTCGACGAGCCGGCCATTTCGGTGACCATCGGCACCAACACTTCGCCGCTGGCCGGCAAGGTGTCGGGACACAAGCTGACCGCGCGCATGGTCCGCAACCGTCTCGACCAGGAGCTGGTAGGCAACGTCTCGATCCGGGTCGTCGACATCGGCCGGCCCGACGCGTGGGAGGTGCAAGGCCGCGGCGAGCTGGCGCTGGCCGTGCTGGTCGAAACCATGCGCCGGGAAGGCTTCGAGCTCACCGTCGGCAAGCCGCAGGTGGTTACCAAGACGATCGACGGCCAGCTGCACGAGCCGTTCGAGGCCATGACAATCGACTGCCCCGAGGAATTCGTGGGCGCGATCACGCAATTGATGGCCGGCCGCAAAGGCCGCATGGAGGAGATGACCAATCACGCCGCCGGGTGGGTTCGCATGGACTTCATCGTGCCCAGCCGCGGCCTGATCGGCTTCCGCACCGACTTCCTCACCTTGACCCGCGGCACCGGCATCGCCAACGCCGTCTTCGACGGCTACCGGCCATGGGCGGGTGAGATCCGGGCCCGCCACTCCGGGTCGCTGGTGTCTGACCGGTCCGGCACCATCACTCCGTTCGCACTGCTTCAGCTCGCCGACCGGGGACAGTTCTTCGTCGAACCGGGACAGGACACCTACGAGGGCATGGTCGTCGGAATCAACCCCCGCCCAGAGGATCTCGACATCAACGTCACCCGGGAAAAGAAGCTGACCAACATGCGGTCCTCCACCGCCGACGTCATCGAGACGCTGGCCAAGCCGCTCGAACTCGACCTGGAACGCGCGATGGAGTTCTGCGCGCCAGACGAGTGTGTCGAGGTGACTCCGGAGATCATCCGGGTGCGCAAGGTCGAACTGGACGCCACCGCACGGGCCCGCAGCCGTTCCCGGGCAAAGGCTCGGGGCTGACAGGGTGGCGCGGTGGCCGTTTCGAGGCAGCTGGCTACCCTGATGCTCGTGCTGCTTCGCGTCCGACCCGTGCTTGTGACGGTCGGCGCGCTGGTCGCCCTGTTGGGCCTGCTTGCGGCGTGTACGGTCAGTCCGCCACCGGCTCCGCAAAGCACCGACACACCGCACAGCACGCCGCCGCCTCCGCAGCGCCCCACCCAGATCATCATGGGAATCGACTCGATCGGCGCCGGATTCAACCCGCATCTGCTGTCCGACCTGTCGCCGGTGAACGCCGCTATCAGCGCGCTGGTGCTGCCTAGCGCGTTCCGGCCGGTGCCCGATCCCACGACGCCGACCGGCTCGCGGTGGGAAATGGACCCGACGCTGTTGGTGTCCGCCGAGGTGACGAACGAGAACCCGTTCACCGTCACCTACAAGATCCGCCCCGAAGCGCAATGGACCGACAACGCGCCGATCGCTGCCGACGACTTCTGGTATCTGTGGCGGCAAATGGTCAGCCAGCCGGGTGTGGTTGACCCCGCGGGGTACCAGCTGATCACCGGGGTCCAGTCGCTCGAGGGCGGTAAGCAGGCGGTCGTCACCTTCTCGCAGCCGTACCCGGCGTGGCGGGAGTTGTTCAACAACATCCTTCCGGCGCACATCGTCAAGGACGCTCCGGGCGGTTTCGCGGCGGGCCTGGCCAGGGCGCTGCCGGTGACCGGCGGCCAGTTCCGGGTGGAGACCATCGACCCACAACGCGACGAGATCCTCATCGCCCGCAATGACCGCTATTGGGGACCTCCCGCCAAACCGGGTCTGATCCAATTCCGCCGGGCGGGTGCGCCCGCGGCGCTCGCGGACTCGGTGCGCAACGGCGACACCCAAGTGGCTCAGGTGCACGGCGGCTCGGCTGCCTTCGCGCAGCTGTCCGCCATCCCCGACGTACGGACGGCTCGCATCGTCACGCCGCGGATCATGCAGTTGGTGCTGCGCGCCAACGTGCCCAAACTTTCCGATGTCCAAGTGCGCAAGGGGATTTTGGGCTTGCTCGACGTCGACCTGCTCGCCGCCGTCGGTGCCGGCAGCGACAACACCGTCACCCTGGATCAGGCGCAGATCCGTTCGCCCAGTGATCCCGGTTATGTGCCGACGGCGCCGCCCGCGATGACGACGGCGGCGGCACTGGCGTTGTTCTCGGCGGCGGGGTTCCAGATCGAAAGCAACAACAGCACGGACACATCGACCGCCCCAACCGGTACCACGACGAGCCCGACGGGGACACCGGAAGTCATTCACGGCCGGATCAGTAAAGACGGCAATCAATTGTCGCTGGTCATCGGGGTGGCGGCCAACGACCCGACCTCGGTAGCCGTCGCCAACACGGCCGCCGATCAGTTGCGCAACGTCGGTATCGCCGCATCCGTGCTCGCGCTGGATCCGGTGGTGCTCTACCGGGAAGCGTTGAAAGAGAACCGGATCGACGCCATTGTGGGCTGGCGGCAAGCCGGCGGAAACCTGGCGACGTCGCTGGCGTCCCGATTCGGTTGTGCGGCACTGCAGCCCACTGAGGTTCCACCGCCCAACGCGACGACCACTTCGGCGGGATCTACCGGATCGACGCCGTCCACCGCAGCCGACCCGGAAACGCCCGTGCCGCCGACGACAACTCGCCCACCCGAACCTGGAGCGTTGGTCAAAGCGCCGTCAAACCTCACCGGAACGTGCGACCGCAGCATCCAGTCGAATATCGATGCCGCCCTTAGCGGTACCAAGAACATCAATGACGTGATCACCGCAGTCGAGCCGCGCCTGTGGAACATGGCGACGGTATTGCCGATCTTGCAGGACACCACGATCGTCGCGGCCGGCCCCAGCGTGCAGAACGTCAGCTTGTCGGGCGCGGTGCCGGTGGGCATCGTCGGCGACGCCGGCCAGTGGGTCAAGACCGGGTCCTAGCCCGTTTCCCGCCGGATCAGCCAGTTCCCGGGGGGTTATTTTCGCCGTCGCCAAATCGTTATCAAATCCAGGTTTGAGCATCCCGACGCGCTGGGAACATACCGCCTGCGTGGTGGCCCGTGTCGGGGAGGGGCTGCCACATTCATGACAGGACTGGTCGGGGGAGTGGCTGAAATGTCCTTTGTTTTTGTTGAACCGCAACTGATGGCATCGTTCGCCGCCGATTTGGCGGGGATTGGTCAGGCGCTGAGCGCCGCCAATGCCGCCGCATCGGCACAAATTAGTGGGTTGGCGGCAGCGGCAGCTGATGAGGTTTCCGTGCAAATCGCCGCGCTTTTCTCGCAAAGTGCTGCGGGATATCACGAAGCCAGCGCGCAAGCTGCGGCGTATTACGAGCAGTTCATCAGGGCGCTGAGCGCCGGCTCGAATGCGTATGTCGCGGCCGAGAGCGCTGCGGCGCAGGTCATCGGGAGCGCCGCAAGTGTGGAAACGGCTCTGCAACTGGCCCTTTCGGGTAATTTCTCGGGTCTCGCCGCGGAATTGAGTGCGGGCCTGTCGGGTTTGGGAGCCCAAATCAATACCGCCTTGTCGGGCAGTTTCAGCGGGGGACTGCCGGGTCTCGCCGCTCAGCTGGGCGGCGGTTTCAACGGAAATTTCAGCGGTGGGCTGCCCGGGATATCCGGGTTCGTGCAGACCGGTCAGTCGTTGGCGGCGAATTTGAATTCCGCAGTATCGGCAGGACTTTCGGGTCTGGGCAACTTCAACGCCGCTCTGCCGGCGATAGCGGGTCAGTTCAGCGGTGGCCTGCAGGCGCTGAGCGCGACCCTGACGGGCGGGTTGGGCGCCAACCTCCCAGGATTGGCCGGCAGCTTTGGTGGCCAACTTTCCAACCTGGGAGCCAACCTGGGGGCACAACTGGACGCCGCTCTGTCGGGTGGTTTCAGTGGTGGGCTGCCAAGCTTTACCGGATTGGTGCAGACAGGTGAGTCGTTGGCGGCGAATCTCGCTGCGAATCTGAACGGCGGCCTCTCCGGGCTTTCCCGCCTGGCGGCAAACCTGAACGCGAGCGTGCCGTCGCTGACGGCCGCCCTCGGTGCTGACCTGTCGGGGTTGGGGGGCCGGATTGATGCGGCCGTCAACGGCGCGTTAAGCGGTGACATGACCGAATTCTCGGCGCTCGTCGACGCCACGGCCGCACTGCCGACGCTGACGGTCGACGCTGCCGGAGTGACCCAAGCCAACCTGTTGGCCGACATCGTCGGCGGCCAAATCGATTTCAACCAGGCCTTGGTCGCCAACGAGATCGCGCTGCAACAGGCCATCTTCGGCCAAGCCCTCAATCCCGCCGTCACCGCTGGCTTCAACGCGTTCAACCTGCTGGTCGGCACCGGCGAGCAAACCATCAATGCCTTGCTCGGCGCCCCGATTCCTGCCGACTTCACCAGCAGCCTGGTGATCGGCGCCGACATCGAAGGTGGCATCCCCACCGGTGGTCTGATCGGCGTCTTGGAGCAGGGGTTGGCGCTCAATGCGGCCTTGGGCGGACCAGCCATCGACGGCTCGTTCCTGGGGCAGCTCCAGCTGACCGGTGCCAACATTGTCAGCGACCAATTGGCGTTCAACGCCGCAGCGGTTGCCAACGTGATCGGATTGCAGGAATCCCTGTTCGGTACCTCGAGCGCGTTCAACGGCGTGATCAACAACGCCTTCAACATGGTGGGTGGCGTGGTTGTCGCAGGTCAGCAGGTGTTCAACACGCTGCTCGGGTTCCCGATGCCACCGGGCTTCGGCGCCAGCTTGATTGCCAATGGCTCCGCGGACCTCTTCGGCGGCGTCGCAACCGGCGGCCTGTTGGGCGCGTTCGAGAACAAGTGGCTAATGGATCTCGCGTTCCTCAGCAACTTGGCGTACCCGATCCAGGTGACGCTCAACGGCAGCCTGCCGGAAGTCTTGGCCAATCTGAACGCGGTGCTGACGGGCAATGTCTCTGTCGGTGGTGAAGTCGGCGGTGAAGTCGGCGGCGAGATCGAACTCTAGAACCCGCAGTCATCGATCGCTGGGTGGCCCGATGCGAAGCGGCGGGCCACCCAGCGAATATCTCCACCACAATTCGTAAAAACCACACGACGGGAACGCTCCCTCCGCTAGCCTCAGATCAAGGGGGACCAAGCGGGATCAGGGCGAATGCATCATTTGGTCTCTGGGTTAGGGAGGGAGGCCCACGGTGTCATTCGTTGTTACGTCACCGCAGCTGCTGCAGGCCGCCGCCACGGATCTGGCGGGGATCAATTCGACGATAAGCGAGGCCAACCGCGCCGCCGCGACAGCAATCAGAGGATTGCTACCGGCCGGCGCCGACGAGGTCTCGGCCGCCGTCGCAGCGCTTTTCGACGCGCACGCCGCGACCTACCAGTCGCTCAGTGCCCAGGCGACAAAGTTCCACGACTTGTTTGTGCAAACCTTGACCGTAGGCGCCGGGAAATACGCCGCGGCGGAGGCCAATACAGTGCAACTGCTGGCGAATCAGGTGGGCGCGGCTGCCCAAGCTACGCCGGCCGAATTCATCCAAGAGTTGGATCAGGCGCAGATCGCCTTCAACACCAACCTGGTCAACTCCGAACTCGCCTTCAACAAGTCCTTGGTGCTCAACGAGGTGGCTTGGGAGCGGGCGATTTTCGGTACCGACAGCGCCCTGAACGGGGTGATCAACCGGGGCTTCAACGCGGGGAACCTGCTGTTTGGCACCGGCCAGCAGTTGATCAACACCGTGGTGGGCGCGCAAGTTCCGACGAACTTCACGTCCAGCCTGCTGCTCGGCAGTTCCGCTCAGGTCTTCAACGGCGGCCAAATCGGCAGCTTGGTAGGCGCTTTCGACCAGAGCCTGGCTGGCGCGGTCAACGTGGCCGGTCTCGTCGTAGGCAGTCCGCCGGGCCTGGCGCTGCTGAGCCTCGCCCCGCCACCGGTTCAGTCGGCGTTGGCAACTCCAGGGGTATTCCTGCAGCAGCTTGAGCAATCACAAATAGCGTTCAACACCAATTTGGTCAACTCCGAGCTGGCCTTCGACAAGTCCTTGGTGCTCAATGAGGTGGCTTGGGAGCGGGCGACTTTCGGCACCGACAGCGCGCTCAACGGGGTGATCAACCGGGGCTTCAACGCGGGCAACCTGCTGTTGGGCACCGGCCAGCAGCTGATAAACACCGTTGCGGGTGCGCAAGTGCCCGTCGACTTCAACTCCAGCCTGCTGATCGGCAGCGGGGCTCAGCCGTTCAACGGCGGCGAGATCGGCGGATTGCTAGGTGCTTTCGACCAGACCACGATGGCCGGCATCAACTTCCTCGGCCTCATTACTGGCCGTTAGCGCTGACTTCCTCGGCTCGCGGCGGGATGACGGTGTCGACGATCTGCAGCAGTTGGCGCCGGGTCGGGGGGGTACCCAGGAGCATGAAGTGCTGATTGATCAACGCCGGCCCGACCCGTGCGCTCAGCGGAGTCAGGTGTGCGGGGTCGAGGTCGCCGGTGCGGACCGCCGCCTGCAGGATCGACTCGACGATTTTCAGCCGGGGGAATACGACGGCATCGGCGAAGATGGCCCGCAGCTCGGACTCGTGCACCAGCTGACCGACGATGACCAAGCCGGGGAAGTCGGTCTTGCCCGCCAACAAATCCCGGTGCGCGGTTAACACGGTCAGCAGGTTCTCCCGCGCTGAACGCCCGGGCCGCGGCTCCGGCAGGGGCGGCACGGCGAACAGCAACGCCGAACGCACCAGATCGCGCTTGTTGGCCCATCGTCGGTACAGCGCGGCTTTGCCAGTATGGGCGCGGGCGGCGATGCCCTCCATCGTCAGTCGGCCGTAGCCCACGTCTGCCAGTTCGGCTAAGGTCGCTGTGTAGAGCGCGCGTTCGAGAACCTCGCCACGCCGTCTGCTGCGACCGGCTCGCGGTTTCGTTGCGGTTAGCTGCGGCATCCCTAGATAGTAGCCGGTAGCGTTCCTTTTTGTGCGACACCGTTCCAAGTCGTCGGCGCAATTCTGGACGGCGAGTAGGGTCCGGTTCCATGTCCGAGACGCCGCGACTGCTGTTCGTGCACGCACATCCCGACGACGAGAGCCTCAGTACTGGGGCCACCATAGCCCATTACGCCGCGCGCGGCGCGACGGTTCGGGTCGTGACATGCACGCTCGGTGAAGAGGGCGAGGTCATCGGCGACCAATGGGCCCTACTCGCCGCCGATCACGCGGACCAACTGGGCGGATACCGCATCGGTGAACTGACGGCCGCCTTGCGTGCGCTGGGGGTCAGCGGACCCCATTACCTGGGCGGCGCGGGACGGTGGCGCGATTCTGGAATGGCCGGCACCGAGCCACGAAGCCGGCGCAGATTCGTCGACGCCGACGAGCGCGAAGCCGTCGGGGAACTCGTGGCGATCATCCGGGAGATGCGCCCGCACGTGGTGGTGACCTACGACCCGGCCGGCGGCTACGGCCATCCCGACCACATACGCACGCACGAGGTCACCACCGCGGCCGTGGCGGCGGCCGCTTCCGAAGGCGCGGACCATCCCGGTGAGCCGTGGGCGGTGCCGAAGTTCTATTGGACGGTCTTTGGCCGCAGCGCGATGATCGCCGGTGCCCAGGCCCTGACGGCTGATGACTTGCTTCCGCAATGGACGGTCCCTGCGCCGGAAGAGATTCCGTTCGGGTATTCCGACGACAGCATCGACGCCGTGGTGGAGGCAGATGCCGCCGCACACGCCGCCAAGGTAGCGGCGCTGGCCGCGCATGCCACCCAGGTTCTCGTCGGCCCGACCGGGCGGGCCTGTGCGCTGTCCAACAACTGGGCGCTGCCGATCTCGCGGGCGGAGCATTACGTGCTGGCCAGCGGATCGGCGGGCGATCGAGACCAGCGCGGCTGGGAGACGGATCTCCTCGCCGGTCTGGGCATCCCAGATGTCGGCGCATAGGCTGTCATTGAGCCGGTATGCCGGTAGTCACGGAAGGAATTCGTATGGACCCCGACCTCGACCCCAACATGCAGCACTGGCAAGACCGACTGGACAGCCTTCAGTGGGTCCTCGGCTCGATAGTCTCCCAACTCGACAGCATTCCGACCTGACCGAAACCGAAACTCGCGCCGCCTCAATGGCTGAAGAAACCGGCGCGACCGATCCCGCACTTCGATTCGTCGTCCTGGTGTTGCTCGCTATCGACGGCGTGATCTCCGCCCTCATCGGAGCCCTGCTGCTGCCGTTGTACATCGGCTCCGTTCCGTTCCCCATCAGCGCCCTGATCAGTGGGCTGGTCAACGCCGCCCTGGTGTGGGCGGCAGGAAAATGGGCCCGATCGCCGCGCGTTGCCGCGCTGCCGTTGTGGACGTGGCTCCTCACGGTGGCCGTGATGAGTCTGGGTGGCCCGGGCGGTGATGTCATCCTGGGGGGTCAGGGTTTTATGGCCTGGGGCGCGTTGCTGCTGATCGTGCTGGGGGTCGTGCCGCCGGCGTGGGTGTTGTGGCGTCGCTGAAGTGATCCGGTGCCGGTTAGATAATCGGCAGCGGCGGCAGCGGCGGGAAGAAGCTGCGTATCCACCAGATCTCGGTCTGGATGAAGTAGTTGATCGAGGCCGCCGTGGTAGACCAGAAGTTCTCCCAGCCCGTCGCGAAGGTGATCGATCCGTCCAGCCAGTCCAGGGTGTTGAACAGGCCGGCCTGCACCATCGGCTCGAAGAGGTTGTAGAAGAAGTTGATCTGCGGCGCCAGTATGCCCACGTACGGCACCCAGCCCGCGACGTACGCGGCGAGTTGGAAGCCGTATTGCACCCACGGCTCGAAGACGAGGTAGGCGTTCTCGATGGCGGTGGCCCAACTCACCGGTATCACGGCCGCCGGCGCTATCTCGGCTGCCGCCGGCCCCAGCAGCGTGCCGGCCGCAGTGAGCGCCCAGACCCCGCCGGTGGGTGCCGCCGCAAGCGCGCTGATGGCTCCGGTCGCGTGGGAGACGGCGCTTTGAACCTGGCTCGCGGCGCCGGAGACGCCGGCGACGAGGCCGCTCGCGGCACTGCCCGGGCCTACTAACGGCTGACCCAACAACGCGGCGGCCGGCGCATTCACCGCGCTCGCGAGGCTCTGTGCCGCGGCGGCCTCGGTGGACGCGTACGCGTTAGCACTGGCGACCAGCGTCTGAGCGATGTGTTCATGGAACGCCGCCACCTGCGCGCTGATCTGCTGATATCCCTGGCCGTATTTGGAGAACAAGGCGGCCACCTGGGCCGAAACCGCATCCGCGGCTGCAGCCTCGATAGATGTCGTCCCAGCCGCCGCGGCGGCGTTCGCCGCTGTGATGTCCGACCCGATGCCGGCGACATTCGAAGCTGCCGCCGTCAGGGCCTGCGGCCCCTCGAGGAAAAACGACATCCCTTAACCACCCCTTGTTTGACCTGTGCGTATGGTATCGCGATCGGCTATGTGCGGTGCCGAACTGGCCAATTCGATGCCGGTCGGTCGCGGGCGGGAACGGGCGGTCGCTACTGTTGCCAACATGGCACGCGCCAGGATCTGGATTGTCGAGACGCGCGGATGAAATTCGATCGCGGGGAAGTTACACCAAAGTGCCTTTAACGCCGGAGCCGCCGGAGCCGCCCGACCATGCGGTGCCGGAACATGCGGCGCCCGTAATGCTGCCCACTCCTACGAGCATCCCCACTGCGCCGACAGTGAGCGCGTCGGCGTTACGACGGGTGCTGCGACGGGCGCGAGACGGTGTCGTGCTCAACGTCGACGAGGCGGCCGTCGCGATGACCGCGCGCGGCGACGACCTGGCCGATTTGTGTGCCAGCGCGGCGCGGGTGCGTGACGCGGGCTTGGAGTCGGCGGGCCGACGCGGACCCAACGGCCGGCTGCCGATCAGCTATTCGCGCAAGGTCTTCATTCCGGTCACCCATCTGTGCCGCGACAACTGCCACTACTGCACGTTCGTCACCGTGCCGGGCAAGCTGCGGGCCCAGGGTCAGGGCATGTACATGGAGCCCGACGAGATTCTCGACGTCGCCCGCCGCGGCGCCGAACTCGGTTGCAAGGAGGCGTTGTTCACCCTCGGCGACCGGCCCGAGGCGCGCTGGCCCGAGGCGCGCCAATGGCTTGAGGAGCGAGGCTACGACTCCACGCTGTCGTACGTGCGCGCCATGGCGATTCGGGTGTTGGAGGAAACCGGGCTGCTGCCGCACCTGAACCCCGGGGTGATGAGCTGGTCGGAGATGTCGCGGCTCAAGCCGGTCGCACCGTCGATGGGCATGATGCTGGAGACGACGTCGCGACGTCTCTTCGAGACGAAAGGGCTTGCGCACTACGGCAGCCCGGACAAGGACCCAGCCGTACGACTGCGCGCGCTGACCGACGCCGGGCGGCTGTCCATCCCGTTCACCACCGGTCTGCTGGTCGGCATCGGCGAGACATTGGCCGAACGGGCCGACACCTTGCATGCAATTCGCAAGCTGCACAAGGAGTTCGGGCACGTCCAAGAGGTGATCGTGCAGAACTTCCGGGCCAAGGCGCATACCGCGATGGCCGCCGTTCCCGACGCCGGCATCGAGGACTATCTGGCGACGGTCGCGGTTGCCCGGCTGGTGCTGGGGCCGGGCATGCGGGTGCAAGCGCCGCCCAACCTGGTATCGCGAGAGGAATGCCTGGCGCTCATCGCCGCCGGCGTCGACGACTGGGGTGGCGTGTCGCCGCTGACGCCCGACCACGTCAACCCCGAGCGTCCTTGGCCGGCCTTGGATGATCTGGCCGCCGTCACCGCGGAAGCCGGATACGACCTCGTGCAGCGGCTGACCGCGCAGCCGAAATACGTGCAAGCCGGCGCGGCGTGGATCGACCCGCGGGTGCGCGGACACGTTGTGGCGCTGGCGGATCCGGAAACCGGGTTCGCCCGCGATGTCAACCCGGTAGGCATGCCGTGGCAGGAACCGGACGACGTGGCGTCGTCCGGCCGGGTGGACCTCAATGCGGCGATCGACACCGAAGGGCGCAACACCGAAACCCGTAGCGACCTGCAAAGTGCTTTCGGTGACTGGGAATCGATTCGTGCCCAGGTGCACGACCTGGCGGCACAAGGCGCCAAAGCGCCAGAGCGCCTCGACACCGATGTGCTCGCCGCGCTGCGGTCGGCCGAACGCTCCCCGGGCGGTTGCACCGACGACGAATACCTGGCGTTGGCCACCGCTGACGGGCCTGCCCTAGAAGCTGTTGTGGCACTTGCCGATTCGCTTCGCCGCGATGCCGTCGGCGACGACGTGACGTTCGTGGTCAACCGCAACATCAATTTCACCAACATCTGCTACACCGGCTGCCGGTTCTGCGCGTTCGCTCAGCGCAAGGGCGACGCGGACGCGTATTCGCTCTCGGCCGAGGAGGTCGGCGACCGCGCATGGGAGGCCCACGTCGCCGGTGCGACCGAGGTGTGCATGCAGGGTGGGATCGACCCCGAACTGCCGGTCACCGGCTACGCCGACCTGGTGCGGGCGGTCAAGGCCCGGGTGCCGTCGATGCACGTGCATGCGTTCTCGCCGATGGAGATCGCCAACGGTGTCACCAAGAGCGGATTGAGCATTCGCGAATGGCTGATCGCGCTGCGCGAGGCCGGACTGGACACCATCCCCGGCACCGCCGCCGAGATTCTCGACGACGAGGTGCGCTGGGTGCTCACCAAGGGCAAGCTGCCGACGTCGCTGTGGATCGAGATCGTGACGACCGCCCACGAGGTGGGCCTGCGGTCGTCGTCAACGATGATGTACGGCCACGTCGACAGTCCGCGGCACTGGGTGGCCCACCTGAATGTGCTGCGCAACATCCAGGATCAGACCGGTGGCTTCACCGAGTTCGTGCCGCTGCCGTTTGTGCACCAGAATTCGCCGCTGTATCTGGCGGGCGCCGCACGGCCGGGGCCGACGCACCGGGACAACCGGGCGGTGCACGCGTTGGCGCGGATCATGCTGCACGGGCGCATCTCTCACATCCAGACCAGCTGGGTGAAACTCGGCGTCGAGCGCACGCGGGTGATGCTGAACGGCGGCGCCAACGACTTGGGCGGCACGTTGATGGAGGAGACGATCTCGCGGATGGCCGGCTCCGAACACGGGTCCGCCAAGACCGTTGCTGAGTTGGTGGCGATCGCCGAGGGGATCGGACGTCCCGCGCGTCAGCGCACGACGACCTACTCATTACTGGCGGCATAAAGCCGCGAGCGCAACGCCAGCTCGGCTCGGAAAGAGCCTCGCCGCGGCGTTGCGCCCGCGGACCAAACTCAGTAGTTGTTGCAGGACCCCGCGACGATGCCGAGGTCGTTGACGTACTGCTGGGCGCCCGGGTAGGCGGACAGCTGCGTCAGGATCGCCCGGCGGCCGGCCGGACCGGAGCTCAGGAACTCGCTCACCTTCGCCCGCGCCAGCGGGCTGGCCTGCAGCTGCGCCGCCGCCGCCGGGTCGGTGGCGTTGAGCGCGGCCATCACCTGGCCGTAATTGCAGGTCGTGTTGATTGCATCCTCGATCGGATCTGCCGAGGCGATGCCGGCTCCCACGGTCAGCGACAATGCCAACCCGCCTACACCGGCCGCTAACGTCTTGGACAACCTCATTTTGTGGACACCTTCCCCAACTATTGCACCGTCTATTTCGGCGGCGACGACATATGCCCAGCGGGTTGCCGTCATTGACCGAGGCTACCAGGCCCCCCGGGCTTGCTCTATCGCTTCTGTTATCGCACGGCGCCTTTCATACGTAACTCTTAGCTGGTCAGGGGCATTTTGGCGGGATTTCGCCGTGGGCGAACGGCGCCCGAAAACTAACGGGATTCTTAGGCGCATCAGCCGCGAGACCGTTGCCTGGCGGGCGGCGGGCGGGCATGAAAAGGGCCACGCATAGGGCCACCCAAAGGGCCACGAAAAGGACGGCCCCTTAAAGCCGAGCCGCCAACTCGGTGCCCTCCCTGATCGCCCGCTTCGCATCCAGTTCGGCGGCCAACGCCGCACCGCCGATGATGTGTGGGTCAACGCCGCGGCACCGCAGTTCGTCCTCCAGATCGCGCACCGGTTCCTGCCCGGCGCAGATCACCACGGTGTCGACGGCGAGCACCTGGCGTCGTTGCCGCTTCGAACCGAAGCTGATGTGCAGACCGGCGTCGTCGATCTGCTCGTAATTCACCCCGGACAACTGGTGCACGCCCTTGGCCCGCAGTGATGCGCGGTGAACCCAGCCGGTGGTCTTGCCCAGCCGCTTGCCTTGCGGCCCCTTGGTGCGTTGCAGCAGGTAGATCTCGCGAGCGGACGGCGCCGGTCGGGGCGTGGTGAGGGCGCCGCGCGCCTCTTGCGGATCGGCAACACCCCACTCGGCCTTCCATTCCTTGACGTTCACCGGCGAAGTTTCGGTCGCCAGCAATTCGCTGACGTCGAAGCCGATGCCGCCGGCTCCGACCACGGCCACCTTCTTGCCGACCGGTTTGGCGCCGGTGATGGCCTCGGCGTAGGTCAGCACTTTGGGGTGGTCGATGCCCGGGATGGGCGGCACGCGTGGCGCCACGCCGGTGGCCAGAATTACGGCCTCGAACTGAGGGTCGTACCCCGTCAACTCGTCCGCCGTCACCCGGGTACCCAGCCGCACCTCGACGCCGTGCTTGGCCAGCATCGCGGTGAAATATCGGATGGTTTCGCCGAACTCCTCTTTGCCGGGAATGCGCCGGGCCATGTCGAACTGGCCGCCGATGAACTCGTTGGCCTCGAAGAGGGTCACCCGATGGCCCCGCTGCGCGGCGTTGACGGCCGCGGCCAGCCCAGCGGGACCGGCCCCGACGACCGCCACCGAGCGAGCGTGACGCGTCGGCGACAACACCAATTTGGTCTCGCGCCCTGCCCGCGGGTTGAGCAGACACGTCGCCGTCTTTTTGACGAAGACATGGTCCAGGCAGGCCTGGTTGCAGGCGATGCAGGTGTTGATCTCTTCGGCGCGGTCGGACTGCGCTTTGAGCACCCACTCCGGATCGCTGAGTAGCGGCCTGGCCATCGAGATCAACTGCACCTGCGTGTCGGCCAGGATCTGTTCGGCGGCTTCGGGCATGTTGATCCGGTTCGACGCGACCACCGGAATGCTGACGTGCTGTGCGACCGCGTTGCTGATGTCGACGAACGCGCTGTTGGGTACCGACGTGACGATCGTCGGCACCCTTGCCTCGTGCCAGCCGAACCCGGAATTGATGATGGTCGCCCCCGCCGCCTCCACTTCGGTTGCCAGCGCGACGATTTCGTCCCAGCTCTGACCGTCCTCGACGTAATCGGCCATCGACATCCGGTAGCTGATGATGAAATCGGGTCCCACCGCCGCGCGGGTGCGGCGCACGATTTCGGTCGGGAAGCGGCGGCGGTTGGCGGGCGTGCCGCCCCAGCGATCAGTGCGCTTGTTGGTGCGCGGCGCCAGGAACTGGTTGACCAGATAGCCTTCGCTGCCCATGATTTCGACGCCGTCATAACCGGCGTCGCGGGCCAGCAGCGCACACCGCACGAAATCGTCGATGGTGCCTTCGACGCCGCGGTTCGACAGGGCTCTCGGGCGAAACGGGTTTATCGGGGCCTTGATCGGCGATGCGCTCACCGAAAGTGGGTGGAAGGCATAGCGGCCGGCATGCAGGATCTGCAGCAGGATCTTGCCGCCCGCATCGTGCACCGCGCGGGTGACTCTGCGCTGCCGGCGAGCCTGGGTCGAGGTGGTCAGCTCCGCGGCGAACGGCAGCAGCCAGCCGGTGCGGTTGGGTGCATAGCCGCCGGTAACGATAAGTCCGACGCCCCCGCGGGCCCGTTCGGCGAAGTATTCGGCGAGTTGGTCGATGTGACCGGCCCGGTCTTCCAACCCGGTGTGCATGGAACCCATGACCACCCGGTTGCGCAACGTCGTGCAGCCGAGATCCAGCGGCGACAGCAGGTTGGGGTACGGGCTCAGCATGGCCTCTCCGTTCGGCGCGAGTGGGCAGCGCCTTTCGGGCACCATAGAGGCGGCTGGCGTTGCCAAGCAACCAACTGCATATGGTGCGTGAAACGACGGGTGTGCCAATTGCTGAGGGTGTATGTGCAACGTCTAGTATCAGTAACCGAACCTGTCGCCGGGAAGCAGCCTCGGCGGCGTGCGTGACTAGCACAGCCCACACTGAGCAGCACTAGAGGAACGTTGAGGAGACGTCCGTGACGTACACGATCGCCCAACCTTGCGTCGACATCAAGGACAAGGCCTGCATCGAAGAGTGTCCCGTCGACTGCATTTACGAGGGTGCCCGGATGCTGTACATCCACCCCGACGAATGCGTCGACTGCGGTGCCTGCGAGCCGGTCTGCCCTGTCGAAGCGATCTACTACGAAGACGACGTGCCCGAGCAGTGGAGTCAGTACACGCAGATCAACGCCGCCTTCTTTGAGGAGTTGGGCTCGCCGGGTGGCGCTGCCAAGGTGGGACTGACCGAGAACGACCCGCAGGTCGTCAAGGACCTGCCCCCGCAGGGCGAAGACTGAGCGGGTCCGAAAAGCCGCGGCTTCCCAGGCATCGCCGGGTGGTCTCGGCCGATCTGCCCGAGTTTCCCTGGGACACCCTGACCGACGCGAAGGCGCTGGCCGGGGCCCATCCCGACGGGATCGTCGACCTGTCGGTCGGAACCCCGGTCGATCCGGTGGCGCCGCTGATCCAGGATGCGCTCGCGGCGGCCAGTTCCTCGCCGGGATACCCGACGACCGCCGGCACCAAGGCGCTGCGTGAGTCCGCGGTAGCGGCGCTGGCCCGCCGGTACGGCATCACCGGCCTGGTCGAATCGTCGGTGCTGCCGGTGATCGGCTCCAAGGAACTGATCGCCTGGTTGCCCACTCTGCTGGGTCTGGGCGCGGGCGACCTCGTCGTGGTACCCGAACTGGCGTATCCGACCTACGACGTGGGCGCCCGGCTGGCCGGGTCGCAGGTGGTGCGGGCTGACTCGTTGACCCAGTTGGGCCCGCAAACCCCGACCCTGGTCTACCTGAATTCGCCGAGCAACCCGACCGGTCGGGTGCTCGGCGTCGACCACCTGCGCAAGGTGGTCGGATGGGCCCGCGACCGCGGGGTCCTGGTCGCTTCCGACGAGTGCTATCTGGGTTTGAGCTGGGACGCCGAACCGCTGTCGGTGTTGCATCCGTCGGTTTGCGACGGCGACCACAGCGGGCTGCTGGCCATCCACTCGCTGTCCAAGACGTCGTCGCTGGCCGGCTACCGGGCCGGCTTCGTCGCGGGGGATCCGGAACTGGTCGCCGAGCTGCTGGCGGTACGCAAACACGCCGGAATGATGGTGCCGACGCCCGTGCAGGCCGCCATGGTCGCAGCCCTGGATGACGACGATCACGAGAAGGTGCAGCGGGAGCGCTACGCGCGTCGGCGGGAGATCCTGTTGCCGGCGCTGCGTGGTGCCGGCTTCACCGTCGAGCATTCCGAGGCTGGTTTGTACCTGTGGGCCACCCGCGGCGAACCGTGCGCGGACAGTGTGGCCTGGCTGGCAGAGCACGGAATCCTGGTGGCGCCCGGCCACTTTTACGGTCCGGCCGGCGCTCGGCATGTGCGGGCGGCGTTGACCGCCAGCGACGAACGCATCGCCACGGCCGCCGCGCGCCTCACCTAACTTTTGTGCTCGCGAGCAGGCATAAACTTGTACCAAAGCGGCCCGATTCGTACGAGTTAGCGTCTGCTCGCGGGTAGTTAAGATTGTGCCGCGGTTGGACGACGGAGGGACGACTATGAAGCGATTGTTGGCCGCGCTGGGCACGCTCGCGTCACTGCTGGGGTTGGCGTACACAGCCAACGGCTACCGGCCGCTGGCCAAGCGCGGGTACGGCTCGCTCTCTGCCTTCGCCTACGGTCTGTTGGCCTCGGAGCTGCCCAAGCCGTCACTGGGCGCTCACGCGGTTACGTTGGCCGCCGCCACGCCCCACATGCCGCCGCGCGTCCGTCGGTTCAGCTGGGTGGCCTCGGTGCTGTCGTGGCTGGGCCTGCTGGGTCTGCATCACCTGGGGCGCTCGGCTGACGAGACGTTGACCGCGGCGTTGGACGAGGGACTCGGCCCCGACCGGCGCAAAGAGGCAGGCGACCTGTGGAAGCGGCCGGCGCCCGGCGGTGCCACGGCGAAGAAGCCCGGCGTCGTCCGCATGATGCGGATTTATCGCGACTACACCCACGACGGGAACATCAGCTACGGAGAGCACGGGTCGCGCAACCGCCTCGACATCTGGCGCCGGCCTGACTTGGACCGCAACGGCAAGGCGCCGGTGCTGTTGCAGGTCCACGGTGGCGCCTGGATGGTGGGCGACAAACGGGGACAGGCACATCCGTTGATGAGTCACCTGGCCGAGCTGGGCTGGATTTGCGTGTCGGTCAACTACCGGCTGAGCCCGCGCTGGACCTGGCCCGACCACATCATCGACGTCAAGCGCGCCATCGCGTGGGTCAAGGAGCACATCGCCGAGTACGGCGGCGACCCGGACTGGATCGCGATCACCGGCGGTTCGGCCGGCGGGCATCTGTCTTCCCTTGCCGCCGTTACGCCTAACGATCCGCGGTTCCAGCCCGGTTTTGAGGACGCCGACACCCGGGTGCAGGCGGCCGTGCCCTTCTATGGCGTGTACGACTTCACCCGCCCTGAAGCCTCGAATCCGCTGCTGCTGCCGGTGGTGGGTAAGCGGGTGTTCAAGCTGAGCCGCGCGGAAATCGAAGAACCGCTGCGCCTCGCGTCACCGATCACGCATGTCTCCGAAGATGCGCCGCCCTTCTTCGTCCTGCACGGCGTCAACGACACGCTGGTCCCGGTCGAGCAGGCCCGCAGCTTCGTCAAGCGGTTGCGGGAGGTGAGCCGTCAGCCGGTCGTGTATGCCGAATTGCCCTGGGCGCAGCATGCTTTCGACATCTTCGGGTCGGTACGTGCCGCGCACACCGCGGTGGCGGTCGAGCAGTTCCTGGCTGAGGTCTACGCGTCCAGTCGGGTCGAGAGCCGCACCGCGTCCGCGGTGTAAGTCTCCGTTTCTACTGCAGCGCAACGACTTCGCTGCCCGCGTGCCAACGCGCGTAGAGTGACTCCGTGGCCTCGTCGAATCAAGCCTCATCGAATCAAGGCTCGACGAATCAGCGGATGATTGCGGGAGTGGCCGCCGCAGCCGTCGCCCTCGGTATAGCCCAGCTGGTCGGCATCCCGTTCGGTGCGCGAGCCGATGCGCGGGCCGCCATCGGCTCGGTGGTCGTCGACCTCACGCCAGGGCCGGTCAAGGAATGGGCGATCCAGACCCTGGGCACCATGGACAAGCTCTTCCTGGCTGTCGTCGTGCTGATCGTCATCGCCGCCATTGCCGCCATTGCCGGGAGTTTCGAGACTCGGCGCCGCCCGGTCGGCAGCGTCGCGATCGCCGCGGCGGGCGTCCTCGGTTGCGCGGCGGTGCTGTCGCGGCACGGTGCGACGGCGCTGGACACCATCCCCACCATCGTGGGCGCCGCGTGCGGCGTGGTTGCGCTGCGCTGGCTCGTCCGTCGGTTCGAGCCTGTTTCGGAGGACTCAGAGGGCTCAGACGACGGCGCCGACGACGACCGCGATGCACGCAGGCGTTCGTTGCTGACATTGGGACTGTTAGGCATCGGGGTCGTCAGCGGGGTAGCGGGTGCGGTGATCACCCGAATGGTGCATTCGGTGGCCGGTGACCGCACCAACTTCGCCCTTCCTCCACCGCGAACCCCCGCAACGCCGATACCGCCGGAGGTCCAGCCGAAGGGCGTTGCGCTGCCGAGTTTTATCACCCCCGCCGCGGACTTCTACCGGGTGGACACCGCGCTTTCGACCCCCCAACTCAGCCGCGGTGACTGGCGGCTGCGCATCCACGGCATGGTGGACCGCGAAACTACCTACAGTTTCGCCGATTTGGACCGATTCGAGGTGGTCGAATCGGTGACGACGCTGACCTGTGTGTCGAATCCCGTTGGCGGCGACCTTATTTCGACCGGGATCTGGACCGGCTACCGGGTGGCAGACCTGCTGGCGGCCGCTGGCGTGCACCAGGACGCCGACATGGTCCTCTCGAAGTCGATCGACGGGTTCACCGCCGGCACGCCCGTCGAGGCACTCACCGACCGCCGTGCGGCGCTCCTGGCGATCGGGCTCAACGGCCAGCCGCTGCCCGTCGAACATGGTTACCCGGCCCGGCTGGTGGTGCCCGGCCTCTACGGCTACGTGTCGGCCACCAAGTGGGTCGTCGATCTGGAGTTGACCCGCTTCGACAGGGCCAAGGCGTACTGGACGCGTTATGGCTGGGCGGCAAAGGCACCCATCAAGACCGAGTCGCGCATCGACGTGCCCAAACGGGGTCAACGGGTGCCGCCGGGCCCGGTGGTGTTCGGCGGTGTCGCCTGGGCGCAGAACCGCGGCGTGCGGGCAGTGGAGGTTCGCATCGGCGATGGCGAGTGGCAGCCGGCCCAGTTGGGCGCCGGCTATTCCAACGACACCTGGCGGTTGTGGAGCTTTCCCTGGGAGGCGAAAACTTCTGGGAGGCAGAGCATTACCGTGCGTGCGATCGACAACACCGGAGCCGTACAAACGTCAGACCAGGCTCCACCCACCCCCGACGGCGCGACTGGCTGGCACACGGTGAACTTCACCGTGGCAGAGGGGTAAAGCGCCGTAAAACGCTACTTCGCCGAGATTTTGCGCCAGCTGAAGACCGCTAGCGCGATGCCTACCAGCGAGGTGATCGGGCCGATGATCGACCAGGTCGTCGTGTTGCTCATCGGGCTGCCTTGCAGCACGCCGAAGCCTTGCAATGCCCAGATGAGGCCGAACAGCGCGACGATCACTCCGAGCGCCAACGTGACGACGAAAGTTCTGTTCATATAGGAACCCTACGCGCGGGGGTGCCGTCTTAGGGCAGTGCGAAGTGGAATGTCATACGAGTTGTCTTACGCTGGTGAAGTGGCTGACACCATAACCTTCCGACTTGACGCGGACGCCTCCCGTGCGCTTGAGGTGTTGACGAAGGACGGCACATCAGTTTCTGCGGCGGTGCGTGCAGCTCTTATCGACGCAGCACGCCGCGAGGCTGCCGCGACCATCCGTGCTGAGGCGGCGACACTGGCTGCCGACGAATCCGACCGTGCCGAGGCCATGCAGGTGCTTCGCGACATGGAGACGCTGCGTGCGTGGTGAGGTCTTCCGGCTGCGCTCTCCGCGGGATGTCCGCGGCCACGAGCAGTCCGGCCCTCGATATGCGGTCGTGGTCCAATCCGACCACCTACCCTTGTCGACGTGGCTGGTCGCCCCGACGTCCACAGCTGCCCGAGCCGCGAGCTTTCGACCGGAGGTTGAAATCGCCGGTCGTGTCACGCGGGTGCTGGCCGAGCAAACGGCGGCAGTCGATCCCAGTCGGCTAGGCGACAGCGTGGGCCATCTGAGCGCAGGCGATCTGCGCCGCGTCGACGCCGCATTGCGAATTTTGTTGGACCTGTAGCGGCGAGGAGCAATCAGACGCTGACGCCCCAATGGAAGACCCGCGACGTCAGCAACACAATGCCCAACGAGACCACCGCGACCACCGTCAACCCGATGACGGCGACCACCAGCGGCCGCCAACCGGTCCGCGCGATCTGGCGGATGTCGGTGTTGAGGCCGACACCGGCGAAGGTCAGCAGGAACGCCCACTTCGACACGTTGGCCAGGTTCGCCGTCTGACCCTTGCTCAACCAGTGCAGCGTCGTGACGGCCGAGACCGCCAGGAAGCCGAGCACGAACTTCGGGAACTTGCGCCAGACGAACGAGGCCTTGGCCCGCACACCGGGGGCGACCTCGTCGGCCTGCCCGCGTGCGGCCCAGAACAGCGCGAAACCCAGCACCACAAAACCGATTAACGCATTACGGACGGACTTCACCAACACCGCGATCTTGCCGGCGTGATCGGAGAACAGGTAGCCGGTCGCGGTCGTCTCGGCGGTGTTGTCCACCGACAGGCCCGCCCACAGGCCGAACTCGTAATCACTGAGTCCGATCACATGCCCCAACCACGGCAACGTGAACAACCCCACGGCGCCGAGTGCCAGAATCGCCGCGATGGCATAGCTCACGTCGGAGTTGCGAGCCCGGATCGCGCCTTTCGCGGCAATGATGGCCGACACACCGCAGATCGAGGTGCCTATGGCCAGCAGCGAACCGAGCTTGCCCGATAACCCGAAGGCTCGGGCGGCGAGAAGGATGATCGTGCCCGCGATCGTCATGTCGACCAGAATCTGGATCAGACTGGCGCCACCGAGTTTGGCGATGTCGCCAAGCAGAAACCGGGAGCCGAGTAGGACGATCCCGACCTTGAGCCAGAATTCGTAGGTCAGCACGCCGGGGCGGAAGACCCTGTGCAGCCCAACGGTGTTCGTGATCAGCAGCCCGATCACGATCGCCCACAAGACGTACTCGATATCGGGCACCGTCCAGTGTTGGTGACGGGCAAGGGAGTTCCACCAGATCTGGGCGTACTTACCCAGCAAGCCCACCGCGACCAGCAGCAGAATGCCGGGCAGGTAATCCAGCGGCCGCGTGCTGGTAAAGCCCGCCTCTTCGGACTCCGCAGGCTCGGAGGTCACCGTGCTCACGGTGATTACCAGGGGATCCGAGGCAGCACGTCGGCCACCGCCAACGCGACGATCACGCCGGCCAGCAGTGTGGCCCACCAATCCACCGATACCGCCCGGAGCCGTCCCCACCCTTTGTCACTCACGCCACTCACGCCGCCATGTTTTCCCAGCGCCCCGGTTCCACCAAGTGATTGGCTCGCCCTGAATCTAGGTCACTTTTGAACGCCGAGCAGACGCAAAGTTGTACATTTTCCCTTGAAAAAAGACAACTTTGCGTCTGCTCGCGGCGGAAATTAGCGCGGGCTGCGTTCGTTCAGCAGCGCGATGACCTGCGCGACAAGTTCGTCGATGTCGGCGCCGGTGGTGTCCAGCACCAGATCCGGGTCCTCCGGCGGCTCATAAGGCGCGTCCACACCCGTCAAGCCCTTCAGCTCGCCCTTGCGTGCGCGCGCATACAAGCCCTTGGGGTCACGCTTCTCGCATTCCTCGAGTGAGGTGCTGACATGAACCTCGATGAACGGAAGTTTGGCGGCGTCATTGAGTGCGCGGGCCGTCTCGCGGTCCGACTTCAGCGGTGATACCAACGAGGCCAGCGCCACCACACCGGCATCTGCCAAAAGTCGCGTCAAATGCCCTACCCGCCTGATGTTTTCGGTCCGGTCTCCGGGTGAGAAGCCCAGATCGTCGGACAGGCCGTGGCGCAAGTTGTCGCCGTCGAGCAAGTACGCGATCCGTCCCGACTCCACCAGTGCACGTTCCACCGCGACCGCGATCGTCGACTTGCCCGAGGCGGGCAGGCCGGTGAACCAGATGGTTGCGCCGGATTGGCCGGTCGCCTTCCAGCGGTGCTTGCGGTCCAGTGCCGAAGGATGCCAACGGATGTCGGTGCGGGCGTGGGTGCCCGGCTTGACCTCGCGGGCTTCGATGATGGTGCCGGCGCCGACCGTGTCGTTGGTGGTCTCGTCGATCAGGATGAACGCACCGCTGTCCCGATTCTCGTCATACGGGTCGGCGACGATGACCGAGCTGGTCCGCAACGTCACCGTGCCAATGTCGTTGAGGGTCAATTCAACCGGCTGATCCAACTCGTCGAGCGTCTCGGGGTCCAGGCGCGAGTGCAGCTCCTGGACGGTGGTCCGCACGGTCTTGGTGGTCTGCTTGAGCGCCAGCCGGTCACCGGCCCGCAGCGGTGAGTCGACGAACCAGCAGACGTGTGCGTCGATTTCCCGAGCCAGCACGGGCGGAACGGCGTCCTCGGCGCCGCTGACGAAAACGTCGCCGCGGCCCACGTCGATGTCGTCTTCCAGCTCGATCGACACCGACAGCGGCGCAACGGCTGTCGTTCGGTCGTCGTCCAGGGTGTCCAGCGCGGTCACCTTCGAACGTGTGCCGGCGGGCAGCGACACGACCTCGTCGCCGACGCTCAGCGTTCCCGCTGCGAGCCGGCCCGTGTAGCGGCGGCGCACGTTGTCGGTCGGACGCGAAACCCATTGGACTGGCAGTCGAAGCCGGGAGGGCTCGGGCTGGGGCGCGGCCAATTCGACGTTCTCCAGGTAGTCCAGCAGCGTCGGGCCGTCATACCACGGCGTTCTCGTCGAGCGGTGTACGACGTTGTCGCCCAACTTGGCAGCGATCGGAATCGTCTGGATGTCGACGTCGCCAAGGCGTTCCGCCGTCTGGTTCAGCTCTTCCTCAACCTTGCGGAACGCGTCTTCGTTGAAATTGACCAGGTCGATCTTGTTCACCGTCGCGACAAAGTGCTTGATACCCAACAGCTTTGCGATGCGCGCGTGCCGACGCGTCTGGCGCAGCACACCGGCGCGGGCATCGACCAGCAGGATCGCCACGTGCGCATTGGAAGCGCCGGTGAACATGTTGCGGGTGTAGCGCTCGTGTCCTGGCGTGTCGGCCAGGATGTAGCTGCGGGTGGCGGTGGAGAAGAACCGGTAGGCCACGTCGATGGTGATGCCCTGCTCGCGTTCGGCGCGCAGCCCGTCCGACAGCGCTGCCAGATCGGCGATACCTTCTTCGTCGGTGACGGCAGCCAGATGGTCCAGCGGCAAGCTGTCGGTGTCGTGCAGCAAGCGGCCGATCAGCGTGCTCTTGCCGTCGTCCACCGAACCAGCGGTGGCGATCCGCAGCAGCTGGCGCGTTATGCCCTTGGCCGGCTGGAAGCTTTCGCCCTGCTCAGACTTCTCGGTGGTGGTCATCAGAAGTAACCCTCTCGCTTACGGTCTTCCATCGCGGCGGCCGAAGTGCGGTCGTCGGCGCGGGTTTCGCCTCTTTCGGACACCGTTGCCGCCGAGATTTCCTTGATGACCCCGGCGATGTCGGTGGCCTTGGAACGCACGGCGCCGGTGATGGTCAGGTCCCCGACGGTGCGGTACCGCACCCATTCCTTGGACGCCTGCTCGCCGTCCTGCGGGCTGGCGTATTCCGAGACCGCCAGCAGGATGCCGTCTCGCTCGAACACCTCGCGTTCGTGCGCGTAGTAGATGGACGGTATTTCAAGCTGTTCCAGCTCGATGTAGCGCCACACGTCCAGCTCGGTCCAGTTGCTCAGCGGGAACACGCGCACCTGCTCGCCCTTTTTGATGCGCCCGTTGTAGAGGGTCCACGGTTCGGGGCGTTGGGCACGGGGGTCCCACTGGCCGAATTCGTCGCGAAAGCTCAGAATGCGTTCCTTGGCGCGGGCGCGTTCCTCGTCGCGGCGGGCGCCGCCGAACGCGGCGTCGAATCCGTTTTCTTCCAGCGCGTCGAGCAACGTGCGGGTCTGGGCCCGGTTGCGCGACGCGGTCGGGCCTGGGTCGGGGACGCGGCCCTTGTCGATCGATTCCTGCACCGAGGCCACGATGAGCTTGTGTCCGTGGCCGGTGACCCTGCGGTCACGGAATTCGATGACCTCCGGGAAGTTGTGCCCGGTGTCGACGTGCATCACCGGAAAGGGCAGTGGGGATGGGCGGAAAGCCTTCTCCGCCAAGCGAAGAAGCACGATGGAATCCTTTCCCGCCGAGAACAGCAGGACCGGCTTCTCAAGTTCGGCGACGACTTCGCGGATGATGTGTACCGCCTCGGCCTCCAATAGCCGCAGTTCGTCGACGTGCAGAGTCTCCGCGGTTGCGGTCATGTCGGTAGTCCCTCTCTTTCGGCATCCGCTCGGTATCGGTCTACCCATTCGTCAGAGCGTTGATCCGCTTGGCGCTGCAGCACCGGCTCCGGTGCCAGGCGCGGGTCCAGTCCGAGGCGCTCAAGAATGTCGGCCACCACCTGGGTCAGGTTGCGCCACAACACCGGATACGAAATCTCGATCGGTTCGACGTTCTCCTCGACGAACCAGTTCCGCCAGCCTTCTTCCTGGGCGCGCAGCATCTTGACGACGTACGCGATCGCCCCGGCGTGGTAGGTGGCGCGCGCGTCGCGCACCGGGTCCGGTCGGCCTCGCCACACCCGGGTCTGTACGGCTCGCCAGAAGGACACCGCCTGCGAGACCACATCAGGTCGGTGGATGTGGATGAGCAGCGGATCCTCGCCGACGACGTCGCGAATCGCCGACAGCAGGCCCTCACCCGATCGATCGGGCAATCCGGCCGCGCGGTTCAACAGCAGCGGCGTCTGGTTCCACATCAGCTTGCCGCCCCATACGCCATTCGGGGTTCGGCCGACCGTGCGGATGTAGTCGCGCCAGATCTCCGGCGGCGCGAGGTCGGGTTTACCTTCGTCCAGCGGATCGAGCAGGCTCAGAATCGACTCGTCGTCGACGTCGGCGAACCACTCCCGAGGCTGGGGGGATTGGCTGGTGGTCGGCAGGTACTGAAAGAACTCCTGGGGCTCGCCGGCCACACCGGTAGCGCGCAGCGATTCGACCAGCAACGTGCTGCCGCTGCGTTGCGAGGCCAGCACTAGGTAGGACTTCGGTGGATCTGCCATTCTCAAAGCCTAACCGCACGGAAATCGGCTGCAACACAGGGATTTACCCTCACCGTGAACAAAACTCTTGCCCCAAAATTGGATTGCTTTGATTGGCGTATTCGCCGTCTATATTTCGCGTCCCATTGCTGCGACGTCAGGGTCGGTTAGTCACCGGTGCGCGCCAGCCCCAGTGTTTCGCCATATGAGGCGGTACAACGACTGTGGCCCGTCACCTCCCGATGCCCGCTACCGGTAAGTGTGTTGAACGGATCTTCGTGCTGTTGCGGCAGGGGAATTTCCAAATGGAGTACCGAGTGTGCAGTGACATTATCGGAGGCGCACGGATTATCGCCGACCGCGTCGGTGGTCCATTTATCGTGTGCGAATAAGTAACGCCCGTAGAAATTGTCCGCGGCGTCTATCAAACTGATGCAACGTTCGCCGGTGCGGAGGCAGTGGGTTGCAACGGTGGCATCCCAGGACCATGGCGGCCAACCGTTGTCGGGGGTTTCGGTCCCGCGGTAGCGGCCGCGGAACCCTCGCGCGGGAGACACCGTCCGCGCCGGCAGGTTGGCGGGATTGCTGGCCTCACTTTCGACGGCGTCGCCGACTCGGGTGAAGGTGACGGTTCGCTCGGTGGTGCACGAGGTTTCGGTGATGCTGCTTTCGGCGCGGTAGTCGCCGGTCATCGTTCCGTCAGGTTGAGGCTGCAGCGTGATCACGGTCCAGTACTCGCCGGGGAACTTGCAACCCGTGAAACCCGTGACGCCTTCCGGGGCGGTGGTAGGCCAGGAGGTGGCGACGGATTGCCACTTGCCGTCGACTTCGTCGAAAACGAAGTCCGACAGCAGGGCGGGACCGCCGTTCGCAGAGGCGGTGGCCACGCAACCGTTGGATCCACACTCGGAGCGGACGGACCACTGTCCGGTTGACGCCGTCCCGCCCTCGTCGGCCTGGCCGTGCGTGCTCGGTGGGCCGAAGTCGGCGCGGTACAGACCGGCCGGAAAGGTGGCCAAGCGGGTGGTTGGCGGTACGGGCGCTGGCTCGTCATCGCCACGGAACGCGATGACCAGGCCGGCGGCCGGGCGGGTGGCGCGTACCAAGGTTGGGCCTTGGGTTGGGGCTTCTGTTGCGGTGCGGGCTGCGGTTTGGGCTTGGGCTTCGGCTGCGGGGGTGCCTCGGGTGGCGGAGGTGGCCGGCGCTGTTTGACGGGGGCGGTGATGGCGTTGCGAGCCGCGGCAACCAGTTCTCTGGTGCTGTTGAAACGCTCCTCCGGGTTCTTGGCCATGCCCTTCGCGATGACGTCATCGATGTCGGGAGGCAGGGTGGCGCGAATCTTGGACGGGCGTGGGGGCGGTGCGGTCAGGTGGGCACCCAATTGCTGTTCGAGACTGTCGCCGGGGAAGGGCTGGCTCCCGGTGAGGCATTCGTGCAAGACGCAGGCCAGCGCATAGATGTCGGCGCGATGGTCGCTGCGGTCACTGGTCAACCGTTCGGGTGCCAGATATGCCCAGCTGCCGATGACGCTTCCCGTGTTCGTCAGGGAGGTTTCCCCGGTCGTGCGGGCGATGCCGAAGTCGATCAGGTAGGTGAAGTCGTCGTCGGTGACCAGGATGTTGGAGGGCTTGACGTCGCGGTGGACAAGGCCGATGCGGTGCGCGGCGTGCAGGGCCGAGGCCACTTGGTCGATGATGTAGATGGCGCGCTCGGGCGGTAGCGGTTTGCGCGCCACCAGTGTTTGCAGATCGCAGCCCTGAATCAGACGCATCGTGACGAACAGACGTCCGTCGATCTCACCGAAGTCGTAGATGGGCACCACGTGCGGCTCGTCGAGCCCGGCCGCGGAGCGGGCTTCGCGACGGAATCGCTGCTGGAAGGTCTCGTCGTCGGCGAGCTCAACGGGCAGCACTTTGAGCGCGACCACCCGCTCGGTGATGGTGTCGAATGCTCGCCACACCTCGCCCATGCCGCCACGACCTAGCACCTCAATGAGGCGGTAGCGGCCGAACGGCGTCCCGTCCAAGTGGCCTCCCCGGTAACTGCTATTCGCTAACCATAGAGTTCGCCAACGGGTTCTCCCAGAGAAATCTGCAATACCGGCAGAGTGCTGGGACCGCTCAACCGGAATTGACGAGACCGAGCGGCTGCGTGGCAACATCGATCGGCACAGGCATGGGTGCAGAACTGTCATACCGGTGATAGCGGTGATTGTGTTTGTTGGCGTCGTGAGCGCCAAAGAAGCCCGCGAGCAAAATGAATATCACCCACCCGACAGTGACCACGGTGCCGATAGCGATTCCGGCAATAGCCATGCCGCGCCCCGGTTGACCGGTCCGATTGATCTGAAACAAGGCGATGATTCCGAAAATGACGCCCAAGAAAGATCCCGTACCCCATACATGCCAACGAGACGCAGGCGCAGATGAGCGACGCGACGGCGAGTCCGTTGGTACTGACCTGCGGTGACTGCTGCGGCCACGGCGACGGGTATCCATAACCGCCCGGGGTCCCGGACTGGTAGCCGTAACCGGGCGGTGGCGGTGGCGGTGGCGGTGGCGGTGGCGGATAACCATAGCCCCCCGGTGATCGATAATGATCCGGTTGATTCGTCACGGGAGCCTCCACAAAATCCACACACCGCCGGCGAATTGCGTCGAGCGGAAGTGACTTCACTCTTTGGGCTTTACCGTGGCGCTCTGTCAATGTTGTCCGGGCTGCCGCGGCCTCTCGAGTGCCCGCAGTGCCAGCGAAAAGACCAGTCGTGCATCAGGATCGGCCAATGAGGTCGACAAGAGTTTCTCGATCCGTCGCACCCGGTAACGCACCGTATTGGGATGCACCTGTAGCGAGTTCGCCGCGGCCGCGACGTCGCCGAAGCTGTCCAAATACGACCGCAATGTTTGCGCCAGCACCGGATCTTGCTCGTGCAGGTCGCGTATGCGCTCATCGATGAGCCGCGCATCGGCGGACACCATGGTGACGATCTCGTCAAGCAGAACGGTGGTGCGCGCCTCCTCCAAGGAGGTGACTCGCTTGAGCGAGATCGGGTGCCGCTCAGCGCTATCGAGCACGCGGTCCACTTCGCTTCGTACCGTCGCGACTGCAGTAAGCCCGGCGATCGGCGCGGCGATCGCCGCCCGCAGTTCCACGCCTAGCTGACTGCGCAGCGCGCCGATCGTGCCGCGTACCCACGAAGCAACCGGCCGGCTGGCGGTGATCTGCGGTAGCAGTACGTAAACTCGCGAGCCGTTCGAAACTACCTGGGCGTCCGGGCGAAATGCACTGGCGCTCAACGCCAAAACCTCGGTCAGCCGGGCGTTGCGGGTGTTGGTCGCATTGGTGTCGGCAGCATCGGTGGTGACGGCGGTATCGAAGCCGATCAGGGCGGCGTTTCCGGCGTTGCTCCCAGTGGGCAGGCCGAGCTCGCGGGCGATCATTTCCACCTCGCCGGCATCGCCCTGTTCTCCGGGACCGCCGACGTCCAGGCCCAACAGCTGCTGCACCCGGCGGGTGTGTGTGGACGGCCGGCTGGACAGTCGCTTCATGATCCGCGCAGCCAACACCGCCGCGCCGCGCATCATCTCCTCGGCGTCATCGGCCAGCGGCTGTGAGCCCTGCTGAACCCAGATTGTGCCGGCGAACACCGGCGGCCGTCCGGCCTGCGGCTGATGGATGCCGATTGCCAGACGCGGGCGCAGCCCCAATTCCGGCCGTTCGGCCACGCGCACCACCTCGTCGCCGGCCCGTAGCGCATCGAAAATGCCCCACTGGCCGATCCATGTCAGATGCTCCGGCGGCCCCGCGCGCCCAAGGATGGACAGCCGGCGCAGTTCGTCGGCCTCGTCGTTGGAGGCCGAATATGCCAGCACGTGAGATTGCGCATCTTCGATGCTGACCATGCCGTGGATACGGTCGGCCAGGGACTGTGCAAGACCAAACAAGTCAGTGCCCGACTCGTCGTCAGCACGGTCACCGCGGTGCTCCAAGACGTGATTGACCAGCCGGTAGAGGCGTTCCCAGCGGGCTTGTGGCTCGACGGCCACGACGGCCGATCCGGCGCGTACCGCCGCCGTCGTGAGTGCTTCCGAGGGTTGTTTGACGAAGATCGCCACCGGTGCGTTCGTGCGTCCCTTGATTTGCCCCTTGACCCAGCGCAGCGCTTCGTCGGCACCCACGCCCACCAGGAAGAACACGTCGGCAGAACGGGACGCGGGCGCCAGGCCCAGGCGCACGTCGTCGGAATCGATCAGCGCGGCCGATGCGACCGGAAGGTCCAGGCCGCGCGGGGCGCTGACCAAGGTGACCATGGTGGCGTCGAGCGCCAGCAGCAACTGGCCCAGTCCCACACCGGTCGCGCGCATATTGTCTGATTCTACTAGTACATGTCCTGAGTATTGTCCGATCAGACAACCATCTGTGCGGGTTGCAGGGGGACCCTGGCAAACATGGACGCTGTCACCGAGGTTCCCGCACCGGTCAACGAGCCGGTCCACGACTACGCACCCAATTCCCCCGAACGCGCCCGGCTGCAGGCCGCCCTGACCGCCCTCGCTGACCATCCGATCGAGCTGCCGCACGTCATCGCCGGCCGGCATCGGATGGGCGACGGCGAGCGGATCGATGTCGTCCAACCGCACCGGCATTCAGCCAAGCTGGGCACCCTGACGAACGCCAGCCACGCCGACGCGACGGCGGCCATTGACGCTGCCATGACCGCGAAAGGCGACTGGGCGGCACTGCCGTTCGACGAACGCGCCGCGGTCTTCCTGCGCGCCGCCGACCTGCTGGCCGGGCCGTGGCGAGAAAGGGTCGCCGCCGCGACCATGCTGGGCCAGTCAAAGTCGGTGTACCAGGCCGAGATTGACGCGCCCTGCGAGTTGATCGACTTCTGGCGGTTCAACGTCGCGTTTGCGCGGCAAATCCTGGCGGAGCAGCCGATCAGCGGGCCAGGGGAGTGGAACCGCATCGACTACCGTCCGCTGGACGGGTTCGTGTATGCGATCACGCCGTTCAACTTCACTTCCATCGCCGGCAACCTGCCGACCGCCCCGGCATTGATGGGCAACACCGTGGTGTGGAAACCGTCGATCACCCAGACGTTCTCGGCCTGTGTGCTGATGCAGCTGCTGGAGGCGGCCGGGCTGCCGCCCGGGGTTATCAACCTGGTCACCGGTGACGGATACGCGGTTTCGGATGTGGCACTGGCCGATTCGCGGCTGGCCGGCATCCACTTCACCGGGTCGACGGCCACCTTCCAACGCCTCTGGCGGGAGGTGGGCGCCAATATCGGTAACTACCAGAGCTACCCGCGCCTGGTCGGTGAGACCGGCGGGAAGGACTTCGTGGTTGCGCACGCCTCGGCGCGCCCAGATGTGCTGAGCACCGCGCTGATCCGTGGCGCGTTCGACTACCAGGGTCAGAAGTGCTCGGCGGCATCGCGGGCGTTCATAGCGCATTCGGTGTGGCAGCGGATGGGTGATGACTTCCTCGGTGCCGCATCCGAGTTGCGCTACGGCGACATCACCGACCTGTCGAACTTCGGCGGCGCGCTGATCGACGAACGCGCTTTCGTCAAGAACGTCGACGCCATCGAACGGGCCAAAGGCGCCGCCGGGATCACCATCGCCGTCGGTGGTGAATACGAAGACAGTGAAGGTTATTTCGTGCGCCCGACGGTGCTGCTGTCCGACGACCCGACCGACGAGGCGTTCAGCACCGAGTACTTCGGCCCATTGCTGTCGGTCCACGTCTACCCCGACGACCAGTATGAGCAGATCCTCGACCTCGTCGATTCCGGAACCCGGTACGCGCTCACCGGCGCGATCATCGCCGACGACCGCCAAGCGGTGCTGACTGCGCAGCATCGGTTGCGGTTCGCCGCGGGCAACTTCTATGTCAATGACAAGCCGACCGGCGCAGTGGTCGGACGACAGCCGTTCGGCGGATCGCGCGGATCGGGAACCAACGACAAGGCCGGATCGCCGTTGAACCTGTTGCGCTGGACGTCGGCCCGCACCATCAAGGAGACGTTCGTCCCCGCCACCGACTACACCTATCCGCACATGGCGGTCGACTGATGGCCGGAATCTTCGCTCACACGGTGCGACCTGCCCTGCTGACCGCCAGCCGGTCCACCGGGCTGCGCCGGGTGGTCGAGCGGTCGCCGGTCAGCCGTCAGGTGGTCCACCGGTTCGTGCCCGGTGACACTCTGGATGACGTCATGAATGCCGTTGTTGCGCTGCGTGATTCGGGCAGGCTTGTCAGCATCGACTATCTCGGCGAGAACGTCACCGACGCCGACAATGCCACCGCCACGGTGCAGGCCTATGTCGAACTGCTCGACCGGCTGGGCCGGCGGGCAGACGCCGTGGCTGAAGGGGTGCGCCCGCTCGAGGTGTCCCTCAAGCTGTCCGCGCTGGGGCAGGCGCTCGAGCGAGACGGCGAAAAGATCGCCCTCGACAACGCGCGCGTCATTTGCGAGCGGGCCGAGCAAGTGGGTGTCTGGGTGACGGTGGACGCGGAAGATCACACCACCACGGACTCGACGCTGTCGATCGCAGGGGATCTGCGGGTCGACTTTCCTTGGGTGGGCACGGTTTTGCAGGCATATCTGCGACGCAGCGTAGGTGACTGCGAGGAGTTGGCCGCCGTGGGCGCGCGGGTGCGGTTGTGCAAGGGCGCCTACGACGAACCCGCGCCGGTGGCCTATCGGGACAGTGCGGACGTGACCGAGTCGTATCTGCGGTGTCTACGGGTGCTGATGGCGGGATCGGGGTATCCCATGGTGGCCTCGCACGACCCGGTGCTCATCCAAGCCGCGGCGGAGATGGCCGGCGAATCAGCGCGTGGTGCAGGCGATTTCGAGTACCAAATGCTGTACGGCATTCGCGACGACGAACAGCTTCGGCTGGTTGCCGCGGGAAACCAGGTGCGGGTCTATGTTCCGTTCGGAACCCAGTGGTACGGGTACTTCATGCGACGGTTGGCCGAACGTCCCGCCAACCTCGGGTTCTTTGCGCGAGCATTGGCCCACCGTGGACGGTAGGACCGCGCAAAGTCTGGTCAAAAAGCCGGATCATCAACGCGGATCGGCGATATGATCCGTTCACGCGCACTGGCAGGCGAGCGCCGGCCAGTGTCGGGGGAGGTGCCGGATGTCGTTTCTACTCGCTCAACCGGAGATCTTGGAGGCAGCGGCCGCAGACGTGTCGGGCATCGCTGCTGCGATCCGCGATGCCAACGCGGCCGCCGAAGGACCTACGACCAGACTGTTGGCCGCCGCCGCGGATGAGGTTTCGGTGGCCGTCGCGAGGTTGTTTGGCGCGCAAGGACAGTCGTATCAGGCGCTGAGCGCCGAAGCGGCCGCGTTCCAGCAACGGTTCGTGCAAGCACTGAGCGCCAGTGCCGGTGCGTATCTCACCGCTGAAGCCGCCAGCGTTAATCCGCTACAGGCCTTCGAAGAGGCGGTACTGAACGCCATCAACACCCCGACGATGGTGTTGTTCGGGCGTCCGCTGATCGGCAACGGCGCGGACGCGACCGTGGCGGGTCAGGCCGGTGGCGCCGGCGGAATCCTGTACGGCAATGGCGGCGCCGGCTTCACCAGCACGACGCCGGGTGTGCCGGGAACCAACGGTGGGAGCGCCGGCCTGATCGGCAATGGCGGCAACGGGGGAAGCGGCGGCGCCGGCGCGGCGGGGGGCCACGGTGGCACCGGCGGAATCCTGTTCGGCAACGGCGGCGCGGGCGGGAACGGTGGAGCGAGTCTAAACCCGCTGTTGGCCGGCGGTACCGCGGGTTCCGGAGGCGACGCGTTGTTGTTCGGCCATGGCGGCGCCGGTGGTGCCGGCGGGGCGGGTAGGAGCGGCTCGACCGGCGGCGCCGGTGGCCTCGGCGGGTTCTTCTGGGGCAACGGCGGCAACGGGGGTGCGGGGGGTGAAGGCATGGTCGCCGACGGCGGCACGGGCGGTGCGGGTGGCGCCGCGGGGTTGTTCGGTCAAGGCGGAGCCGGCGGCCATGGCGGCGTCGGCAATTCGAATGGCGGCGCGGGTGGATTCGGTGGTACCGGCGGACTGGTCGGTGACGGCGGGGCCGGTGGAGCTGGAGGCGACGGGCTACGCCTGGGCGGATCGGGCGGCGACGGCGGCTCCAGTCGATGGATCGGTCAGGGCGGCGTCGGCGGCGCCGGCGGTGGCGGCACCTCGGCAGCAACCGGGGTCGGCGGAGCAGGTGGCAACGGCGGAACCGGTGGGCTGCTCTACGGCGGCGGAGGCAATGGCGGCGGGGGCGGAGTTGGTGCCGCGGACGCGGGTGGCGCCGGCGGTCAAGGCGGCGCTGCGGGGATGATCGGTCGCGGCGGAGCGGGCACCGTTGTGCACGCGGCGATGGCCGTCGCGACCGGCGTCGCCGACGTGGT
>NZ_MVHT01000055.1 GCF_002086275.1 Mycobacterium intermedium | reverse complement strand
GTCCTGGCCCGCCGGCCGCGCCGGCGGCTAGCGCATCGGTGGCTGCGCTGCCGGCCGCGCCGTGGCCACCGGCTCCGCCCGCACCGCCGTGACCTATCAGCAGGCCGCCGTTGCCGCCGCGCCCACCGTCCGCGCCGGATTGGCCAGGGCTGCCGCCGTCGCCGCCAGCCCCGCCGGCTCCGCCATTGCCGGCCAGCAGCCCCGCGTCGCCGCCCGCGCCTCCGGCACCGAACGTGCCCCCGGCTCCGCCGTGACCGCCGTTGCCGAACAGCCAGCCGCTCACCCCGCCGTCGCCGCCGTTGCCGCGGTTGCCGCCGTTGCCACCGTTTCCGCCGTCGCCGTACAGGAACCCGCCGTGGCCGCCCTCACCGCCTGCCCCGAAGCCGTCACCGGCGCCCCCCGCGCCGCCGGTGCCGAACAACCCCGCAGCTCCGCCGTGGCCGCCGTTACCGCCGGTGCCGCCGTCTCCTCCGGAACCGCCCCGGCCGAATAACCATCCGCCGGCTCCGCCGTTCCCGCCGGGCGCACCGCTACCGCCGGACCCGCCGGCGCCGCCGTTGCCGATCAACCCGGCGGCTCCGCCGCTGCCCCCGCGCTTGCCTGCCGCGTTAGGGGAGTTGTCCTGGGAGTAGCCCTTGCCGCCATTGCCGTAAAGCAGCCCACCGGGCCCGCCGTCGGGGTGTTCGGCGGTCCCGTCAGCTCCGTTCCCGATCATCGGGCGCCCCAGCAGCTTCTCGCTGCGGTCGTTGAGCGCGGCGACCACGATGGCTTCGGTGTCGGCGTATGCAGCTGCGGCGGCGTTCAATTGCGCGACGAAGTCGCGGTGAAACGCCGCGGCTTGGGCGCTGATCGCTTGATAGGCCCCGGCATAGTCGCCGAACAACCTCGAGATCGTGATCGAGACCTCGTCGGCCGCCGCGGGCAGAACCTGTGTCGTCGCGCCGGACGCCGCCGCACCGGCAGCCTCCACCGCCCGCTGGATCCCGGCGAGTTCCGTTGCCGCGTTTGCAAGGATCTCGGGACTTGCGACCACGAAAGACGACATACCGGCCTCCAACGACGAGGCCAGCACGACCTCATGACGAAACTTCTGACCGTCGCGAATCGTCGGTCCCCGGAGGTGTGGCGAGCCCCGTAGTCGACTACCTCACCCCGACCCCTCGACGCACCGGCGACTACCTCATTTCGGCTCGGCGTCGGCGCTCGACACAATGTTTTGAATGCTTCACAAAATCGCGCAAATGTGGGAATTGGCAACTACATTCGTCGTGTGATGGTCAGCCGTCCCATAGTCGGTCGGGGCACCGAACTTCGGGCGATCGCCGATGCGCTGGCCGCAGAAGACTGTCGCGGCGTGTTGCTGGTCGGCGATGCGGGGGTGGGCAAAACCAGGCTTGCCGAGGAAGCGGCCGACGCAGCCGAAAACCTGGGGTGGGTCGTCCATCGGGTCGTGGCAAGTGCCTCCGCGCAGCCGATCCCATTGGGCGCCTTCACCAAGTGGTCATGCCGGAAACGGGACGATCCGCACGCCGCCGCCCGCCGGGTGGTCGCGGCGATGACTGACGTCGGCGCCGCGGACCGGGTACTGGTCAGCATCGACGACGCGCACCTGCTGGACAATTTGTCAGCCTTCGTCGTGTACAGCCTTCTGCAATGTTCCAACGTCAAAGTGCTTGTCACCGTGCGGGGCAACGCCCGCGCGCCCGATTCGGTGATGAACCCGTGGAAGGAAGGGATCCTGCGCCGGATCGACTTGTCGCCACTGTCGCAATCCGCGAGCGTGGACGTGATCCGAGGCGCACTGTCCGGTGAGGTAAGCGGCGCTAGTGCCGAGCAATTGTGGGATTTGACCCGCGGCAACGCCGCGTATCTGACGCAGGTGATCGATCACGAACGCGCAATGGGAAACCTGGTCGAGCGCGACGGCGTGTGGAGTTTGCATGCGGCGCCGACGGTTTCGCCCGCCATGCGAGACCTGGTGGAAATGCAATTCGGTGTTCTCGACGAGTCGATTGAGGCGGTCCTCGATCTGATAGCCGTCGCCGGATCGATCAACCGGTCCTTGCTCAATTCGTTCACCGACCCCGAAGCGTCCGCTGAAGCCGAGCGCCTTGGACTGATCTGCGCAGACGAAGCAACGCCGGACGTTATCCGGGTGGCTCATCCGCTGTATTCCGCTATTCGGCTGGCCCAGTGCGGCGAGCTGCGGCGAAGTCGGCTGCGCGGTCGCCTCGCCGAGGCGATGGCCAGCCCGCACAACATGGCCCCGGTCGATCCCGTGCAGCTCGGCTGGCTCTGGCTGGAGTCGGATCTGCCGCCGAACGTCGAAATCTTGGTGAACGCCGCGGAGGGCGCGCTTGCCCAGCTCGACGTCGAGTTCGCCGAACGCTGCTTGCGCGCCGCGGTCGACGCCGGCGGGGGCATCGGGGCGAAACTCCGGCACGCCTACTCCCTGTTTCTGCTTGGCCAAAAGGGCGATGCCGTAGCCGAACTGAGCCGCATCCAGCCCGTCGAGCTGCGCGGCAATGACTTCCTCGACGATTTCAGCCTGATGGCGATGAATCTGCTGTTCGGGTTCGCCGAGCCGGATGAAGTTCTCCGCCTGGTCGAGCAGGCATTGCAGGGTTCGACGGGAGTCCGCGTACACCAACTCAATACGCTGCTCGGGCTGCATCTCGGCTTCACCGCGAACCCGACCGGCGCACTCGAGGCGTTGACCCGCGCCGATCCCGGCGAACTGGACAACTACGGTGCCGTCGTCTGCCTCGGCATGCGGACGTTCGCCCATGGCGAGCGCGGCCAGTTAAGCCAGGCGTGCAGGGAGGCGGCGCGGTGCTGGGAAATGCTGGACGACGTACCCGACGCGTTCAACATCGCCAACCTCGCCAAGCTGCACACCCACGTGCTGGTGCTCGCGGGCGACCTCGCCGAGGCCACCGAGGTGGCAGAACAGGCCTACCGCCGGTCTGCCGAGATGGCGCCGATCGCACGCAGGTTCTGCTCCGCCAACCTGGGGGCGGTGGCGTTGGCCGCCGGCGATCTCATGACGGCTCGGCAGCGTCTGCATCCCGGCCAGCTTGATCTGGGGCAATTCGGGCTGATCATGGGCCACACGTATCGGTACCAGTCGCACTACACCGCGGCTCTGGCGCGATCGGGGAACATCGATGAGGCTGTGCGCTCGCTGGAAACGGCGGCCGAAGTCCGTCGTCCCCACCTGCTGTATATCGAGATCATCTACCTGCTCGCACAAGCCTGGGTTGCCGCCGCGCAGGGTCAGGCCGAGCGTGCGCGTGAGATCGCCGCGCAGGCCGCATCATTCGCCCGTGCGCACGGCATGCTCGCGAGCGAAGTCCTATGCCTGCAGACCTCGGTCCAGTTCTGCGACACCACCGTTGGGGAGCGCCTCGCGGAGTTGGCCACCCTGGTCGAAGGGCCGCGCGCGCCGATCGCGGCCCGGTACGCCAAAGCGCTCGCCGACGACGCCGCCACCGAACTCGAAGCCGTGTCCGCCGACTTCGAGACGATGGGTGATCTGCTTGCGGCTGCCGATGCCGCCGCCCATGCCTCGTCGGCTTATCGACTGGCCGATCGTCGTGGCAGCGCCTTGAGCGCCGGTGCTCGCGCCGAGAGCCTGGCCAAGCAGTGTGGTGGCGCGACCAGTCTGGCACTCGCAGGCGCCCGATTCGCCTATCCGTTCAGCCACCGGCAGCGCGAGATTGCATTGTTGGTGGCCAAGGGACTGACCAACCGGGAGATCGGTGAGGCGTTATCGCTGTCCGTCCGCACGGTAGAAGGACACATCTACCGCGCTACCTTCAAGGCCGGACTGTGCAGTCGCGCCGAATTGGCGAAACTGGTGCAGCAGTTCGATGGGTGATGGACGAGTGATGTCGGCCCTGCTAGTCGACCTACTAGACGGTATGAGGGCTGGGGCCTCACGCACATGTGGTCAAAAGAAGCGGCGGCCACGGCGACGGTCGCGGCGCCGCTTCACCTTGCCCCTTGACAAACTGACGTACATATCAGTCGCGCACCGCGGCCAGCACGCCGTCACCCAACGGCACCAGCGCCGGAGTCAGTTGCTCGTCCTCCGCGATGATTCGGGCCGCTTCGCGCACGGCAAGAACCTCAGCGTCGCGGGCCGACGGGTCACCCGCCCGCCCGCCGAGGGCGGCCCGGTGCACCACGACGACTCCGCCGGAGCGCAACAGGCGCACGGCCTGGACGACGTACTCGGGCTGATCGATCGGGTCGGCGTCGATGAAGACCAGGTCGTACGACTCGTCGGCCAGCCTGGTCAGCACCTCCTGGGCGCGCCCGCTGATCAACCGCGTGCGCGACGGCCCTATGCCCGCCTCGAGGAAGGCCTGCTTGGCCAGTCGGATGTACTCGGGCTCGATATCGATCGTGGTCAGCACACCGTCTTCGCGCATGCCGGAGAGCAACCACAGGCCGCTGACGCCGGCACCGGTGCCCACCTCAGCGACGGCTTTGCCGCCGCTGAGCTTGGCCAGCAGGCTGAGCAGGGCGCCCACCGCCGGGGTTACCGCCCCCGCGCCGATGTCGACGGCGCGCTCGCGGGCGCTCGCCAGGATCGCGTCCTCAGATATCGACCCTTCGGCATGCGCGGAGATCGCATCGGCTCGACTGGGGGACCGAGTGGGCGTTTCCTGGCCCTGGGTGTCGTCGCCCGGGGTGTCGTCGCTGCTGGCCATGTCCGCAGCGTATGCCAAGTTGCGGTGCAGTCAGGCAGAATGCGCCCACCGACACGCCCGACGCCGGAGACGCGACAAAGGTCACATCGGCACTAGATAAGCGTGAAAAAACCCTGGGCAGGGTACGTAACAGTATGGTTTCTCAGCTAAACCTCAGTTTGCTCATACGTCTCGCACACTCCGGTAAGTGACGGTAATGCGTATGGATCGCGGAGGACGCTGGGCCGGGAATACCGATTGGCAGCGTCGCGTTGCCGAAACTGACGAAATATCAACCCTTGGACGCAAGGCGAACTCGGAGGAATCGATCATCACCACCTTGAGCCCGACCACTATGTCTCACCCACAAGAGTTTCGGGACGACGAGTGGGTGGAGCCCGTTGACGGATTGCAGGGAACCGCGATTTTCGACGCGACCGGCGACAAGTCGGCGATGCCGTCGTGGGATGAACTCGTGCGCCAGCACGCCGACCGGGTGTACCGGCTGGCTTACCGGCTGTCCGGAAACCAGCAGGACGCCGAGGACCTGACCCAGGAGACGTTCATTCGAGTGTTCCGGTCCGTCCAGAACTACCAGCCCGGAACGTTCGAAGGCTGGCTGCACCGGATCACCACCAACCTGTTCCTTGACATGGTTCGCCGGCGTGCGCGTATCCGGATGGAAGCGCTGCCCGAGGACTACGACAGGGTGCCCGCCGACGACCCGGACCCCGAGCAGATCTACCACGACTCGCGGCTCGGCCCGGACTTGCAGGCGGCGCTGGATTCACTGCCGCCGGAGTTTCGCGCCGCGGTCGTGCTGTGCGACATCGAAGGTCTGTCCTACGAGGAGATCGGGGCCACCCTAGGCGTCAAGCTCGGCACCGTGCGCAGCCGTATTCACCGTGGACGCCAGGCGTTGCGCGACTACCTCGCCGCTCACCCTGAGCACAACGAATTCGCCCGGCCCACGGTAAACGTCGCTTAAGACCGCAAAGGGGCCCGATCCATCAGTTCGGCTACCACATGGTTGCCAGAAGGTCCCAAATCCTAGGGTTTTAGTTGCTGAACATGGTTATCAGGCACCGCTCCGCGCTACATTCGAAGTCTGAGGGTTTGATAAGGCCCCTGCAGACGGGGAAGGAGCGGGTGATGGTCGAACGGGGACATGTGTTTCGGCGCGCGTTCTCGTGGCTTCCCTCGCAATTCGCCTCGCAGAGCGATGCGCCGGTAGGGGCGCCGCGGAAATTCCGGTCCACCGAGCACCTGTCCATCGAGGCCATCGCCGCCTTTGTTGACGGCGAACTGCGGATGAACGCACACTTGCGGGCCGCCCATCACCTCTCGTTGTGTCCGCAATGCGCGGCCGAGGTCGACGATCACACGCGCGCACGTGACGCGCTGCGCGATTCGCACCCGATCCGGATCCCGAGCACGCTGCTCGGCTTGCTGTCAGAGATTCCGCACTCACCGATCGATGAAGCGACGCCCATTGCCGGCCAGTTCGCCGAGCGCGACGCTCGTGACGAGCGGAAACGTCGCTAGCAACCAGGCATTGCCGCGAACACGTGGATACTAGGGTGGACACGGGATGCGGCGTGCTGCTCAGCGCCGCGCACCCGGCCGAATCCCAAATGGCTCAGAAGAGGATCACGTGACGTCCGACCAAGGCAACAACATCGGCCAAGACGGCAACCCTCGCCTGGCGCCGCGTCCGATCTTCCGGCCCCCCGTCGATCCGGCATCTCGTCAGGTGTTCGGGCGCCCGCCGGGCTTGCAGGGCTCTTTCGTCGCGGAACGGGTGCGACCCCCGAAGTTTCAGCACCAGAGTGAGTTCAGGCCGCAGGAAAAGCCGGCCGACCCGGTGCTGGAAGAGGCATTCGGCCGCCCTTACGACGGCGTCGAATCGCTGCAGCGCCATCCCATCGACGCGGCCGCGTTGGCGGCCGAAAAGGACGGCGAGCAGGACGAGCCCGACGACCCCTGGCGCGATCCTGGGGCCGCGGCCGCGTTGGGGAGCCCGGCAGTAACGCCGCCCCCGCCGCGGACCGCCCCGGGCTACACGGGCAAGCTGGGCGTGCGAGACGTGCTGTTCGGGGGCAAGGTCTCCTACCTCGCCCTGGCCGTTCTGTTGTTGATCGCATTGCTGATCGGCGCCGTCGGCGGGGTCATCGGCCGCAAAACCGCGGAGGTCGTCGAAGCCTTCACCACATCGAAGGTGACCCTGTCCACCTCCAACAACCCCGAGGGGCCGGCCGGCCGGTTCACCAAGGTGGCGGCCGCGATCGCCGACTCCGTGGTGACGATCGAGGCAAAAAGCGACCAGGAGGGCATGCAGGGTTCCGGCGTCGTCATCGACGGCCGCGGCTACATCGTCACCAACAACCACGTGATCTCCGAGGCAGCCAACAACCCCAGCCAGTTCAAGATTTCGGTCGTGTTCAACGACGGTAAGGAAGTGCCCGCCAGCCTGGTCGGCCGTGATCCCAAGACCGACCTGGCGGTACTCAAGGTCGACAACGTCAACAACCTGAGCGTGGCCCGGCTGGGCAATTCCGACAAGGTGCGGGTGGGCGACGAGGTGATCGCCGCCGGAGCGCCGCTGGGCCTGCGCAGCACGGTGACGCACGGCATCATCAGCGCGCTGCACCGTCCCGTGCCGCTGTCGGGGGAGGGCTCCGACACCGACACCGTCATCGACGCCCTGCAGACCGACGCCTCGATCAACCACGGCAACTCGGGTGGTCCGCTGATCGACATGGACTCCCAGGTCATCGGCATCAACACGGCCGGCAAGTCGCTGTCCGACAGCGCCAGCGGGCTGGGCTTCGCGATCCCCGTCAACGAGATGAAGGTGGTTGCGGAGACCCTGATCAAGGACGGCAAGATCCTGCACCCGACGCTGGGCATCAGCACCCGCTCGGTGAGCAATGCGATCGCCTCGGGTGCACAGGTGGCCAACGTCAAGGCCGGTGGTCCCGCGCAGAAGGGCGGAGTCCTGGAGAACGACGTGATCGTCAAGATCGGCGGCCGTACGGGCGCCGACTCCGACGAAGCGGTCGTCGCCGTGCGACAGCTGACCATCGGGCAGGACGCGCAGATCGAGGTCGTGCGCGAAGGACGTCACGTCACGCTGACCGTCAAACCCGAACCGGATACGAGCTAGTGATGAGCGCGGCGCAGCCGGGCGCAGCGGGTCATCACAAACTGATCTGATGTTCGCCAACATCGGCTGGGGAGAGATGCTCGTCCTGGTGGTGGTCGGGCTGGTCGTGCTTGGGCCGGAACGGCTTCCCGGGGCCATCCGCTGGACGGCAGGTGCTTTGCGGCAGGCGCGCGACTACCTCAGCGGCATGACCAGCCAACTGCGTGAGGACATCGGCCCCGAATTCGACGACCTGCGGGGCCAGCTCAGTGAGCTGCAGAAGCTGCGCGGCATGACACCACGCGCCGCGCTCACCAAGCATCTGCTCGACGGCGACGACTCGATCTTCACGGGTAACTTCGACCGGCCAACGAACTCCGCGCCCTCGCCGGTCGGGGAACCCAGGAAGCCTGCGGACGCGCCCGGACCTAACGGGCCGACCACTCGAGCCGCGCGACCCGACGATGCCACCGACGCCGACCAGACGACACAGGTCCCGTTCGACACCGACGCGACCTGACGCAACCGACCGGCGCGACAACGGCGGGTCAGTGCCGCGTCGGGTCCAGCCCCAGCGACATGCCCGCCAGGCCGCGTCGTCGTGACGACAACGTGTCGGCAATGCGGCGCAGTTCTTTGCCCACCGGCGAGTCGGGCGCGCTCAACACCTGCGGTACGCCCGCGTCGCCCGCGGCCACCAGCGCAGGGTCCAGCGGGATCTGACCCAACAACGGCACCTCGGCGCCCACCGCGCGGGATAGCCGTTCGGCGACCTGCTTGCCACCGCCCTCGCCGAATACCTGCAGCGTGGTGCCGTCCGGCAGCGTGAGGCCGGACATGTTCTCCACGACGCCGGCGATGCGCTGGCGGGTTTGGATGGCGATGCTGCCGGCGCGTTCGGCGACCTCGGCGGCGGCCGCCTGCGGGGTGGTCACGACCAGGATCTCGGCGTTGGGCAGTAACTGGGCCAGGGAGATGGCGACGTCGCCGGTGCCTGGCGGCAAGTCGAGCAACAATACGTCCAGGTCGCCCCAGTAGACGTCGGCCAGGAACTGCTGCAGCGCTCGGTGCAACATCGGCCCGCGCCAGACCACCGGCGCGTTGCCCTCAGTGAACTGCGCGATCGAGATGACTTTCACGTCATGCGCGACCGGCGGCAGGATCATCGACTCGACCTGGGTGGGTCGGTCGGTCGTGCCCATCATCCGCGGGATCGAGTGGCCGTGGATGTCGGCGTCCAGCACGCCGACGGCCAAGCCGCGTGCGGCCATCGCAGCGGCCAGGTTGACGGTGACCGTCGACTTGCCCACCCCGCCTTTGCCGGAAGCGACCGCGTACACCCGGGTCAGCGAATTCGGCTGGGCGAACGGGATCACGGGTTCGGCGGCATCCCCGCGCAGCTGCTTGCGCAACTCGGTGCGCTGCTCGTCGCTCATCACGTCGAGACTGACTCGTACCGCGCCGGTACCCGGAACGTCGGCGACCGCCTGGGTGACGCGCTCGCTGATCTCAGCCTTCTTCGGACAGGCGGCGGTGGTCAGGTAGATCCCGACGTGCACATCCCCTCCGGGTGCGACGTCGATGCTCTTGACCATCCCGAGTTCGGTGATCGGACGCCGTAGTTCGGGGTCAATCACCTTGGCCAACGCGCTGCGAATCGCGTTGGGAAGGTCAGCTACGGCGTCACTGTGGGTTCCAGACATCACCGCCGAGTGTAGGCGGCTCGGCTAGGGGAGCAGGCGTCTGGTTGGTCAGCTCACCGGAGCCAGCGCCGGCTCACCGGGCGCGGGCGGGACCGGTGCCGGTGCCCGCGGGGCGGGGTTGGCCGGGTTCGGCGGTGCCGCCGGGGCCGGCGGCGCGGCAGGCGCCGGGGCCGCCGGAGGCGGAGCGAACGGGTCCGGGAACGGCGGTGCGACGTTCGGCGGCGGCGGCGCGATGACGATGCCGCCGTTGGGGGGCGGCGGGGCGCCCGGCCCCGCCGCCGGCGCCTCAGCAGGAGTCTGCGAGCGGATACAGATCAGCGTGCAGCCGGGCTGCGGCGTCACGGGCTGTGGAGTGGGCGTCTGCTGCATCCACGGAGGCTGCTGCATCCACGGAGGCTGCTGCATCCATGGCGGCGCCTGCTGCATCCACGGCCACTGCGCCATGCTCGCCGTGTCGGGCGGCCCGAATTCGATCAACGGAGCGCGTTGGGCGAACGGATCGTAGTTGGCGCCGGGTCCTTTGACGGCAAACGGCAGATTCGGGCCCAGGCCCTCCCCCTCGCCGTGCTCGAGGTGTGCGTCGCCGATCGGCGGTGGCGGTCCGGTGATCGGCGGCAGGTCCACCGGCACCACGCCCGTCGCGTACGCCGCGGCCCAGCCCAGCACGTTCTGGGCGTAGGACATCGAGTTGTTGTAACGCAGGATCGCGGCCATGACCTGGCTCGGGTCCCGCAGGTTCAACCCGCCGCTGCACAGATACTGGGCGGCGGCCAAGGTCGAGTCGAACAAGTTCTGCGGGTCGGGCACCCCGTCACCGTCGCCGTCGGCGGCGTACCGAGCCCAGGTGCCGGGCAGGAACTGCATCGGCCCCAGCGCACGGGCGTAGGTGACCGTGTTGCCGACATTGCTCTGAACGATGACCTCGTTGCCGGGCAGCGAACCGTCCAGCGCAGGACCATAGATCGGGTTGATGGCGGTGCCACGGGAATCGGTGGCGCCCCCGTTGGCATGCATCGACTCGATGCGTCCGATCCCGGCGAGCAGGTTCCAGCTCACTCCGCACTCTGGGGCCGCGCTGGCCATCTTCTGCTCGGCATTGCGGTACGCCGATAGTGCCATGACCGGAATGCCCAGTGTGCCAGGAGAATTCACGATCCGCGGCGGCGGCGGTGCGGAGCTCGCGGCGACCGCGACGTGGAAGCTGGCGGGCGGGCGGGCGATGGCGACGACGGTCGGTCCGCTCATATCGATGCGCGGGGCGGGGGCACTTCCGGTGGCAACCGCGGCCACATTGTTGATCGCCGTCCGCGCCGTTGCCGGAAGCCGCGGGTGCAACGAGGGCGCGGCACCGGCGACGGCGCCGGCAAAGACCAACGGAGTAATGACGGCCACGCCGAATGCTGGTGATCGCGTAACGCGAGTAGTGCCTTGCCGCACCGCAGCAGCGGCCGGACGGGCACCCCAGCGACCCCCTATGCGCACCTGGCCGTCCTAGTTGCTTCGTCGGTTGTTTCGTCGGAACTACAACGCTTCTTAGCTTCGTGAACTAGATCACCATACATAACTCTCGTAACGGGAGTTGCGCAATGGTCGGACTCTTTCTCAGCCCGATTTCTTAGCACGCCGCGTGATCTCGTCGGCCACCACCCGCGCTGGCGCATCGTCAGATTCGGCGGGCTGCAGTTCTGCCAGCAAGGCCCGCAGGCTGTCCAGCTCGTGCCGCAGGTAGTCCCGGGTGGTCACCTCGCCGATGGCCAGGCGCAGCGCCGCCAGCTCACGCGCCAGATATTCGGTATCGGCCTTGGTCTGCGCAGCGCGTTGCCGATCGTCTTCCAGCGCAACACGGTCGCGGTTCTCCTGACGGTTCTGTGCCAGCAGAATCAGCGGCGCGGCGTAGGAAGCCTGCGTGGAAAAAGCCAGATTGAGCAGGATGAACGGATACGGGTCCCAGCGCAAGCTCACCGCGAACACGTTCAGCAAGATCCAGACCGTCACAAAGATGGTCTGCACCAGTAGGTATCGGCCGGTGCCAAAGAACCGTGCGATGGACTCCGTCGTGCGTCCCACCGCATCGGCATCGAAGCGCGGAGTGAACGTGCGCGAGGTGCGCGGCGTGTACAGGCCCCGCGACGGCGCCTTGCTCACAGCGAACCTCCGGATCTCGCGGGCCTGCCCGCGGGGTCGAGTTGCTGTACGTCCACCCGCCAATCCTGGGGCAGCAGGTGATCGAGCAGGTCGTCGACCGTGACCGCACCCAAGAGGTGCTTTTCGGCGTCGACGACCGGCCCGCAGACCAGGTTGTATGCGGCGAAGTAGCGGGTGACGGCCTGTAGGGGCGTCTCCGGGTCCAAGGTGAACAGATCGGTGTCGACCAAGGCACCGACCAGTTCGCCGGGTGGCTCACGCAGGAGTCGCTGCAGCGGCACACAACCCAGGTAGCGTCCCGTCGGAGTGTCTGTCGGCGGACGCGCCACGAACGCCATCGACGACAACGCTGGGGTCAGATCGGGATCGCGCATCCGGGCCAGTGCTTCGGCAACCGACGTGTCTGGCGTCATCACCACCGGCTCGGACGTCATCAACCCACCCGCGGTGTCGGGGGAGTGCTTCAACAGCCGTCGCACCGGGTCGGATTCGTCGGGATCCATTTCGGTGAGCAGCGTTTCGGCGTCGGTGGGACTCATCGCTCCCAGTAGGTCGGCGGCATCGTCGGGATCCATCTCTTCCAGCACGTCGGCGGCGCGTTCGGTGCCCAGTTGCGACAGCACTTCCGCCTGGTCCTTCTCGGGGAGCTCCTGCAGGATGTCGGCCAGGCGTTCGTCGTCGAGCGCCTGGAAAACCTCGTAGCGGCGTTTCGACGGCAGCCCGCGGATGACGTCGGCGACGTCGACCGCACGCCGACCCTCGAACTGATGCAGCAGCTGGGCCACGTCTTGGCCCGGCATCGCCAAGGCCGACGGGGTCAAGCCCTGCACGTGGTGCCAGTCGACGACGTGCACCGGGCCGCGTCGCCCCAATCGGCGCTGGCTGCGGACGGCCACGCGGGTCACCACCCAGTCGCGGGTTCGGGTCTGCTCGATGCCCAGGTCGGTGATGACGAGGTCGACGTTCGCCAGTTCCGGCAGTTCGGGGTCGGTGACCCGGACCGGGGTATCGAGCACTTGGCCCAGCGCCAGCACCTCACCCGGGCGCTGCTCGAAGTGGCGCAGGGAGACCTTGCCGGTGTTGAGGGTCACCGCCTGGGGCTCGATGGCCGTGACCCGCAGGATCGGGATGAAGATGCTGCGACGGGTCGCAAGATCGACCACCAGCCCCAGCACCCGTGGCTGCTGTCGAACGATGCTGATACTGATCACGACATCGCGGACGCGGCCGAAGGATTCGCCGTAGGGGCCCAGCACCATCATGCGCGAGAGCCGCGCGACGTACACCCTGTTGACCGATGCCATGGTTATTCAGCGTAGGAGCGCCGCTCGGGCTTGGCTTGTCGAGCCTGTCCTAATCGCTGCCCAAGGAGCCGTCGTCAGCGACTGTTCGCCGCGATCGCCGCCACGCCGATGATGAAAAGGAGCACCAGCAGCCCCAGCGTCACCGCACTGGTCCAGATGCCCGCGAGGGCCAAGCCGCGGCCCGGCTGTTGGGACTGCTTGATCTGATTCAGCGCGACGATGCCGAGCACGAGCGCGACGACGGGGATCAGGAAGCCGATGTAGCAGAAGACGCTGAATGGAATCCCGATCACCACACCGGCGATCGCGGTGACCAGCGACGCGATCGCCATGCCGTTGTTGCCCGATGACGGCCCGGAGTAATACGGATTGCCCGCGGGCCCGCCCGGATACTGCGGGTAGCCGGCGCCCGGATACAACGGCGGCGGGGGCGGTGCCGCCGGATACGGTGCCGCCGGATACGGAGCTGCCGGGTAGTCGGGTGTGGGTGCGCCGTACGGCTGCTGACCGAATTGCCCGTAGCTCGGTTGTGGTGGGCTTTGTGGTGGCGGGTAGCCGGCGCCCGGTGGGTTGGGCGGATATGGCGTCGGCCCCGACTGGTAGCTCGGTGGCGGCGGTGGCTGTGAGGTTGGCGCCAGCCAGGTAGCGTCCGGATCCTGCTCTCCCCCGGACGGAGGTGGCCAGGGCGAGCCGTCATCGCGGGGAGCCGTCATGAACTCAACCTAGCCTATGGACGGCCGCGCAGTACTTCATGATTTGATTGCCCGCACGCTGCCCGATCGGTCCTTGGCCAGCACCAATACGGCCCAGCGGGGTCGCTCGCAGCGGTTCGCAGCGAGCGAACGGGTGCTGGCCTTGACTGGACGTGAAACTATGTTCCAGGCAGAGGAGAATGAGGATCGATGAGTAGCCCATTCCAACCCGGGCAGGGTTCCGGTGCATCGTCCACACGCGGCGCGGCAGGTCGCCGCGCCGTGCCCAGTTTGCCCACCCCGCCCAAGGGTTGGCCGGTCGGGTCCTATCCCACGTATGCCGAGGCGCAGCGCGCCGTCGACTATCTGTCCGACCAGGACTTCCCGGTCCAGCAGGTGACCATCGTCGGCGTCGACCTCATGCAAGTGGAGCGCGTCACCGGCCGGCTGACCTGGGGGAAAGTGCTCGGTGGCGGGGTGCTCAGCGGCGCGTGGCTGGGTCTGTTCATCGGTTTGTTGCTTGGTTTCTTCAGTACCAACCCGTGGGGTGCTCTGATCACCGGCCTGGTTGCCGGGGTGTTCTTCGGGCTCATCACCTCCGCGGTTCCCTATGCCATGGCGCGGGGCACCCGGGATTTCAGTTCGACGATGCAACTGGTGGCCGGCCGCTACGACGTTCTCTGCGATCCCCAGAACGCGGAGAAGGCGCGGGATCTGCTGGCGCGCCTGGCGATCTGACGCGGGAAAGCTCACGAGGGCCGCTGCGTTGGTGGGTCGTGTGCGCAGGCTGGGTGCTGCTGCGCTGATGCTGGCGGCTGCGGTCCTGGGGGCGGGTTGCGGGTCGAGCAACCGCGGGACGGTGATCACCCTCTATACGCCGGCTACGGACGGCTCGACATTCACCGCGATCGCTCAGCGCTGTACGGAGCAGGCCAACGGCCGCTATGCCATCCAGCAGATCAGCCTGCCCCGCTCGCCCGACGTGCAGCGGTTACAACTGGCCCGCCGGCTGACCGGCAACGACGACACCCTCGACGTGATGGGCCTCGACGTGGTCTGGACGGCCGAATTCGCCGAGGCGGGCTGGGTGTTGCCGCTCTCGGACGACCCGGCCGGCCTGGCCGTCGCCGACGCCACCGCCGACACCCTGCCCGGCCCGCTCAAGACGGCGACGTGGGGCGGGAAGCTGTATGCCGCTCCCGTCATCACCAACACCCAATTGCTGTGGTTCCGGCGTGATTTGATTCCCGAACCGCCGGACAACTGGGACGCCATGGTCGCCGAGGCGGCCAGCTTGCATGCCGCCGGCCGGCCCAGCGGGATCGCCGCGCAAGCCAACCCGGGTGAGGGTCTGGTCGTCTGGTTCAACACCGTGCTGAACAGCGTGGGCGGTCAGGTGCTTTCCGACGACGGCAAACGGGTCACCCTGACCGACACCCCCGGGCATCGGGCGGCGACCGTCGCTGCGCTGCGCGTGCTGAAAGCGGTGGCCACTGCGCCCGGAGCCGACCCGTCCATCAGTCGCGCGGAGGAGGGAACCACTCGGCTGGCGTTCGAACAGGGTAGGGCGGCCATGGAGGTCAACTGGCCGTATGTGTTCGCTTCCATGTTGGAGAACGCGGTCAAAGGCGGGGTGCCGTTCTTGCCGCTCAACCGGATTCCCGAACTGGCCCGCAGCGTCAACAACGTCGGCACCTTCGTGCCCACCGACGAGCAGTTCCGCATCGCCTACGAAGCCAGCCAGAAGATGTTCGGATTCGCGCCGTACCCCGGGGTGGTGGCCGGTCACCCGGCCAGGGTGACGCTGGGCGGGCTGAACTTGGCGGTCGCCAAGACCACCCGGCACAAGGCCGAGGCGTTCGAGGCCATCCGGTGCCTGCGCGACCCGCGAAACCAGAAGTACCTCTCCATCGAGGGCGGCCTGCCCGCGGTCCGGGCGTCGCTGTACTCCGACCCGCAATTCCAGGCCAAGTACCCGATGTACGACATCATTCGTCGGCAACTGACCGATGCCGCGGTGCGTCCGGTCACCCCGGCCTATCAGGCGGTGTCCCTGCGGCTGTCCAGGGCGCTGAGCCCCGTCACCAAGATTGACCCGGAGCGCACCGCCGACGAACTCAGTGTCCAGGTGCAGAAGGCCATCGACGGCAAGGGCCTGTTGCCGTGATCGCTTCCTCCGCTGACACCGCTCCCACCGGGAACCGCCGGGGCGAACGGCGATTGGCCTTGGCCCTGGTGGCGCCGGCCGCGACATTGATGCTTGCGGTGACTGCCTATCCGATCTGCTACGCGGTGTGGCTGAGCCTGCAGCGCAACAATTTCGCCACCCCGCATGACACCAAGTTCATCGGCCTGGACAACTACCACACCGTCCTGACCGACCGCTATTGGTGGACGGCGCTGGCGGTGACCCTGGCGATCACGGTGGCCTCGGTTTCGGTGGAGTTTGTGCTGGGCCTGTCGCTGGCCCTGGTGATGCACCGGACGCTGGTGGGCAAGGGGTTCGTGCGCACGGCGGTGCTGATCCCGTACGGCATCGTCACGGTGGTCGCCTCATACAGCTGGTACTACGCCTGGACGCCGGGGACCGGCTACCTGGCCAATTTGCTGCCGCAGGGGAGTGCGCCACTGACCCAACAGATCCCATCCCTGGGGATCGTGGTGCTCGCCGAGGTCTGGAAGACGACGCCGTTCATGGCGCTGCTGCTGCTGGCCGGTCTGGCGCTGGTCCCGCAGGACCTGCTGAACGCGGCGCAGGTGGACGGTGCGGGTCCCTGGCGGCGGCTGACGAGGGTCATCCTGCCGATCATCAAGCCGGCCGTGGTGGTGGCATTACTCTTCCGCACCCTGGACGCGTTCCGCATCTTCGACAACATCTATGTGCTGACCGCGGGGGAGAACGACACTGGTTCGGTGTCGATCCTGGGCTACGACAACCTGTTCAAGGGTTTCAACGTCGGTTTGGGATCGGCGATCAGCGTACTGATATTTGGCTGCGTGGCACTGATTGCGATCGTCTACATCACGTTGTTCGGCGCCGCAGTTCCGGGGAGTGACGTCGATGCGCGCTGAATCGGTTGATGCGCGGCGCAGGACGTTCTGGGTTGTCGTCGATACCTTGGTGGTGTTGTACGCGTTGCTGCCGGTGCTGTGGATTTTCAGCCTCTCGTTGAAACCGACCTCAACGGTCAAGGACGGCAAGCTGATTCCGTCATCGGTGACCCTGGACAACTACCGCGGCATCTTCCGGGGCGATATCTTCAGCTCGGCGCTGATCAATTCCATCGGAATCGGATTGACCACCACCGTGATCGCGGTGGTGCTCGGCGCCATGGCCGCCTATGCGATTGCCCGGCTGGACTTTCCAGGTAAGCGGCTGCTCATCGGGATGACACTGCTGATCACCATGTTCCCAGCGATCTCGTTGGTGACGCCGTTGTTCAACATCGAGCGTGCGGTCGGGCTGTTCGACACCTGGCCTGGGTTGATCCTGCCGTACATCACCTTTGCGTTGCCGCTGGCTATCTACACGCTGTCGGCGTTCTTCCGGGAAATCCCTTGGGATTTGGAAAAGGCGGCCAAGATGGACGGCGCGACGCCCGGTCAGGCCTTCCGCAAGGTGATCGCCCCGCTGGCGGCTCCGGGACTGGTGACCGCCGCGATCCTGGTGTTCATCTTCGCGTGGAATGACCTGCTGCTCGCACTGTCGCTGACCGCCACCAAGGCAGCGATCACCGCGCCGGTGGCGATCGTCAACTTCACCGGCAGTTCGCAGTTCGAGGAGCCGACGGGATCGATCGCGGCCGGCGCGATCGTGATCACGGTCCCGATCATTGTCTTTGTCCTGATTTTTCAACGACGCATAGTCGCCGGGCTGACCTCTGGCGCTGTGAAGGGATAGCGCGATGGCCGAAATTGTGTTGGAGCATGTGACCAAGAGTTACCCCGACGGTCACATAGCGGTACGTGACCTCAACCTCACCATCAACGACGGTGAGTTCATGATCCTGGTGGGGCCCTCCGGCTGCGGCAAGACTACGACGCTGAATATGATTGCCGGGCTTGAAGATATCTCGTCGGGCGAATTGCGGATCGGCGGTGAACGGGTGAACGAGAAGGCGCCCAAGGACCGCGACATCGCGATGGTCTTCCAGTCCTACGCCCTGTACCCGCACATGACGGTCCGGCAGAACATCGCGTTCCCGCTGACCCTGGCGAAGATGAAGAAGGCGGACATCGCGCGCAAGGTGGAGGAGACCGCCAAAACCCTTGACCTGACGGACCTGCTGGACCGACGGCCCGCGCAGTTGTCCGGCGGGCAACGACAGCGCGTCGCGATGGGCCGCGCGATCGTGCGCCATCCCAAGGCCTTCCTGATGGACGAGCCGCTGTCGAACCTGGACGCCAAGCTGCGGGTGCAGATGCGCGGCGAGATCGCCCGTCTGCAACGCAGGCTGGGCACCACCACCGTATACGTGACCCACGACCAGACCGAGGCGATGACGCTGGGCGACCGCGTGGTGGTGATGCACGGCGGCGTCGCGCAGCAGATCGGCACTCCCACCGAGCTTTACGAACGTCCGGCCAACCTGTTCGTGGCGGGCTTCATCGGATCGCCGGCCATGAACTTCTTCCCCGCAACGTTGACGTCGGTCGGGCTGACGCTGCCGTTCGGCGAGGTGACGTTGGCCCCGGAGGTCCGGTCGGTGATGGAGGCGCACCCGAAACCGGCGAACGTCATCGTCGGCGTGCGGCCCGAGCACATCGGCGATGCCGCACTGGTCGACGGGTACCAACGCATCCGGTCGCTGTCCTTCGAGGTCACCGTGGATATGGTCGAATCGTTGGGCTCGGACAAGTACGTGTACTTCAGCAATGCAAGCTATGACGCACACGCGGCGCAGTTGGACGAGCTGGCGGCCGAATCGGAGGCCAGCGAACACGAGTTCGTGGCGCGGGTGCCCGCGGAGTCCAAGGCGGCGATCGGGAAGTCGATCGAGCTCGCTTTCGACACCACCAAGCTCACCGTGTTCGACGCCGATTCCGGGGTCAACCTGACCAGGCCGACGCCGTGACGCAAGTCCTGCAGCAGGTGCGCTCGTACTTGCAATCCCACTTCGCTACCGAGCCCGCCTCGGCCAGCGTGACATTTCTGGGCGCCGATCCCATCGAGGTGCTCCGGTTCCGCTCCGCCGCAGCGGGTTTGGTGCATTACGTATCGTTGGGCTGCTCGCGGCATCCGATGGTCGACCCTACTGCGCTGCTCGCCGACCAGGTGCAGGGTCCACGCGCCGAAGTGGTGTTGTCGCTGCGTGACCCGCAGCCGGCTCGGCCCGTCAAGGGGCTGGCGCGCAGCCTCGCGGTGTTGGCTGCGACGCCGGTGGTCGACGGCGTCGTGCTGGTCGCCGACGCGCTGATCGACCTCGGCTCGCCGCTGTGGGTGCAGGCGCCGTTCACGGCGGTGTTGTTGGGCCGCAGCGACATCGCGGATTTGCCGCTGCAACCGCCGCGCGACCCGGTACAATTCCTGTCGGCAACGCCCATCACCGCGACCGAGGCGGCCTGGGTGCGACTCAAGGGGGCCGAGGCGATGCGCCAGGCCTGGCAGGATGACGGTGTGGACGTGCTCGACCCCAATCGCCGTGCCGCACAACCGCGTTGAGGCCGTCGCCCGATACCCGCGAGCATGCAACCACCTGACAGGCCGAACGCAGAAACCGCCTGATTGAGATCGAAAACGCAGTGCCTATGGCGTGTTCGTTCGCGACAACTCTGCGATTTCTTATTGCGTCACCCGTTTGCTCATTGCAAAGATGTTGGCCACGTCCGAGGGTCTGGTGGAGCGAGAGGCGGAAGCCCGCACAGTATCGGAATTTCTCGCACAGGCTCAGACCGACCCGGCGGGTCTCGTCGTGGAGGGCGAGGCAGGTATCGGCAAGACCGTGCTGGCGCTTGAGGCCGTCAGCCAAGCGGCGGCTCGTGGTTTTCAGGTGTTGTTGACGCGAGGATCACCAGCCGAGGTGAGCTACGCGTACGCCGCGGTTGCTGACTTGTTGAGTGGAATTGGCGATGACGCTCTGGCGGGACTGCCGAAGATCCAGTGCATGGCGCTGACGCGGGCGCGGTCAGGTGAAGTCTCAAGCGGTCCAGGCACCGACGAACGACTTGTTGCTGCCGCTTTTTCTGCGTTGATTGAACACCTCAGTGGCAAGGAACCGGTACTGCTCGTGATTGACGACGCGCAGTGGCTGGACCCCTCTAGCAGAGCTGTTATCGGTTTCACGGTCCGTCGACTGAGTGGGCGGGTCGGGATGTTCATTACGATCCGCACGGGCGACCCCGACTCGTCCGACATGCAATGGCTGCAGTTCCGGCGACCGGATGCTGTTCTGCGAGTACGGTTGCGGCCACTCACCCTGGGCGGCGTACATACGCTGGTCGCGAGGCGTCTGGGCCGAACATTGCCCCGGCCCAACATTGTCCGTATCCACGAAATCTCTGGCGGCAACCCGTTTTTCGCGATGGAACTCGCTGTCGCCACAGCCGAGGACGCTTCAGCGGCCACGGTCGTACTCCCCGACAGCCTGGCTTCCTTAGTGCACCGCCGCATCGGACAGGCCGACCCCGCCACGAACGCGATATTGCTGGCTGCGGCCTGCTTGGCGGCACCGACCGTGGAGTTGCTCGCCGCCGCCACCGGCATGATCGTGACTCGAATCGTCGAAATGCTCGAACCCATGGAAGATCTGGGCGTCATCGAAATCAGCGCTGACAAGGTGCGCTTCACCCATCCGCTGTACGCCACGGGCGTGTACACAGGCGCGACACCCGCCCGTCGGCGAGCCATGCACCGAACTCTTGCCACGATCATCGAACAACCTGAACTTAAGGCGCGACACTTGGCGCTGGCCGCCACCTCCGCTGACCCCGCCACCGTCGCCGCGCTGGACGCCGCGGCGGAGGCTACCGCCGCCCAAGGAGCGCCGGTCGCGGCCGCAGAGCTTTTAGAGTTGGCGATGAAGTTGGGCGGCGACGAGCCGGCGCGCCGATTACGCACCGCCGAGCACCACTTCCGTTCGGGCAACACCGTTCGCGCCGACGCTGCCCTCGACGATGCGACGCTTCGCCAGCTCGAAGGCTTCGCCCGCACCCAAGCGCTGATCGTGCGTGCCGGCATCCGCATCTACACCAGTAGCCACCTGGAAGCAGCCGATCTGCTTGCGCAGGCGGCCAAGGACGCCAAAGGTATACCGGCGATGCTGGCGGCGATCCTGGTGTTCCTGTCGCACGCCCAGCTGAACGCCGGGCAGTACCACGCGGCCCTGGACAGTGCAGAGCAAGCCGTGACGCAGGCCGAGGAATGGGGACATCCGGGGTATGTCAGTCAAGCCCTCGCGGCGCGAACCTACGCCCGCTTCCACTGTGGCCACGGCGTGGACGAACACAGCCTGCGACGCAGCCTAGAGCTTCAGGACCATGCCGCGGACATGGTGGTTCCGCTGAGCGCTGACGCAATCAGCGCCATGATCCGGGCTTGGTCCGGCCAACTCGACGAGGCGCATGCGCTGATGCAGCAAGTCCGCACACGTTGCACTGAGCGGGGTGCTGACACGGAGATGCTGTGGGTGGAAATAAACAGCACATTGATTGCCATCTGGCGCGGGCATTTCGCCGAGGCGGCAAATGCGGCCGACGAAGCGGTGCAACGCGCTCAGCAACTCGGCGGCGACCCCGTAATGGCCGTGGCGTTCACCGTTCGTACTGCAGTAGCCGCCTACGCCGGAAGGGAAGAAGACGCCCGCGCCGACGCCGCAGTTGCTATCGCACTTGCGCAGAAAAGCAAGTCCGCTGTGGAAGTCCAGCGCCCTATCGAAACTTTGGCGTTCCTGGAAATTTCCGGTGGCCGCCACGCAGAGGCATTGGCCATCATGCAACCTCGTCTGGAGGGGTGGAACGAACTGCCCGGAACAGAATTTGTGACTGCGGCTTTCATTCCGTACGCGGTGGAGGCGCTGACGGCACTTGGCCGCCATGAGGAAGCCGAACCGCTCCTCGCAACGCTAGAAGAAAACGGTCGCCGACTCGACCGGCCATGGATGTTAACCACCGCCGCGCGTGGGCGCGCGCAGGTCTTCGCCGCGCGGGGCGACCTCGACGCCGCTGAAGTGGCTGCCGAACGAGCAATGGCGCACCACGATCGACTTCCGATGCCGTTTGAACGAGCCTGGACCCAGCTACTGCTGGGCGGCTTGCAACGGCGTAAGCGTCGAATCCGATCGGCCGCAACGAATTTGCGCGCAGCCCTAGAGGCCTTCGAGCAACTCGGCACGCCACTGTGGGCCGCACGAGCACAAGCGGAACTTGTTCGCCTCGAACAGTCTCGCGGTAGCGGCACGGGATTGACTGTGTCTGAGCAGCGAGTGGCCGACCTAGCGGCGGGCGGCTTGTCGAACAAGGAGATCGCGGCCGAGCTGTTCATTTCGGCCAAGACCGTCGAGATGAACCTCAGCAGGGTGTACCGCAAACTGGGCATCCGGTCACGCGGCGGATTGTCGGCAGCGTTGGTTGAGGCCAAACTCCAGGGAAATCCCTGATTCACCGTGGCGGCTGTGACGCTACGGTCGGTTCGATGATTGATGACGTTGCGGCCTCGTGCTTTCTGGTGGAGTGGTACCAGGGAGAGCCGATTGCGCTGTCCGCCAACGCTGTTGCCGAACGTCTTCGTCGCGCAGCGGCTGTCTCCGCGGAACATTTGGCTCAGGTCACGTTGATGATGGTGGTGGCGGTCCCCAACGACCACACTTTGTTCGCGGTGTTTGCTGCCTCGAGCGCTGCCGCGGTGATTCACGCCTGTCAGCACACCGGTTGGCCCGTCGACCGGATCAGCAGCGACGTGCATCCCTGGCTCACGTCGGGACACGCATAGGGCAGTTGGCCGATCGGCCGGCGGTCAACAAATTAGAGCCAGCCGCGTCGGCGGAAGCTGGCGTACAGGACCAGGCAGATCACGACCATGAAGCTGACCACCGCCGGGTAGCCCCACCTCGAGTCCAGCTCGGGCATGAAGTGAAAATTCATCCCGTAGATTCCCGCCACCATGGTGGGTACGGCGATGATGCCGGCCCAGGCCGAAATCTTGCGCATGTCCATGTTCTGCTGCGCTCCGACGCGGGCCAAGGCGGCCTGCACCAGCGAGTTGAGCATCTCGTCGTAGGCGACTATCTGCTCCGCGGCCTGCGTCTGATGGTCGGCGACGTCGCGCAGGTAGCGCCGTAGTTCCTTCGATATCAGGTCCTTGTTGTCCAGCTGCATGCGCTGGAAGGCGTTCGACAGCGGGGCGACGCAGCGACGCAGCTCGACAACTTCACGCTTGAGCATGTAGATCGGCTCGACATCCACGTTGCGGCCAGGCGCGAATGCCACCACCTCGATGCTGTCGATGTCGTCCTCCATCAGGCTGGTCACCTCGAGGTAGTGGTCCACCACGTAGTCGGCGATCGCGTGCATCACCGCAAACGGCCCCAGTCGCAGGTGCTCCGGGTTGGCGTCCATGCGTTTGCGCACCTCGTGCAGCCCCCCGTGTTCACCATGGCGGACCGTGACCACAAAACCCTTCCCGACGAAGATCATGATCTCCCCGGTTTCGACGATCTCGCGGGCCAGCACCACCGATTCGTGCGGGACGTAGTTGACCGTCTTCAACACCAGGACCAGGGTCTCGTCGTAGCGCTCGAGTTTGGGCCGCTGATGAGCATGCACGGCGTCCTCTACGGCCAGCGGGTGCAGCCCGTAAACGTCGGCCACTTCCTGCATCTGAGCCTCGTCGGGTTCGTGCAGCCCGACCCAGACGAACGCATTCGGCTGGGTCGGTGCGAGTTCGCGGACTTTGGCCAGCGCCTCCTCGGGCGTGTACTTGCCGGGCAGGCGATGGCCGTCGACGTAGACGCCGCAATCGACCAGCGTCTTGGCCGGCGAATTGGGAACGGGTTGCACCTGCGCCGTCCGAGTCCGAGCGACCGGTCGCAGTGCTTCGGGTAAGGCATCAAACCCTGGGAACACATCGACCTCCTAACACAGCTCAGGTTGGCCGGGCGGTGCTCCATGGTACGCGCCGCGGCCGTGACGACGGCTGACGAGTTTTGGACCGGAGGACTCGGTTCGGCGGGCGTGCGATAGTTTCGACCCGAACGAATGTTTCTGACTTTCCAAGAGGAGCAAACCGACGTGAGCGCAAGTCCCCTCAAGGTCGCCGTCACCGGTGCCGCCGGCCAGATCGGCTACAGCCTGCTGTTCCGTCTCGCCAGCGGTTCGCTGCTGGGTCCGGACCGCCCGATCGAGCTGCGACTCCTCGAGATCGAGCCGGCGCTGAAGGCGCTCGAAGGTGTCGTGATGGAACTCGACGACTGCGCCTTCCCGCTGCTGGCAGGCGTCGAGATCGGCGCCGACGCCAACAAGATCTTCGACGGCGTCAACCTGGCCCTGCTCGTCGGTGCCCGTCCCCGCACCAAGGGGATGGAGCGCGGCGACCTGCTCGAGGCCAACGGCGCCATCTTCACCGCCCAGGGCAAGGCGCTGAACTCCGTCGCCGCCGACGACGTCCGCATCGGCGTCACCGGCAACCCGGCCAACACCAACGCGCTGATCGCGCTGAGCAACGCCCCCGACATCCCCAAGGAGCGGTTCTCCGCGTTGACCCGCCTCGACCACAACCGGGCGATCTCGCAGCTGGCCAAGAAGACCGGTGCCAAGGTCACCGACATCAAGAAGGTGACCATCTGGGGCAACCACTCGGCCACCCAGTACCCCGACATCTTCCACGCCGAGATCGGCGGCAAGAACGCGGCCGAGGTCGTCAACGACCAGGACTGGATTGAAAACGACTTCATCCCGACGGTCGCCAAGCGCGGCGCCGCGATCATCGAGGCGCGTGGTGCTTCGTCGGCCGCGTCGGCCGCCTCGGCCACCGTCGACGCCGCCCGCGACTGGCTGCTGGGCAGCCCAGAGGGCGACTGGGTGTCGATGGCCGTTTACTCCGACGGGTCCTACGGTGTCCCCGAGGGAATCGTGTCGTCCTTCCCGGTGACCACCAAGGACGGCAACTGGTCGATCGTGCAGGGTCTGGACATCGACGAGTTCTCCCGCGGCCGCATCGACGCGAGCACCGCCGAACTTGTCGACGAGCGCAATGCGGTCACCGAGCTTAAGCTGATCTGAATTAGGTCGACTAATCGGTTATCAGTACCCTAGGGGCCGTGTCGGAAACGCTCGAGCGATCCCAGGTTGTTGTTACCGATGAAGAAATCTTTGAGGCGCACGAAGGCGGCAAGCTCTGCGTAGGCCTCACGACGCCGCTTGACACCCAGCGCGCACTGTCGATCGCCTACACCCCGGGCGTAGCCCAGGTCAGCCGGGCGATCGCGGCGGACCACAATTTGGCGGCCCGCTACACGTGGGCGAACCGGCTGGTGGCCGTCGTCAGCGACGGCAGCGCGGTACTGGGCCTGGGTGACATCGGGCCCGCCGCCTCACTGCCCGTCATGGAGGGCAAGTGCGCGCTGTTCAAAGAGTTCGGTGGACTGAACGCGATCCCGGTCGTGCTCGACACGAAGGATCCCGACGAGATCGTCGAAACGCTGGTACGGCTGCGCCCGACGTTCGGCGCCGTCAACCTCGAAGACATCGCCGCGCCGCGCTGCTTCGAGATCGAGCGCCGGGTAATCGAGGCGCTGGACTGCCCGGTCATGCACGACGACCAGCACGGCACGGCGGTCGTGGTGCTGGCGGCGTTGATGGGTGCCACCACCGCGCTCGGTCGCGACATGTCGTCGTTGCGAGTGGTGGTGTCGGGCGCCGGCGCCGCAGGCGTGGCGTGCACGAACCTGCTGCTGGCCTCGGGTGTCTCGGACATCACCGTGCTCGATTCGCGCGGGATTCTGCACACCGGGCGCACGGACATGAACGCCGTCAAGGTCGACCTGGCCAGCCGCACCAACCCTCGCGGTGTGGTCGGCAGCGCGGCCGAGGCGCTGGCCGGCGCGGACGTCTTCCTCGGGGTGTCGGGTGGCGTCGTCCCCGAAGAGTTCATTGCCGCGATGGCACCCGGCGGGATCGTGTTCGCCCTGTCCAACCCCGACCCGGAGATTCATCCCCAGGTAGCGGCCAAGTACGCGGCCGTGGTGGCGACGGGTCGCAGCGACTTTCCCAATCAGATCAACAACGTGCTCGCCTTCCCCGGCATCTTCCGCGGAGCACTGGATGTCGGGGCACGCCGGATCACCGAAAAGATGTTGGTCGCGGCGGCCGAGGCGATCTTCTCCGTGGTGCGCGAGGACCTCGCGCCCGACCGGATCGTTCCGAGCCCGCTGGACCTGCGTGTCTGTGAGGCGGTGGCCATGGCGGTCGCCGTGGCCGCATCCTCAGACGACTAAGTGTGAGCATCGCCAGGCTGGCTGCGCCGCTGTTGGCGCTGCTGCTGGTCGTGACCGGATGTTTCGGGCAGCACGGCGGTCACTCCGCACCGCCCGGACCGGAGTTGGTGGTCGGGTCTAAGGCCGACCCCGAGTCGAGGCTCCTGGCCAGCTTGTACGTGTCGGCGCTGCGGTCGTACGGCTTCCCGGCGCGCGCCGAAACCGCCGACGACCCGATGGCCAAGCTGGACTCCGGCGAGTTCACCGTCGTCCCGGCCTTCACCGGTCAGGTGTTGCATTCCCTGCAACCGGACGACTCGGCACTGTCGGACAAGCAGGTCTACCAGGCGATGAACGCGGCCCTGCCCGAGGGGGTCGCATCGGGGGACTACACCACGGCCGCCGAGGACAAGCCGGCGTTGGTGGTGACGCCGGCCACCGGGCAGGCGTGGGGCGGCCAGGATCTCAGCGCCGACCTCGCCCTGGTGCAGCGGCACTGTGACGGGCTGACCGTGGGCATCGTCAAGGGCGGCCACGCCCCCGCGGCGGTGGGCAGCTGCAAGATGCCGCGTCCGCGTGAATTCCCCAATGGCGCAGCGCTTTTCGCTTCGCTACGGTCCAACGAGCTGACCGCGGCGTGGACCACCACCGCCAACCCGGACATTCCCGGGGACCTGGTGGTGCTGGCCGACGGCAGCAAGAACGCCCTGATCCGCGCCGAGAACGTGGTGCCGCTGTATCGCCGAAACGCCTTGACCGCGCGACAACTGCTGGCGATCAACGAAGTGGCCGGCGTGCTGGACACCGAGGCCCTGACCGACCTCTGGCGCAAGGTGGCCGGGGGTGCGGATCCGCAGGCGGTGGCCGACGGGTGGCTCGGGGAACATCCGCTGGGCCGTTAGGTGCGGTCTGCGCTCAGGGCTTCATCGGGACGACTCGACTGACGAACAACTCGGTGATCCGCTGGTATCCCGAACCGGTGACGCGCACCATCAAATCCAGGACCTTGGCATCCGGACCGACAAGCACGCGCGCCTTGTTCTTGCGCACCGCACCCAGGATGATCCGGGCGGCCCGCTTCGGGCTGGTGTTGGCCAGTCGCTTGTCGAACAGCTCGGCGAGGGCGTCGCGGTCGAGTCCCTCGGCCACGGTGGCGTTGCGAGCGATGGCGGTCTTGATGCCGCCCGGGTGCACGGTGGTGACCCCAACCGGGTGGCCGTGCAGCCTCATCTCCTGACGCAACGCCTCGGTGTAGCCGCGCACGGCGAACTTGGCCGAGTTGTAGGCGGAGTAGCCGGGCACCGAGAACAGGCCGAAGATGCTGGAGATGTTGATGACGTGGCCGTCGCCGGAGGCGATCAGGTAGGGCAGAAAGGCTTTGGTGCCGTTCACCACGCCCCAGAAGTCGATGTCCATGACCCGCTCGATGTCTTTGAACTGCTCGACCTCGACGTCACCGGTGTGGCCGATGCCGGCGTTGTTGTAGATCTGATTCACCTGGCCGAAGTGCTCATTGACCTCGTCGGCGTACAGCAGGAAGCGCTCACGTTCGGTGACGTCGATTCGATCGGCCTTGACCGGCGCGCCGATGGCCTTCAGCTTCGCCTCGGTCTCCGCCAACCCTTCGGTGTCGACGTCGCAGATGGCCAGCTTGGCGCCCGAGCGACCCAACTCGATGGCCAGTGCCCGTCCAATACCCGATCCGGCACCCGTCACCACGGCTACCTTGCCGGCGAAACCCTCCATGAACGCCCCTCCCTAGTTTCGGCTCAGCGTCGAGGTTAGCCGGTACCGGCGGTCTCGGGTACCCGGCCTAGGGATGTGATGGCGGGGTCACGCGGCGCAACACGGATAGAAACAGCGCCTGGTAGCCCGAACCCGTCAACCGGATGACGGCGTCCAAGACCTTGGCGTCGGCTCCGACCAGAACCCGAGCCTTGTTTTTACGTACCGCGTCCAGGATGATCCGGGCGGCTCGCTCCGGGCTGGTGCGGGCCATCCGCGTGTCGAACGCCTTGGCCATCTCCTCGGCGTCGAGGCCTTCGGCGGCGGTGGCATTGCGCGCGATCGCGGTCTTGATGCCGCCCGGGTGCACGCAGGTAACCCCTACCGGATGGCCGGCGGTGATCATCTCCTGCCGGAGCGCCTCGGTGAAGCCGCGCACGGCGAACTTGGCCGCGTTGTATGCCGCCTGCCCCGGCACCGAGAACAAGCCGAAGACGCTGGAGACGTTGACGACGTGTCCGTCCCCGGACTCGATCAAGTACGGCAGGAACGCCTTGGTGCCGTTCAACACGCCGCCCCAGTCGACGTCCATCACCCGATCGATGTCCTTGAAGTGGCAGATCTCGATGTCGCCGCTGTGTGCGATGCCTGCGTTGTTGTAGATCTGGTTCACCTTGCCGAAGTGCTGGTTCACCGCGTCGGCGTAGGCGACGAAGGACTCGCGCTCGGCGACGTTGAGTCGGTCCGCCTTGACGTGCACACCGATGGCCTTGAGCTTCTCCTCGGTCTCCGCCAGTCCTTCGGTGTCGATGTCGCTGATGGCGAGCTTGGCGCCGGAGCGCCCCAGCTCGATGGCCAGCGCCCGTCCGATACCCGAACCGGCGCCGGTCACCACCGCGACCTTCCCGGCGAAACCCTCCATGAAGCACTCTCCCCTTGTCTCGGCTCTCGTCTTGGGATCGAGATCGAGGCTATCCGCTCCCAGTTTGTGGGCCTTCCGTACCTGCGTATCTCCGTCGCGAGCGCGCGCAAAATGCCGGCCCGCGCGGCGTGTCGACGTGCAAACACGCACGCTCGCGGATCGGGGGCTGAGCGTCAGGCGAACGCCTTGTCCAGGATCTCCTGCTGCTCGACGGCGTGCACCTTGGACGAACCCGAGGACGGCGCCGACATCGCCCGGCGCGAGATCCGCTTGATCCCGGTGAGCTTCTCGGGCAGCACCTCGGGCAACGTCAGGCCCAGTGACGGCCAAGCGCCCTGGTTGGCCGGCTCCTCCTGCACCCAGAAGTACTCCTCGGCGTTCTCGTAGCGGTCCAGCGTCGCTTCGAGCCGGCGCCTGGGCAGCGGTGCGAGTTGCTCGAGCCGCACGATCGCGATGTCGTCGCGCTTCTCCTTGGCCTTGCGCGCCGCCAACTCGTAGTAGATCTTGCCGCAGGTGAGCAGGATCCGGGTGACCTTGCTGCGGTCGCCCACGCCTTCCTCGTAGGTGGGCTCCTCCAACACCGAGCGGAACTTCATCTCGGTGAATTCCCGGATGTCGCTGACCGCGGCTTTGTTCCGCAGCATCGACTTCGGCGTGAACACGACCAGCGGGCGCATGACGCCGTCCATCGCGTGCCGACGCAGCAGGTGGAAGTAGTTCGCCGGCGTCGACGGCACCGCGATCGTCATCGATCCCTCGGCCCACAGCTGCAGGAAGCGTTCGATCCGGCCGGAGGTGTGGTCGGGGCCCTGCCCTTCGTGCCCGTGCGGCAGCAGCAACACCACCGTGGACAGCTGGCCCCACTTGGCCTCGCCGGAGCTGATGAACTCGTCGATGATCGACTGCGCGCCGTTGACGAAGTCGCCGAACTGCGCCTCCCACAACACCACGGCGTCCGGGTTGCCCACGGTGTAGCCGTACTCGAAGCCGAGGACCGCGAACTCGGACAGCGGCGAGTCGTACACCAGGAACTTGCCCCCGGTGGGGGTGCCGTCTTTGTTGGTCGCCAGCAGCTGCAGCGGGGTGAACTCCTCGCCGGTGTTGCGGTCGATGATCACCGAGTGCCGCTGGGAGAACGTGCCGCGGCGACTGTCTTGCCCCGACAGCCGCACCAACTTGCCTTCGGCCACCAGCGAGCCCAGTGCCAGTAGCTCGCCGAACGCCCAGTCGATCTTGCCCTCGTAGGCCATTTCCCGGCGCTTTTCCAGCACCGGCAGCACCCGCGGGTGCGGGGTGAATCCCTCCGGCAACGCCATGAACGCGTCGCCGATGCGGGCCAACAGCGACTTGTCCACCGACGTGTCCAGCCCGGCCGGGATCATCTGGTCGGCCTCCACCGACGCGCTCGGCTGCACGCCGTGTTTTTCCAGGTCACGGACTTCGTTGAAGACCCGTTCCAGCTGACCCTGGTAGTCACGCAGCGCGTCTTCGGCTTCCTTGATCGAGATGTCGCCACGGCCGATCAGCGCTTCGGTGTAGCTCTTGCGGACGCCGCGCTTGAGGTCGACGACGTCGTACATGTACGGGTTCGTCATCGACGGGTCGTCGCCCTCGTTGTGCCCGCGGCGGCGGTAGCACAGCATGTCGATGACGACGTCCTTCTTGAACCGCTGGCGGAAGTCCACCGCCAGCTGCGCCACCCACACGCACGCCTCGGGGTCGTCGCCGTTGACGTGGAAGATGGGCGCGCCGATCGTCTTGGCGACGTCGGTGCAGTACTCGGTGGAGCGCGAGAACTCCGGCGCCGTCGTGAAGCCGATCTGGTTGTTGACGATGATGTGGATGGTGCCGCCCACGCGGTAACCCGGCAGGTTCGTCAGGTTCAGCGTCTCGGCGACGACGCCCTGGCCGGCGAAGGCCGCGTCACCGTGCAGCATCAGCGGCACCACCGAGAAGGCCTTCTGGTCGTCGGTGTCGGTGTCGCCGTGGTTGAGCAGATCCTGCTTGGCCCGGACCAGACCCTCGAGGACTGGGTCGACGGCCTCCAGGTGCGACGGGTTGGCGGTCAGCGACACCTGAATCTCGTTGTCGCCGAACATCTGTAGGTACGTGCCCGTGGCACCGAGGTGGTACTTGACGTCACCGGAACCGTGGGCCTGCGACGGGTTCAGATTGCCCTCGAACTCGCTGAAGATCTGCGAGTAGGGCTTGCCGACGATGTTGGCCAGCACGTTGAGGCGACCGCGGTGCGGCATGGCGATGACCACCTCGTCGAGGCCGTGCTCGGCGCACTGGTCGATCGCGGCGTCCATCATCGGGATGACGCTCTCGGCTCCTTCCAGCGAGAACCGCTTCTGCCCAACGTATTTGGTCTGCAGGAAGGTTTCGAACGCCTCGGCGGCGTTGAGCCGGCTCAGAATGTACTTCTGTTGCGCCACAGTCGGTTTGACGTGCTTTTGCTCGACTCGCTCTTCCAGCCAGCGCGTTTGTTCCGGGTCGAGGATGTGCGTGTACTCCACGCCGACATGGCGGCAGTACGCGTCGCGCAGCAGGCCCAGCACGTCGCGCAGCTTCTTGTACTGCGCACCGGCGAACCCGTTGACCTTGAACACGCGGTCGAGATCCCACAGCGTCAGGCCGTGGGTCAGCACCTCGAGGTCGGGGTGGCTGCGGAAACGCGTCTTGTCCAGCCGCAGCGGGTCGGTGTCGGCCATCAGGTGGCCGCGGTTGCGGTACGCCGCGATCAACTCCATGACGCGGGCGTTTTTGTCGACGATCGAGTCCGGGTTGTCCTGACTCCACCGCACCGGCATGTAGGGGATGCTCAACTCGCGGAAGATCTCGTCCCAGAAATCGTCCGAGAGCAGCATCTCGTGGATCGCGCGCAGGAAGTCGCCCGATTCCGCGCCCTGGATGATGCGGTGGTCGTAGGTCGAGGTCAGGGTGATCAGCTTGCCGATGCCCAGTTCGGCGATGCGTTCCTCGCTGGCGCCCTGGAACTCGGCCGGGTACTCCATGGCGCCGACGCCGATGATCGCGCCCTGGCCGGCCATCAGTCGCGGCACCGAGTGCACGGTGCCGATGGTGCCTGGGTTGGTCAGCGAAATCGTCACGCCGCTGAAGTCTTCGGCGGTCAGTTTGCCGTCCCGCGCCCGTCGCACGATGTCCTCGTACGCCGAGACGAACTCGGCGAAACGCAGTTCTTCGCAGCCCTTGATGCCGGCCACCACCAACGAGCGTTTGCCGTCCTTGCCCGGCAGATCGATGGCCAGACCCAGGTTGGTGTGCGCCGGGGTGACCGCGGTCGGCTTGCCGTCGACCTCGGCGTAGTGCCGGTTCATGTTGGGGAACTGCTTGACCGCCTGCACCAGTGCGTACCCCAGCAGGTGCGTGAACGAGATCTTGCCGCCGCGGGTCCGCTTGAGCTGGTTGTTGATGACGATGCGGTTGTCGATCAGCAGTTTGGCGGGAATGGCCCGGACGCTGGTGGCCGTCGGCACGTCCAGCGATGCGGACATGTTCTTGACGACGGCTGCCGCGGCGCCACGCAGCACCTGCACCTGGTCACCCTCGCCGGGTTGAGGACCGGCGGGCTTGGCCGGAGCCGCCGCGGGCGCGGGGGAGCCGTTGCCCGCCGCGGGAGTGGCGGCCGGCTTGGTGGGTGCGGGCGCGGGTTCTGCCGCTTTGGGCTGCGCCGGCGGGGTCGCGGGCTTGGCGGGGGCATCCTGGCCCCCGTCATGCACCGTCTCGGGGTTGTAGTCAACCAAGAATTCGTGCCAGCTGGGATCCACCGAAGAGGGGTCGTCGCGGAACTTGCGGTACATCTCCTCGACCAGCCATTCGTTTTGTCCGAATGGTGAACTTATGTTGGCCACGGCCGCTGTTCGCCTCGATTCCTTTGTCTTGCAAGCGCTTTGCCGGCAACCCTGCCCGACACCTGCAACTTTTTGCCGTCCGGTTGGCGGTCGACCTCGCACCTCGCCAACCGGTGCAGATTACCGCCCCATAAAGGCTAACTCTTTGCTGACCATCCGCTAGTGAGTCCGGCAGAAGCCAGCCCGCTTTACGGCCGGGCGTGGCTAGCCCGCATCCCGCACGGGTGGCAGCAGGTGCAGCGTCACCGGCCAGCGCGCCGGCGGGTTACCGAAGGCCGACCGCGCGTTGCGCACCAACTTCTTGCCGATCATCCGGTTGCCGATGGCGCCGATGATCGCGCCGATGCCGACCGGCATCAGCTTGCCGAACATGAGCGCCCCGCGCTTCAGCGTGAATCGCTTGACGAAGTACTTGAACATCCGCGTGTTCAACTTCGAGATCGCCGGCAGCGGCAGCGAGGCCATGCTTTCCGACACCCAGCCGCCAGTGGTACGCCCGGGACCGATCAGTTCTGACACGGCGGTCTTGCTGTTGTCGCCGACCAGGACGGCCAGGATGAGCGCGCGCCGCCGGTCCCGGTGGTCGAGGGGAATGTCATACACCGACGCCAGCGCCAACACGAACAGTGCGGTGGCCTCGAGGAACACCGCGGTTTCGCCGGCGGCCGCAGAGAGGGCGGCGATGGTGCCGATACCGGGGAAGGTCGCCGCAGCGCCCACGGCGGCACCGCTGGCCGTCACGACGGACAGGAACCGCTTCTCGAGTTTGCTCACGATCTCGGCCGGGCCGGCACCCGGGTGGGCGCGCCGCAACCGGGCCACATAGGCCTCCGCCGCCGGACCTTGGATGTGCGAGCTGCGTTCGATGATTTGAGCCAGTGCGCGGGTAGACGCTTTGGGCTTGCCCGTGAGGCCATTCTGCTGAGAGTCGAGCTCAGGCTTCTTGGTTCGACCGATCATGTTGCCTCTCTTCAGAACGTCGTCCTACCAGGCTAGCGTCCGCTGCCGGTATCGCGGGCTCATTGGCATTTACCCGCTAGGTCGACGAGCGACCGGCACGCCCGGCCGGGATAATGCAAGGCTGGGCCTGATGCCCTCCCAATACCCGTTCTCAATGCCCGTTCAACGGGAGCCGAATCGAGGTGTGGACATGACCGCGGCGACGAGTCGGACTCTCGGGGGCAGCTACCCCGGTGATCCCTGGCACGCGCTGTGGGCGATGATGCTCGGCTTCTTCATGATCATGCTGGATGCGACGGTCGTCGCCATCGCAAACCCGACCATCATGGTGCAGCTGAATATCGGTTACGACACCGTGATCTGGGTGACCAGCGCCTACCTGCTGGGGTACGCGGTGGTTCTGCTGGTCGCCGGCCGTCTCGGCGACCGATTCGGTCCGAAGAATCTGTATCTGCTTGGCCTGTTGGTGTTCATGGTCGCCTCGGCGGGATGTGGTTTGGCCAACAGTGCGGCCATGCTCATTGCCGCTCGCACTGTTCAAGGTGTGGGTGCCGGACTGCTCACACCGCAGACGCTGTCGGCGATCACCCGGATCTTCCCCGTGCAGCGCCGCGGTACGGCGATGAGCGCTTGGGGTGCGACCGCAGGCGTCGCCACCTTGATGGGCCCGCTGGCCGGTGGCGTACTGGTGGACACCCTGGGCTGGGAGTGGATCTTCTTCGTCAACCTCCCTCTTGGCGTCGCCGCCCTGGCATTGGCGGCCTGGCTGGTCCCGGAGTTGCCGGTCGACGAGCGACGCTTCGACCTCATCGGCGTCGGGTTGTCCGGGGCGGGCCTGTTTCTCCTGGTGTTCGGGCTGCAGCAAGGCCAGTCCGCGCACTGGCAACCCTGGATCTGGGCGGTGCTCGTCGCGGGCGTGGGGTTCATGTGGGCATTTATCTATTGGCAGTCCATCAACCGGAGGGACGCGCTGGTCCCGCTACGGATCTTCCGCGACCGCGACTTCAGCCTGTGCAACATCGGAGTGGCCGTCACCGCGTTCGCGTCGACGGCGATGATGCTGCCGCTCATGTTCTATGCGCAGGCGGTGTGTGGCCTGTCACCCACCCGATCGGCGGTGCTGCTCGCGCCGTTGGCGATCGTCAGCGGTGTGTTGTCCCCGTTCGCCGGCAGGATCATCGACAGGGCCCATCCGCTGCCCGTGCTCGGCTTCGGCTTTTCGGTGCTGGCCATCTCCATGACATGGCTTTCGATCGAGATGCACCCGAGCACGCCGATCTGGCGACTGGTGTTACCGCTGTGCGTCATGGGTGCCGGGATGGCGTTCGTGTGGTCGCCGCTCGCCGCCACTGCCACCCGCAAGCTGCCGACCGAACTGTCCGGCGCCAGTTCGGGTGTCTACAACACCACCAGGCAGCTGGGTGCGGTGCTGGGTAGCGCAGGTATGGCCGCGTTCATGACATCGCGGATCGGTTCCGAGATGCCGCCCTCCTTCTTGGCGGGATTAGCTGGGTCCGGCTCCGGCGACGCCGGCGTACTCGAGGACGAGGGCGTCGGCCTGCAACTGCCCGACTTTGCTCGCGAGCCATTTGCCGACGCGATGTCGCAGTCGATGCTGCTGCCCGCGTTCATCGCCCTGTTCGGGATCGTCGCCGCGCTGTTCCTGGTCGGCATCGCCGGCTCGATGCACTCCGACGAGCCGCCTTACGACGAAGACCCGCATGACGACTACCAATACGACGACGACTTCGACGACGACGAATACGTCGAGTACATCCTTCGTCGCGAACCGGATGACCAGCCGGCACCGCGAGTCCCACAGCGGGTGCCCTCGGAAGCCGCTGTCGACGGCGTCGACCCGCAACCGTTGGTGGCCCCGGGGCGACGAGCGCGTGCCGCAACCCCGTACGCCCGTTCTGAAGCGCCGATCGGCTCCGGGAGGGACGGCTTTCAGACGACCCACGCTCGTCGTTCGTTCGGCCGCTAGGACGGCTGCCGCCTTAGGGGAACGTTATGCCGTGTGTAGGCGGTCGACACGTTTGGCGGAACCGGTACCGGCGGAGTCGCCGACAACGGCCAGAACGGAACCGACGGCCAAGTCGGCGGCACGCCCGCCCGGCACCAACGGCGGAACCGGGGACAATTTCCCGACGCGGTAACCGTTTTGCCTAGCCTAGGTCCGGCTAGCCGTGGGTCAACGCGAGGAACGCGCCCAGGTCCACCAGACCGGCGGGCGTGGCCGGCAGGTACTGGGTCAGCAGTTCCGAGCGCACGATCACGGCCGCGAACTGTGCCCTGCTGATGGCGACGTTCAGCCGGTTCCTGTTGAGCAAAAAAGCGATCCCGCGCGGCACGTCATCGATGGATGAGGCCGTCATCGAGATGAAGACTATCGGCGCCTGCCCGCCCTGGAATTTGTCGACGGTGCCGACCCGCACCTTGGCCAGGCCGGCCTCGGCCAATCGGTGGCGCAACAGCGCTACCTGCGCGTTGTACGGTGCCAGCACCAGCACGTCGGCGGGCTCCAACCGGCGGGGACCATGCTCATCGGTCCACAAGCTGCCTTTCAGGCGCCGAATCTCGTCGACGATCGCGTCGGACTCTTCGGGACTTTCCACCGAATTGCCTTGGTGGCGAACAGAAAGCACCCGCAGGCCGGGTTCGCATCCGGCAAGGCGACGCGCGCCGGTGCACTCGTCATGGGAGTGCAGCCTGCCCCCATACGACAACGCCGACACCGCAGCGCAAACCGCAGGGTGCATGCGATAGGAGCGGTCGAGGAAGTAGCCACGCTCGTCGGGCAGGGTGGGCTGGCCGTCGACCAGCCAGTCGAGTGCGGACCTGTCGACGGGTTCGGGGTGGGTGCCCTGGCTGACTTGCGGTAGTTGCTGAGGGTCCCCGAGCAACAACAGGTTTGCGGCCGCCGGGGCCACGGCAATCGTGTTGGCGAGGCAGAATTGGCCGGCCTCGTCGATGACGAGCAGATCCAGACTGCCCGGGGGCACCCGGTTGCTGTTCGCGAAATCCCATGCCGTGCCGCCGATCACGCAACCGGCATTATCGGCGATGAATGTCGGGTAGGCGTTTTCACTGATCTCTTGCCAGCGTGGGTCATCGCTGCCGGAGCGCTTCTTGGCCACTTGCTGCGGGTCCAGGCCGGCGTCGATCACGCAGCCCAGCAGATTCTCGACCGTGGCGTGTGACTGCGCGACCACACCGATCCGCCAGCCGTGCGCGGTGACCAGGTGCGTGATCGCCCGAGCGGCGGTGTAGGTCTTGCCCGTTCCGGGCGGGCCGTGCACCGCCAGGTAAGACGAGTCGAGATCCAGCACCGCCTCGGTAATGTTGGCGACGATGTCCCCACCGCGCGGCAGTGCCGCGCCGCTGCGAGTGCGCGGCGCGCGGCGCAACAACACGTCCATCAGCGCGGTCTCGGGTAGCTGCGGCAAACCTTCGGCGACGCCCGCGGCCGTCGACTCGATGGATGCGCGCAACGCCCCCGTCGGCACCGGAGGCCCGGGCGTCAGAGCGAACGGAGTCTGGTGAAATATGTTGCCGTCAGCGCCCGTTCGCTCGAGAATGACGACCTCGGTGGGCACGACGGGGTCGTCGACTTCAACGACGACGGCCTTCGCCGCCGCCCGGCGGTCGGGGTCGTCCGTCATGCCGGGCGGAGCCGGAGGTTCGTACAGGGCGTAGACCTTCGTCTTCAGGTCACCGCGCGCCAGCTCACCGGTGAGCCGCAGGCGGCGCTGTTGCTTGCGCGCACGGGGAGGCGTGTGCCAGTCGGCGACGACGGCGAATTCGCTGACGAGAAAAACGTCGGTGTTGTCCGACCATTCTTCCGCGGGATAGTTCAGCCGGTCGAAGTGCGCCCACCAAAATGGCTTGTCCTCGCGGCGGTGATAGCCGCGGGCGGCGGCCACCAAGGCAACCGCGATCTGCTCTGGCGTGCGGTCCGCCGCCGCGGTGTCCCCGCTGAACTCCGACAGCGTCGCGGCCAGTTGGTCGTGGTCTTCGATGGCGGCGCCATCCGGAATCGGTTGCACCCCAACCGGAGTGACACCGGCCTCCCAGGCGCGCATGAGCAGCCAGTCACGCAGTTCGCGGGTCGACAGGCAGTCGTAGTGGTTGTAATCCTCGATCTCTTTGAGAACGGTCGCGGCCTCGTCGGCGCGACCTGCGTCGCGCAGTTCGCAGTACCGTGCGTAGGAGGTGATCGAGTCGGTGGCGGTGGTGACGTCCCCCGAGCGCAGCTGGGCGCCCATGTAGAGGGGTTCCAGTGCCTTCAGGCTGAAGGACTCCGCACCAACGCGAATGCTCTTGCGCACCAGCGGATAAAGGTCTACCAGGACACCATTGCGCAACAAGTCGTCGACGTCGTCCTCGCCGACGCCGTAGCGACCGGCGAGCCGCAGCAACGCGGTCTTCTCGTACGGCGCGTAGTGGTAGATGTGCATGTTTGGATAGCGCTTGCGGCGCTTGGCCACCATCGCCAGAAACTCTTTCAACGCATTGCGCTCGTCCACCCGGTTGTGCGCCCACAATGGGCGGAAGGTGCCCTTCCGCCCGCCCTCCAGCACGCCGAACAGATACTCTAGCCCCCACTCCGTGCCGTCCGCCGTCCACAGCGGGTCACCTTCGAAGTCGAAGAACAGGTCACCCGGGTTCGGCTCAGGCAACAGCGACAGCGGCTGGGGGTCGGCGATCTCGAATTGCGGAGTGCCGGTATCGCGCTGGCGGACCTGTATTCGCGCCTGGGCGGTGAGCTTGGTCAGGGCGCTCGCGGCCAGGTTGGGTACCGGGCCGGAATGCTCGGCGAGTTCGGTGATGGTGGTGATGCCGGCGTCGATCAGCTTCTCCCGGTGGCTCACTCGCATGCCGGCGACCAGCAGCAGGTCGTCGGTCGCGCGCAACTGCTCGACGCACAGCGGGCAGCGGAAACACGCTTGCACCCCTTCGTCATCCCAGCGCACTGCCGCCCCGGACGCGTAGTGGCCGTCGAGCAGACGCTGCAAGCTCGCGCGCTGGGTGCGGTAGACCGGGATCAGGTCCTCGACGCGGTAAGGGACCACGTTTCCGTCGCCGAGTTCCAGTTCGGCCTCGGGAGCCACTGGCACGCCCGAAGCGGTCAGCGCGTCCGCGTAGGCGGCCAACTGCAACAGCGCGGTGACCTTGGGGGACCGGGCCAGCTTGGTGTCGACCACCCGATACCGTTCACCGTCGCGGATCAGAAAGTCGGCGAACCCGACGAAACGGCCGTCGAACATCGCGGCCTGATACACCACCGGCGCGCCATTGGCGATCGCGCGCTGGGTCGCCTTGGCGGCCGCCGTGAACCCCGCAACCGTGTATGCCGGACGACCGATGACGGCGACTTCGTCCCCGAACTCTTCGCGCAATTGGTCGAGCCGACGCCGCTCATGCTCGTCGCCAAGGGCAGCGGTCCGTGCCAGCAGTTCGTCCTCGACGGTGGCGGCGGGACCCCGGCCTAATCGGGCGTCGAAATCCCGCAACAGCGCGTACTCGCAGCGCGCCGCGGATGCCAGATCCGAAGCGCTGTAGACGACGCTGCCATCCCCGATGAACACGGTTGCCACTGTAGGGGAATGGTCTGACAACTAGGCGGTGCCGCTTGGCGGCGGCAGGCTCAACCGGCTGGCTCAACCGGCTTGATCAACCTCGCGTATTCCCGATGACCTCGACGGAGCTGCCGTTCCAGTGAAACTTCACCACGCTGGCCAACCCGACACCGTTGGTGTACGTCATCGCCACCGTGTCGCCGGTCGTCTGAGAAGGGTCAATGCCGTTGAATCCGTATGTGTCTGGCACACCCTGCGGGATGAACTTGCCGAGGTGGAACAGCACCGCTCGGGTTGGCGGGTTGCCCGCGTTCGTGTTGGCCTTGATGATCACGGCCGACAGCTGCGCGCACTCGTTGTAGTTGCCGGCCAGCGGTTCAGGATTCCAAGGCTGCGCGGTGCGCGGCTCGCGGGGCAATTCCGAGACGACTTTCGCGATGGTGGGCGAGGCGAGATTGACCTCACACGGGTCCTTCGGTGCTTCGCTGGTGGGCGGGGCAGCAGTGGCGGGCGTGGGGTCTGCTGTCCTTTCGGCGCTGCCGGCGGGCGTCGTCGCGGTGCTGGGTTTGGCGGTTGGTGTTTTTGCGACGGTGGAGTCCCCCGATCCGCAGCCCACCAACGTCGCTGCGGCTAGGGCGAGGACAGCCACGCCTGCCAGCGGCGTGGCGCGAGAGGATAGCGACCACACATCGCGCACGGTACCGCTGTGGGCCCCGTGGGTGTGGCAGGCGTGGCCGCAAAGCGCCGTCGGGTGACACCGTGATGTTGGCGCGCGGCGACTCGCGATGCGCGCCGTTGCAGGCATGCGCCGGACGGTTGCCACTGCTTCCGCCGCGAAACCCGCGGGTTCATCCAAGGCAATTTGTGAAAATCGTTCCGGAACTCACATGAAAGGCCTAATCTCATTTGCGTTCGGCAGGAGGTTCTTCGCGGTAGGCGGGTTGCGTGCAGCGGGGAGCCGCTTTTTCGCCTGTTCTGTGGGTTCGCCAGTTTGGCGTTTTTGCGCACGGATCAACTTGGGAGCCGGTTACTAGCAGGTGGGGTCCACCACCTAGCTGGCAGCGTCGACCCAGGGAAGCGGTGTCTGCTTCCCCGCGCGCGTTTGAAGGGACTCGCAGAGCTGTGATCTGGTCGCTGGTGCACACGAAGGGCGGCGTCGGAAAGACGACGACCGCAATGTTCTTGGCGTCGGCCGCGGTGCGCCGAGGGCTCCCGGTGCGGGTGATAGATGCCGATCCGCAGGCATCGGCATCTTCGTGGGCCGACCGGGCGGCGCATCGGGGTACTCCGTTGCCCTTTGAGGTCATTCCGGGGACGGGGTCGGTTGTGCGGGCGCTGTCCAGCGGACCCGGAGAGCTGCTGTTGGTAGATAGCCCGCCTGGCGTGGCGGCGGCGATTGACGCGGCGGTTGATGCAGCCGATCTAGTGATCATTCCGACGGGAACTCGTGCCGCGGACATCGATCGGATTTGGCCAACGTTGGACATCACTGCACACCGTCCCACGACGATTCTGTTGACCATGCTCGACATGCGGAAGGCAGAGGCGGTAGCGATGCCCCATGCCTTAGTAGCTGCGGGTGCTCCGTTATTGCGATGCACTGTGCGGTCAAAGATGGCGATTGAGCGGGCATTTGGCCGTGATGTCTCGCAGGGGTTGGGGGACTATGCGGCAGTGTTCGACGAACTCATTGCAGCGGCGATCGATGGGGAGGTCGCGGCACTGTGACTCGAAAAGCTTTGGACGGCGGATGCGGTACGCGACGCCGTGATCCGCCGACCAACAGTCAGCGCAGTATGTGCTCGTGGTGTGAGAATCAGATTGAGACTGAAACGTTCAGTGTGCTGATGCATCAACAGAAAAGCCATGGCAATCGGGGTACGGGCTGCTTGTCGTCGCATGCACCGGGCACAACGGGCACCGACTTCGAAGCGGATTCCTTCCGGCGGGGCGATCTGGCTCCGCGTCGCCGCGCCGGGGCCAGCCGCCCTGTTGAGATGTCATGCCGCCGCATCCGGGTGGGGGATTACACCTCGAGCACGAAGCTTCTAGATCAGGGTGCTAGCCACACCGGCGAGGTCACGGGCGCGAGCCCTTTGTTTAGGCGTTTTCCCCTCGCGTTGATTTTCCGCACGTAGGCTCCTTCCGGAAATATTCTTCAACAATCTTGTAGCGTCATATGCACGAAAATAAGGGGTCCGTGAATTTGCCCGCGCAAATAACACAAGCTGGTCCTGTACGCGCTGATCGCGCCTTCGCTGCAGATCACGCCATCATCGACGAAGAAGGCGCCCCGCAAAGCTATTACTGATCCACTATGGCTAACCCGATCGGCTGCACCCGCCTTCCTTAAACGCCTCCACGACACTCTCAACCGGCGACCTAGGCCCACCCTCAAACTCGACACCCTCGCACGACGCGTCGCCGCGCTCATCGCCCAAGCCGTCAGACGCAGTTGTTGCACTGATCGCTTGGGATTGAAGAGGTTTGGATGCAGGGGCCAATACATACTTTTAGGTACGTTTTGATCAGTTTTTGATGCCTTTGAGTCACGATACGGCCCGATCAAGCTACGGAAGGTGTCGTCAGATGCGAGGTCAGAGCCATTTGATTCCTGCTTTTTGTGGAATGCCCGTAATCTGCTCAGAACTGGCGAAGAAACAACCCCCCGCCAATGCAATGACATTGTCGTCTAGTCATATGTACTATGTGCGAACCGACTGAGGACCTCGAGGGTCCGTGTGGTGGTGCATCTTGAGCAAGGAGGCTTCCTACGTCGTCCGTGGTAGACGCCGCGACCACTTGGTAGGTCGCAGCGTCCAGAAGATTTGAGCAGCGGCTTTGTTTCGCGCGCGAGATGTACGATATCTATTCGGGGTTGTTTGGAGAACTGTGATCTGGTCACTTGTGCATACCAAGGGCGGCGTCGGGAAGACGACGACGGCGATGTTTTTGGCCGCGGCTGCGATGCGGCGTGGAGTTCCGGTGCGTGTCGTTGATGCGGATCCGCAAGGATCCGCGGAGTCGTGGGCTGATCGTGCGGCACATTTGGGAACGCCGTTGCCCTTCGATGTCGTCCCGGCGACGCCGGCTGACGTGCGTGTGCTGTCGCATGAACCCGACGAATTGCTCCTGATAGATACCCCCCCCGGAACGGCCACGGTGATCGATGCGGCGGTTGATGCAGCCGATCTGGTGATCATTCCGACTAGGCCTTGCGCCGCGGATATCGACCGGGTTTGGCCGACGCTAGATATTACGCAGCACCGTCCCACGACGATTCTGCTCACGCTGGTGGACATGCGGAAGGTGGAGGCCGTGGAGATGCCGCGCGTCTTGGCGGAGGCGAATGCTCCTGTGCTGCGGAGCGTCGTGCGGGATCGAGGCGCGATCGAGCGGGCGTTCGGTCGCGGTTTTCCACAGCATCTGGGAGACTACGCAGGCGTATTTGATGAACTGATGGCAGCGGTGCGGATCGTGCGGGAGGCTGTGACGTTATGACGGAAAAGCTTTCGACGGCCGACGCAGTGCGGGACGCGGTGATCCGCCGGCCGACTGGAGCCGCGGCGATAGCGCGGGCTGCGAGTGGATTGCAAGCCGGCGTCGCCCCTCGGGCCACTCCCCCTCCCTCCCCGACACCGGTGGTGTACGAGGCAATGCGCACGACGCTGCACCTCTCCCCGGCCATGCGTACCGCCCTCAAACGGCGGGCACTGGACCTGGAAACTACTATGGGCGACCTGATCCGCGCCGCTATCAACTCGGGGTTGCAGGACCCCGCGGCGCTGGCTCGCGCGTCGATGGCGCACCGCGGCGCTGGCGGTGGTGTTCGGACCACCCTCGACTTGCCACGGCCTGTGCACCGGACGCTTAAGCGGGTAGCCGCGGATGAGGAGACGAGCCTGCAAGCGCTCGTCGTCGCGGCTGTAGTTCAGGCCTACGCTGACCTTATTTGATGGGTCAGTAAACGCCGGAGCATCTGAAGTCATTACATCCGCCTCACGCCATCGATGGTTAGTTGGGCGTGTGGCCGCGACTGGTAGCAAACAACCGACGCCTTTTGCGTCCAGTCCTACCGATCCAGCTTGAGCCAGCCTCGCACAATTTGTTGTCTCACGTCGATTAGGTCGTGTGCCTACGCACTGCCGTCGGTGTACTGCGTTCCGCAGCGCGCAGCGTCGTCAGCCGTGCACCTCCAGCGGAAGTGAGAGGATTCCAGCCCCGCTAGTAACCACAAACACCCAACGGCCATTCACCGGCAGCGTTACCTCGACGTTGAAGAAAGCGAATCCCATTTCGCCCTTGGCTGCGGCTTCTGGCAGCTCGTACTCGACGACCAGTGAGTCGTCATCGGTCGGGGGCTTGATCTCTACCTCAACGCCCTGAAAGGGACTATCCGTCTCGGCCTGGGTCAGCACCACGAGCACGAAGACGGCTTGTCGGTCAGGCCCGACGAAGTATCGCGACAGCACGCCGCCCGAGACGTTGAGTTTGTTATCTACGACCGAAGCCGCTTCGGCAAGGAAGGCCCCGGTAATCACCCCGCCTAAGGTACATCAAGCTCTAATGGGCTGTTCAACGATGCTTTAGTCGCACCATGCCATGCCAATCGACTTGTCGTTGATCGCGCTTACATCGTCGTCGCGGCATACACCGACCGCATGAGCGGCCTCTCAGGCGCCACCGTTCTAGCCCGGATTTTTCGTGAAACGTTGTGAGTTTCGGGGTGTAGATATGCGAAAGTGCCTGTCCTGCAAGGAATAATTGGA
>NZ_MVHT01000054.1 GCF_002086275.1 Mycobacterium intermedium | reverse complement strand
CCAAACTGGCACCGTTGCCCGCATTACCCCCTTCGGAGAGCCCGCCGGCCCCGCCCGCGCCCCCGGTGCCAATAAGCCCGGCCGCTCCGCCGGCGCCGCCGTTTTGTCCCCGGGCACCGGACCCACCATTCCCGCCGTTGCCGATCAGCCATCCACCGGGAGCCCCGTCCTGTCCGGTGCCCGGGGCGCCGTTGGCACCGTTGCCGATGATGGGGCGCCCGGTCAGGAGCAGGCTGGGTGTGTTGATCAGCCGAAGGACTTCCTGCTGCACAAACTGCACCGGGTTGTCGGTGAGAGCCGGAGTATTCGCTGCCTCAGCGCTGGCGTACGCCTGCGCACCAGCGGTCAGGGCCTGCACGAACTGGTTGTGAAAGTTTGCTGCTTGTGTGCCGATCACCTGATAGGCCTGACCATGGGCGGAGAAGAACGCTGCGATAGCCGCCGACACCTCGTCAGCGCCCGCGGCTACCAACGCCGACGTCTGCGCCGCCGCCGCGCCGTTGGCCGTGTTCACCGCCGAACCGATACCGGCCAAGTCTGTGGCCGCCGCAACGAGCGCTTCCGGAGCCGTAACCAGAAAGGACATGCATGCAACCCGCTTTCCAAATCGGCGAGAGAATGTCCAGATGTTATAGCCCGCACCGCACCGGTACCGGAAACTCGTAACAAAACCGTTATGCGCCGCACTATTAATGCCGAAACTCTCGACAAGGTGATGAAAGCTCCCCCTCGATGAGTCTGTTGTGTAAAGTATGTGGACTTCCCCTGCAGGACACAGGCATATGCGGGTTTGATATCCACCGTCTGGCGCTTACTTTCGCTGTACTTACAGCACGGTTTCGTCACATGCCTCTGCTTTATTCGCTGTGATGTTCTAGTATCGCCGCGTTATCCCTGCGTTCGTTGCGGCAGAAAGGCGTCGTTTTGGGGTCAACCGAGTCGATTGCGCCATACGCTCAACACGGATATTCGCAGGCGAACGCAACGGTGCCAGTTTGGCGGGACAGCAAGAAATACCTGTGGCTGTTGGGTGCGGTAGTTCCCGGTCTGGTGGGACTTTCGTGGCTGTGCGTGTGGTTTATCGGCTACGAGGCTTTCTGGTGGATCGGCACGGTGCTGGCATTCGGGTTCGTTCCCTTGCTCGACCACGCTGTCGGAGGGGATAGCAGCAACCCGCCCGACAGCGCACTGGCTCAGTTGGAGCAAGACCCCATCTACCGGTGGGCCACCTATTTGTATCTGCCAGCGCAATATCTCTCTCTGCTGTTCGCATGCTGGCTCTGGGCCGGCGGCGGTTGGCTCACCATGACCATCGTCGACAAGGTGGGATTGATGGTGACCGTCGGAATAGTCGGCGGGTGTGCCATCAACGCCGCACACGACCTGGGACACAAAAGCACGGCGAACCACCGAAGGCTGAGCAAGATAGCGCTGGCCCAGACCTGCTACGGCCATTTCCACGTCGAGCACAACCGTGGACACCACGTCCGGGTCGCCACGCCGGAGGACCCGGCCAGCGCGCGCTTGGGGGAGAGCGTCTACCGCTTCATCCCACGCTCGGTAGTGGGTGGCCTCCGGTCGGCGTGGGCCCTCGAAGCGCGACGGTTGGCGCGCAAGAATCAGCGCCCGTACTCGCTGGGCAATAACATTCTGAACGCCTGGCTGCTCAGCGTCGCGCTGTTTGCTGTGCTCGCATGCTGGTTTGGCGTAGTCGTGCTGCCGTGGCTGATCGGCCAGGCGGCAGTCGGAATTTGCCTGCTGGAGACCGTCAACTACCTGGAGCACTACGGGCTGCGGCGCCAGCGGGTGTCCGACGTCCGCTACGAGCCCGTGTCGCGCGCCCACAGCTGGAACAGCGACACGATCGTCTCGAGTGTCTTTCTGTATCACCTGCAACGGCATTCGGACCACCACGCCAACCCGCTGCGCAGATATCAGGCACTCCACCATGCCCACGAAGCGCCGCTGCTGCCTTCCGGGTACGCCGGCATGATCGTGACCGCCTGGATCCCGCCCTGGTGGCGGCGTCTGATGGACCGACGAGTGGTCGAGCACTACGGCGGTGACGTCCGGTTGGCGGCGGTTTGCCCCCGGCATCGCAAGCAGTTGTTGGCACGGTATCCGCCGGAGCCGCTGGTGCAATGACACCCATTTCGCGCAGACAGCTGTTGCGCGCGGGCCTCGCGGCCGCGGCGGGCACCGTCGGCGCGGGCATTGTCGGGTGCGGATCCAACCGGAACCCCGCGGCGCTTCGCCGCCACTACCAAGCCATCGTGATCGGTAGTGGCTACGGCGGAGGGGTGTCAGCGCTGCGGCTCGGTCAGGCCGGTGTGCAGACGCTGATCATCGAGAAGGGCAGGCTGTGGGACACCCCCGACAACGACAACAAACGATTCTCGAGGATGTTGCCGCCCGACACACGTGCGGGCTGGTTCACCCCACACCCACCGAGTCTGGTCCCTTCCTATGAGGGGGTTTCGATCGATGCGGTAGCCGAGCGCGTGCCCTCGCCCCAGCCGGTCCAGGCCGGGATATGCGACAAGGTCGCCCTGGGGGCACACACCGTGTTCCGCGGTATCGCGGTCGGCGGCGGGTCGATGATCAACGCCGCCATTGCCGCCATTCCGACCCCGGCCCAACTTCGCGCCGCCTTCCCCGACATCGACCCGTCCGAGTTCGTACGCACCTACATCCAGCGAGCCGCCAATGCCCTTCGCATCAACTACCGCGACATGGAATGGTTCGAGCAAACACCGGTATTCCAGTATGCGCGGGTGGGCCGACAATATGCGGCAGCGGCCGGATATGACGTCGACTACAACGGCAGCGCGTACTCCTTTGATTACCTGAGAAAGGAAGAAGCGCACGAGGTTCCACGCTCCGCGTTGAACCTTGAGCAGCAGTACGGAAACAACTACGGCCGCTTCGGCAGCGTCGACCAGACCTACATCGCGGCCGCGTTGGCCACCCAAAAAGTCACCCTGCAGGCTCTCACGGAAGTAACGGAGATCCGGCGCGAGCGCTCCGGTGAGTACGTCGTGTCCGCCCGCGAAATCGACCGGTGGGGCAAGGAGATCGCGCGCCACGAATTCGGGTGCAAGCAATTGTTCCTCAGCGCGGGAGTCCTGGGCACCAACAAGCTGCTGCTGCGGGCCCGCGAGACCGGGACGCTGCCCAACCTGAGCGCAGAGATCGGGCACGGATACGGCAACAACGGCGACGTCATGGTCACCCACACGGTCAAGGAAAGCGATCCGACCGGCACCGAGCAGTCTCTGCTCGGCATGATCAACATCGACGGCCGTGACGACCCGGACAACCCGATCTACGCCAGCGTGTTCTCGATTCCACTGCCGGTGGAGACTTTCACGCTGGGTTACTACGCCATGGTCAAGACTGGCGACCGTGCGACCATAACCTACGATCGCCACTCCGACGCGATCACCATCGACTGGCCGCAAGCCTATAGCGACCACTTAACCCAAAGAGCGCAAGCGGTTTTCGACAAAATAGTCCACGCCAACGACGTTGATTACCGCAGCGACATCTTCAACGGAAATGTGTTCGAGCCCTACACGGTCCATCCGTTGGGGGGCGTCGTGCGGGGTATCGCCACCGACAACTTCGGGCGCGTCGATAATTATGACAACCTCTACGTAAATGACGCGTCGTTGCTCCCCGGCTATCTTGGCTGCAACCCGTTTATGACCGTTACCGCGCTCGCCGAACGAAACATCGAGGCAATTCTGCAAGGACGCCGCTAAGGTTTCGCCGGGTGACCGGCTACGCTGCCAGCCGTGCCGCGCTTGGGCAAGCTCACCATTATGGCGGTCTCGGCGGTGCTCGTTGCCTGTGGCGGCCACCCCTCATCAACAGTCGCCACCACCCCAACCACGACCGCAACCGCTACCGAGAAAGCCCGCAGCAGCCAAGCCGTTCTCGACGACGCGATCAAAGCCGATGAACCGGGATGTTCGGCCGCGGTAGGTGTCGAGGGCAAGGTCGTGTGGACGGGGGTTCGCGGCGTCCAAAATCTGGGTACCGGCGAGAAGATCACCAGCGACACGGTGTTCGACATCGCCTCGGTGTCCAAGCAATTCACTGCCACCGCGATACTGCTGATGGTTCAGGCGGGGAAGCTGACGCTGGACGACGCGGTGTCCCAATATGTGTCCGATCTGCCCCCGTGGGCCACCAGAGTCAGTGTGGGGCAGCTGATGCACCAAACCAGCGGCATTCCCGATTACACCGGCTTGCTGCAAGAGAAGGGCTTCCAGCTCGGCGACGCAACCACCCAAACACAAGCGCTACAAGCTGTGGCAGACGTACCGGAGCTGGCCTTCAAGCCCGGGTCACGCTACGAGTACTCGAACTCCAACTACCTGCTGCTCGGCGAGATCGTCCACCGGGTTGCCGCCCAGCCGCTGGCGGACTATTTGGCGGCACAGATCTTCCAGCCGCTCGGCCTGGGCATGGTGCTGGACCCCGTCGGACGAATTCCCAACAAGGCCATGTCATATACGACAGGCGGCAGCGAACGCGAGTATGAGCTGGCCAATTCCGCGTGGGAACAGGTCGGTGACGGTGGCATCCAAACCACCCCCTCGCAGCTGGTGCGCTGGGGCGACAACTACCGGACCGGCAATGTGGGCGGACCGCAGCTGCTCGACGCGCAGCTCGCGGGCGCGGTCGAAACCGAACCCGGTGGCAGCGACCGCTATGGCGCGGGGATCTTCGTGCTCGCCAACGGCATGCTCGAGCACGACGGCTCCTGGGCCGGCTTCGTCAGCGACTTTCGAGTCAGCGGCGACCGGCGCACCTCGGTGGCCGTCAGCTGCAACGCCGACAAACAGGATCCCGAAGCCATGACCGAGGCGATCGGGCGCCTTTGGATGTAGAAATTGCGGGTTCTTCTAGGCTGGGCGCACCCCGGCCTGCAATCATGCACGGTATGGCGAAAGCGTCTGTCCTCACTCCCGATAACGGCCTGCCGTCCGGCGCGCAGGGTGCCTGCGATTCACGCTTCGCGAATGTGGTCCGCGCGCTCGTCGCGTTGTTCCCCACCCGCAAGTTGGGCGGTGGCGCGCTGTCGGTCTACATCGACGGCGTGCAGGTCGTCGACGTCTGGACCGGTTATGCGGACCGACGCGGCAAGGTGCCCTGGACCGCAGACACCGGTGCCATGGTTTTTTCCGCGACCAAAGGACTGGCCGCGACCGTAATCCATCGACTGGTGGATCGGGGGTTGCTGTCCTACGACGCACCTGTCGCCGACTATTGGCCTGAATTCGGCGCCAGCGGCAAATCCAAGATCACCATCAGCGACGTGTTGCGGCACCGCAGTGGGCTATCGCACCTCAAGGGAGTGCGGAAGAACAATGTGCTGGACCACCTTCAGATGGAAGAACGGTTGGCCCAGCTGCCGCTGGACAGTTCGCACGGGAAGACCGCCTACCACGCCATCACGTACGGCTGGCTGCTGTCGGGGTTGGCCCGGGCGGTCACCGGCAAAGGCATGCGGCAGCTGTTCCGCGAAGAGCTCGCACAGCCGCTGGACACCGACGGCCTGCACTTGGGGCGCCCGCCGGGTGACGCGCCCACCACGGCGGCGCAAACGCTTATGCCGCAAGCGAATATCCCAACCCCGCTGCTGGACTTCGTGGCACCAAAAGTGATCGGGTTGACTTCCACCGGCCTGTTGGCATCCATGTATTTCCCCGGCATCATGTCGATGCTGCAGGGGGATATGCCGTTCCTCGACGGCGAGGTTCCGGCCGTGAACGGCGTCGTGACCGCACGCGGCCTGGCCAAACTGTACGGCGCCATCGCCAACGACGGCTCCATCGAGGGAACGCGGCTGCTGTCGTCGGATCTGGTGCGCGAGCTGAAGGGAGAACCCGACCTCACCCCCGACCTGAACCTGGGGATCCCGTTCACCTACCACCAGGGCTACCAGTCGTCACCGGTGCCGGGACTGCTGCCCGGGTACGGTCACATCGGTCTCGGCGGCACTCTCGGCTGGGCCGATCCGGACACCGGCAGCTCGATCGCGTACGTGCACAATCGGCTGCTGACGCTGATGTTGCTGGACATGGGTTCGTTCGCCGGGCTCGCTCCGCTGCTGAGCAGCGCAATCGCGACCGCTCGCCGGGAAGGGCCGCTGGAGGTGCCGCATCAGGGTTCCTCCTACTACGAACCTGCCCAGCAGGAGCCCGCGTCGTAGGGCGTACCACACACTTCGTTACAGCTCGTAGATCAGCACCCACACCAGCGCGGCCACGAGCAGCACCAGCACCGCCATGATCGCCCACCGGGCCGCCCGCGTTTGGCGATGAAACCAAGCCAGCAATTGGCTGAAGCGCCAGTCGGTCCATGCGTACGCACGTGCCGCCCAATCCGCCTCGACCGCCAGCAGACGAAACGCGACTAGGACCATTGGGACGCCTATTTCGGGCAGCAGCACGATCAGCGGGATGGACGCGGCCAGTAACGCACCGCCGAGGACGACGACCAACGCGCGAACCGGCACGGGCCTGCTACGACCACGTTGCCGGTAGGCGAACACCCGGGCCAGTGCGGCCTCGCGGGTCGTAACCGGATGCTCGCCTGCGTTCACGTTTGCTCCTGGGTAGACCGCCAGCGTGGCTCGCACCACACCACGCTTGCGCCGACGGGGGACCGGTCATTTATAGACTGCGGTTATGGAAGGCGGTGCCCAGTCGAGGTCGGTGGTGTATGACGGCCTGCTACGCATCGAGGATTGTTTAGACGTCGACGGCAACATCGTGTTGCCCCCGGAGACCACGCTGATCTCGCTGATCGACCGCAACATCAGGCACGTCGGGAACGAGGTCGCCTACCGCTTCCTGGACCACACCGGCGCTGGCGACGCACGTGCTCTCGACGTCACCTGGGCCCAGTTCGGCGTCCGCCTGCGCGCCGTCACAGCGCACGTGCAGCAGATCGCCGGCCCGGGAGATCGCGTTGCGATCCTGGCGCCGCAGAGCATCGACTGGGTTGTCGGCCACTACGCCGCGATCAAGGCAGGCACGGTCGCGGTGCCGCTGTTCGCCCCGGAACTTCCCGGCCACGCCGAACGTCTCGAAACGGCGCTGCGCGACTCGCGACCGACCGCCGTACTCACCACTACATCCGCCAAAGCCGCCATCGAAAACTTCCTGGGTACTCTCACCGGCCTGCCGACGCCGCGTGTCCTCGTCATCGACGAGATCCCAGATTCGGCCGAAGACCTGTTCACTCCAGTCCACCTGGACGTCGACGCCGTTGCGTACCTGCAGTACACCTCCGGGGCAACGCGACCCCCTATCGGCGTGGAGATCACCCACCGAGCGGTCGCCACGAATCTGGCGCAGATGATCCTGTCGATCGACCTGATGAACCGAAACACCCACGGCGTCAGTTGGTTACCCCTCTACCACGACATGGGCCTGTCGATGATCGGCTTTCCGACGGTCTACGGCGGCCACACCACGCTGATGTCACCCACCGCGTTTGTGCGTCGGCCGCAGCGGTGGATCCAGGCGTTGTCCGACGAATGCCGGACCGGACGCGTCGTCACCGCGGCTCCGAATTTCGCCTACGAGTGGGCGGCTCAGCGTGGACTGCCTGCCGCCGGTGACGACATCAACCTGAACAACGTGGTGCTGATCATCGGCTCCGAACCGGTCAGCATCAACGCGGTCAACATGTTCAACAAGGCGTTCGCTCCGTATGGATTGCCGCGCACCGCATTCAAGCCGTCGTACGGAATCGCCGAGGCGACGCTGATGATCGCCACCATTGCCCCTGACGCCGAGACGTCGGTCATCTATCTGGACCGGGAGCGACTGGGCGCGGGGGAGGCGGTGCAGGTTGCGGCCGATCACCCGAATGCCGTTGGGCAGGTGTCATGTGGCCAGGTAGCCCGCAGTCTTTCCGCGGTGATCGTGGATCCCGAGACCGGTGCCGAGTTGCCGGACGGCCGGGTGGGCGAACCCTGGTTGCAGGGCGACAACGTCGGAAGAGGTTACTGGGGACGGCCCGACGAGACGCAGCTGACGTTTGGCGCAAAACTGACCTCGACGCTGCCCGAGGGCAGCCACGTCAATGGCGCCAAGATCGACGGGAACTGGCTGCGGACCGGCGATCTCGCCGTATATCTCGACGGCGAGCTGTATGTCACTGGCCGGATCGCCGACCTCATCACCATCGACGGCAAGAACCACTACCCGCAAGACATCGAGGCCACCGTCGCGGAGGCATCGCCGATGGTTCGACGTGGATACGTGACGGCGTTCGCGGTGCCGGAGGGCCTGGTGGTCATCGCCGAACGGGCCACGGGTACCAGCCGCGCCGATCCCGCACCCGCTGTCGACACGATCCGCGCGGCAGTGTCGAGTCGGCATGGGCTGCCCGTCGCCGACGTCCGTTTCCTGCCCGCCGGCGGCATCCCACGCACCACCAGCGGCAAGCTGGCCCGAGTGGCCTGCCGCGCGGAATACCTGAGCGGCACTCTCGGGGTGCATTAGCCGCGGGCCAGGTCTCGTGCGCGCCGAACGTGTGGCCTGTGCACCGACAACATCGAGATGCGGGCCATGCGCCACACGCTCGGCGCGGTCGCCGAGTCCACAGTCGGCGCGTAAGCCCGCCGAACGTGTGGCCTGTGCACCAAAATCGTCGAAATTCGGGACATCGCGCCCACGTTCGGCGGCCGACTGTCACCATGGTCCGGTGACTGCCACGCCGTCTCCTGACGAACCCCACCAGATCCCCGAGTTGGCGGGTTACCCGATCACACCGCCACCGTTGGTTCGTCCGGTCACCTTCGACCAGTTCTGGCGCGACCTGACCTTCATCCACTGGCCGGTAGCGCCGGACAGCATCGCGCATTTGTACCCGCCGGGGACCCGTCCCGACGTCTTCGCCGACGGGCTGACCTACGTGGGACTGGTGCCGTTCACCATGACCACCAAACTCGGTGCGGCACTGCCGCTTCCGTATCTCGGGTCATTCCATGAAACCAACGTGCGGCTGTACTCGATCGACGACGCCGGCCGGCATGGGGTGCTGTTCCGGTCGCTGGAGACCACTCGCCTGGCGGTGGTGCCGGTAACCCGGATCGGGCTGGGCGTTCCCTACACCTGGGCGAAAATGCGAATAACACGCTCCGGCAACAAAATCACGTATCACAGCGTGCGACGCTGGCCCCAGCGCGGACTGCACAATCGGGTGACGGTCGCCGTCGGCGACGCGATCGAACCGACCCCGCTTGAGGTTTGGCTCACCGCACGCTGGGGCGCCCACACCCGCAGGGCGGGCCGGACGTGGTGGCTCCCCAACGTGCACGACGAATGGCCGCTGCGGGCCGCCGAAATCGTCGAACTGCACGACGAACTGGTCCAGGCGGCCGGGGTGCGGCCGGCCGGCGACCGGCTGCGTGCCCTCTTCTCGCCCGGAGTCCGCACCCAGTTCGGGCGACCCAGCGTAGTTCAGTAGGCGAGCACGTGAAAGTGCCCGTCGGGGCAATGACCTTCGACGCCGCTGAACGGGCCGTCGTCGAATTCCCGCCAATCCCAATGCTCGCCGCAGTAACACGCCGCACACTCTGGACAATGAAATGGCGCGTACGCGTAGCCCATTCGGTAAAGCGCCGCGGCGTCCCGGTCGGCAATCGCGTAGCTCACCCATTCCATGCGTTCGCTGGAGACGGGATTGGTGGCGACTCCGAAGAAGGTCTCCACCAGGAGCGCGGCCTGCCGCATCGGCCGATACATCACATCGAGCTCAGCCAAAGCCTGCAAAGACGGCGCACCATCCTCGGAGACCGCATCGGCCGAAGTGAGGAACTTGACGCGGCCCGCTGGCCCACCGCACACCGCGCAATCGAACCGGGCCTCGCCCGGCTCAGGGGAGGGTGTATCCACCGTCGATCACAATGTCGGAGCCTGTCATGTAGCTGGACGCCTCGCTCGCCAAATAGAGGTATAGGCCGGTGAGTTCTTCGGGGCGGCCGATGCGGCCGAGCGGAATCTTGGGTTTCCACAGCGCATGAAGGTCCGACAGCGGCTCGACCAACTCGGTGAGGATGTAGCCCGGGCTGACGCTGTTCACCCGGATATTGTGCGGAGCCATCTCCACGGCCAACGCCTTGGTCAGCTGAATCACCGCGGCCTTGGACGCGCAGTAGTGGCCCATCGGTTGAGAGATGTTGATGATGTGTCCCGACATGGAGGCCGTGGTGATGATGGATCCACCCCGACCCTGCTCGACCATCGCCCTGGCCGCCGCTTGGGCGGTTAGGAAGACGCCGGTGACGTTGGTGTCCTGAATGCGTTGAAAATCCTCGGGCGACATGTCCAACAGCGGTGCGAGTTCGAGGATGCCGGCGTTGGCGACGGCGATGTCGATCCCACCCAACTCGGCGACGACCTTGTCCACCATGCCGCTCACCTGCTCCGGTTGAGTCACGTCGCAAGCGATGGGCAGGGCGGTGCCGCCGGCCGCGACGATCTCCTCGGCGACCTTTTGCAAGACATCGAAATGCCTTGCCGCAATGGCTACTTGCGCCCCAGCCTCCGCGTACGCCAGCGCCACCCGCTTGCCGATCCCGGTCGACGCTCCGGTGATCAGTGCCGTTTTGCCATGCAAGTCGAACAACTCCAATACGCTCACGCGTTCTAGTGTGTCCGTTATGGGCAAGTTCACCAAGGCAGAGATCGAGCAAGCCGTCAGGCACTACACCGCCGTCGCCGAGGGGTGCTCAGCCTCCGGCGACTGGAGTCCCTTTGCAGATCTGTTCACCGAAGATGTCGTCTACACCGAACACCACTACGGGGTGTTCCACGGGCGCGAGGCGGTCCGTGAGTGGATCGTTGCGGTGATGGCCCCGTTCCCGCACATGCGATTTCCGTCCGAATGGATCGCCTACGACGAAGACAATGACGCCGTCGTGATGATGATCAAGAACTTGCTCGACCACCCGACCGACCCCCACCAAGAGCCGTTCTGGTTCCCGAACTGGACCAGGCTGGTCTACGCCGGAGACGGCCTGTTCTCCAGCGAAGAAGACATCTACAACCCCAACCGCGACGCGCCGGGTGTCGTCAGCGCCTGGCTGGAAGCCGGCGGCCGACTGGCCTCGACGAAGTTTCTGGAACCCAAGGCGTGATCAGACGCGCTCCAAGACCCGCCTGCGCCGACGAGACCGCACCGCGTTCAGCGCCCGTTCCCACGCCAGCAACGTCCCTGCCTTGAGCGCGGCCGGCGTCGCATTGTCCTTGGAAAGCAACGCGGTCGCCGCCGCTTTGGTGGTCGCTGAAGCCTTCGACATGTGGCCACAGTCGAACGGTGGCTGTGGGTCGTACTCGAGCATCAGCTGAATGGCCTTGGCGCGGCCTTCACCACCCAGCCGGCCGGCCAACCACAACCCAAGGTCGATCCCCGCAGAAACGCCCGCGCTGGTGATGACGTTGTCCTGGTGCACAATTCGCTCGTCACCGACGGGCGTGACGCCGAACGCCTTCAGCGCGGGAAGGCTGATCCAGTGCGACGTCGCGCGCCGGCCCTGCAGCAGACCGGCGGCGGCCAGAATCACCGAGCCCGAACACACCGAAGCCGTCCAGGTGGCGGTCTGGTGGGCCTGACGCAACCATTCCAGCAACTTCTCATCCCGCGCGGCCACCGGCGTCCCCGGCCCACCCGGCACGACAATCAAGTCAGGCGAAGGAGTTTCGTCCAGTGAGTGCGTGGCACCGATGACCAGAACGCCGGAGTCGGCGGTGACCGGCCCGACCTCATGCCAAACGAACCGGACCTCGGTCTGCGGCAGATTCCGCAACACCTCATACGGACCGATCATGTCCAACGCGGTAAATCCGGGGTATGCCACAAACGCGATCTGGGTCATCGTCATCTCCTCAGTTGTCAAGCAAAAGCTTTGCGGTACTGGTCCGGCGAGATACCGATCCGGCGAATGAAATTGCGCCGCATGGTTTCTGCGGTGCCAAAACCACACCGAGCGGCGATCGCCACCACGGTGTCGTCGGTTTCCTCCAACTGCCGACGCGCGGCCTCGGTGCGGATGCGCTCGACGTATTGCCCCGGAGCCTCACCGACCTCTTCGGTGAACACCCGGGTGAAGTGCCGCGGACTCATCGCCGCCCGCTGGGCCAGTTCCTCGATGCTGTGCGAACCACCCGGTTGCGCCTCGATCGCTTCCTGAACCTCCCGGATCGACGGGCGCTTGGCCCGGGGCATCCACACCGGCGCGGCGAACTGCGTCTGGCCGCCGGGGCGACGCAAGTACAGGACGAGCCAGCGGGCAACCGTTTGCGCGACTTCGGTGCCGTGGTCGTCTTCGATCAATGACAGCGCGAGATCGATGCCCGAGGTAACGCCCGCGGCGGTCCAGACCTTCTCGGAACTCCGCATGAAGATCGGGTCTGGGTTGACGTCGACCCCCGGAAACTCACGAGCCAACCGATCGGCGAAAGCCCAGTGTGTGGTCACCCGGCAGCCGTCCAGCAGGCCCGCCTCCGCCGCCAGGAAGGCACCCGTGCAGACCGTCACGACGCGCCGCGCGGTGTCGGCGACGGCCTTGATCCAGGCCAGGAGCTCCGCATCGGTCCGCGCGGCGTCGACCCCGGCGCCGCCCGGCACGATGACGGTGTCAATGCCGTCGGCGACGTCACTCGGATCGGGCAACGGCGTCGACACGAACGCCAGGCCGGTTGGGGTCGTGATGGGCTGACCGTCCAGGGAGCCCACCACCACGTCGTATCCGCTGTTCGTCAGCATCGATGCGCCGGTGAACACGTCATAGGGGCCCACCACGTCGAGTGACTGCACGCCAGGGAAGCCGACGATGACCACTTTGCGGGGCATACGTCCCATCATGGCCACCGCAGATCGTGGCGTCTATGACGTGTACCCCACAGATTAGGACACAGCGGCGCCATGGCCCGGGTCATCGCCGCCTCAGCGGTCTTGGCAGACTGTGCCCATGGCACAGATAACCCTGCGTGGGAACCCGATCAATACCGTCGGCGAGCTACCCGAGGTCGGCTCTCCGGCCCCGAGTTTCACCCTGACCGGAGCGGATCTCGGGTCGGTGAGCAGCGATCAGTTTCAGGGTAAGTCCTTGCTGCTGAACATCTTCCCGTCCGTCGACACACCCGTGTGTGCGACGAGCGTGCGTACCTTCAATGAACGCGCCGCCGCCAGTGGCGGCACCGTGGTGTGTGTCTCGAAGGATCTGCCGTTCGCCCAGAAGCGCTTTTGCGGTGCCGAGGGCATTGAAAACGTGACCACCGCGTCGGCGTTCCGGGACAGCTTCGGCGAGGACTATGGGGTGACCATCGCCGACGGACCGATGGCCGGCCTGTTGTCGCGGGCGATCGTGGTGATCGGCGCCGACGGGAACGTCGCCTACACCGAGCTCGTGCCGGAGATCGCACAAGAGCCGGACTACGACGCCGCCCTGGCCGCGCTGAACGCCTGACGTCCTGAGCGCCAGCAGGTCTCAGAGGCCGACGCGATCGGCCAGCAGGGCGCGGTGCTGGGCGGTACTGCCGAACATCGCCTCGGCAGTCTTGGCACGGCGGAAGTAGCGATGCAGCTCGTGCTCCCAGGTGAACGCGATACCACCGTGCACCTGAATGGCGTTGCCTGCGCATAACGCGAAGGTGTCCGCCGCCTGAGCCTTCGCCAGCGGCGCGGCGACCGCGAGTTCGCGGTCGTCCGCGGCGCTCATGGTGGCGTACATGACGGTGGCCCGGGTCGCGTCCACCTCGATCAGCATGTCGGCGCAGGCGTGTTTGACCGCCTGAAACGAACCGATCGGGCGGTCGAATTGCCTTCGGCTGCAGGCATATCTCACGGCCATTTCCAGACACGCTTCCGCTCCGCCGAGCATCTCGGCGGCCAGCAGCAGCCGGGCCACGTCGAGGACACGCTCGATGTCGTCGGCGGAACCCGCGGCCAAGACATCGGCCGGAGCTTGCGCCAACTGCAGCGCGGCGACGGGGCGGGTGGCGTCGAACGAGTTCAACGGCGTCACCGTGACCCCCGCCGCATCGGCCGCCACCACATGCAGGCGCACCGCGCCCTCCGTGGCAGCGGGCACCACGAAGACGTCGGCAACCTGGCCGTGCAAGACAGGGTTGCAGTTGCCGGTCAGAACCGTGCGGCCATCGCGCTGTTCGGCACGCACCGTCGTTGCCGAGAAGTCACCGCCACACCACGCAAGTGTGCCAATCTGCTCCCCGCTCAGCAGGCCGGCCAGCAGTGTCTTGCACTGGTCCTCATCGCCCGTGCGCAGGAGCGCTTCAATCGCAAACATCGTGGCCGCGAACGGAACTGGCGTCAGCACCCGGCCGAGTTCCTCGAACGCGACGGCGGTTTCGACAAGGGTCGCCCCCACTCCGCCGTACTCCGGTGGTACGTGCAGTCCGGGCAACTCGAGCTCGTTACACAGCCGCTGCCAGACCTCCCGGTCGCGGCCGCCGGCCCTACGCAGCAATCCGCGCAGTGAAGCTCGAAAAGCCTCTTGCTCGGTGCTGTAACCGAAGTCCAAGTCAGTTCCTCGCTTCCTTGGGCAACCCCAGCAGCCGTTCGCCGATGACGTTGCGCTGTATCTGTGAGCTGCCGGCATAGATCGTCGCGGCGCGCGCGTAGAGCAATTCGTCCATCCAGCACGCGGGGGAGTTCGGGGTGCCCGCCTCCGGAGCCAGCCGCGCTTCGCCGTTTCCCGGTCCCGACGGGCAGAGCGCCTCAAGGCCCAGGATTTCGGCCGCGAGCTCGGTATAGCGGCGGAAGTACTCGCTCCAGATGACCTTGGTGATCGCCGCCTCGGCACCGGGCAGCTGTCCGTTCAGGGACAAGGTGAGGCCGCGGTAGCCCCGATATCGCATGATCTGGACACGGGAATAGCACCACGCCAACCGATCTCGAATGAGTGGGTCGGTGGTCAACCCGCGCTCGCGGGCCAGTTCGCACAGCCGCTCCAGGTCGCGGCCGAAATCGATGGCCGCGGTGGTGAGCTGTGAGGCACGTTCGAAGCCGAGCACCGTCATCGCGGTGGACCAGCCGTCGCCAGCCCTGCCGACGATGTTGTCGGCCCTGGTCCGCGCATCGGTCAGGAACACCTCGCAGAACAGCGAGTGTCCGGCGGCGTTGACGATCGGCCGCACCGCCACTCCGGGCTGGTCCATGGGCACCAACAGGAACGACAGGCCCTGATGCTTCGGCACGCTCGGATCGGTTCGCACCAGCAGGAAGATCCAGTTCGCCGTGGCACCCGCCGATGTCCAGATCTTCTGACCGTTGATCACCCACTCGTCCCCGTCCCGGACGGCCCGGGTACGCACGGATGCCAGATCCGAACCCGCCTCGGGTTCGGAAAAGCCTTGGCACCAGCGGTCTTCACCGCTGAGGATGCGCGGCAGGAAATGCCGCTTCTGCTCCTCGGTACCGAGCGCGATCAAGGCGTTGCCCAACAAATCGATACCCAACAGGTCGTTCTCCGCCCGCTCCGGCGCGCCGGCCCGGGCGAACTCCTCGGCCAGTACCACCTGCTCGATAGCGGAAAGACCACCGCCGCCGTATTCCTTCGGCCACGACACGGCGACCAAACCGGCCGCGGCCAAGGATTCCCGCCACTGTGCCGCGAACGCTTCCCGGTCGCCTGGTGCCAGTGCTCCGGGACCCGACCAGCCGGGCGGCAGGTGCTCGGCCAGAAACGCGCGGATCCTGTCGCGGAATGCCTCCGCTTCGGGTGGGTAGCTGATATCCACGCCGAGCACCCAGGTCAGGGCCGATGCTTGTGCGCGGGCAGGATCTCCGGGGCGGCGCGCCAGTCGTCGAGTCCGTACTCGACCGTTCCGTACGACAGCTCCCCGCCGGTGACCTCGCCCCAATGCGCGTGGTTGAGCTGGTGAATCTTGAAGCAACCGTCCAACGCGGTGTTGAAGCCCATCGCGTCGACGGTCTGATTCACCGATTCCTTGATCAGCAGGGCGGCCATGGTCGGCACCTTGGCGATGCGACGTGCGAATTCAATTGTGCTGGTTGATAGTTCGCCAAGCGGAAACACTTTGCTCACCATGCCCAGCGCGTGTGCCTCGTCGGCGCCGATGCAGTCGCCGGTGAGCAGCAGTTCCTTGGATTTGCGCGGACCGAACTCCCAGGGGTGGCCGAAGTACTCGACCCCGCACATGCCGAGCCGTGTTCCGACGACGTCGGCGAAGACGGCGTCCTCACTGGCGACGATCAGATCACAGCACCAGGCCAGCATCAGACCGGCCGACAGGACCGTCCCGTGCACCTGGGCGATGGTGATCTTGCGCAGCTCGCGCCACCTCTTCGTGTTCTCGAAGTAGTAGTGCCACTCCTGGCGGTTGCGAGACTCCACCCCGCCGTAGGTCCCCCCGTTGCACTGGTAGGTGGGGTGCTGCCCGGGGCCCGGCGAACGCTCCCGGACGTCGTCGGCGGACCCGAGGTCATGGCCGGCCGAGAAGGCGGGGCCCGCCGCCCGCAGGATGACGACGCGGACCACGTCGTCGGCCTCGGCGAGCTCGAACGCCGTGCCAAGTTCCACCAGCATTCCGCGGGTCTGGGCGTTGCGTTGCTTGGGTCTGTTGAGGGTGATCGCCGCGATGCGGCCGTCGTCGATCGTCTCGTATTCGATGAAGTCGAAGTGCGGTAAGGAGCGCTCCCCGTCCGACCGGCGATCGAGCGGACTCCCGTTTGGAGTCGGCAGGGCGACGTTCATGGCAGCTCCTTGTCGGTGCTCACTGCGCGCAGAACAAGTGACCTGTGCGAGATTACGCGGCAGATGACCAACATGTCCATAGCCGATACGCGACTTGTTCACGAATATTCACGCAAAAACCCATGCAAAAAGGGTCTTGTGTGCAGTAAAGTATCTTGCTAGTACTGTCATGTACCTACCGAAGACGCCGCGGGCCCAACCACGAAGGGTGAACGATGGAGATCGGAATATTCCTCATGCCGGCGCATCCGCCGGAGCGCACCCTCTACGACGCGACTCAGTGGGACCTGGACATGATCGAACTGGCCGACCAGCTCGGTTACGTGGAAGCATGGGTGGGCGAGCACTTCACCGTGCCCTGGGAACCGATCTGCGCTCCTGACCTGCTGTTGGCGCAGGCGCTGCTCCGCACGAAAAACATCAAGCTCGCGCCGGGCGCCCACTTGTTGCCCTACCACCACCCGGTCGAATTGGCCCATCGGGTGGCCTATTTCGACCACCTCGCCCAGGGACGTTTCATGCTCGGCGTGGGTGCCAGTGGCATTCCGGGGGACTGGGCGCTCTATGACGTGGACGGCAAGAACGGCGAGCATCGGGACATGACCCGGGAAGCGCTCGAGATCATGCTGCGCATCTGGACCGAGGACGAGCCCTGGGAGCATCGCGGGAAGTACTGGAACGCCAACGGAATTGCGCCGATGTTCGAAGGCCTGATGAAGCGCCACATCAAGCCCTTCCAGAAGCCCCACCCACCCATCGGCGTCACCGGCTTCAGCGCTGGCTCGGACACGCTGAAGCTGGCCGGCGAACGCGGCTATATCCCAATGAGTTTGGACCTCAACGCCGAATATGTTGCCACGCACTGGGATGCGGTGCTGGAAGGCGCTGAACGGAGCGGCCGCACGCCGGATCGCAACGACTGGCGGTTGGTACGTGAGGTATTCGTAGCCGAGACCGACGAACAGGCATTCCGCTATGCCGTCGACGGAACGATGGGCCGCGCGATGCGTGAATACGTGCTGCCGACGTTCCGGATGTTCGGCATGACGAAGTTCTACAAGCACAATCCGACGGTGCCCGACGAGGACGTGACGGCGGAATACCTCGCAGAGAACACCTTCGTGGTGGGCTCGGTGGACACGGTGGTCGACAAGCTCGAGGCGACCTACGATCAGGTCGGCGGTTTCGGCCATCTGCTAGTCCTCGGGTTCGACTACTCCGACAACCCTGGACCGTGGAAGGAGTCACTGCGGTTGTTGGCCGAGGAGGTCATGCCCAGACTCAATGCCCGTATCGCCAAGAAGCCCGTCACTGTGGCCGTTTAGGGGCAGCGAAATGGATCGTCAAGTCACTGTCGGCTACTCGGACGGCACGCACAAAACGATGCCGGTGCGGCCGGACCAGACGGTCCTGGACGCCGCCGAGGAGCACGGCGTCGCCATCGTCAACGAATGTCAAAGCGGCATATGCGGTACCTGCGTGGCCACCTGCACCGCAGGGAAGTACACGATGGGCCGCACCGAGGGCCTGTCCGACGTGGAGCGCGCGGCGCGAAAAATCCTCACCTGTCAGACATTCGCCGATACCGACTGCCGGATCGAACTTCAGTATCCGGCCGACGACAATGCCGCATTGTTGGTCACCGGAGACGGCGTGGTGACCGGAGTCGACCTGGTGTCGCCCACCACGGCGCTGCTGCGGATCGATGTCTCAGGTATGGCGGGCACCCTGAACTACAAGGCCGGCCAGTTCGCCCAGTTGCAGGTTCCCGGCACCACCACTTGGCGCAACTACTCCTACGCGCACCCCGCCGACGGACGCTCCGAGTTGGAGTTCATTGTTCGACTGCTGCCCGACGGGGTGATGTCGAACTACCTCCGCAGCCACGCGAAGCCCGGTGACCACATCGCGCTGCGATGCAGCAAGGGCAACTTCTATCTGCGTCCCGTGGTACGGCCGATCATCCTGGTCGCGGGCGGGACGGGGCTGTCTGCGATCTTGGCGATGGCCGAAAGCCTGGATGCCGACGCCGCCCAACCCGTCTATCTGCTCTACGGAGTGACCTCTCCCGAAGACCTCTGCAAGCTCGACGAACTCTCGGCACTGCGACGTCGGATTTCCCAGCTGGAGGTCCACGTCATCGTCGCAAATCCGGCGCCGGACTGGGATGGCCGGACGGGTCTGGTCACCGATCTACTCGACGAACGAATGCTTGCCGGCGGTGACGCCGACGTCTACCTGTGCGGACCCGCCGCCATGGTCGAAGCCACCCGAACCTGGTTGGAAAACAACGGCTTCCATCGGGCCGGACTGTACTACGAGAAGTTCGTCGCCAGCGGCGCGACGCGGCGGACCAAGCCCGTCCACAAGGAGTACACCGAACCCGAAATCGCCGAGGTGCGCCGGCGCGGGCGCGGCACCGCCGTGGTCATCGGAGGCAGCATCGCGGGCATCGCCGCGGCCAAGGTCTGCAGTGAAACGTTCGAACGCGTCATCGTGCTCGAGAAGGACGACCCGCATCGCCGGCGAGAGGGCCGGCCGGGCGCGGCGCAGGGCTGGCACCTGCATCACCTGCTCACCGCGGGGCAGATCGAGTTGGAGCGCTTCTTCCCCGGCATCGTCGACGACATGGTGCGCGAGGGCGCCTTCAAGGTCGACATGGCGGCCCAGTACCGGATCCGGTTGGGCGGGAGCTGGAAGAAGCCCGGCACCAGCGATATCGAGATCGTCTGCGCGGGAAGGCCATTGCTGGAGTGGTGTGTGCGCCGTCGGTTGGATGACGAAGAACGCATCGATTTCCGCTACGAGTCCGAGGTCACCGACCTGATCTTCGACCGCAACAACAACACCGTCGTCGGCGTCGCCGTCGACCGCGGCGGCGGCGAACCAGAAGTGATTCCCGCCGAGTTCGTCGTCGACGCTTCGGGCAAGAACACCCGCGTTCCTGAGTTCTTAGAACGCATCGGGGTCGGAGCTCCCGAGGTCGAACAGGACATCATCAACTGCTTCTACTCGACCATGCAACACCGGGTTCCGCCGGAGCGGCAATGGCAGGACAAGGTGATGGTGATCTGCTACGCCTACCGTCCCTTCGAAGACACCTACGCCGCGCAGTACTACACCGACAGTTCGCGCACCATCCTGTCCACCTCGTTGGTCGCCTACAACTGTTATTCGCCCCCCCGAACGGCAAAGGAGTTCCGCGAGTTCGCCAACCTGATGCCGTCACCGGTCATCGGGGAGAACATCGACGGACTGGAGCCGGCGTCGCCGATCTACAACTTCCGCTATCCCAACATGCTTCGCCTGCACTATGAGAAGAAGCGCAACCTGCCGCGTGCACTCCTGGCCGTGGGCGACGCCTACACCAGTGCCGATCCCGTGTCAGGCCTGGGAATGAGCCTGGCCCTCAAAGAGGTTCGCGAGATGCAGCTGTTGCTCGCCAAGTACGGTCCCGGGCACCCGGATCTGCCGCGCCGGTACTACCGCTCGATCTCGAAGATGGCCGACACCGCCTGGTTCGTCATCCGCGAGCAGAACCTGCGCTTCGACTGGATGAAGGACGTCGACAAGAAACGGCCCTTCTACTTCCGGGTGCTCACCTGGTACATGGACCGGCTACTGGAATTGGTGCACGACGACCTGGACGCCTATCGCGAGTTCCTCGCCGTGGTCCATCTGGTCAAACCGCCTCTGGCGCTGATGAAACCCGGCATCGCCAGCCGCGTCCTGGGGAAGTGGGCGCGCACCAGGATGTCCGGTGAGAAGACATTGATCGCCCGCAACTACGAGAATCGCACCGTCCCCGTCCCGCCGGCGAATCAACTTGTCGACGCTTAGGAGAAACCGAAGATGTCACAGACTCATCGAATGCTGAACTGCCGGGGCACCCGCATCCATGCGGTCGAGGACGGCCCTTCGGGACCCGAGGCGCCGTTGGTGGTGCTGTTACACGGTTTTCCGGAGTCCTGGTATTCGTGGCGCAACCAGATTCCCGCGCTGGCCGAGGCCGGTTACCGGGTGGTGGCCATCGACCAACGCGGCTACGGTCGGTCATCGAAGTACCGCGTCCAAACCGCCTACCGGATCAAGGAATTGGTGGGTGACGTGGTTGGCGTCCTGGATGCCTACGGCGCGGACAAGGCCTTCGTTGTCGGCCACGACTGGGGTGCGCCGGTGGCGTGGACGTTCGCCTGGCTGCACCCGGAGCGTTGCGCCGGCGTGGTCGGCATCAGCGTTCCGTTCGCCGGCCGCGGCGTAATCGGCTTGCCGGGTTGCCCGTTCGGCGAGCACCGGCCCAACGACTACCACCTGATACTCGCCGGCGAGGGCCGGGTCTGGTATCAGGACTACTTCTCCGCGCAGGACGGCATCATCGCCGAGATCGAAGAAGACGTTCGCGGCTGGCTGCTAGGTCTGACGTATACGGTCGCGGGTGAGGGGATGATGGCGGCGACCAAGGCTGCGGTCGATGCGGGCGTCGATCTGACCGCCATGGACCCCATCGACGTGATCCGCGCAGGCCCACTATGCATGGCCGAAGGCGCACGACTCAAGGACGCGTTCGTCTATCCCGAGACAATGCCATCCTGGTTCACCGATGACGACCTGGACTTCTACACAAACGAATTCGAGCGTTCCGGGTTCGGCGGTCCGTTGAGCTTCTACCACAACATCGACAACGACTGGCACGATCTGGCCGACCAGGAAGGCAAGCCGCTCACTCCGCCGGCGCTGTTCATCGGCGGCCAGTACGACGTCGGTACCACCTGGGGCGCCGAAGCCGTCGAGCGCGCGGACGAGGTCATGACGGACTACCGCGGCACCCACATGGTTGCCGACGTGGGGCACTGGATTCAGCAGGAGGCGCCCGAGGAAACCAATGCGGTGTTGCTCGAATTCCTTGGCGGGCTGCGCAAGTGACTTCGTTGGTCGACAACCGCCTTGGCCACCTTGATGAGGCCCAGTTACGAAGGGCGTTTGGTTGTTTCCCGTCCGGGGTGATCGCGATCTGCGCAATCGCCGACAGCGGGCCGGTTGGGATGGCGGCGAGTTCGTTCATACCAGTCTCGCTTGACCCGCCGTTGGTATCCGTCTGCATTCAGAACAGTTCGACGACCTGGCCGCAATTGCGACTCAGCCCGCGACTCGGCCTCAGCGTGCTCGCCGAAGGACACCACCATGCCTGCATGAGCTTGTCGCGCAAGGGTGGCGACCGGTTCGCCGGCGTGTCCTGGACGGAACTGTCGGGCGGCGGCGTCGTCATCCACGACGCCAGCGCCTGGTTGCAATGCCGGCTGCACGCCGAGGTGCCCGCGGGCGATCACCTGATAGCACTGCTCGAGATCTGTGCCCTGGAGGCAAGTCCGGACATTCCGCCACTCGTATTCCACAACAGCCGATTCCGTCGGCTCACCGACGCCGGAGAGCCCAGATGAAAACGACGGACGTGCGGGTTCGCCGGGCGATCACGGCTGTCGCTACCGGTCAACCCGTCGTGCTGAGCAACGGAACCGAGGGGGACGGTTATCTGGTCTGCGCGGCCGAAGCCGCTACCGCCCGGCTGATGACCTTCATCGTCCGTCACACCTCGGGTTATGTCCGTGCCGCGCTGCCGGTTTCGGAATGCGAGCGGCTGAACCTTCCCCCCATCAGTCACCACGACACCGCGCAGTGCGTCTCGGTCGACGTCCGCGGCACCGGCACCGGGATCTCGGCACGCGACCGAGCCCACACCATCGCTGCGCTCGCATCGTCCGAGTCCGTCGCTACGGACTTTCACCGGCCGGGGCATGTGCTCCCGGTGCGCGCCAACCCCGAGGGTGTGCTGGGGTGCCCGTCGCCGGCGGAAGCGGCTATCGACTTGGCGCGCATGGCCGGACGGGGGCCGGCCGCTGCACTCGCTGAGGTTGTTTCTCGGCGTAATCCCGCGCAGATTGCCCGCGGGACCGAACTCGTCGAGTTCGCCGTCGAACACGGACTAGCCGTGGTCTCGATCACCGAGCTGGTGGCATACCGGCGCCGGACCGAGCCGCAGGTGGTTCGGTTGGCCGAGGCCATCCTGCCGACCTGGGCCGGTGACTCACGGGTCATCGGCTTCCGCGATGTGCACGCCGGCGGCGAACATTTGGTCGCGATCGTAGGCACGGTCGATGCCGGAGTACCGGTGCCGCTGCATGTTCACGTGGAGTGCCTCACGGGGGATGTGTTCGGCTCCAAGGCATGCCGATGCGGCGGCGAGCTCAACGGCGCATTGGCCAGGATGTCGGCCCAGGGCAGCGGCGTGGTGGTCTATCTGCGCCCGTCCGGTCCACCGCGCGCCTGCGGCCTGTTGACGTCCAGCGATGCCGCCACCGACCCGATGTCCGAGACCGTGGCGTGGATCCTGCGCGACCTCGGGGTGTATGCGATCAAGCTGTCTGAAGACGCGCCGGGATTTGGTCTGGTGATGTTCGGCGGCATTCGCGAGCAAGGTATTTCGACCTTGGCGGCGGCAGGATGACGCGTTCCGCGCATTCCGATCTCGCCGGAAAGGCCGCGATCGTGACCGGGGCCGGTGCCGGCATCGGCTTCGCCGTGGCCGAGCGACTCGTCGCCGAGGGATGCAACGTTCTTTGCGCTGACGTCGACGGCGCCGCTGCCGATGCGGCCGCGCTGAAGATCGGTTCCGGCGCCGTCGGTCATCGGGTCGATGTCAGCGACGAGGCTCAGGTGATCGGGATGGTGGAAGCCTGCGTAGCCGAGTTCGGCGGGGTGGACAAGCTCGTCGCCAACGCCGGTGTGGTTCATTTCGCTTCGCTGACCGACACGACGGTCGAAGACTTCGATCGCATCATCGCGATCAACCTGCGCGGAGCATGGTTGTGCACGAAGCATGCGGCCCCCAGGATGATCGAGCGCGGCGGGGGAGCGATCGTCAACATGTCATCACTGGCCGGCCATATCGGGGTTGCGGGCAGCTCCGCATACGGGATGTCCAAGGCTGGAATCAGCCACCTGAGCCGGGTCACCGCGGCGGAACTGCGCCCCTATTGCGTGCGCTCCAACGCGCTGCTACCCGCGTTCGTCGACACACCCATGCAGCAGACCGCGATGACGATGTTCGATGAAACTCTCGGTGCGGGCGGTGCCCGTCAGTTGATCACCCGCCTGCAGGGCCGTATGGCCGCACCCGAGGAGATGGCCGGCATCGTGGCTTTCCTGTTGTCCGACGACGCGTCAATGATCAACGGCAGCACGCAGATTGCCGACGGGGGAACCATCGCCGCGTTGTGGTGAGAGCGCTCGGCGCTTGTCGTACCGGCGTGGCATAATCGCACATATGTTCGATAGCTCGCTGCCTGACCCTGCCGAGTTGGGCCAGTTCGACGACTCGGCGCTGGTCGCAGCGATCGAGGACTGTGCCCGCGCCGAGGCAGCAGCGGCCGCCCGGCGGTTGTCCGCGGTTGCCGAGCTGACTCGCCGGCGAACCGCCAGCGAAGAGCACGCCAATTGGGCTTGCGACGAATGGGACTGCGCGGCGGCAGAAGTGGCCGCCGCCCTCGCACTGACCCACCGCCGAGCCTCCGGACAGATGCATCTCAGTCTGTCCCTGAAACGACTGCCCAAAGTGGCCGCACTATTCTTGGCCGGCCAGATCAGCGAGCGGTTGATGAATGCCATCGCCTGTCGGACCTTCCTGGTCCGTGACCTCGAGGCCTTGAAACGTATCGATGCTGACATCGCCAAGAACGCCACCACCTGGGGACCATTGTCGGTGGCCAAACTCGAACAAGCAATCGACGGCTCGATCGACAAGCATGACCCTGGCGCGTTGCGACACACCCGCGCTCGCGCCCGCAGCCGTGATCTCTGCATCGGTGAACAGGATGACGACGCCGACACCACCGCGCTGTGGGGACGGCTCTATGCTGCCGATGCGACGGCCCTGGATGAACGGCTGAACAACATGGCAAATGGTGTGTGCGATGGCGATTCGCGCACCCTGGCCCAGCGCCGTGCCGATGCGCTGGGTGCGCTGGCCGCCGGCGCTGATCACCTGGCGTGTGATTGCGGTAGCACTGAGTGCCCGGCCAGCGGCGGCGAGGACCGACGGGCCGGCGCGGTGGTCATTCATGTCGTGGCCGAGGAGTCCGCGCTCGAGGCGGTACCGGATCCGCACATGTCGGGTGAGGGACCACCGTCGCGGCCGATCACCCCGGAGATGACCCTCGCCGAGGCGTTGGCCCCGGATCCGGATCCCGATGTGCCGGCACGGCGTTCACCGCCGGCGTTGATCACCAGCGGCGGTTTGGTGCCGGCTCCATTGCTGGCCGAGTTGATCCGCGGCGGCGCGAAAGTGAGCCGAGTGCGCCCCGCGGGCGACTTCGTCGCCGAGCCGCACTACCGACCTTCGGCCAAGCTGGCGGAGTTTGTCCGGGTCAGAGATTTGACGTGCCGATTTCCCGGCTGCGATGTGCCGGCCGCTCGTTGCGATGTCGACCATACGGTCCCCTGGCCGATCGGGCCGACGCATCCATCGAACCTGAAGTGTGGGTGCCGAAAACACCACCTTTTAAAGACCTTTTGGACGGGCTGGAATGAAATGCAACGGCCCGATGGCACGGTGATCTGGACCGCTCCGAATAGGCAGGCAGGGTTGATATAACCCATCTAATCGAGAGGTATTGCCATGTCCCATACACCCGACAACGCGACCACCTGGCGCGACCTCGCCGACGCGCTCACCCCACAGCAGGTCGCATACATCGAGGAATGGGAACGCCACCCCGAGTTGCCCCCGCGTGTCGACGGCAGCGTGAAGACGCCCGAGGAACATCAGCGGACCCTGCTGCATGTGGCGCGAGAGTTCCTTGGCTCCAATACGGCTGCGGTGATGCTGGCCGATGTGGCACCGCCGGACGGCGGCGATCACCGGCCCTGGCAGGACGAGGGCGACGGCACCTGGTCACGGTTCTTTGTGGGCACGGTCCGCACGATGGGCGATGTACGGGTAATCATCGACGGCACCCAGTATTCCGACGGCCGCATCGAAAGGTTCGTCACGACGGACTCGGCCGAGGGCATGGGATCCGCTGAGGCACGGCAGTTGGCCGCGCTGATCATCGAGGCCGCCGACGAGATCGACGGGTGGGCCGAGAGATGAGCGCCGCAAGCGAACACAGCCTCGACGGGCTGCGCAACCAACTGCTGAGCCGTGTTGAAGCGCACCCGGTGCGCACCTGGTCGCCGAATCTTCTCGCCGCGATGATCGCGCTATTCGACGCCGCATACGAGCAGCGGCAGGGTCCAGAGCCCCGGCCGGGTTTCCGGCCCTACGTCGTCGGAAAAGGCACGATTTAGGATCCGACCAAGTTACGCAACTATCGGCCCGCTGCCGTCCTGGGTGGCGGGCCGAAGTTCGTTGGTCTCGACACCGCCTTCTCGTAAAGATATCCTTTACATCAGTGGAGATAAGGGCCAGCGCTCGTAAGCACGACATTGCGGACGCCGACATGCTCCACGCCTGGCGTAACGCTTTGCGTTATGTCGAGTTGGAGTACAACGGCGAGCTTCAGCTACTGGTGGTCGGCCCAAGTCGCAGCGGAGCGCCGCTTGAGCTGGTCATCCCGAGCGATCCGCCGCAGCGAATCATCCACGCCGACTACCTGCGACCCAAGTTCTACCGATACTTGCAATGAGGGGGTGATGAACATGGCACACGACGCGAAGACCGAGCAGACCGTTGAGGATTGGCTTGATTCGATCGAGCCGAACCCGGCTGACGCGCGGGACGCCACCCACATCCGGCGGATCATCGCGGCCAACGATGCGCTCCGCGCAGCACAAGCCGAACTTCAAGCCGCGGTAGCGGCCGCGAGAGCCGCCGGCGACACTTGGGATGCGATCGGGGCGGCTCTTGGCGTCAGTCGGCAAGCTGCCTATCAGCGATTTGGCAGACGGGAGCCGGTCACTGACGGCCCTCTTAGCCCCGGCACGGGGCAGAAAAGAGTCCCCGCTGGATCAATTCACGTAGGTGATGCGATCTTCCGAAGCGACCCAGGCCTCGGGGAGTTCCTGATGATCGTCAGAGAAGCGTTCCGGGGGAACCAACAGGGGACAGATTTATGTATCTGGCGCGGTGAGGTGCACAAGCTGATAGGGGCCGGGACAGGAGCAAACTTCGCGCTTCTGGGCGAGATGAAGGATGGTGGCGTTGTTGGTGTCTTGGAGTGGAAGGCGCCGGTGGACGGAGACGTCGTTAAGGCGGTTCCGCTGACCGAGGCCGATAAGTACTAGCCCGGTTTCTTCGGCGTCATAGCCTGCACAGCGACCAGTTTCCGCGGCTGCCGGGGCTGCCCCTTGCGCAGCGTGTCCAGAATCGCTGACAGCCGATGCCCCAGCGCCGGCCAATGCGCCATATACGCCGGGTTGTCCAGCCCCGACGCCAAGACCAGCGCGGCCGCCGACAAGCCCGGACGGGCGGCCAGAGCGCCGCAGCCGTCCAGCTCGGCGCGGGTAGCGTCCACGTTCGCCGAGGAAAGGGTGCGATTTGAAATGCGACCCTTTGAGACCGCCCGGCGTATGCGTCCCATCCCCGGCTCGTCTGAGTTCTAGCCCGGCTTGCTCGGCGTCATCGCCCGTATCGCGGCCAGTCGCGCTTTCGTCGTCGGCAGAAACGCCACCTGAGCCGACACCCAATCCGCCAGCGCCAGCTCGTCACAGGACGCCGGCCAGTCTTCGCGCCGGAACACCCGCAGGCGCTCGGGCCACGACCGATCCGGCGGCCAGAACGGACCCGCAGACTCAGCAGAGCGCAATCTCGCCATCAAAATCACCTGTTGTCGACCAATTTCGGGCCACTTTTGGCCCGATTCCACCGTGTTTGAGCCGCCGATTTCGCCTGCCGCGAGCGCCTTCGACCCGCCGACTCACCCGGTATCGGCAACGCCAACGCGGCCGCCAGGCGCTCGGACACCTTGCGGTGCTCGCGTAGCTCGGCCAGCAGCGGGTTGGCCTTCGGCTGGCCGGTAGAGCCGGTCACAACCATCTCCTGAGCCGAAAGCGCGCAGGTCAGCCGGTCAATCTCGTCCACCGTGCAGCACAGCTCGACCAGAAGCGCGAGCTCGGCCGGGTCCAACACATAGGTGCTCACCACGTCGCGCCACAACGCTTTTCCGCGGATCTGTAGCCCCGCCGGGGGCCTGGGGCCGATGCTCATCGGGGCCTCCTCAAAAAATGGTTTGCGCATCCGTTGGCGAAAAAAGACCACCCGCGGCGGTCTAGGCGGCGGCCGGTCCCGCTCGATCCGACCCCGCCCCCCGGTGTGTTGGTCCCGCGCGGGGGCCGAGCTTCGGGGGCGTTGGCTCGGCCCGCCGCGCGGGTTCCTGGCGTTGGTGGCCGCGGGCGGAGAACGGACGCACAGCCACCACGACCAGGAAGACTCAGGCCGAGGTTGACACCCGCAAGACTCTGAACGCGTTGTCTATCAACACATCTGAACCTACCCTGGTCCACAGCCAGGCACCCCGTTCGCCATTCGGCCTGCGGTTAGCTCCGACCAAATGCGGTATCAGCTCAAGTGACGAGCCCGTGCGCAGCGTGATGGCGAACTGGGAGAAGTCACCGTAAAGCAGCAGGTAGTTGTCCTCGGTGGCTGCGGCGTTGATGGTGCCGTCCATGTTGCTGTTCTCGTAGACGTTGCGGCCCAGCAGCATCGGCGGGTTCAGGCTCAGCTCGGGGTGCAATCTTGCGCCATTCCCGGACTCGAATTGCCGAATTGTGTTCAGGATGGCCAGGTTCGCGTTCCACGATGCGCGGGGCTGGAAGCGCGGCGGCAACGCGTTCTGCAACTTGTAGATGTCGCTGGCGGCCAAGGCCTCGGAGCCGTCACCGGTGACCACCGATGTCCCACCGTCGACCAGTGCGGAGATGATGCCGGTTGGCTGACCCGTTCCGCTTCCGGTGGTGAACGCCGTGGCCAGGAGCTGGTCTGCGCCGTCTTGCAACAGTCGGCCCAGTTCCTGCATGAGCGTGGTCGCATCCCCTTCCAGTTCAACGGAGAACGGGACGAACACCGATGCCTTGTGTGATGGGATGGCGGGCTGTGCCAGTGTCGGGCTGGCGTCGGCGGCCTCCGATGCCTCGGGAAGCCACTCGGCCACAACACCTTCAGAGGTGACGCCGTGCCAGACATCGGAAACCGTCTGAATCACACGGGATATGGCCATCAGCGGGTTGTTGCTGCCGTCCGAACTGAGCAACACGGTGCTGTCCAACTCGTACGGTACGAGGAACCCTCCGGTGGAGTCGGTCAGGTTCATCGCCCGCTGCTCTTGCTGTAGCGCGGTCACCCGTCGCCATGCTTCGCTCTCGGCGGCAGTCCATTGCAAGTGTCCGCGCTGCGGATCCAACACCATCTTGGCGAATGCTTCGCGGTAGTGCTGGGAGCCGGTTTCGGTGACCCAGCGCGCGGCCCATGACCGCGCCGGGGCCGGGCCGGAACCGACGAGCCGTTCCACGACTTCGGCACCGCCGGCGGTCAGCAGCCCGTCTCGCTGGCTGCGCTCAACGATGCGCATCGCGGCGTCCCGCTGCCGGCCGGTGGCCGGGCCGTCGCTGTCGCCCGCGCTGCCGCTCTCGATTCGCAGCCCGTTCGAGCCGTCGAGGCAGCCGGCGGCTAGGCGGCCTGCCCGTTCGAGTCGCTGCACGTGGCGGGTGATGGTGTCGAACCGGTCGGACAGCCGGTCGAACTCGGCGGTCTCGGCTCGGGTCGGGCTGGGTTGCGCGCCGATTTCTTCCATCCGCAGATGGATGCCGCGCAGCTCCGCGAGCGCCTGGGTATGGCTCAAATTCATTTGAACGTCCTTCGGGGAAAGAGTCTTCGGGGAATTGGGCTGAACCGACGCCGGAGAACGGGGCGTCGGACAGCAACCAACAAAAGGGGAGAACCGAAGGGCGCTTGGCTACGCGCATGGGGTGCCGTGCTGCGCTTCGTTGAATTGTGCCGGGTGCTTGGCGGCCGGTCGATATGGTGCCTTGCTGCGCGGCAAGCACCCCTTGGTCACCTTGCCGACACCCTGTGCCTGCCCGTGCGCTTCGCGCCCCGGTTGGTGATTGGCGTGCTCTGAACGCCATCGTAGATCACGTCGGTGTCATTCGGGAAGCGATTCGCGCTAGCCGTCTCGCCATTCAAGTCGCACCTGTTGCCACTCGCCGCCGATCATGATTTTCGCGTCACTCAAGATCGCGCCGGGCTTGAAGGCGTCGAGGTGTAGCCGCATCACGACGTCGCCGCGGTGCAGAACCGTCAGCCAGTCATCGTCGCCGGGTAGCACGGTTGTCCCGCCGGGCTGCTCGGCGAAGCGGGCTAACCACGCGTCGCGGGTCGGCATCACGTCGAGCACGGCGTTGAAGATGTGCGGGAACTGGGTCATGTCGAAGTCGTCGGTGTGTGCGCTCACTCGAACACCACCTGCAACTCGGCGTTATGGTCCTGGCGTGCCCAGAAGGCCAAGATGTCGAGCAAGTCCTCACTGTTCAAATGCGCCGCAGCCTCTTTCGCTCGGCGCTTGCCGCGTCGTGCCCACTCTCTTGGAATCCGCGATGCGCCGTCGACGACGGGTAATGCCGATACGGCGGCGACGTCAACACCGAACGCGAGGGCAAGGGCCTGAGAGTCAAGCGACAGGTCGCCGTCGACCTGACGGACGCGGACGACGATGGGGTCGGTCATCAGTGTTCTCCTTTTGGTGGTGGTTCTGCTGCTCGGCCTTGCGCCGGGCGGCGACAAGCGAAGCGATGTGTAGGCATTCCGTGTAGAGCGGGGCGATGTGCTGGCGGGTGATGCGGTCGGCCAGCTCCGCGGCCTCGGAGTCGGCCAGGTCGACACCTAGCTCTTGCCATGCGGCCTGTAACTCGGCGGCGGTCATTGGCCGCCTCCGGAATGCTGACACTCCATGCATGCGCCGGAGTTGATGGAGTCGTCGAGGATTAGCTCTGCGCCGCAGTACCGGCATGCCGGATATGGGGTATCCGGTTCAACCCGGTGCATCCGGTTATCCCGGTGCATCCGGTTACCGGAAGGGGATGAATCTGCACCGCTTTCGCCGGTTTCGCCGGATGCACCGGATTCACCGGGAGGGGTATCACCAATGCGGAGCCGACGCCACACCGGCTGGAATTGCGAACGTAGGAATCCCCTCGGGCCGCGCCCGCCGGGCCGCTGTGAGGTCACCTTGGACGCTTGGGACACAAGGCTTGCGAACCGTCTTTCAGTGAGCGCCTTGCCGTAGCTGCTGCGCTCCCCCCAGTAATCGGGGTTGTGCGCGATCAGCCTGCCGACGAGGTCGCGGGTTGGCACCAAGTCGTCGTGGTCGGGCCAAATGGAATGGAGGTCAGTCAGAATCACCATTCCTGGGGGAAGGTTCCGCAAACCCGCTTCCCGCTCGGCGTCCTGTTCGGCCAAAGCGCGGGCGATCAACTCGTCGGCAACGCCGGGCCAGCGCCCGCCCGCCAGGACGGCAACCCTTTTCAGTGGGCGCCACTTTTCTTTCGTGCGGCCGATGCACTTGGCTGGTAGCTCTACAACGAGGCCCTTCGCCTGGTCGCGAACCTGGTCGGCGAATTGCGTTATGGCATCCCTTAACTGGTGGGCGTCGTCCTCGATGAGCTCCCAGTCCGAATCCTCGATCGTGCCGTCGGTGTCGGGCATCAACAGGATGCGTATGCAACGGGAGCGCGTATCGTCGGGCAGGTTCGGCGCGTTGCCTGCTATGGCGACGGGCCCGTGGGTGGACATTTCCTCGGCTTTCCACCCGCCACCCTTCACAGGTACGAGTACCGGACGCGTGGCCCCGACTCGGTACCCGGAATTGATGATTCCAATGAGTTCAGGAACGTTCGGTCCGTCGGGACGCAATGAGCGGTCCACCTCATCCAGCAATAGCGTCCGCACGCCCTTTTCCAACAGCCGAGGCAGCAGGGCCGGCGACGATAGGTTCGCAACCTGCACCGGCTGGTAACACAACCGTGAGAAGTGGTCCAGCACTGTGGTTTTTCCCGACTCAGGCAGTGTGGAGTCCAGTTGCAGCCTTGGCGTGGTGTACAACTCGCGCGCAAGATGCGTATGCACCGTCCAGAGCGCGAGCAACGCAAGGTCACCGTCAAACGTCACCTTGATGAATCGGCCAAACCACTTTTCAATCGCATCGAGCAGCTCGGCTCCGTTGGACGTTTGATTCTCAGGAGCAGATGCCAGATTTCGGATCGGGGGGAAGGGGACTATCTGGGCTGGGCGATACTTCCCCGACTCAGCCAACTCCCGCCCGCGAGCAATGGGGTCGTCGGCCATTACGCCACCCCCTCGCCAGTTGTGCGCCGGTGCACGGCGATGGCTAAGTCCCTGCGACCGATACGCCAGAGGCCGCGACAGACGGACGCATTAGCCAAGCCGGGCAGTCCCTGCCGGTCGAGCGTGTCGAGGGCTTCAGCAGCGGCAACGGCCTGGCGGTCGGTAACCGGTTCATCGCAGCGGTAACAATGCGCGTGAGGATCACCGCGATGTCCACAGGGCAACTCGGCACGTCCGCGTCGAGACAGCCGCGCAGCTTCTCGGGCGGCTATGATGCTGGTATCTGCTGCTGAGTTGGCCGTCCCGGTGCCGCCGGGGCGGCCTCTCTCATTGGGTGGCATCACCTACCACCGCCCGCGGTCAGCAGCGCGGCGATTCGGCTCAGTTGCTCGTCAGACGGCCGGTGAGCGCCGTCGAGCACAGTGCGCACAGCGCGTTCCAGCTGTAGCGCGCCAAGGGTTTGGTACTTCCGGGCAACAGTGGGGTCGTCGTCAGTTTTGCCGCGGGACTTATCGGCACCGATAGACGACCGCGTGCTACGGATGTTGGCTTGGATTGCTTGGAGTTGCGCGAGGGACAATTTCGAATCCAGTCATTGCGAATGACCGGGAGTCCCATCCCGCTGCTAATGAAGGTAGCAGGTTCGCCTAGGGTGGCTTAGCTTATTTGCCCGGCGTGTTGCGCGCGAGGAGCGAAAACAGGTGCAACGTCAGCACGACGGCGGAATCGCTCAAACCTGGTGTTGCGATGCCCATTTGCACGGCTATCGTGTGCGGAGCAGATTCCGCCAATTCGACAACGAATGCAGAGTCGCTCAGCCTCTCGCACAGCGTCTGTAGTGAATCCTGTCGAAGGGCCACCGGTTCGCGGGTGCAAGTACGTATCGCCCCAGTCGTGTACTTCGGGCAGATGAACTCCCATTTGAGTCGGGTCCATTGTCCACGTGCGTAGGGCTGACCGACAGCCCCACGCACTCGGTCGTCGCCGTCGAGATAGCTCGCTATCACCGGGGGCTGCGGTAGCCAGCCTTGGTCGTCGTCAGCCCAAAGAATTGGTGCGACTAGGTCGCAGCGGTCGAGCTCGATGCGGCCGTCGCCCTCGCGGCCGTGGTCGCAGACGATGACGATATCGGGGTGCGTAGTCATTTCCACTCGATGTCGAGGTAAGAGCCGAACCGCTCCCATTCGGCTTGCGTGGGGCCGTCCGGCGCGGTGAACCACTTCAGACCAGGTGGTATCGGTTTCACGGTCACCGTGCAAATTTCTTGGAGCACTTTGCCCTTCAAATCTGGCGTCAGCTGATCCCAGTGCTCGCGGATGGCGTCACCGGCTGTAATCAGGTCAGCGGCAGGCGATTTACGCGCCAAATCGGCTAAGACCGTGTCCACCCCGGCCAATTGCATCCGCAGATCCGCTGTGCCGCGCTTTAGTTGGCTTCCGTCGATGTCGCCGGCGGCGAACATGGCTGCTAATTCATCGAGTCGGGCTTGCAGCGCGGCACGGCGGGTGTGCAGGCCGTCAACGTCCACGGTTTCGCCTTCCAACTGCACGGTCAGCCGTTGCCGCGTCTCAGGGTCCGATAGGTACCCCAACACCAGCGTTTCCATGTACTCATCGAGCGGTTTGCCAGCGCGGGCCAAGTGGTACTTCGCTCGGCACACATAGAGCAGCCGGGTCCGACCTTTTGGGTACGATGCGTACATTTTCGCCCCGCACCTGCCGCAGATGTAGCGGCCTGAGCCCATGTGCTTAAGCTCGAAGGCCAGGCCAGGCCGCCGAGATGGGTCCGAGAGAAACGCCTGTAGCCCGCGGTGCGTATCGGGGTCGACCAGCGGCTCCCAATTACCTTGCGCGACAACCTTGCCGCGATGGGCACGTAGTCCTGCATGCAGCGGGTTGGTCAGCATCTTGCGCAGCGTGAGGTTCGTCCATTGGTAGCCGCGCGTGGTCAGCAGTCCGCGTTGGTTCCATTCGATTGAGATGGAACGCAGCGAGCGGCCCGCGAGGACATCTGCGACTGCCTGTCGGTAGGCGGACGCTTCCGGTTCCAGCGGCTCGCCAGTCTTGGTGTAGCCGAACGGGCGCTGACCGGACTTGACCCACTCACCGGCGGCCGCGCGCTGCTCGTTGGCGCTGCGCTGCCGCTCGGCCTTGTGCTCGGATTCCTGGCGGGCCGTCGCGCCCAGGATGCGGCCCAACATCCGCCCCGCGCTAGTGCCCAGGTCCAGATCGCCGCCGACAACGGTACGCAGTCGCACACGGCGTTCGTCGGCAACCTCGATCAACCGCTCCAAGTCGCGCATTGACCTGTAGAGCCGGTCGGGATGCCAGGCCAGCAGCGCTTCGAACTGCCCGGCCTTCATATCGGTTAGCAATCGCTCGAAACTTGGACGTCGCTTGCCGCTGTATGCCGAAATGTCGTTGTCGCTGTATGTCTCTCGGATATCCCACCCCAAACGCTCGGCCAGTGCCTTGCACTCATCAAGTTGGCGAGTCACGCCGAGTTGCTGGCCCGTGGGGTCGGACGATATGCGGGTATAGACGGCTGCGCGCACGAGGATTAGTGTAGTGCATCAACCCTACTTTCCCGAACGGACGCACATACACGACTCACCCCGGGAGCCGCATCTTCTTCCCGTCCTGGAATACCACCACCGCCGAACTTCCCAAAATAGTCATTCCCACAGGCGATCCCGGCGATCGCGGCGTGATGATGCCTCAACGCCGACGCACTCGAGCCGTCGAACGGGCCGCACGCATCGACTACGAGCGCTCCCTCAACGACGCCCACGTCGCCGAACGCAATAAGCCACCACCGTTTTGATCAAGAAGCGGCTGGGGACCGGCTGGTCAGGATTGCCAGTGCGAGCGCGGTGATCTCGTCCGCGACTTCGGTAAAGCGCGTGAGATGCCAGGTGCGCGAGACGTCTTCGATAAAGCTGATGGCCGCCGAAACAAGCAGCCGCCCTTGTGCCACAGTGGTTTCTGGAACCAATTCGGCGATCAGCTCGATCCACACGGTGTCCCGATCCGCCTGATTCCGCAGGTATGCGTCGCGCACCTCGTTCGAAGCATGCGGCAGTTCGGTAATGGACACCGCGACAAGATCGGGCGCGTCCAGGCTCAGCCGTACATGCCCTTGTACCAATTGCTGAAGCCGTTGCGCAGCATCGGGATTAGATCGCACCGCGCGGATGCACTCGAGGCTTCGCCACTCATCGAGGCGACGGATGAGCGCATCGAGGATCGCCTGTTTGGAGGGGAACGACCGATAGAGGCCGGGACCCGCTATGCCGGCCCCCTTGCCGATCTCGCTGGTACTGACAGCCGGGTAGCCCTGCGCGCGGAACAATCGTGCGCCCGCGGCCAGCAGAGTTTCGTAGCGGGAATAGAGCACGGCTTCGTCGTCCGGCGTCGCTTCGAGCGGGCTCAATTCGGCGACCGGTGGCGTCTTCGCGGCGGCCATACACGCTTGGTACAGCACATCTTTGAGTTCCTCGGCCGGAAGGGTCAGGTTGTGCCTACCCAGGCCGGTCAGCGTGCTGGCCACCGCCCACGCCCGCAGTTCCGACTGTGGGGGAGTCAGACCAGGCACTTCCAACAAGACGTTGGCGCGCATCCCCGCGACGATGGTGTTGATACGCCGCCGGACTTCCGCACGGTCCGCTTCGTTGAGGTAACGGGCCTCGCGCTGCCACAACACCGTCAGGGAACGCGATGCTATGGCCGCCGTAATGTGGTCCGGCAGATCAAGACTCAATGGTCGAGGCGCCGGTTCCGCCTGGCCCTCGTCGAGGCGACGCGCACTCTGATACTGCTCCTGGCCGGTCCGGATCGACTCGGCGAGCAACGCCTGCTTGTTGTCGTAGTGCCGGTACAACGCACGTGCGGTGACCCCTGCCGCCTCGGCGATGTCCTCCAACTTGACCGAGTGAAAGCCGCGTTCGATGAACAACCTCACAGCCTGCTCGAGAATCTGCTGCTTGCGATCCTTGGGCCGGCGACGGACGGATTGAACGGTGGTTTCCATGGTCTCCATCGAGCTCGAACCCTACAGCTTGAGTCCGCTTTGACTCTCGAAGTCGGCGAGGTCGAAGTAGTCGCTGAAGCGGGTTATCTTGCCGTTTTCGACTTCGAAGACGCCGGTCACGGGCAGCTCGACCTTGCGGCCGTCGTTCATGGTGAAGTAGTCGATGCGCTCGGCGAGCACCAACCCCGGTTCGGCCGCCAACCTGACGATGTCGAGCTTGGCGTCGGAGAACGCATCCAGGAAACCCTGGAAGACCGCACGAATGCCCGCGATGCCGTTGATCGGCTCTACCGGCACGTTGTGGTAGACCGCGTCGTCGGCGAAACCACTGCAGATGGCTTCCAGACTGCGCCCCTCCCACGACCCGAGGAAATCGCGGACGACCTTCTCGCTGGCTTCCTTGGTATCGGTCATGCGAAAGACCCCTCCTGAACTATCTTCGGAGTCTCAAGATACATCAATCAGCATAAATGCACCATTACGTGCTATTTGTCAAACTTTACAACCACAAGTAATCGGTAGCGTTCATGGACATATGCTCGGCCCGGTCTTCGATGTGACCCCGCTGTACACGACGCAACAGTGGCAGAGATCGTCCCTCCCGGCCGGGAGAAAACCCCCGGCCCTCAACTAGTTTCAGGCACACTCGCCAACCGCACATACGCCGACGCAGCCTCGGCACGGTTCGTCGCGTTCAGCTTGCGCAAAACCCTCTTGACATGAGATTTCACCGTGCCCGCGGAAATGACCAGCTCGTCGGCGATTTGCTGATTCGTCCGGCCGGCCGCCATCAGCCGCAGCACCTCGACCTCGCGCCGCGTCAGCATCGTCATCACCCGCGTCTGCACCTCGGCCAACGAGCGTGCCGCGGGACTCCGTTCGACCGGCTCGATTTTGCGCAGATCAAGATCCGCATCCTGTAGGGCGCGGGCCGCTTCGTCCGCCGACGCTAGTGCCCGAAGCACCTCCGCATGCTGACGGCGCATCCGCTCCAGCAGCACCGTGCGTTCGTAGGCATAGCCGAAACCTTCGGCGAACGCCCACACGGTGTCGCGATCGATTTCGTCGACCATGCGCCCCGAATACAGCCGGTCCGCGTGCAGAAACCCAATCACCTTGCCGGTCGGCATGATCGGCGCCGCCACATACGAATGCGTCAGCGAGAAGTCCACAATGGGCCGGTTGACCCGCGGATCATTGCGCGCGTCGCGCACGATCGCGGGCGCGTGCCGCCGGATCATCTGCGTCTCGATCAGCATGTGGTCCAACAACGGAGCAACCGACTGCGCGAACGCCACCATCTTCTCCGCGCCCTCAACATCGTCGCCGAAATACGCCGACTCCATGACCATCCGGCCCTCATGCACGCGGAAGAGCACGGCGCGGTCGAAGCCGCACGATTCAACCATCTCGCGCGGCGCGCGGTCGACGATCGTGGCGACATCGTCAACGGCGCGCAGCTTGCTCAAGCCTTCCTGCACGGCCAGCAGCGCCGAGGTGCGTCGCTTGGCGTCGTCCTCGATCAGCTCCCGTTCCAGCGAGCACAAGTCCAGCAGCGAGTCGAGCGCTAGCAGCGCATGCTCGTTGCCCTGTGCCTCCAGCGCGCCGCGCACGACGGTGGCCTTGGCATCGATGGCTTCCGCCACGACGGCCAACGGATCGTCGGTGGGATCCACCCCGCAGTCAGAGAACGCCGCACGGTAGCGGCGTGCCGCCTCCGTTTCCCGGGCCGGGCTCGATGCCCACCCTGGGTGATCTCCCTCTGCCAACGTGCCCAGCGAAACGGAATTGATCACGATGCTTACTGTCCTCCCACAAGAGCCGCGGCGCGACCAAAAAGCGAAATTGCCCTCGTACGGGGGGAGGAGTCCCCCCCAACGGGGGATCGCTTTGTCGGCGCTGCAGGAAGAGGCTGATCGACATGCCATCCACAACGTTCCCCGCGGCCTCTGCGATCGAACTCTTGACCACCCCCCACGGCATCGCCAATCCGTATCCGTTGTACGACGAACTTCGACAGCTCTCTCCCGTTGCGGGATACCGGGATTGGCCGCCCGGAACGGTGCCGGGCGCAGACGAACCCGTCACCGCCTGGGCGCTGTTCCGCTACGACCAAGTGCTGGCGGCGGCCAAGGACAGCACCACCTTCTCGTCGCGCGACCCCCTACAGGAGGCCTCTTCGGCACCAAGCCTGATGCTGGTCAACACCGATCCGCCCACCCACGAGGTGGAACGGAAACTGGTGAGCCAGGCGTTCTCCCCGCGCCGGGTCAAGCGCCTCGAGGGCTGGCTCAACGACCTCGTCCCTCGGCTGCTCGACGACCTCGGTGACGGCGACATCGAAGTCATGGACTTCGCCGCCGAGATCCCCACCCGGGCCATGGTCCGGCTGCTCGGATTGCCGGACGGCGACCATGTGCGATTCCGCCGGTGGGCCAACGCGTTCATGCTCTCCTCTGCACTGACGCCCGAAGAGCGCATGGCCAGCAACGAGGAAATGGTGACGGCTTTCGCCGTGCGCCTCGGCGAACACACCGCACGACTGGCCGAGCGCACCGCCGGCGACGGGACCAGCGAAGAGGTCGACGACGCCGAGGATCTCATCTCAGCCCTGTTGCGCGCCGAGGTCGACGGTCAGCGGCTCACTCCCGAGGAAATCGTCCGATTCTGTGTGACGTTGGTGGTCGCCGGAAGCGAAACCACGACGTTCTTGATCGGCAACCTGCTACACGCGCTGGCCCGGGAACCGGAAGTCCAGCGCCGGATCCGCGCCGACCGAACACTGCTGAATATCTTTGTCGAAGAGACACTTCGGCTCGACGGGCCGCCACAACGGCTGTTCCGCATCGCCACCCGCGACGTCGAAATCGACGGAAAGTTGATCCGCCAGGGGGAGTGGGTAGCGCTGTTCTTCGGAGCCGCCAACCGCGATCCCGCGGTGTTTTCCAACCCTGGCCGCCTCGACATCGACCGGCCCAACATTCGCCAGCAGCTCTCGTTGGGGCACGGCCTGCATTTCTGCCTGGGCGCATCGCTGGCCCGCCTCGAGGTGATGGCGGTGCTCAACGCGGTGCTGGACCGGTACCAGACGGTCACGCTGACTGACGACCCCGGTACCAAGCAGACCGCGAGCCTGCTAACCCACGCGTATGTCCGTCTGCCCCTGCACTTCTCATGACCAGTTCGGTGGTGTCGCGCAATATCGAAGCGACAAGAGCGATCTACGCCGCCGTGCCGGCCGGTGACGTGGACACCGTGTTGAAACACCTCGACCCAGAGGTGCGGATCACCTATTACGGGACGGAGCAGATCCCCTATGCCGGTGACTACCGTGGCGTCGAGCAGGCGTTGACATTTCTCGCGACGGTCGGGCAGACGGTCGAGGTGCTCGAAATGGAGCCATGGAAGTTCATCGCGCAGGGTGACGACCTGGCCACCTGGGGCCGCCAGAGGTTCCGGCGACTGGCCACCGGACACGAGTGGGAATCCGAGTTCGCGCACATCATTTCGCTGCGCGACGGGCGTTGGCTGTACTTCCGCGACTTCGCGAATTCCGCACTGGCCTTGGCAGCGTTCACCCGATGAACCACAAGCAGCCGGCCTGTGCGTGATGACTCCCGACGCAGGGTGCACCACGCTAAGGCACGCGCTCTACCGCAGTACTAGCAAGATACATCATTGGCGATAAGCAGTCATTAGCTTGGATATTTACTGATCAGTTCCTGAAGAAATGGCGTATTGTCTATGGACATGTTGGGCTTGCGCCGCGTACCCTCTCGGGTGTCACTCGCCCGCATCAACCAGTACGGGGGGACCGTGTGAGGTCTACGACGTCATGGTGATGGTGGTCGATCAAGCCGCCAAGCCCGTCCGCGCGATAGGCGACTTCTTCGCAATGTCGCTGGACACCTTCGCGTGCATGTTCAAGCGACCCTTCGCGTGGCGCGAGTACCTGATTCAGTGCTGGTTTGTGGCGCGGGTGTCGACGCTGCCCGGCATCTTGATGACGATCCCGTGGGCGGTGATTTCCGGGTTCCTGTTCAATGTCCTACTCACCGATATCGGCGCCGCGGACTTCTCCGGCACGGGCTGCGCCATCTTCACCGTGGACCAGAGCGCCCCCATCGTCACGGTCCTAGTGGTCGCCGGGGCGGGCGCCACCGCCATGTGTGCCGACCTGGGCGCCCGGACCATCCGCGAGGAGTTGGACGCACTACGGGTCATGGGTATCAACCCAATTCAGGCGCTGGCGGTTCCCCGGGTGCTGGCGGCGACGACGGTGTCACTGGCCCTGAGTTCGATTGTCACGGCGACCGGACTGATCGGCGCGTTCTTCTGCTCCGTCTTCCTCATGCACGTCTCGGCGGGCGCGTGGGTGACCGGTCTTACCACGCTCACCCACACCATCGACGTCTTCATCTCGATGATCAAGGCGACGTTGTTCGGCCTGATGGCCGGGCTGATCGCCTGCTACAAGGGCATGTCGGTCGGTGGTGGTCCGGCCGGCGTCGGCAGGGCCGTCAACGAAACCGTGGTGTTCGCCTTCATCGTGTTGTTCGTGATCAACATCATCGTGACCGCCGTCGGCATGCCGTTCATGGTGCAGTGAGCGGGGTCGTGAGGTGAAGTCATGACGATCACGAAATCCGTTACCGGCGAATGGAACCGGCTCGGCGCCCAGATGCGCTTCTACGTCACCACCCTGACCGGCATACCGGACGCGGTGATGAATTACCGCACCGAGTTGCTGCGGGTGATCGCGCAAATGGGTTTGGGCACCGGGGTTCTGGCAGTCATCGGGGGAACGGTCGTCATCGTCGGATTCTTGGCCATGACCACCGGCGCAATCGTTGCGGTGCAGGGCTACAACCAATTCGCGTCCGTCGGAGTGGAGGCTCTCACCGGCTTTGCCTCCGCATTCTTCAACACCCGCGAAATTCAGCCGGGCACGGTGATGGTCGCGCTGGCGGCGACCGTCGGCGCGGGCGCCACCGCCCAACTTGGCGCGATGCGGATCAACGAAGAAATCGACGCCCTCGAGGTGATCGGCATCCGCAGCGTCAGTTATCTGGCGAGCACTCGAGTGCTGGCCGGAATCGTCGTTGCCGTGCCGCTGTTCTGCGTCGGACTCATGACGGCGTATCTGGCGGCACGCATCGGAACCACCGCCATCTACGGCCAGGGATCCGGCGTTTACGACCACTACTTCAACACATTCCTACGGCCGTCCGATGTGCTCTGGTCGTCACTGGAAGTCGTCATCGTCGCGCTGATGATCATGCTGGTGTGTACCTACTACGGGTACACCGCGCACGGTGGTCCGGCCGGTGTCGGCGAGGCCGTCGGCCGGGCGGTGCGGGCCTCGATGGTCGTCGCATCGATCGCGATCGTCATCATGACGCTGGCGATCTACGGCCAGTCCCCGAACTTCCACCTGGCGAGCTGAGACATGAGACGCGGACCAGGAAGGCACCGTCTGCACGACGCGTGGTGGACACTGATCCTGTTCGGCGTGATCGGCGTGGTTGTGCTGGTAACGGCGGTGTCGTTCAACGGCACCCTGCGTTCTTTCGTGCCGGTGACGCTGACCGCGGACCGTTCCGGCCTGGTCATGGACCCCGGCGCCAAGGTGATGATGCGCGGGGTGCAGGTCGGCCGGGTCGGCCAGATAGGCAACGGTAAGAACAGTGCCCGTTTGCAGTTGGAGATCGACCCCGATCAGATCCCCTACATCCCGGCCAACGTCGAGGCACGAATCAGCGCCACCACCGCCTTCGGCGCGAAGTTCGTCGATCTGGTAATGCCGCAGAACCCCAGCACCGCAAGGCTTTCCGCTGGAACAGTCCTGCACTCCAAGAACGTCAGCACCGAGATCAACACCGTCTTTGAAAACGTCGTCGATCTACTGAGCAAGATCGACCCGCTCAAGCTCAATGCGGTGCTGACCGCCCTGGCCGACGCCGTCCGCGGCCAGGGTGAACGGATCGGCGAGGCCACCACCGACCTCAATCAGGTATTGCAGGCCCTCAACGCCCGCACCGACACCATGCGGCACAACTGGCGATCCTTGAAAACGTTCGGCGACACCTATGATGCCGCCGCCGAAGACATCCTGACGATTCTCAACGCCACCAGCACGACCAGCACCACCGTCGTGAAGCATGCGGATCAGCTAGATTCCCTGCTCCTCAACGTGATCGGACTGGCCAGCTCCGGAACCACCCTGCTTGCGCAAAGCCGGGACAACCTCGTCGCGGCTGTCAACATCCTGGAGCCGACCACAAACCTGCTGCACAAGTACTCTCCCGAATACACCTGCTTCCTGCAGGGCGCCAAGTGGTATCTCGACAACGGCGGCTATTCGGCGTGGGGTGGTGCCGACGGGCGGACCCTGCAACTCGATGTCGCGTTGTTGTTGGGCAACGACCCCTACGTCTTTCCCGACAACCTGCCGATCGTCGCGGCCAAGGGCGGTCCCGGCGGCAAGCCGAGCTGCGGCTCACTTCCCGATGCCAGCAAGAACTTTCCGGTCCGCCAGCTCGTCACCAACACCGGCTGGGGGACCGGACTCGACATTCGGCCGAACCCGGGTCTGGGCCATCCCTGCTGGGCCGACTACTTCCCGGTGACCCGGGCCATACCTCAGCCGCCCAGCATCCGTCAGTGCCTCCCCGGGCCGGCGATCGGCCCCAACCCCGGCGGTCCGCCGTACGGCGCGCCGCTCTACGGCCCGGGCGGAATCCCGCTGTGGCCCGGGGTAACCCCGGCGGAACCCGACGCACAAATAGGAGAGCACCCATGAGGGAGAACCTGCGAGGCGTGATCTTGCGCCTCGGCATCTTCCTGACGGTATGCGTGCTAACGGCTTTCATGTTGGTCGCCGTGTTCGGTGAGGTCCGGTTCGGCGAAGGCAACACCTACTACGCCGAATTCACCAACGTGTCCAATCTCAGGGAGGGCAAGCTGGTTCGGATCGCCGGCGTCGAGGTGGGCAAGGTCAAGAAGATCACCATCAACCGGGACGCGACGGTCCGGGTGGAGTTCACCGCTGACGACTCGGTGGTTCTCACCCAGGGGACCCAGGCGGTGATCCGGTATGACAACCTCTTCGGTGACCGCTACCTGGCGCTGGAAGAAGGCGCGGGCGGCCTCACCATACTGAAGCCCGGCCAGACGATTCCGTTGGCGCGCACCAAGCCGGCGTTGGACCTGGACGCGTTGATCGGCGGCTTCAAACCGCTGTTTCGTGCGCTCGACCCCGATCAGGTCAACGCACTGAGCGAGCAACTGCTGCAGGCGTTTCAGGGCCAGGGACCGACGATCGCGTCGTTTCTGCAACAGGCCGCCGCCGTGACCCACACCTTGGCCGATCGGGATCAGCTGATCGGACAGGTGGTCGACAACCTCAACGTCGTGCTGGGTTCGCTTGGCAGCCAAAGCGACCGGCTGGACAAGGCGGTGGCCAACCTGGCGCAACTCGTGCACGGGCTCGCCGAGCGCAAGGCCGACATCTCCAACGCGGTGGCATACACCAATGCCGCCACCGGATCCATCGCCGACCTGCTGTCGCAGGCCCGAGCGCCGTTGTCGACGGTGGTTCAACAGACCGACCGGGTCGCAGACATCGCCGTTGCCGATCACGAGTACCTGGACAACCTGCTCAACACGCTGCCGGATAAGTACCAAGCCCTCTACCGCCAGGGCATGTACGGCGACTTCTTCGCCTTCTATCTGTGCGATGTCGTGCTCAAGGTCAACGGCAAGGGGGGCCAGCCGGTGTATATCAAGGTGGCCGGGCAGGCCACGGGGCGGTGTGCGCCCAAATGAAATCGTTCGCCGAACGCAACCGACTGGTCGTCGGCGCCGTCGGCATCGTGCTGGTTGGAGCCGCGGTGCTAGGCGCGTTGCAATACCAGAAACTGCCGTTCCTGCATCGAGGCAAGACGGTCTCCGCCTACTTCGCCGACGCCGGAGGCCTGCGGACCGACAACACCGTCGAGGTTTCGGGTTACCCGGTCGGAAAGGTGTCCAGCATCGAACTCGACGGGCCCGGGGTGCTGGTTAGGTTCAACGTTGCCAAGGACATTCGGTTGGGCGATCGCACCGAGGTGGCGATCAAGACCAAGGGCCTGTTGGGCAGCAAGTTTCTCGACGTCCTGCCCAGGGGAGAGGGCGAGCTGGTAGGACCCATACCGCTCGAGCGAACCACGTCGCCGTATCAACTACCCGACGCGCTGGGTGATTTGGCCACCACGATCAGCGGATTGAACACCGACCGGCTGTCGGAATCGCTGGGGACGCTGGCGCAGACCTTTGCCGATACGCCGGCGAATTTCCAGAATGCGATGAAAGGCGTCGCCCGGCTCGCGCAGACCCTCGACGACCGCGACAGCCAACTGCGGCACCTGCTCGACAATGCGGCCAAAGCGACAGGGGTGTTGTCCAAGCGCACCGACGAGATCATCAGCCTGGTGCGCGACACCAACGCACTGTTGGCGCAATTGCGAACGCAGAGTGCCGCATTGGATCAGATCTGGAATAACATCTCGGCAGCCTCACGTCAGTTGCAGGGTTTCGTCGCCGAGAACCGAGAGCAGCTGCGGCCCACGCTGGACAAGCTCAACAGTGTGCTGGCCATCGTCGAAAGCCGCAAAGAGCGTATCCAGCAAGCCATCCCGCTGCTCAACGGATACGTCATGTCATTGGGCGAATCGCTGTCGTCCGGCCCCTTCTTCAAGGCATACGTGGTGAACCTGCTGCCGGGTCAGTTCGTACAGCCGTTCATCAGCGCCGCCTTCTCCGACCTGGGCTTGGACAGCTTGATGACGGTGTCGCGGATGGTGGCACCTTGCCCGCGCAAGTTGGCGGCCGCGGTGTTGACCAGCGCGCC
>NZ_MVHT01000053.1 GCF_002086275.1 Mycobacterium intermedium | reverse complement strand
GCCGCTGAGGATCAATGTGCTTGGCCATATTGACGCTCTGAGCACCCCGGCGATCACCATCGACAACATCCCCCTGAACCTGCACGCCACCGGCCACGCAGGACCCGTCGGCTTCCCGGGCGCCAACATTCCGGCGGTGCCGGGGTTCGGGAACGCGACCACCGCGCCATCGTCCGGTTTCTTCAATACCGGCGCCGGTGGGTCGTCGGGATTCGGGAACGTCGGCGCGCAACTGTCGGGCTGGTTCAACCAGATGCCCCAAGCCACAAGGGCCTTGCTGGAAATGGGTCCGGGTTCCTTCCCCCAGATCCTCCCGCTGGGCGGCATTTCCGAAATACCCGTCGATCTCCAGGTGGGCGGCGGGATAGGTCCCATTCACGTCCAGCCCATCCGCATTCCCGAATTCAACCTACAGATCACCGGCGGATTCATCGGGCTCGGCGAATTCACCCTCCCGCAGATCGATATTCCCGCAATCCCGATCCACGTCACGGGATTCGTCGAACTCGACGGTTTCCAGGTGTCTGCAACGCCTATTCTTGGCGACCTAGGCGTCACCGCGCGGATGGTCATGGACCCCGTTGCCTTGCCGAACCCGTTCATCACGATCGAAAACTACGGCCCACAGTTGGGAACCGACCCGGTATTCCCTCGTGCACCGTTCTACTTGAGCATCAGGGACGTGGTTGTCAATGTATCCCTCATTGGCGGTGGGACCGGAGGGGGTTTCATCCCCCTAGTGATTCCTTTCGAGCTGTCCGTTTCGCCCCTGACATTGTTCCCGAACGGTGCCAGTATTCCCGCCCAAACCGTCGTGAACGTCGACTTGACCGGCGGTCTGGACAGCATCACATTGTTTCCGGGCGGTCTGCACTTCCCGCGAATGCCGTTGGTCAGCCTGACCAATTTTGTCGCCGGCACGAATGAATTCACCCTCTTCCCGCAGGGCTTTACAGTCGACACCATTCCGGTGAACCTACACACCACCCTCGGCTTCGGGCCCATCCCGTTCGGGTGGGGTTCCATTGCCCCGACACCGGCCAACGGCCCCATTCCGGCGGCCCCCGGGGGCATTGGCATCACCAGCGGGCTGTTCCCGTTGCACTTCAATCTCGACGGCGGCATCGGTCCGATCAGCATCCCCACCACAACCGTGTTCGATGCCATAAACCCCCTGCTGACCGTGACCGGAAACGTTGCAGTCGGCCCCTTCGTCGTCCCGGACATTCCCCTTCCCGCCATCAACCTGGGCCTCGACGGTGCGGTCGACGTGAATTTCACCGCCCCAAATACCACACTGCTGTCGGGCCTGGAGATCACGGGAGGCCTCGATATCCCGCCAATTCAAGTTTCTGTGGCTACCGAGCCCCTTGAAATCTACATAGCTCTTGGGGAGTTGCCCATTCCCACCCTCTTACTGTTCGAACTAAGAAGCGGCGTCGGGGTGATCGTTGGTACCCCGCACATCTCTGTACCCATCGACGTGGCAGGATTCAGCCTTCCGGTACCGGATTTCAACGAATCCATTCCCCTCAATCTGTCTTTCGGCTCACCGGCTTCCACCATTAAGTCGATGGTGCTCGGCCTTACGCAACCCATCGACCTGTCCGTCGACCTCGACGCCGTCTCCATTCCGGCGACCGTCGTGCCGGCAATTCCGCTGAACATCAGCTTCGCCACCCCTGTGGGTCCGATCAACATCCCCATCTTCACCACGCCGGGTTCGGAGAATTCAACCGGTGGTGCTCCTGCGCCGGACCCGTTCAGCGGTTTGGGGGCCCTGGGCTTGGGCCTGGGTGTCCCGGGCCTGGGGTTGGGTGTGTTGAGCCTGTTGGACGGGAGCATGGGGAACTCGTTCATGTCGGGCTTCAATTCAGCGATCGGGATCGTCGGCCCCAATGTGGGGTTAGGCGACTTAGGTGTGGGCAATATCGGGTTGGGCAACATCGGGGACTTCAACCTCGGTGGCGCCAATATCGGCGAATTCAACTTCGGCGGCGGCAACGTCGGCAGCAACAACTTCGGGCTGGGCAACATCGGGGTTGGCAACATCGGGTTCGCGAACTCCGGCGGCGCGCCGAATGTGCCGGGGATGGCCAATGTTGGGTTCGGCAACGTCGGAAGTAACAACTCCGGCTTGGCGAACATGGGTGTGGGCAACGTCGGCTTCGCCAACTCCGGGTCCGGGAATTTCGGCATCGGGTTGACTGGCGACAACCTGACTGGCTTCGGCTCGCTGAACACCGGTTATGGGAATATCGGGTTGTTCAATTCGGGTACCGGCAATATCGGCTTCTTCAACTCCGGCACCGGGAACTTCGGATTGTTCAATAGCGGTGACTACAACACCGGTATCGGGAATTCGGGGATCGCCAGCACGGGCTTGTTCAACGCCGGTGGTTTCAACACGGGTCTGGTCAATGCGGGTAGCTACAACACCGGCAGCTTCAACACCGGCGATGCCAACACCGGCGGCTTCAACGCAGGCAGCATCAACACGGGCTGGTTGAACAGCGGTGACACCAACACCGGGGTCGCTAACTCTGGCGATGTCAACACCGGCATCTTGATTTCGGGTAACTACAGCAACGGCGCCTTGTGGACCGGCGACTACCAGGGCCTTTCCGGCTTCTACATGCCCACTGGCCCGCTGATTCCCGAGACCTACCTCGTGTATATCCGCGAGACTTTGAACTTGGGTCCGATCCAGATCGACCCCATCCACGTGCACATAGCGCCGCTGGACATCGACGAGACCTTCTTCATCGGCCCATTTACCGTGGATCCCATTTCCATTGCGGGCATCCCGTTGGATATCCACGAAACATTTGAGTTGGGCCCCCTGGTCATCATCCCGCCCATGAAGATCCCGGCGACGCTCATCGAAGAGTTGGCCACATCCGCCGGCGCCCCCGCACCGCCGGTCTTCACAATTGCACCGATTTCAGATGTGTGGATCTCCACCGTCACTTTCCGGACCGGAGCCACTGTTCTCGGTCCGTTCGAGGGCAGCCTGAACGAGATCCCCATTCAACTGGGCGGTTCTGGCCCAGGATTCTCGTCGCTGCGATTGAGTATCCCTCCCATCTCGATTCCGGGTCTGACCATTCCATCCCTGCCGTTGAAGCTCGACGTGACCGGCGGCATCCCAGGGTTCACTCTTTTCCCGGATGGCCTTTCTTTCCCGCAGATCCCGGTGCATGTCGATGCATTCTTCGGTATTCCGGACTTCACCCTCTTCCCGGACGGCTACACGATCGACCCGATACCGCTCGAACTCAACATCGACCTCATCCTTGGGCCGATGGGCATGGGGCCGATCCATATTCCGCCGGTTCCGGGGTTTGGGAATACCAGTGCTACGCCGTCGTCGGGCTTTTTCAACTCCGGTGCCGGTGGGGTGTCGGGATTCGGGAATGTCGGCGCGAACGTGTCGGGCTGGTGGAACCAGGTGCCGCATGCCACTCCGGCGCTGCCGGGGATGGCGTCGGGTTATTTCAACGCCGGGGCACTCGGGTCGGGTGTGCTCAACCTCGGTTCGGGCGTCTCGGGCCTGTTCAACACCAGCGCGTTGGATGTGGCCGCCTCGGCGGCGATGTCGGGCTTGGGCAATGTCGGCGCTCGGTTGGCAGGGATGTCTGCGGCCGGCGGCGCGCTGGACCCGATAAGCCTGGTCAATGCGGGGTTGGCCAACGCGGGCTCGGCCAACATCGGCCTGGGCAATGTCGGCGATTTCAACCTGGGTGGCGGCAATATCGGCGACTTCAACTTCGGCGGCGGCAACGTCGGCAGCAACAACTTCGGGCTGGGCAACATCGGGTTCGGTAACATCGGGTTGGCGAACTCCGGCGGCGCGCCGAATGTGCCGGGGATGGCCAATGTTGGGTTCGGCAACGTCGGAAGTAACAACTCCGGCTTGGCGAATATGGGTGTAAACAACATCGGGATCGCCAACACCGGGTCCGGGAATTTCGGTATCGGGTTGACCGGTGACAACCTGGTCGGGTTCGGTGCTCTTAATTCGGGTAACGGCAACATTGGTTTGTTCAATTCGGGTACCGGAAATGTCGGTTTCTTCAACTCCGGCACCGGGAACTTCGGGTTGTTCAATAGCGGTGAGTACAACACGGGTATCGGGAATTCGGGGATCGCCAGCACGGGCTTGTTCAACGCCGGTGGTTTCAACACGGGTCTGCTCAATGCGGGCAGCTACAACACGGGCAGCTTCAACACCGGCGATGCCAACACCGGCGACTTCAACCCGGGCAACATCAACACAGGGTGGCTCAACACCGGTCACACCAACACCGGAGTGGCCAACTCCGGCGATGTCAACACCGGCGTCCTACTCTCCGGCAACTTCAACAACGGCATGTTCTGGAGGGGTGACTTCCAAGGTCTGTATAGCCTGTCCTACCTGCCCGCGGCGCTGCCGCAAACCGATTTCCTGCACTTCACCTTTACCGGCGGGCTGGGCTCCGTCGTTCTCCCCCCGATCGACATTCCCGCAATTCGCCCGCAATTCAGCGCCAACATCGCTATCGACAGCTTCACCTTGCCGACCATCTCCATTCCCCAAATCGACCTGGACGCGATCACGATAAGCGCCGGCCTCGGCCCCATTACCCTCCCGTCCATCGCTATCCCAAGGGTTCCGGTCACACTGGATTACGCATTCGGCTCTCAACCCGGCGGGCCGCTGACCATCGGTCCAATTACGGGAAGATTTACCGTCACAAGTTTTCACCCCGAATTTCTAATGGGGCCGATCGTCATAGGTTCGAGCTCGTCACAAGGGGCCATTTCGGCTTTCCTCGCCAACCTGCCTTTCAGCACGCCGGTGGTCAGCGTCGATGAAATTCCACTATTGGTCAGCATTACCGGCCACAGCAAGCCCATCACCATCTTCCCGGGAGGGGTCACGGTCCCCGCGATGAACCCGTTGAACATCAACCTGTCCGGTGGAACCGGCGCCTTCACCATCCCGGCCATCACCATCAACGGAATCCCGTGGGCCCTCGATGCGCACAGCACCATCGGGCCCGTTCGTGTCGCGTTGATCGACATCCCGGCGGTGCCGGGGTTCGGGAACTCGACCGCCACGCCGTCGTCAGGCTTCTTCAACTCCGGCGCCGGCGGGGTGTCGGGATTCGGGAATGTCGGTGCGAACATGTCGGGCTGGTGGAACCACGTTCCGCATGCCACTCCCGCGCTGCTGGGAATGGCGTCGGGTTACTTCAACGGCGGCGCCCTTGCATCCGGTGTGTACAACATCGGTTCGGGCGTGTCGGGCTTCATCAACATCGGAGCGCTAGATGTGGCTGCTTCATCGGCGGTGTCGGGATTCGCCAATTCCGGTGCTCAGTTGTCGGGATTGCTGGCCGGTGCCAGCCTGGGGTTGGCCGACGTGGGGGCGGGCAATCTCGGGTTCGGCAATGTCGGCGATTTCAACCTGGGCGGCGGCAATGTCGGCGATTTCAACCTGGGCGGCGGCAACATCGGCAGCAACAACTTCGGGTTCGGCAACATCGGGGTTGGCAACATCGGGTTGGCGAACTCCGGTGGCGCGCTGGGCGTGCTGGGCGGGGCCAATGTCGGGTTCGGCAATATCGGAAGTCACAACCACGGCCTGGCCAACATGGGCCTGGGCAACGTCGGGATCGCCAACACGGGCTCTGGGAATTTCGGTATCGGATTGACCGGCGACAACCTGACTGGCATCGGTGCGTTGAACACCGGTAACGGCAATATCGGGCTGTTCAATTCGGGTACCGGCAATATCGGTTTCTTCAACTCCGGCACCGGGAACTTCGGATTGTTCAATAGCGGTGACTACAACACCGGTATCGGGAATTCGGGGATCGCCAGCACGGGCTTGTTCAACGCCGGCGGTTTCAACACGGGTTTGCTCAATGCGGGCAGTTACAACACGGGTAGCTTCAACACCGGCGATGCCAACACCGGCGACTTCAACCCGGGCTACAGCAATTCCGGCTGGTTCAACACCGGGCACAGCAACACCGGGCTGGCCAACACCGGCGACGCAAACACCGGCGCCTTCGTCAGGGGCAACTACAGCAACGGGTTCTGGTGGTCGGGCGAGTACCGGGGCCTGTTCAGCTTCTCCTACACCAACCCCATCATTCCCGAGTTCAATGCCGCAAACGTTTACGCCTCTGGTGGCGCAGGCCCGATTACCCTCCCGGCGATCCAGATTCCCGCGATTCCCCTGGACATCACCGCAACCGGCGCGATCGGCGGCATCACCATCCCGTCCGTGTCTATCTCCCCGATCACTATTGATATCAGGCCCGTTTTCGATCTCGGCCCAATTGCGGTGCGGGACATCGTCTTCCCGGCCCTGGGCCTGGACCCCGCCAGCAGCATCACCGTCGGCCCGATGTTGAGTTCGGGGTCCATCATCGAACCATTCAATATCATCTTGCAGGGGGCTATCGACATCGAAGTCTCTGCCATCCAAACGGGGGGCAGCGTGATTCTGCCGTTCACGTTGCCGTTGAGTTCACTTGGCTTGACCACCCTGATACCGGAATTCATCATCCCGGGGTTCACCATTCCGCTGGAGCCCATCCACGTCGAGCTGCCGTTGTCGGTCACCATCGGGCCCTTCGTCAGCCCGGAAATCGTGATTCCGCAATTCCCGATCGGCTTCGCGTTGTCCAATGGCACCCCGCCGTTCTCCCTTCCCCCGGAGATCACGATCGGCGAAATCCCGGTGGTGCTGGACATCGGTACCCTGCTCGGCCCCGTCAGGGGCGGGTTGGTCATCCCGGCGGTCCCGGGTATCGGAAACAACACCACGTTCCCGTCTTCGGGCTTCTTCAACGGGGGCAACGGTGGGGTATCGGGCTTCATGAACTTCGGCGCGGGTGTCTCGGGCTTGCTGAACCAGGCGCCAACTTCGTTGCTGGGTGCCGTCTCGGGCTCCTTCAACTTCGGCACGATGGTGTCGGGCGTGCTCAACGGCGGCGCCGGCCTCGCCGGCCTGTACAACACCAGCATCCTCGACCTCAATCTGGTTGAGGCGGCCTTCAATTCGGGCATGTTGAACTTCGGCCGGCAACTGTCCGGCATCTTGTACCAGGGCACCGGGCACTAACCGGCGCCCACGCTTCAGCGGGGCCCGTGTGTTTGCAGGTAGATGGCGGGGCCGTCGGGTAGCCGGCCGCTCGCCGAGAGGTCAAGCAGTGCGGCCATCGCTTTGGCGGTGTAGACGGGATCGAGGTCGAGCCCCTCGGCGTCGTGTGCCAGGCGCAGTGCCTGCTCACCCTGCTTGGTCGGGTGGCCGTAACCGGTGCCGAGCCAGTCGCGCAGCAGGGTGAGACGGCCGGGCGTCAGGGTTGTGGACGGCAGCTTCGCGCCGCGGCGTTCCAGGAGGTGCGCTGCCCGTTCAGCCGGCGAGGTGATGGCGCGGTGGTCCAGGCGCAGCTTGTCGTTGACGACGATGCCGATCACCTGGGTGTCGGGCAGACCGGCGAGACCGAGCCCTAGATAGAGCCCGGCGACCGTGCCGCCCGATCCGACCGCGGTGACGATGGACGACGGCGTCGGCATGGTGCCGGCCTGTACCTGCGCGGCGAGTTCGAACGCGGCCTCGACGTAGCCCAGCACTCCCAGCGGTGAAGACCCGCCCGCCGGAAGGAGGTAGGGCCGGCGATGGCGCACGTAGAGGTAAGGGGCGGCCGCCACTGTGCGCGCCTTGGTGCGAGTGAGGTAGATGTCCGCTCCGGACGCGCGCAGGCGTTCGAGCTGGGCTTCGACGTGGTCGTCGCGCGGTTGATCGATGAGCGCAAGCGCGGTGTGGATGCCGAAATCGCGGGCATACAGTGCCGTCGCCAGGCCCCAATTGGTGCCAAGGCCGCCGAAGGTCAGGATGGTGCTTCGGCGTTGCCTTTTGACGTCAGACAGGAGCCATTCCAGCTTGCGGATTTTGTTGCCGCCCCAGCCGCCGGTGCCATACGCGCCGTCGTCTTTGACCCAGATTGGGTAGTTGGTGCTGAGGTGCGGCAATGCACGCAGGGGAGTAGGTCCGTCGCCGAGGCGGGCGTGGCCCAGTTTTTCGCGCAACTCGGGGAAGCGCTGGTGCAGATAGGCCGTCATGCGGCTTGTTGCGAGGGGGCTAGGTCGCGGCTTTGGTCGCGATCACGATGTCCTGGAAGCTCAGGTGTTCCTTACGCCCGCTCCAAGAGCCAAACCGCAGCGGTTCCTGGATGGTCAGGCCGCGCTGCTCGTACAAGCCCCTGATGTAGTCGACGGGGAAGGCGATTCCCTCCTCCGGACGCTTCGTGTGGATCGTCCGATATCCGTCCCGTTCGTGTTGGAAGTTGTGCACGCCCTTGCCGGCCGCGGTGAGGGCCAGCGCCTCGTCGTCGAGCAGGAAGTAGGTGCACAGGCTCCGTCCGCCCGGCTTGAGCACCCGGACGATCTCGTCCAGATAGTGCTCCACGTCCGGGGGGAACATGTGAGTGAACACCGAGGTCAGGAACACCACGTCAAACGACGCGTCGGGATAGGGGAACACGAAGTCCAGCGACTGGTACTTCCCCTTGGGGTTGTAGAGCGAGTTGTAGATGTCGGCGACTTCGAATTCGAAGTTGGGGTGCGATGCCGTGATGTTCTCCTTGCACCACGTGATCGCCTTCTCCGAGATGTCGAAGCCCGCGTAGCGGCCTTGGGAGCTCAGGTAACCGGTGAGCGGCAGCGCCATCCGTCCCGACCCGCAGCCGACGTCGAGCACCGCTTCATCTGGCTTCAGCCCGCACAGGTCGATGAGATAGCCGCGAAATTCCGCGCCGACCTCTTCGTAAGCGCCGCCCACGAACCTCTGCAGCGACTTGGGGGGCAACTTTTCACCAGACGATCCGTCCGCTGACGAACGGTTAGAGCCAGGCAGGATGCTCTGCAGTAATCGCTTAATGATGCCCCCTTTGGGTCGTCGGCCGCGCTTGAGTATAGGGATTGCACCCCGTTGGCGACCGACGTTTGGAACAGCGGGCTCGGTTTAGGACTCGTCGAGACGGAAGCCGACTTTCATCGTCACCTGAAAGTGGGCAACCGCCCCATCGACCAGATGACCGCGAACCGACTCGACTTCGAACCAATCCAGTCCGTGCATCGTCTTGGCCGCGCGGGCCAGTCCGCTCTTGATTGCGGCGTCGACTCCATCGGGCGAGGTTCCGACAATTTCGATCACGCGATAGGTGTGATTGCTCATCGTGTCCCCTTTAGGTGCTGGTATCGCGACCCTATCCGGGCTGAGGATCAATCAAGGGTTTCGAATGCGGCGATTTGCTCCCGGGTAACGATGAGCGGGTCGGCGCCGTCGTGAACGCGGCGCTCCCAGTCGATGGTCCACGTCACAGCATCGCGGAAACCGAGTCGATTGCGCCAGCCGAGTTCGGTTTGCGCCTTGGTGGCATCTAGAGCCAGCAGGTGTGCCTCGTGCGGATGGTCACCGGGTTGATTGTCCCACTGCGCGCCGCCGCCCCATAAGTCGGCCGCCAATGTCGCAACCTTGCCGACTTCGACGAAGCTGTCGCGGCCAGGTCCGATGTTCCACTGGCCGACGCCGGAGCCGGCCAGCAGCGCGTCAGCAATAGTGAGGTAGCCATTGAGGCAGTCGAGCACGTGCTGCCACGGGCGTACCGCGCGCGGGAACCGGAGCAGGGGTGCCTGCCCGGTTCGGTAGGCCCGCACCAAATCAGGCATCAGTCGCTCGCGACTGACGTCGCCACCGCCGATGACGTTGCCGCCGCGAGCGATCGCGGTAGGGCAGCCAGGAAAGCTGTGCACCCAGGACTGCGTAAGCAGATCGGCCATCGCCTTCGAGGCGCTGTAAGGATCGTCGCCACCGAGTGGGTCGGTCTCGACGTAGCCGGCCTCTTGATTGATGTTGCGGTAGACCTTGTCGGTGGTGATGACGACGTGGGCGCGCACGGATGGGGTGGCTGCGACAGCTTCCAGCACGTTGAGGGTGCCCATGACATTGGTCTCGTACGTGTAGCGCGGATTACGGTAAGACTCACGGACTAGGGATTGTGCGGCCATATGCACCACGACGTCCGGAGCGGCGGCTGTTACTGCCGCTGCGGTGGCCCCTGCGTCACGGATGTCCACTCGATAGTCGGCAACCAATCTCTTTTCCAGCCCAACCCTCTGAAAAGGGCTGCCTTCGTCAGGTTCGAGAGCCAGACCCGAGACTTCATGCCCTCGGCTAAGTAGCAGCATTGCTAGCCACGGCCCTTTGAAGCCGGTATGCCCGGTGATGAAGTAATGCACAGCTACCGAGAAACGAGGAACGCGCTCGATGCACAGTGATTCACGACGGTGACGATATCCTCACGATCCTCGTCGAAGCCAGCAGTCTCCGCGTCCATCAATCTTGGATCCGGAGAATGACCCGTCCTCGGGCTGCGGACCACCAACCCGATGGAGTCCACCTTTGCTACGGTGCGTTTTCGGCCAGCGCGTCACCAAAGGCCCATCAGGATCACGCGCCGCCGGAATTGCCATGGCTTACAAGCTCATCGAGGCCGCACAGGCCGCTGGTGCAAAGTCAACGCACCCGAACCGGTCGCCCTTGTCCGCGCCGGTGCGAACTTCCACAAAGGCAAACTGCTCGAACGGCCCACCGACATCACACCGGACTCCGGGCGGCCCGATGATCAGACCACCGGATCGGAGGTCGCTTGACCTACACGAATCCACAAGTTTGACAATTCCTCGCACAGAGGGAACTTCGCTCGCAGAGTGCGCTACTGACGCTTATAGATGGTCAGCGGGCCGAAGGTGGCGGCGGGCCTGTAGTGGTCCGTGAAATCGGCTGATTTTGTGGCGGCCGCGTCGATCCATGTGCCGTCAGTGACCCAGTAGGCGGGATGTTGAGTGAGCCACCAGGTGAAGTCACCATGCCGCACAGATGGGATGGCGTGAGAGTCTAACAGGCCGAGATAGTCAACCAGATCAGCTCGGCTGTAGTAGCCGATGGTGCCGAACTCGGATGCGGCGACCGTGGGGTGCGGGGCTTTAGTGTCGCGGTCTATCCACTCGGCTACTTGCCGATAGGGGGCGCGCCCCGCCTTGGGGGCGAGGTCGACACCGGCGATGAATCCAACAGCGATGACCGCTGTGAGGAGCGCGGCCGCGATGCGTAGACGCTGCTGCTGTGCGGCTGCTTCGACGATCCCGTAAGCGGCGCCGGCGACAACCCACATGTTGAATGCTGCGTAGTGCCAGTAGTACATCGGCAGTCGAAGCACGAACCCGTACTCGACTAGCACTATGGCTGCGGCGACGGCGAGCGCTGGCAGCGCGAATTCATGCCGCCGGATAGCGGTCACTGTTCCGAAAATGGCGGCAATCAGCAGAGGTGCCACAATGAGAGCAGTCAATGGGTGAGGGGCTTCTGATCCGCTGATGGCGTACGGGTTAAGGCCCTTCAGGTAGCTGAATTGGCCACCCCACTGACCCGAATCTCGCTGAGCCATCTTCGCGGCCAGGCTGCTGGGAAATGCGGTGCCCGTCAGTTTCCATAGAGCGTAGGTCCAGACCACGTACCCGGCACCAAGGGGAGTCGCTGCCAATGCGGCTGCGGCGAACCGGCGCCGAAGTACCAGCCACACAAGGAACGCTGCAGCCAACAGAATTGCGTCCGACCGTGCGATCGCAAGCAAGGCAAGTAGGCAGCCCATTGTGATCCACCGTTGCCGCTGGAAGGTCCAGATCGCGGCGAGAATCAAGACTAGGTAGACGCTGGTTTCCATGCCGCGGACGTTGGCGAGCAGTGGGTCGATTGAGTAAAGGCCACAGGCGATCCATCCCGCCAGGGCGCGGCCGTCATTGGCCAGGATGCGGGCCAGGGCGATGCCGCCGAGTCCCCATGCGGCGACGTATATGAAGAGGGAGGCTGCTATCGGTGAAGCGCCCAGCGCCTTCCCCGCAGCGATGAGGAGCACGTAGAGCGGTGATGTAACGGCGTTGTTGGTGTCTGCGCCGAGGTTGAATCGCCACCCGGCGCCGTCTGCGAGGTGCTGCCCGTAGCGCATAAGGATGAAGGGGTCATCGTAGACAATGCCTTGATGGACGACCACGACAACGACCGGCCCTGCAAAGGCCAACAGCAGCAGGCCAGCCCATCGCGCAACGGTGTTGGAGGGTTGTTCGTCGCGGTCGGTGGTGCATGCTACGGCTGCGGTCATGAGAGGGGAGCCTACGACTCGGCGCGTTACCGCGCACAACGAAACGCAGAAAAGAACCCGCTGTGGAGCCGGGCGATTGGTGATGTTTTGTACACGTCAAATAGTCAGGCGGCTTCGACGACGACCAGGACGCGGCGCCGCCGTGCCATGAGGAACGCCCAGTGCAGCGGGTGCGCAACTAATGACGTCCGCGAGGTATAGCGCGAGGACCGCGATCACCGCTCGGGCTAGCATGCCGGGGGCGCTGGTTCGGGGTCTGGCTCCCGGCCGGGTCGGTGGCCGCCGAGACGGATCTGCCCCGAGCCCACAATCCATGAAACCGTTGACGCTTGGCCGACTGCGGACGGCGCCCTGGCCTCTTTCCGACGCGACGTGACGATGACAACGCAACCTTCAAAACTTACAGAAGTTGTTGCGACCGCTCCTAGAAGCCACTTGCCGACAGCTGGTCAATCTCCGGTTACCGTTGACGCACGCGCAGGTCGGCTTCCTCCAGTGACCGGCAGTCGGATCCCGAGGAGTCCTGGATACAGTCGCCGATGGTCGCCACCTGGGGCCAATTTCGTGGCAGAGTCTCTGGGGACCGGCGACCTGACCGATGATCAGACCCAGTAAACCCGCGCGGGTGGGGCCCAGCCGCCGGCAATAGGCGCTGTCTGCATAGGGATGACGATCCCGGGGCAGTCGGTAATCAGGCAGGTGGCTTGATAAGCAGCGCCTGTCCACCCGTTGCCAGCCGGAGAATTTGCAACCCCCGTTCTTCCGCAAAGTGGTCGTAACCGATCTTCTGCTGATAATGGCGCGGCCATCCGTAGTCGTCCATGATCACGATCCCGAAGGGAACTATCTTTGGCCAGAAATGCTCAAGGGCCGCGATTTCTGGTGCGGTGCAGTTCATGTCGAGATGCAAATAAGCGATCTTGTCGCTGGTGACCTGTGGAAGTGTGTCTGGTACGGGGCCTCTGACCAAGTTAACAAAATCCATTCCGGCAAAGTTGCTTTTTACCCGTTCAAAGCAGTCGGAATAGTCCATGTAACCGGCGTGAGCCTTTTCCTCTGGGGTAAGTTGCGATTCGTCGAAACCTTTGAATGTGTCTAGCAGCCAAAAGCGTTTCCCCGATTGCCCAAAGTCCGTGTGTGTTATGACTGCCATCGCCGTGCCTCCGCGGTCGACACCGCATTCAACGAAATCACCATCGAGTGCAAGAGCGTGGTTTGCGGCCCAACAGAGGACGTGGATGCGCCAACGGACGCCCCATCTGCCAAACGATCCCGTCGCCTTAGCGGCCGCATAGACTCGCTTAAATTGTTCCGTCTTGCGGAAATCGGCGTTGGTAGTTGTGAAAAGCCCGTCCTCGTAGAAGCTGCTTCGCAGCCGCCGCATCATGAATAGGGTATTTGCTATAGGGTGGGGCAGATTTTGCACAAAGCTTCGCATCGGACTCCCTTGGCTTGTCGCTGGGTTGGCGGCACAACGACCACTCGACCGGCAAGCAACAACACTCACGGCAGGCGAGGACCGCCTCACCGCCCGCTAAAGCTAGAGAGTACGTCGTACCGGTTGCGGACGAGGGTCGTGGGTGTGGCGGCTTAGCTCTCAAGCACCATGACGGCCAAAATGGGACGGCGAAGTGTCGACCCGATGTGGCCCTGTGGCAGGGCGGGAAGGTGGCGTCCCGGAATGCGCAACCGGACAATACGTCGGACGGGTTGTGGGCGCTGAAGGCGGTCCTGCATCCAGTTCGTGGTCGGTAGGCCCCAACCTGAGGCACGATGCCGCTGAACAGTGTGTCCAACGAACGGCCTAGGTGCGGTCCGAGTGGTACTGCCGTGCTAATAGGTTCTAGATCCGGCGCCCGCGCGCGGCGGCGGGGCCCAGAGTCATCGGTCACTATCTTGCCTGCTCAGAGGGGCAGGTGGTACACAGACAGGGCGTGGCAGCCAGGTCTCACTAAAGAAAATCACATAGCAATAGCTGCCAAAGGCCCGCGCTAAGCGGAGCCGGGATTTAGATTGAAAACATGACTGTGCTGAGTCGCCCTGCAGTCTCAGTGGTGGCACCTTGTTTTGATGAGGAGGAAGTGCTGCCGCTGTTCCTGAGCCGAGTACGCGGGGTTCTAGAAGAGCTCGGAACCACCAGCGAGATTGTCCTGGTCGATGATGGTTCGCGCGATCGCACCTGGGAGATCATCGAAAAGGCTGCGGTGGAGGATCCGCGTGTGGTTGGCGTGCGTTTGATGCGTAATCACGGGCATCAGCTTGCGCTGACGGCTGGGCTTAGTGTGTGCCGCGGCGAACGGGTGCTGATCATTGACGCAGACCTTCAGGACCCACCGGAACTGCTGCCCGACATGATGGCGTTGATGGACGAGGGCGCCGACGTGGTCTACGGCCAGCGCCGTCGCCGTGAAGGGGAGGGCCTCTTCAAGCGGGCCAGCGCTTCGGTGTTCTATCGCATGATAGGCCGCATGACTGAAGTTGATATCCCCCATGACACAGGCGATTTCCGTCTGATCACACGTCGTGTGCTGGATCTGCTGATCTCTATGCCCGAGCGCCACCGATTTGTCCGCGGCCTAGTGTCCTGGATCGGTGGTAAGCAAGTGCCGCTGGTCTACGACCGTGATCCCAGGGCGGCGGGAGAGAGTAAGTATCCCTTCACCAAGATGCTGCGCTTTGCAGTGGATGCCATCACCGCGTTCTCGATGGTCCCGCTGAAGTTATCGGTGATCCTGGGCTGGGTGATGGCATTCATCGGTTTCGCTGCTGCCATCAACTCGATCGTCGGCGCGCTGCAGGGGCATACCGTTCCCGGCTGGAGCTCGTTGATGGCCGCGATTGGGCTGCTTACCGGTACACAATTCCTTATGCTCGGCATCATCGGCGCGTATCTGGGCCGAATGTACGACCAGAGCAAGGGCCGGCCGTTGTTCTTGATTCGCGACATGGTGGGCGGCGTCGACGGGTCGGTGGCAGCCGCGGACCAAGCGAGTGCGATGTACGGGGCGCACACGCCCGTGCAGTCGCTCTAGCCGGGCTTGCCTATGACGCTGGACGCGTTTGCGGGCGACGACGAGCGCATCCATCCCCCCGCGGGGATGAGCGGTGTTCCGGGTCCGCTGTTTCGGTTGACCCGGGATCAGCGGGTCGCCTTCCTGATCGTCGGTGGTATGAACACCGCAATCGGTGGCCTTTGGTTCACGTTGTTTCTGTGGCTTCTTCCGCGCGGAGTCATGGGTTACATGGGCGCATTGCTCGGTGCGCATGTTGCGGCAGTGCTGTCCGCTTTTATCCTGTACCGAAAATTTGTGTTTATTGTGACCGGGCACGTATTGCGTGACTTGGCGAGATTCGAAATAGTCAACTTATCCGTTTTGGCATTTAACGTACCGATGCTGCCGCTGTTGGTGGAAGTGTTGCGCTGGCCCGTTTTGCCATCGCAGTTTGCTATCGCGGGGGTGACGGTGGTGTACAGCTGGTTCGCTCACCGAGGATTTTCATTCCGGCGCAGTCCTGCCGAAGTGGAACCGGCTGACTCTGAAGAGGCCCCGCTGTGACGCCACGGGTCTCAGTTGTCGTTCCGTCGTATAACAACGTTGACTTCATCGACGCCACCATGCGATCGATTCTGGCGCAAAGCTTCAGTGACTTTGAACTGGTGGTGTCCGATCACAGCTCCACGGACGGCACTTGGGAGGCACTTCAGCAATTCACCTCCGACCCGCGGGTTCGCCTGAGTCGCCTGCCTTCCGGCGGCGGAGCGCCGGCGAACTTCAACGCGGTTACCAACCTCGCTACCGGCGAGTTCATTAAGCTCGTCTGCGGCGATGATCTGCTTTTTCCGGACAGCTTGGCAGAGCAGCTGGCGGCATTGGAAACCCACCCGTCGGCGGTGATGGCTGCGAGTCAAAGGGACGTCGTAGACGCCGCGGGAGCCCCGGTGTTCCGCAATCGCGGTTTAGGTCGACTGAGTGGCGAGGTCAGCGGCGCCGTAGCCATCCGCCGGACCATCTTGGCGGGCACGAACATCTACGGTGAGCCGGCGTCGGTGCTGTTCAGGCGCGCGGCGTTGGTCGACGCGGGTGGTTGGGACAGCCGCTTCCCCTACCTGATCGACCAAGCGACATACTGTGCGGTGCTGTTGCGCGGAAACCTGGTGGCAGTGCCTCGTTCGCTTGCCGCTTTCCGCGTCAGCGATTCTCAGTGGAGTGTGCAATTGGTGCGCGCGCAGGCCGACCAAGCCATCGGCTTCAGGCGTGAGTTCGCCGCTGCGCACAGTGATCTGATCAGCCCGCGGCAGTTGCTGGTCGGAAACATGCGAGCACGGGCGACGGCCGTCGCCAGGCGCTCGGTGTATTTCTGGCTCGGTCGACGAATGCGGAGCCGGGTGGCCACCGACGGCCGGCAGCGCGGGTCCGGCAAAGAGAATAATTGCGTTCGGATCAGCGAGAAAAGCTAGGACTCGCTGTCGACCTATGTTGATCTCGGCTGTCGTCCATCTCAAGCTCGTCCTGAGTTCTCGCATAATGGACTCAAGGCAGTCGCTGGCATCCGGACGAGACGACAAACACACGTTCCGCAGCCCAGTCGTTGCGCGGTCACGATGTCCGATTCCAAGCGTCGATAGGGAACGATCGTGAGCGCGGCCATTCGGGGCCGATCTGCAACGGCCGTTGAGTTCTCTTCCGCAACGGCCGGGCTATTCGAACATTCTGTGGCGGGAAGGGTACAGGGTTTCACCAGGCGATGCCTTGTTCAGACCGGGGGGAGGATGGAGTGAAACGGCCTATAGATGCGCTAGGTGGTACAACATCGGTGGTCAAGGGATGGTTTGCGGCAGTCATCGGCCAATCTGAGCGTAGCCTCTTAATCGGCGGTGTCTTGCTTGCGTCGACGATCTCCGCGGTCACGGGATATGTTCTTACCCAATATTATTCGGTCGACGTGTTGTCCTCTCTTATATCTGAGCCGCATGATTGCATGGCCGACTGGGGCACTAAGGTCGGACGCCACTGCTTCAGCGACTACGCATTACCAATAAGTGTTGGGATGCGGCCGAACCCCTGGGATCTTTACCCCTTGTACTACCCCCCGGACTTCAGGCCAGTTTTCAATAATTACACGGCGGCAGGAATGTTGCCGCAGATGGTTTTTGGGATTCTGGGCAGCTGGCTGGGCGCGCCGCGAGTCGGTTTGTTGGGTTACCAGCTCCTATTGACGATCTCGGTTCTCTCCCCCGCAATGTGGGCGATGCGGAGCGCACGCGGGTTGGAGCGCGCAATGGTATTCGTGGCATGTGGCTTCGCGGCCATTCCCGCTTGGATGACGATCGATCGAGGCAACTCTGTGGGGTTTGTGGTGCCGATCGCGCTGGTTTTCTTGGTGGCGCTGTGCTGGCGCCGCTGGGGTCTGGTCGCGGTTATGGTCGTCCTGGCCGCCTTGGTGAAACCCCAGTTCGCCGTAATTGGCGTGGTATTGCTGGCGGCCCGGCAGTGGCGAATGGGAGCCATCACGTTGGCTGGGGGGGTGGTTACTAATCTCGCCGCGTATGCGCTGTGGCCGCGGGACTTTCCGCACACGATCCCGCAGTCAATCCACAACATCCTCGGCTACGGCACGTTCCGCGGTAGCGTGAGTAGCGGAAACGTGTCCTTCGCCAAGGGGCTGTTTATGATTCCTGACGGAATCAAGGCCCGTCAAACGGGGGGCAGCATACCGGATGGTTTTCTGGCTGGTCCGCGATCATTGATCGGGTACATCGTCCTGGTGCTCGTCGTCGTGTCTATTCTTGCTCTTGGGCGGCGAATTCCGCCTGTCATGGCGGGTATAGTGCTGCTGGCCACGGCTTCCCTCTTTCTCGCTGTGAGTTACGCCTATTACTTGGTATTCGTGTTGCCGGTGGCTGCCCTGGTGGTCCGGGATCCCGCTGGGCCGCCGGGGATGGGAATTTTTGATCGGCCGGAGATTGTCGGCGGACGCCGTCGTGTGGTTGGTATTTGCGTAACTTTGGCCGCCGTCGTAAGTATCGCCCCGATCGCGCTACCCGGCCCGCCGACGCACGTGCAGATAATGGGACCAACTGGGGCCGTGTGGGGCGTCGTCGCCCTAGCTGTCACCACGGTATTCCTTGCACCTCTCTTCTGGCTGGTCACATGCGCGGCGATTGTCGCCTCCTATGCGCGCCGACCGGTGCTATCGAGTAGCAGTGGGCATGAGGATGCCGGGAAGGAGCACGGGGATACGGTTGTCCGCGTCCCATCTACACCGCAATTCGAGATGGAGTTCTCGCCAAAACGACCGGAGTAGTCTCCCCGCTGCCCGAAATGTGTGGTTTCGGCCAAATGATGGTGTTTGGATTCTCCTCCCCGGTTCTTGCGCGAAACGGTGGCAGGAGCATGCGCGTCCAAACTCGGCCTTCCCAGATTGGAACCGCTTTCCGACCCGCGCCGTTGCCGAACGGCAAGTGGTGGCCTGCATCTACTATGAAGCGACGGCGGTGCCCCGTGGTTCTAGCCACAACCAACGACACAACGAAGAGTGAGACGGAATCCAGTGAAGCGAGCGCTCATAACCGGGATCACCGGGCAGGACGGTTCGTACCTCGCCGAACTGCTGCTGAGCAAGGGATATGAGGTCCACGGTCTCATCCGCCGTGCCTCGACTTTCAACACCTCCCGCATCGATCACCTCTACGTCGACCCGCACCAACCGGACGCCCGGCTGTTTCTGCACTACGGCGACCTGATCGACGGAACCCGACTGGTGACGTTGCTGAGCACCATCGAGCCCCACGAGGTGTACAACCTCGCGGCCCAGTCACACGTGCGCGTGAGCTTCGACGAGCCCGTACACACCGGCGACACCACCGGCATGGGATCGATGCGGCTGCTGGAGGCCGTCCGGCTGTCCCGCGTCCAGTGCCGGTTCTATCAGGCGTCCTCGTCGGAGATGTTCGGCGCATCGCCGCCGCCACAGAACGAACTGACTCCGTTCTACCCGCGTTCGCCCTATGGCGCGGCCAAGGTCTACTCCTATTGGGCGACAAGGAATTACCGCGAAGCCTATGGGCTGTTCGCGGTCAACGGCATCCTGTTCAACCATGAATCGCCGCGCCGCGGTGAAACATTCGTCACCCGCAAGATCACGCGGGCCGTGGCACGCATCAAGGCCGGCATCGAGTCCGAGGTACACATGGGCAACCTGGATGCCGTGCGCGACTGGGGATATGCACCCGAGTACGTCGAAGGCATGTGGCGGATGCTGCAGGCACCCGAACCCGACGACTACGTCCTGGCGACCGGGCGCGGCTACACCGTGCAGGAGTTCGCGCAGACGGCCTTCGAGCACGCCGGGCTCGACTGGCAGAAGCATGTGAAGTTCGACGAGCGCTATCTGCGGCCCACCGAAGTGGATTCGCTGATCGGCGACGCAAGCAAGGCCGCCGAAAAGCTCGGCTGGCGCGCCACGGTGCACACCGACGAACTGGCCCGGATCATGGTCGACGCGGACATCGCCGCGCTGGAGTGCGAGGGCAGGCCCTGGATCGACAAGCCGATGCTCGCCGGTCAGAAATGAGCCCAGACGTCAAGCTGGACGCCGCCGTCGGTCCGCTCGACCGCAACGCCCCGGTGTACATCGCGGGTCACCGAGGGCTGGTGGGATCGGCCCTGTTGCGTCGATTCCAGGCCGAAGGATTCACCAACCTGTTGCTGCGGTCCCGCTCGGAACTCGATTTGACCGACCGGGCCGCGACATTCGACTTCATCCTCGAGTCACGGCCCCAGGTCGTCATCGATGCGGCTGCCCGCGTCGGCGGCATCATGGCCAACAACACCTATCCCGCCGACTTTCTCTCGGAGAACCTGCAGATACAGGTCAATCTGCTCGATGCGGCGGTGGCCGCGCGGGTGCCGCGCTTGCTCTTTCTTGGATCGTCGTGCATCTACCCGAAACTTAGTCCGCAACCCATCCCGGAGAGCGCACTGCTGACGGGCCCGTTGGAACCGACCAACGACGCGTACGCCATCGCCAAGATCGCCGGAATCCTTCAGGTCCAGGCCGTTCGGCGCCAACACGGCCTGCCCTGGATCTCGGCGATGCCCACCAACCTGTATGGACCGGGCGACAACTTCTCGCCGTCCGGGTCGCATCTGTTGCCCGCGCTGATCCGCAGATACGAGGAAGCCAAGGCCAGCGGTGCGCCGTCAGTGACCAACTGGGGCACCGGAACTCCGCGGCGTGAGTTGCTCCATGTCGACGACATGGCCAGCGCATGTCTGCACCTGCTCGAGCACTTCGACGGTCCGACTCAGGTCAACGTGGGCACCGGCATCGACCACACCATCAGCGAGATCGCGGAGATGGTCGCGTCGGCGGTGGGCTACACCGGCGAAACCCACTGGGATGCAAGCAAACCGGACGGCACGCCGCGCAAGCTGCTCGATGTTTCGGTGTTGCGGGAGGCGGGATGGCGGCCCGAAATCGAACTGCGCGAGGGCATCGAGGCTACCGTGACTTGGTACCGCGAGCACGCGGGGACGGTTCGGCAGTGAGCGCGATAGCACGTCGCGCTCGCAATTTGCTGCGGCGCAATGGTATTGAGGTATCGCGTTACTTCCCGGAGCTGGACTGGGAACGCAACTTCATGCGCCAGCTGCAAGCGCATGGGGTTACCGTCGTCCTGGATGTCGGGGCGAACTTAGGCCAATACGCCACGGGATTGCGCACGGCGGGGTTCACCGGCCGCATCGTCTCTTTCGAGCCACTGTCCGGGCCGTTTGCCGTCTTGGAGCGCAGCGCCTCGAGCGATCCGCTGTGGGAATGCCGGCGCTGCGCTCTTGGCGATGCCGATGGAACGATCTCGATCAATGTCGCGGGTAACGAGGGCGCAAGTAGTTCCGCGTTGCCGATGCTGAAACGACACCAGGACGCCTTTCCTCCCGCGAACTATGTGGGCACCGAACAGGTGCCGATCCATCGACTCGATTCGGTGGCGTCGGAAGTGCTGCGCCCCGGCGAAGTGGCCTTCCTCAAGATCGACGTCCAGGGCTTCGAGAAGCAGGTGATCGAGGGAGCGCTTGCGACGATCAAGGACCGCTGCGAGGGCATGCAGCTCGAACTGTCGTTCCAGCCGCTATATGAGGGCGGCATGCTCATTCGCGAGGCGCTCGATGTCGTGGATTCCCTGGGCTTTACGCTCTCGGGATTGCAACCCGGCTTCACCGACCCGCGTAATGGTCGCATGCTGCAGGCCGACGGCGTCTTCTTCCGCGGCAGCGACTGACTCCCGCGCGCTCTGCCGTCAAAGAGTGCGTCGAGTGTGTTGCCTACGCACCGAGATTTTCGTTGGTGGGGCAGTATGCCCCACACTCGTGGCGCTTATTTCGACAATCGCCCGAAGACGTTCTCCCAGAACCGACTGTTGTAGGCGTAAAGCTCCCGGCCCCGGAGGTAGGCATGCGAAATCAGCCTGCCCCCGAAGGGGTAGCGCCCGTGCAGGTCGCCCATCCGACGCAGGTCACCGAAGACTGCGTTCGGTTCCCGGCTTGAGCCGACGCCGGTGGTGTCGAATTCACAGAACACCCGCCGGATGGTGACCGGCTCGCGCTCCAACGCGGCCCGCAAGATGAACTCCTGGTCGGCGGCGATGCCGAAATCGAGGTCGTAGCCACCGATCTTGTCGACGAGCGATGCCCCGAAGAACGACGCCTGGTGGGGGACAACCTGCTTGCCGGCCAGGAACTTGCGCAGGCTGAACGGTATCGGGCCGCGTACCTGATCGAGGCCGACCAAGCGGTCCATCCCAAAGCCCCATTGGTCGCGGACCGACCCCTGGTCGGACAACACGGCCACAGCCTGGGCCACCACGTCGGGTTCGGCGAAACGGTCGGCGGAATGCAGGAACCACAACAGATCACCCGACGCCCGCTCGATGCCCTGATTCATCGCGTCGTACCTGCCGCCATCCGGCTCGGATTGCCAGTACGCGAAGCCCGGATCAGCGGTGGAGAGGTATTCCACAACATCCTCGCCGGAGCCGCCGTCGATGATGATGTGCTCGATGCGACCGTCGTAGCGCTGGGCGCGGACGCTCTCCGCGGTGAGCTTCAACCCGTCGAGGTCCTTGAAGGAGATCGTTATCACCGAGACGGTGGGAGCCGACGTCACCGAGTTCCCCCTATCGGGTCTTGATGCCGATGAAGGTTCCGCGAAGATTCGCTGCGTAGGAACCGCCGAGCAACGATTTGGCGATGTTGGGCTCCAGGTTTCCGTACTCTTCCATCACCAGGTCGAAGCCGACATCTTTCATCGTCTGTAGCAGGTACTCACGCTGGATCCAGAAGGACCTGCGGTTGTCCCACGATGCCCATTTCATGGTTTCCCGCTTCCCGAATTCCCGGTCGTCCTCGAACTCGGTAAACCACCTGCCCGGAAGCCCCTCATGTTCGGTCGGCGCGGACAGCATGAACTTGACCGGCTCAGGTCGTCTGAGCACCTTGGCCGCGGCCTGGCGCACAGTCGTGGGCAGCTTCAGGATCTTGTCGCTGGGGCTGATGATCGAGAAGTGCGTCTGCAGGATCAGCAGCTTGTTGGTGACCGACGAGAGGGTTTCCAGGTATTGCTTCGGGTTTTCCAAGTGGTAGAACAGCCCGCAGCAGAAGACGGCGTCGAAAACCCCGTGGTCGGCGATGTTCAGTGCGTTGTCTTGCACGAACTGTAGGTTCGGCAGGTCCGTCTTCGACTTGATGTAGTTGCACGCCGCAATGTTCAGCTCGCGGACCTCGATCCCAAGGACCTGAAACCCCAGCCGCGCGAATTCGGTTGCGTAACCGCCTTCCAAGCAGCCGATGTCGGCCACACGGAACTGGCTCTTGTCGCCGGGAAACACGGTGTCGAGGATCCCGCGCGACGAGATGAACCACGAGTATTGGTCTACCGTTTGAGCGGCCCCGGGAATCGTGAATGTTCCGTCGTCGAGGCGCACGTTGTGAGCGGTGAATTGCACCGCCGTGTCAGAGTTTTCTGCTACCACGGCTTGTTCAGGTCCTTTCATATGTTTCATATGTCGATGCCGTTGTCGGCGAGGTCAGATTCGAGCGGCTACCACACTGCCGGAACCGGCCACTGTACGGGACGGCCAGACATCCACGAGGCTCCTTCGGCTCGGGATTGCGGCCGCGAGCTTGCGCCACTGGGTCTTGAGCCGCTGCCCCGGGGTGGCCCAGCGGTACTGCATCGCCAGCATCGCGATCCGGGGATGCCGCGCGATGGTGTCTTGCAACACGGCGCGACCCTCGGGGCCGGCGATGGTCGAGATCTGATGCAGGACCCAGTCGGCCATGATGCCGATGAGTTCTTCACGCGCCGCGTCGTCGGGGAACAGGTCGAGCATGGCGTCGAATGTCGCCGCGTGTCCCGGTCCCTGGGTCAGCCAGAACTTCGCCGGATCTGCGACCTGGTTGTGCCACATGCCTTGCGCGTGGCGGCGATAGACGGCCATGGTCTCGGGCAGCATGGCGATGTCGCCGTGGGCCGCGTGCCGAACGTGCAGGTACCAGTCCAGCGGCATTACGTCGGCGGGAATGTCGTCGTAACGATCCAAGCGGCGGTACATCGCCGAATTGGTCTGGATGAAGTTCATCAATATCAGGGCATCCAGGCTCAAGTTGCCGCGCTTGCGGACTGGGGGAAACGTGGAGTCCTTGGCGTACCCGTCTTCCCAGATCACCCGCACCGGGTGAAAACACACCGCGGTTTCCGGGTGCTGGTCAAGGAAGGCGACCTGTTTGCTCAGCTTCAGCGGGTCGATCCAGTAGTCGTCTGACTCGCACAACGCGACGTACTCGCCGCGGGCAGCCGACAAAGCACCGGTCATGTTGCCGTTGAGGCCGAGGTTCTTGGGTCTGAAAATCGGGCGGAACAGGTGCGGGTACCGCTCGGTGTACTCCCGGATGATCGACGGCGTGCTGTCGGTTGAGGCGTCGTCGGCAACGATGATCTCGACGGGGAAGTCGGTCTGCTGGGCGACGAAGCTGTCGAACGCCTGACGCGCGTAGTCCTCCTGGTTGTGGGTGGTCGACACGATGCTCACCTTGGGGTTCACCGGAGGTGAGCTTGCTGAAGTTTCGATCACCGCAATGCGCTTTCCCGCGCGGCGAGTACCCGTGCGACGTGATTGTGAGGGACGGCCGCGGCCATATGGTCGGCGGACGTACGGCACACGCTGGCGAAGTATAGCGACGACGCATCGGTGCGGGGCTGGAAACGCAGACCCGCATTGTTGAGCCCGGCTAGCCGCCCGCTCGTGCCGTGACCGCCGTCACTCCGACGCGCTTGGTGGCTCGCTTTTTCAGCTCTTGCAAGCCGAAATGCCAAGTATCGCAGCAGGTCAGGTGCTTTTTATTGGCAATTTCTCAGTTCGGCCACGGGGCGCGACGCGAAATAGTAGCGTCCTTTGTGATGTGGACGATGGTGCTACTACTGGGCCTTGGGATGGCGATTGACCCGGCGCGGCTGGGTCTCGCCGTCGTGATGCTGTCACGCCGCCGCCCGATGATCAACCTTTTTGCGTTCTGGGTGGGCGGCATGCTGGCGGGCGTCGGCATTGGCGTATGCGCGCTGCTGGTCATGCGTGAGATCACCATGGCGGCAATTCAAGGCGCGGTATCCGCGGCCAATGAGTTCAGGGAAGCAACCGCGATCCTTTCCGGCGGACGGCTGCAGGTCGCGATGGGCGTGATCATGTTGCTGTTGGCGGCGCGCATGGTGATTCGTGCCCGCGCCACCGCAGGGATACCGGGAGCTGTCTCCGACGGGGGACTGTCCACCCTGACGATGGAGCGGCCGCCGACCGGGTTCTTCGCCCGGCTGGGTGCCCGCACCCAGAACATGTTGAACTGTGACGTGGTTTGGCCGGCTTTCGTTGTCGGCGTTGCCTCTTCGGCCCCACCGTTCGAGAGCTTGATCGCATTGACGGTCATCATGGCCTCGGGAGCCGAGCTGGCCACGCAATTCGGCGCGTTCGTCGTGTTCACACTCCTGGTGCTCGCGGTCATCGAGATTCCGCTGGTCGGTTACCTGGCGATGCCGCAGAAGACCGAGCAGATGATGCTGCGGTTGCAAGACTGGGTACGTACCAACCGTCAGCAGATATCCCTCGTTCTGCTGACCGTGGTCGGGTTCATCTTCTTGTACCAAGGCGTGACCAGTCTCTGAGTTGAACCCCGGCGAAATCCCGGAGTCCACGGCCAAGCCGCTTGTCTCCGTATGCATCCCGACCTACAACAACAGCGGCACCATCGCACGCTGCCTGGCCAGCGTGCTCGATCAGCAGGGCGTCGACTTCGAGATCGTGGTCGTTGACGACGATTCGTCGGACGACTGTGCGGCCATTGCCCAATCGATGCTGCGACCCGGAGACCGGTTGATACGCAATCAACCTCGGCTCGGACTCAACCAAAACCACAACAGATGCCTGGAACTCGCACGCGGCGACCTGATCCAGTTCGTACACGGCGACGACTGGCTGCTTCCCGGAGCCCTGCAGACACTCAGCCGGTGCTTCGACGACCCAGCCGTCGGATTGGCTTTCGCGCCCCGGAAAGTGGACACCGACGACCACGAGTGGCGACAGCGGTACGGCAACGTGCACACGCACTTCAGGAACCTTCGCGAGCGCAATCATGGGCCGTCGCTCGTCCGGCAGATGGTGTTGCGCGGCGCCAAGGACAACTGGATCGGCGAGCCGACCTGCGTGATGTTCCGGCGCCAGCTGGCACTGGATGCCGGTGGCTTTCGAACGGACATATTCCAGCTGGTCGATGTGGATTTCTGGATGCGCTTGATGCTCAGATCAACGGTCTGCTTCGTCCCCGAGGAGCTCTCGGTGCGCAGTCACACGACTGCCACCGAAACCACTCGGGTGATGGCGACCCGGCGTAACCTGCTCGACCAGCAACGCATTCTCACCTGGATGATCGTCGACCCGGCGTCGCCGGGGAGCGTACGCAGCGCCGCCGCACTGTGGTGGTTACCCGCGTGGCTGGCGATGATGATCGAGGTAGCCGTGCTGGGACCGCAGCGGCGGCAGCACCTGAAGGCACTGGCACCCGCACCCTTCCGGGAGTTCGCTCACGCCCGGCGGCAGCTGGGCCTGGCCGACTAGTCACCACCGATCCGAACCCGATTATCAAAAATCTGTTCGGCCTTTCAAGATGACAAATTAGGCAAGGCAACGCTAACCTCAGTCGTCCGCTATTCACGACCCTAGGGCGACGCGACGAGGCCCTGCAAGCCGAAGAAGACGAAACTTGACCTCTGCATACGTCGGGACTCTTCCGTTTCGCGGCTCCGTGCTGCAGCCGCTGGCCGGACCGCGGACGGCTAACGTGGTGTCCCCGGCGGTCACCGCGACGGGGTCCTCAACGGGCTCCGAGATCCCCTTCATCCGCCCGAGTTTCCCCGGCCCCGCCGAGCTGGCCGAGGATTTCGCCGAGATCTCCCGCGCCAACTGGTACACGAACTTCGGTCCCAAGGAGCGGCAGTTTGCCCGCGCCATGGGTGACTACCTTGGACCCGACCTGCATGTGGCCACACTGGCAAACGGCACCATGGCGCTGATCGCGGCACTGCACACCACGTTCGGTGCCGGCACCCGCGACCGCTACCTGCTGATGCCGTCGTTCACCTTCGTCGGCGTAGCCCAAGCCGCGCTTTGGACCGGGTACCGCCCCTGGTTCGTAGACATCGACCCCAACACCTGGCAGCCCAGCGCCGCCTGCGCTCGTGCTGTCTTGGAACGATCGCGCGACCAGATTGCGGGCATCGTGCTTGCCAACGTGTTCGGCGTCGGAAATCCCGACATCGGTGTCTGGGAGGATCTCGCCGCCGAATGGGAGCTGCCCATCGTCGTCGACTCCGCGGCGGCCTTCGGCTCGTCCTATGGGGCCGGCGAACGCGTCGGTGGACGAGGCGCCTGCGAGATCTTCTCCCTGCACGCAACCAAGCCGTTCGCGGTAGGTGAGGGCGGGGCACTGGTCTCGCGCGACCGGCGGCTGGTCGAGCGCGCATACAACTTTCAGAACTTCGGCTTCGGCAGGTCGGGGGAGTCCGCGCAGCTCGGGATGAACGGGAAGTTGCAGGAGATCAGCGCCGCGATCGGGCTGCGCCAGCTCGTCGGGCTCGATCAACGTCTGGCAAGCCGCCGCAAGGTCTTGGAGAGCTACCAGGCCGGTCTGTCCGGGCTGGGTGTGCGTTTCCAGGTCAACGCCGAGGCCTCGTCGCTGTGCTTCGCTAGCGTCTGCTGCACGTCCGCCGCCCACAAGGCCGCGGTGCTGGCCAGTCTGCGTCGACACGCGATCCAGGCCCGCGATTACTACAACCCGCCCCAACACCGCCACTCGTATTTCGTCAACAACGCCGAGTTGGTCGAGTCGACGGATCTGACTGTCACGGACGACATTTGCTCGCGGATCGTGTCGCTGCCAGTCCACGACCACATGGACGCGCGGGACATCGCCCGGGTCATCGCCGCTGTCAGGAAGGGAAGTGGGGTTGACTGACTCGGCGGCTGGTGCCCCACCGAAAGTCAGTGTCGTAGCCATCACCTACAACCAAGAGGCGTTCATCGGTGCGGCGCTCGACGGCTTTGTCGCCCAACAGACGGATTTCCCAGTCGAAGTCATCGTTGCAGACGATGCGTCCACCGACGCCACGCCGGACATCATTCGGGAGTACGCCGACCGCTACCCAAGCCTGATCCGGCCCATATTCCGGCCCACGAACATCGGCGTCCACGCGAACTTCACGGCTACCCTGTCCGCCGCGCGCGGCGAGTACATCGCGTTGTGCGAGGGTGACGACTACTGGACAGATCCGATGAAGCTCGCCAAACAAGTCGAGTTCATGGACCGGCATCCAGCGACCACGGTGTGCTTTCATCCGGTGCGAGTGATCTACGACGACGGGACGGACGACACGGAGTTCCCCCCGCTGAAATGGCGTGGCGACCTGAGCGTGGAAGCCCTACTCGCACGGAACTTCATCCAGACCAACTCGGTCGTCTATCGACGCCAGCCGCACTACGACGACATCCCTGCCAACATCATGCCGATCGACTGGTACCTGCATGTGCGGCACGCGATAGGCGGCGAGATCGCCATGCTGCCCGAGACGATGGCCGTGTACCGCCGCCACCCACAAGGCATTTGGTACTCCTCGGACTACGACCGCCCGAAGTTTTGGGTCACCCGAGGCTACGGATTCGCGGCGACGCTCAATGCGATGCTCGACTTGTTCCCCGGCGACCGCGCCCGCGAGGAGATCGTCGCCGAGATGTCCGACTGGGCACTTCGCGAGATCGCCAAGGTGCCCGGCCCAGAAGCTCGCGCGACCCTCCTTGCCGTCATCTCGGACTATCCGCGGTTGACGACGCTGTCGCTGCAACACCGGTGGAGGCACACGCCCTGGCGGCGGCTCAAGCGCAAAGCTTCCTCCGACATAGCCGATCTGCGGGCGCTTGCGCACGCATACTCAGCCCGCATCCTCCGGTCGCGTCAAGCGCCAGGTGGCAACGCCTCGGCCACGGTATCCGGCTTACGCGCGACGTAGAGAACCGAACCCGCCGCGATCGCGTGCCGGGCGAACGCCTCCTGGCCAAAGGTGCGCGAGTCGAGCGCGGACACCTCGAAACCGCTCGCGCGGATGCGGGAGCACAACGTGTAGCGGTCGTAGAGACGCACATGATCACCCTGGGCAAAGCGACGCCAGCGCTCGCTTTCATCGGTAACCGAGGGATCTTCGTCGAAGCTGCCCTCCGGCATCACCGGGGTCATGATGATGCCGCGCCCACCGGGGGCCAGTATCCGGTAGAGCTCCCCAAGGGCGCGGGTGTCATCGGAGACGTGTTCGAGGACGTGAGAACACAGGAAAAAATCGACGGAACCGTCGGCGTAGATTGGCATGTCGGTGATGTCGACGACGTCGTCCACGCCGTCCATCATCAGATCCGCTGAGCGGTAGTCGAGGTCAGTGCGGCCGCTTAGGTAACCTGCCAGAGGTGCCGCGGGCGCGAACTCGACAAACCGGACCGTCACAGCGCCGGGCGGCAGGAAACGGTCCAGGTAGAGCTTGTAGAGCCGGTCCCGGTCAGTGGAACCGCATATCTGACAGAGGTATCGGCGGTGGTTCAGCGTTTCGAAATCGTCTAGCGAGTAAGGAAATTCGTAGCCGGACAGCGTGCGTCCGAGGGCGCGGGTGACGCTTTTGAAGCGGACCCGGTTGCCGCAGACGTTGCATTGTCGTGGACCCGCGAAGCAGACGCGGCGCACGTGGTGATGGATGGTCGAGAGCATTTTCCCTGTCATTCGGTCAGGCAGAGGTTCAGGCGCGTCGGCGGCTCGCAGGGCTGCAGCGAAGCGACCAGGTGGGCGGCAAGCGATTTGGCCAGCGAGCGGATGCGCGGTGCACTCTCCACGTGCCAGAAGCGGATGTTGGCGTTGAAGTTGCCGCCCAACAACGGGCCGATCACATAGAAATTCGGGCTGGCTTCGAAGTCACCGTTGACCAAGAGTCCGCGGTTGGTGCGGTTAGGCCGACAAAGGCCGTTTTGCATCGCGCTGGCCAGAAACGGGGCGGTGCACGCGTCCAGTTCTTCGAAGCCGCCGCAATTCACCACCGCCGCAAACGAAACGGGATGCGTGCGTTCGGACCCCGCGATCCGGTAGGTGACCGTGGCGAACGGTTCGCCGGAGGCGCACGCATCCACGCGCAACACCTCGCCGGCCAGCATGGTCAGCTTGCCTGCTGCGACAAGATCATCCGATGCTTGCCGGCAATCGCGTCCGGCGCGGCGCACCAGCTTGGTGAAGTTCATGCCGTGTTCGCAGAAGAACTCTTCTTGCTCAACGAGATCCATCTTGCGTAGCGCCTGCCCCACCAGGATGCCGATCGCCGCGTGCAGGTCGGCCAGGTTCAGTGCCCGTTGCTCGGCGATTTCGAGGTCGGCGCGAATTGCCGCCATCAGCTCCGCCGCGCGCGGCGCCTCCACCGCGAGAAGCTCGTTGAGCCATGGGAATTCGAATACGGGTGGCTCCTCGCAAATCATGTAGGGCAGCGCACCGGAGCGGGAAATGACGGTGACGGAATGCAACCGGTCGCGGATGCCGCGGTCGTGGCGCATGAGGTAAAGGGCTTCCAGCGACGTGGCGTTGGAACCCACCACCAGCACATTGCGCTGGTCCGGCCGCTCCACGCGGTCGAGCGCCTCGCGCAGCCGTTCCAGGTTGCTGTCTTCGCACGGCTCGTAGAAGTCGTTGATGTAGGTGAATGGGTTCTGGCTGAGGGGGTTTGAACCGCGTCCGGCGAATGACTTCGACGGTGGACTGCCCGTCGCCACCACCACCTTGTCCGCTTCGATTTCCGTCGAATCGCCCTCGGCCGTGCGCAGTCCGATGAGGTGCCGACCGGCGGCGGAGCCGGCACTGACGGCTTCGCCCCGGATGGTCACCACGTCGGCCAGGTTTCGTTTGCGGAGAGCGGCAATGGCGGCCTCTACCTGCTCGGCGATGAAGAGGCCGAAGAGGTGCCGCGGCAGGTAGAGCTCACCCCATCGGTTGGCGGCCACCGCTTCGCCGTTGTCGCGGATCCAACGCGTCGCGGCGTCGCCGCCCCGCTCCCGAAACGTTGCCAACCAGCGCGGCTTGTTCCGCTCCAGCCAGGCGATATAGGCCGACCGTTCGGGCTCGTTGACGAACTCGTCGAGCTTCTGGATGGCCAGCGATCGGGGGCTGGTGCGCGGGCCGTAGGGGATACCGCACCAGAATTGCTCGTCGCGTTCGACCACGGCGATGCGCAGCTTGGCCGGCGTCGCCGAGCCGTCTAGCAGGGCCTGAGCGAGCTCCAACAACGTCAGGGAACAGGCAATGCCGCTGCCAATGAATGCGATGTCGAAGGCGCCGGCGGCGGTCATGGTGAAACCGTCCTGGGCAGCGTGCACTCCTAACCTTCGATCGCGTTGCTCGCACCGTTTGACCCGGGAGCTAAGTTAGCGAAGGCTAACATAATTTTCCTGCGGCGGCCCGGGATCGATACTCCCGCGCGAACGCCACTGCCACCGGCCCCGCGACCGGCAGCGGAATTGCTGATTCATGCGTGCAGAGCGTTTGCTCGCGGTACCGTATTCGTGGCCGCCGGTTTGGCACCAGCGACGGGTTCTCTAGGGCGGTCGTGAAGTGTGCGACAGGGCCCTTGATGCCCTAGCGGCTTCGAGTCGTGCGAAAGAAGAAACACCAACGAAGGTAGTCTGATGTCCGTGGTTGAGTCCTCACTTCCTACTGTGCTGCGTGAGCGCGCGAGTTTCCAGCCGAACGACACCGCCCTGACTTTCACCGATTACGAGCAGTCATGGGACGGTGTCTCCGAAAGCCTCACGTGGTCGCAGCTGTATCGGCGAGTGCTCAACCTCGCCGCGCAACTCAAAGAGGTGGGTGCGACCGGTGACCGGGCACTGATCCTCGCGCCGCAGAACCTCAACTACGTCATCAGCTTCCTTGCCTCACTGCACGCTGGAATCATCGCCGTCCCGCTGTCCGTCCCACAGGGCGGCGCGCACGACGAGCGCACGGCCGCGGTGATGGCCGACACCAGACCGACGATCATCCTCACGGGGTCGTCCGTCGTCGACAACGTGACCCCATACGTGCAGACGGAGGCCGGCCAGAAGCCGCCGGCAATCATCGAGGTTGACCGGCTCGACCTGGACGCGCGGACCAAGGGCGGCTCGCGCGCGCCGATTCCGGGCAACCCGGACGTCCTTTACTTGCAATACACCTCGGGTTCCACCCGCACGCCCGCCGGCGTGATGGTCTCCAACAAAAACCTTTTCGCCAATTTCGAACAGATCATGTCCGGCTACTACCGCCAGTACGGCAAGGTGGCCCCGCCGGGGTCGACCGTGGTGTCCTGGTTGCCCTTCTATCACGACATGGGCTTCATCCTGGGGCTCATCATGCCGATTCTGGCCGGCATGCCCGCCAAGCTGAGCAGCCCCACCGGCTTCCTGGCGCGGCCGGCCCACTGGATTCAGGAATTGGCCAACAACGACCTGGCATTCACGGCCGCACCGAATTTCGCGTTCGACATCGCGGCGCGCAGGGTGAAAGACGAGGACCTGGCCGGGTTGGACCTCGGCCGTATTCACGGCATCCTCAACGGCAGCGAGCGCGTGCAACCCGCCACTCTGCGGCGCTTCATCGATCGATTTGCCCCATTCAACCTCAAGCCGGAGGCGGTACGCCCCTCCTACGGGATGGCCGAGGCAGTGGTGTTCGTGGCAACTCGCGAGGCCGGTGACCCGCCGAAAGTCGTCAGCTTCGATGCCAACAAGCTGCCGGACGGGCAAGCAGTGGTGTCCGAGGAGGAAGGCGCGACCCCACTGGTCAGCTACGGAGTGGTGGACACCCAGCTGGTGCGTATCGTCGACCCCGACACCCGGCTCGAGTGCCCGGTGGGCGGTGTCGGTGAGATCTGGGTGCACGGCGAAAACGTCGCCTCGGGCTATTGGGAAAAGCCCGAGGTATCCGAAAGCAACTTCCGCGCAAAGATTGTCAACCCCTCCGAAGGAACGCCGGAGGGTCCGTGGTTGCGGACCGGGGACTCGGGCTTCATCTCCGACGGTGAGCTCTTCATCCTGGGTCGCATCAAGGATCTTCTGATTGTCTACGGGCGCAACCACTCTCCCGACGACATCGAGGCGACGATTCAGACCATCAGCCCCGGCCGTTGCGCCGCGATCGCGGTTCCACACGACGGTGTGGAGAAACTGGTCGCGATCATTGAGATGAAGAAGAAGAACGAAACCGACGAAGAGGCCGCCGAACGGTTGGGTGCCGTGAAACGTGAAGTCACGTCGGCGATTTCGAAGTCGCACGGCCTGGCTGTCGCGGATCTCGTTCTGGTGTCCCAAGGTTCGATTCCGATCACCACCAGCGGCAAGATCAGGCGCGCGCAGTGCGTCGAGCTGTACCGTCAGGACGAGTTCGTCCGACTCGACGCGTAGCGCGTCAGCTCCACTCAAGTTACCGGCGAGAGTCCGCAAAATGCCGGGTTTCCCGGCTTGAACACGTACAAACGGGCGCGCTCGCGGCGCGCTCCACTCCCTAGTTGGCGCTGTCCGCCGGCTCTTTGACGTTCAGTACCTCGAAGTGCGGCAGCTTGGTGAGGCCGAACAGCGGCAGCGGGTGGCTGAACAGATGGTCGACCGGTTCCTGGCCGATCTCGGCCTTCCCGCCTTGGCCGTTGACGACCTTGCCGTTCTTGCCATTCTTGCCGTTGGACTTGGCCTTCCGCGCGCACGCCGAAACGTCGTAGGCCGGGAGGTCGGACAGCCCGAACAGCGGCAGTGAGTGCCCGGGAAGCTGGTCGATCACGTACCTGCCGTTGCCGTTGGTCGTGGCCGGTTTGCCGTTCGTGACCGGCTTGGGCGGCTCGGCGGGCTTGGTCGGCTTGGTCGGCGAGAAGATGCGCCTGCGGGGCGCGCGGCTGCCGAGGTCTTTCACCCATTCCGCCCATTCCCGAGGATTCTTCGGCCAGTTGCGCTCGGGCGCCGGCTTGGACGGATCGCGCCCAAGCGCCGACGGCCACCAGTTATGGCGGCCGATCATCGCGGTCAACGCCGGCACCGTGATCGTGCGCACCAGGAAGGTGTCCAGCACGATCCCGATGCCGATGGTGAAACCGGCCTGGGCCATCGTGTTGATGCTGGCGGCCACCAACCCGAACATCGACGCGGCGAAGATCAAGCCGGCCGACGTGATCACGCCACCCGTCGAACCCACCGTGCGAATGACGCCGATGCGCACACCGTGCGGCGATTCGTCGCGGATACGCGAGATGAGCAGCATGTTGTAGTCGGCGCCCACCGCAACCAACAAAATGAACGACAACCCGGGCAGACTCCAGTGCATCTCCTGGCCCAAAATCAGCTGGAACACGATCACACCGATGCCCAGGGCCGACAAATAGGAGACGAGCACCGAGCCGATCAGGTAGATCGGCGCAACGATCGCGCGCAGCAGGATGCACAGAATCAGGAACACGATGATGATCGTCGCGATGACGATCAACTTCATGTCGCTGTTGTAGTAGTCGCGGGTGTCCCGAAGCCCAGTCGGAATTCCGGCCAGGCCGATCTTGGCGTTGGCAAGCTCGGTGTTGGGGCGGGTGGATTCTGCGACGCGGACGATCTCGTTGATCTGGTCCATCGCCTGGGTCGTGAACGGATTGAGCGCGCTCTGGACGAAGTACCGCGCGGAGTGCCCGTCGGGCGACAGGAAGATCTGCGCGCCCTTCTTGAACTCGTCGCGCGTCATGATCTGCGGCGGAATGTTGAAGCCCGCCATCGTGGGCTTCTCCGCGTCGTGCTTCATACCCAGCAGGAAGTCGGAAGCCTCGTTGAGCCCGGAGCCCATTTTCTTCGTCTGATCGACCAGCTGCTGCACGCCTTCGGCAAGTGCGGCGCTGCCCTCCGCCAGAGCGTTGGCGCCCTGCTGCATTTGGGCCAACTTGGCGGGGAGGCCTTTGACGTCTCTCAGGGTGGTGACAACTTGCCGTAGCTGGTCGTCGAGTTTGCCCACGGTCTGGGCGAGCGTCTGGTATTCCTGCGTTTGCTGCAGGGTGACCGCCATCCTGGCCATCGCCCGGAGCAGTCCGTCGTTGTTCGCGTCAACGATCGCCGCCAGCTGGCTGCGTGAGCGTTGGCAGGCGGGATCGGCGTTGCAGGTCGGGCTGGTGTTGAGTGCCGCCACCATCGGAGCGCCCCAGACGGCGGTCTGCTCGGCATCGGTGACGGTCCCGGCCAGATTGTTACCGAGCTGCCGCATACGTCCCACAAATTGCGACGCATTCTCGAGCTGCCGGATCGTCTTGTCTCCACCGATCAGCTCCACCATCGCCTGCAGCGTGCTCACCAGGCCGGCCGCGCTCGCCACCGCTCCATTGACTTCGTTGCGGACCATAGCCAGGGCGTCGGCCAGCTGATGGGCGCCCCCGGCCAACCGGTCCAAGTCCCCGCCATGCTCGGTGATGGCGTTGGACGCCTCGTCGAGTTTGCTGCCGACCTCGCCGGCCTGGAAGGACACCTTGGTCTCTTTGAGGGGCTCGCCGTTGGGCCGGGTGAGTCCGCGCACCATCACGATGTTGGGCATGTCGGCGATCCGGCGGGACATCATCTCGAGGTCGGCAAGGGCGCTCGGTGTCCGCAGGTCACGGTCGCTCTGAACGAAGAGCATCATCGGCGTCATCGAGTTCTGCGGGAAGTGCCGATCCAGCGCGTTGTATCCCTGGACGCTTTCGACGTCTTGCGGGATGGTCTTGAGGTCGTCGTAGTTGAACTTGATCAGGCTTGCGCTGCTGGCCAGGACTACAAGCACCACCAGGCTGGCGATCAGGTGGCTCTTGGGCTTGCGCACGATACGAATGCCCGACTTGCGCCACATACGGCTGGTGAGGTCGCGTCGAGGCTTGATCCAGCCGCGTCGGCCGGTGAGCACGAGAATCGCGGGCAACAGCGTGACCGCACCCAGCAACGACACCATGATGGAGACCGAAATTGCGGGGCCGACCGCGGAGAAGACTTCAAGCTTGGTGAACACCATCGCAAGGAAGGTGACGGCGACGGTGGCGGCCGACGCGGCGATCACCTTCCCGATGGACATCAACGCCCTCTTGACCGCGACGTCGGATGTCTCGCCATGGCGTACGTAGTCGTGATATCGGCTGATCAGGAAGACGGCGTAGTCCGTTCCGGCGCCGATCATGACCGCACTCATGAAGACGATGGCCTGCATGTTGATGGCAAGGCCCACTTCGGCCAGCCCGGACAACAGGCCTTGCGCACCCACGATCGAGAAACCGATGGTGACCAGCGGCACCAGCATGGTGACGATGTTCCGATAGACGATGATCAAGATCAGGAACACGCTGATGATGGTGCCGACCTCGATGACGTGAACGTCTTCCTCGCCCAGGGCTTGCAGGTCGGCGACGGTGGCCAAGGGGCCGCTGAGGTGGGCGGTCAGGTCGCTTCCCTCGACCGTCTGTTTGACGATCACGCCGATGTGCCGGTAGGCGGCTTGCGCCTCGGGGGACGCCGCGTCGCCGGTAACGGTGATCGGGAGGTTCCAGGCCTTCTTGTCCTTGCTTTCCAACAGCGTCCGCATCTCCGGTGTGCCGAAGAAGTCCTGGACCACCATCTTGTCCTCGGTGTCGGCGCGCAGGTTCTCGACGAGTTTGCGGTAGACGTCCTCGTCGGCCTGGGTCAGGCCGTTCTCGTTGGTCAGCACGACCATCAGGAGGGAGTTGGCGGCCCCACCCGTTTCGTGGAAAGCCTTGGCCATCTCGGCCTGCAGGACCATCACGGGGGCGTCGGGCGGCAGGGCCTCCTGCTGACGCTTCGCCGCTTGCACCTGCAGCGGTGGCAGCAGCAGCGCTAGCGCCGCCGCTATGGCGATCCAGCTGGCGATGACCAGCCATGGCCATTTGACGACGAACGTGCCGACGCGGTCGAAGATGCCTCCGACCTTCGCTTCTTCCCCGGACACTCAACAAACCTACAAGTCAAGGGATATTTCGGGTGGGGAATTCAGAATTCCCTTATTAACCGTGATCCCGCTGTTATCTGACGGCGCGTATAGTACCCGCCTTTGGAAAATCGCAGGTCAACGCCTTATCTGACAGTTAATTGCAAATATTTGCAAGAGCCGATAGCGGGGCGTTGCGGCCCTTAGGAGGTAGCTCGCCCGGGCCAAACTAGTACACCCGTGCTGATCTGACGTCCGTCACGTTGGGTATGGAAGAGTCCGGTTTCGCCGTGGGGGACCCCGGAGTCGTGCGAGACTCTTCCCCGTGGCTCTTAGATTGGGATACCGCCTGCAGTCGAACCCGCTGGTCGCGAAGCTGACGACCAAGTACTTCCTGCCCCTCGGCACCCGCCAAGTCGGCGATGACGTGGTGTTTTTCAACTTCGGTTACGAGGAAGACCCGCCGCTCGGCTTGCCCTTGGACCCGTCCGACGAGGCGAACCGCTACTGCATCCAGCTCTACCACCAGACCGCGAGCCAGGTAGATCTCACCGGCAAGAAGGTGCTCGAGGTCAGCTGCGGCGCCGGCGGGGGAGCGTCCTACATCGTCCGCAACCTCGGACCGGCGTCCTACACCGGACTCGACCTGAACCCGGCCAGCATCGAGCTGTGCAAGGAGAAGCACAATTTGCCGGGCTTGGATTTCGTGCAGGGCGACGCGCAGAACCTGCCCTTCCCCGACGAGACTTTCGATGCCGTCGTCAACGTCGAAGCCTCGCACCAGTACCCCGACTTCCCGGGCTTCCTCAAGGAAGTGGCACGCGTACTCCGCCCGGGCGGGCACTTCCTCTACACCGACTCGCGTCGCAATCCCGTTGTCGCCGAATGGGAATCCGCGCTTGCCGCCGCTCCGCTGCGCAAGATCTCGGAGCGCGACATCGGTCAGGAGGCTAAGCGCGGGCTGGATGCGAACACCCGCAAATCGCAGGAGCAGATCGGTCGCAATGCGCCGGCGTTCGTGGCCGGATTGACCCGCTACGCCGTGAACTTCTTGGACTGGGACCTGCGCCGCGGCGGTGGGTTCACCTACCGGATCTACCTCTTCACCAAGGACTGATCCGCCCGCGCGCCATGAACCACATATGAAATTCGTCGTAGCGAGCTACGGGACTCGCGGCGATATCGAGCCCTGCGCGGCGGTCGGCCTTGAGCTGCAGCGACGCGGTCACGACGTGTGCCTGGCCGTCCCGCCCAACCTGATCGGCTTCGTCGAGTCGGCCGGGATACGCGCCGTCCGCTACGGAAACCGCGACTCGCAGAAGCAGTTGGACGAACAGTTCCTGCACAACGCGTGGAAGTTGCAGAACCCGCTCAAGCTGCTGCGGGAAGCCATGGCTCCGGTCACCGAGGGATGGGCCGAACTGAGCGCGATGCTGACGCCGGTAGCCGCGGGCGCCGATCTGCTGTTGACCGGACAGATCTACCAGGAAGTGGTCGCCAACGTCGCGGAGCACCACGATATTCCGCTGGCCGCGCTGCATTTCTATCCGATGCGGGCCAACGGAGAGATAGCGTTCCCGGCGCGCCTGCCGGGTCCGATGGTTCGCTCCACCATCACGACGCTGGATTGGCTGTACTGGCGCATGACGAAGGGCGTCGAGGACGAGCAGCGTCGGGTATTGGGTCTGCCCAAGGCATCGAGTCCGGCTCCGAAGCGGATGGCGGATCGCGGCGCGCTGGAAATCCAGGCCTACGACGAGCTCTGCTTTCCGGGGCTGGCGGCCGAGTGGGCACCGAAATTCGGCGATCGCCGACCGTTTGTCGGTGCGTTGACGATGGGGTTGCCCACCGACGCCGACGACGAGGTCGCGTCCTGGATTGCGGCGGGCACGCCGCCGATCTACTTCGGCTTCGGCAGCATGCCGGTCGGGTCGCTCGCCGACCGGGTGGACATGATCGGCGCGGCCTGCAAGCAACTCGGCGAGCGCGCCCTGATTTGCTCTGGGCCCAGCGATTCCACCGAAATCCCGCAGCTCGAGCATGTGAAGGTGGTGCGGGCGGTCAACCACGCGGCGATCTTCCCGCAATGCCGCGCGGTCGTGCACCATGGCGGCGCGGGCACCACCGCCGCCGGTCTGCGTGCCGGTGTCCCCACCTTGGTGCTGTGGGTCACCTCCGATCAGCCGATCTGGGCGGCGCAGGTGAAAGAGCTCAAGGTCGGCCGGGGGAGACGCTTCTCGAGTACCAACCGGGACACGTTGGTCACCGACCTCAAGGCGATCCTGGCGCCGGAATGCGTCACAAGAGCCCGCGAGACCGGCGCACGCATGACGAAGCCGGCGGCCAGTGCGGCCGCCACCGCCGACTTGCTGGAAGAGGCGGTGCGCCGCAGAGGTTAGCTATTCGGCGGGCAATTGGCCACATGCGTCACTTTGGCCTCGCCAGGGCGGCGGCAGGTTGTACCCGGCTCGTAGCGACAAGCGTTGTCGCTGCAAGCCGGGCAGAGATCATGCCTCCCGGCCGAGAGGCTGCTGTGACGGATGTGACTGGGGCGCTGCATCTCTCAGCAAACGACCTGTGACCTGCGCCGCTGTTGGTGAATGCCCCTCGGGACGGCAAACCCCCGTGTACGCTTCGGTTGTGTCACTTCTGATTACGGTGCCGGTATTCGGTCAGCACGAGTACACGCACGCACTCGTGGCCGACCTCGAGCGTGAAGGCGCCGATTACCTGATCGTCGACAACCGCGGTGACTACCCCAAAATCGGCAACGAGCGCGTCAGTACACCCGGCGAAAACACCGGCTGGGCCGGCGGCAGCGAACTCGGTTTCCGAATTGCGTTCGCGGAGGGTTACTCCCACGCGATGACGCTCAACAACGACACCCGGATCTCGAAAGGCTTCGTCGACGCCCTGCTCGACCCGCGCCTGCCGGACGACGCCGGCATCGTCGGGCCGATGTTCGATCTTGGCTTCCCGTATGCGGTGGACGACGACAAGCCGGAGGCCGAAAACTACGTTCCGCGACCGTTCTATCGCAAGGCGCCCGCCATCGAGGGAACGGCACTGGTCATGTCAAAGGAATGTTGGGACGCCGTCGGCGGCATGGACCTGGCCACCTTCGGACGGTACGGGTGGGGCCTCGACCTCGATCTTGCGTTGCGCGCCCGCGAAGCCGGATTTGGTTTGTACACAACCGAAATGGCCTACATCAACCACTTCGGGCGGAAGACCGCCAACACCCACTTCGGCGGCCGGTCCTACCACTGGGGCGCGAGTGCGGCCATGATCAGAGGGCTGCGCCGCACCCACGGCTGGCCGGCGGCCCTGGGCATCCTGCGCGAGATGGGCGCCGCCCACCACCGCAAGTGGTACAAGACATTTCCACTCAATCAGACGGCCAACCGCTGAACGAACCCGTTACGCGCTGACGCGCACTGTTTCTTCCAGCACGTCGGCGGCCGCGGCAACGGCGTCGGCCGGCTGAACCATCTGCTGAGAAATCTCTCGGGCGCGGGCGGCGTATTCCGGCGCCAGGATGGCACGCAACTCCTTGCGCAATGACTTGCGGCTGATGTTCGTGAAGCGTTTGGCGGAGCCGACTTTCAGCCTCTGTACCGCCCCCGCCCAAATCGGCTGATCGGCCACGTCCCACAGGATCAGCGTCGGCATCCCGGCGCGCAAACCGGCCGCGGTGGTCCCGGCCCCGCCGTGGTGCACCACCGCACGGCACTTCGGCAGGATGGTCGCATAGTCAATCAGCCCAACGAGTTTCACGTGATCGGCGCGCGGAACGCCGGGGTACCCGGGTGAATAGATCAGCGCTCGTTCACCCAGTTCGGCAGAAACCTGTGAGATCATCTCGACCGTCTCGGCCGGAGATTGCACCGGTGTGCTGCCGAAACCGAAGTAGATGGGCGGCGTTCCGGCGGCAATCCACGACTCGAGTTCCGCGTTGGGTTCGGTGTGCAATTGCATCGACAGCGCACCGACGAAAGGCCTGGTGACGGCAGAAGCCCCCTGCGCCGCCCACTCCGCGGCGAGCCCGGGGAACAAGGCCTGGTCGTAGCCTTGGATCTCGGGAACCCCGCGCTCCAACATCCGCTGTGCGGCCGGCGCGGTCGCCACCGGCAGGCCCAGCGCACGGCGCTGCTCTCGATCGACGTCCTTGCTGACGTATGCGTACAACCGCCAGGACACCTTCATCGACGTGCGCATCAGTGGTTCCGGCGTCGGTATCGACGGAATGGCGACCTGGCCGTTAACCCGTACCGGGAAGTGATGCAGTGCGGCCAACGGAATGTCGTGGTACTCGGCAACATTGGCCACCAGCCCGTGGTACGTCTGGCCCGTCATCAGCAGATCGGCGTCGGCGGCCAGCGCGGTGAGCGTCTCACCCATCTCCGCCCAGCCTTCGACAAAAAGCTCTCTGGCGGCGCGTGCCAGGTTGAGCGGATTCTGCGCTCGGGTGAGGTTTCGCATGAAAGCCGCGACCGCGTTGATCTGTTCCCCGGAGTCAGGGCCGTACGCGACCGCGGTGAGTCCCGCGGACTCGACGAACCCGATCAGGTTGGGCGGCACAGCCATCCGCACGTCATGGCCGCGTCGCTGCAGTTCCATACCAACCGCAGCGCACGGCTCGACATCGCCACGGGTGCCGTGGACTGCCAGGACAAATTTCATGGGCACGTTGACGTCAGGCGGGCGCCGGCGCGTCCCCCTTGGGCGCCAACTTTTCGAACATCAAGTCCGCCAACCCCCGAACGGTCGTGTTGATATCGGTGGCGGTGATGCGGATACCGGTCTCGGCCTCGACGCGGGCGCGCAGTTCCTGGCTGCTGAGCGAGTCCAGACCGTACTCGGCCAGCATGCGGTCCGCGTCGATGGTGCGCCGCAGAATCAGGCCGACCTGCTGAGACAGCAGTCGCCGCAATCGGGCGGGCCACTCCTCCTTCGGCAGCTCGCTGAGTTCGGCGAGGAACTTGCTTGCGCCCGAACGGGTTTGCCCCAGCGACGCAAACTTCTCCGCGAAGGCGCTGCGCTGAGCGAAAGCCAGCAGCCAGGGCGAGCCGATGACGGGGGCGTAGCCGGTGTAGGCGCGGTTGTGGCGCAGCAGCGCCTCGAACGCGTACGCACCTTCCTCTGGGCTGATCGCGTCGCCGGAGTTCTCGGCGAACTCCGAGCCCCGGCCGATCTCGGCCCAGGCGCCCCAGGCGATGGAGGTCGCCGGCAGGCCCTGCGCCCGCCGCCAGTGCGTGAACGCGTCCAGCCAGCTGTTGGCCGCCGCGTACGCGCCCTGCCCCGGCGACCCCACCAGTGCGGCCGCCGAGGAGAACAGGCAGAACCAGTCCAGCTCGAGTTCCTTGGTCGCCTCGTGCAGATGCCAGGCCCCGTGCACCTTGCCCGACCAGTCCCGCTCGATGAGCTCGTCGGTGATATTGGGCAATGTGGCGTCCTCGACCACCGCGGCGGCATGCAGCACACCCCGCAACGGCAACCCCGTGGCGGTGGCCGTGGCGACCAGCCCCTCCGCGGTGTCGGCTTGGGCGATGTCACCGCATTGCACCACCACGTCGGAGCCGATGGAGCGAACGAGTTCTATTGTCTCCAAGGCCTTTTGGGTCGGCGCCGAGCGGGAGGTGAGCACGATGCGGCCCGCGCCCGCGGACGCCATCTTCTCGGCCAGGAACAAGCCCAGACCGCCCAGACCACCGGTGATGATGTACGCGCCGTCGCCGCGGAAGACCGGCGCCTGTTCGGGCGGCAGCACCACACTGCTGCGCCCGACCCGCGGCACGTCCAGGATCAGCTTGCCGGTGTGCTCGGCCGCACCCATCACCCGGATCGCGGTGGCCGCCTCGGCCAGGGGGTAGTGCGTGTTCTGCGGCTTGGGCAGTTCACCTTCGGCGGTCAGCCGGTACACCGTGCTCAACAGCTTGCTGACTTCGGCGGGGTGGCTCGTTGCCATCAACCCCAGGTCCAAGCCGTAGAAGGCCAGGTTCTGCCGGAAGGGGAAGAGTTCCAGTCGCGTGTTGGAGTAGATGTCGCGCTTCCCGATCTCGATGAAGCGCCCACCCAGGGCCAGCAGCTTGACGCCGGCCAGTTGAGCAGCGCCGGTCAGCGAGTTGAGCACGATGTCCACGCCGTAGCCGTCGGTGTCGCGGCGGATCTGCTCGGCGAACTCCACACTGCGCGAGTCGTAGACGTGCTCGATGCCCATGCTCCGCAACAAGTCTCGACGCTTCTCGCTGCCCGCGGTGGCGTAGATCTCGGCCCCCGCGGCACGTGCGATCGCGATCGCCGCCTGCCCCACCCCACCGGTGGCGGAGTGGATCAGCACCTTGTCCCCGGACCTGATCCGGGCCAGGTCCTGCAGCCCGTACCAAGCGGTCGCCGTCGCGGTGGTCACCGCCGCGGCCTCGGCGTCGGTCAGGCCGTCCGGCAACTTGGTGGCCAGCCGCGCGTCACAGATGACGAACGTGGACCAGCAGCCGTTGGGGGACAGGCCGCCCACGTGATCACCGACCTGGAGGTGGGTCACGTCGGGTCCGACCGCCGTCACCACACCGGCGAAGTCGGTGCCCAGCTGTGGTTGTTGGCCGTCGACGGTCTGGTACCGACCGAAGGCGACCAGAACGTCGGCGAAGTTGATGCTCGACGCGTTGACCGCCACCTCGATCTCGCCGGGGCCGGGTGGCACTCGGTCGAACGCAGTGAGCTCGAGCGTTTCCAGGTCACCGGGGGTGCGGATGTGCAGATGCACGCCGCCCTCGGCGTGATCCACGATGGTGGTCCGGCGCTCCTCGGGGCGCAGCGGGGCGGGGCTCAGCCGAGCGGTGTACCACTCGTCGTTGCGCCAGGCGGTCTCGTCGTCGTCGGCAGCCAGCAGAAGCTGACGCGACAGGGGATCCACGCCGGTGTGCTCGTCGACGTCGACGTAGCTGACCTTCAGGTGCGGGTTCTCCGAGCTGATCACCCGCAGCAGACCGCGCAGGCCGCCTTGCTCGAGGTTGACCTCGTCGTGCGACAACACGCGTTGCGCATTCCGGGTCACCACGTACAGCCGCGGCGTGTGGCCCAGGATCTCCGGGAGCTCGCGGGCGATGCGCACCAGGTGCTCGACGTACTCGCGGCCGCGGGCCGCCGCCTCTTCGTCGGTGCCGCTCTTCGGTGCGGTGAGCACCACGACGCCGGCGAACGCGCTGGCCTCCAGCTGGGCGCGCAGCCGTTCGGCGTTGGCCGCGTGGTCGGCGTGGAACGGCCAGGACAGCGTGGTGCTTTGCGCGTCGTGCACCTTCAGCGCATCGGTCAGCTCCGCGGCCAGCATGTCGGTCGCTTCGTTGGTGCTGACCAGCAGCCACGTCCCGGGCTCGGTGATGGGCTTCTCGGGGAGTTCGTGCTGGTGCCACTCGATGGTCAGCAACCGCTCGCCCAGGACGCGGTCGCGCTCGCTGCTTCGGGACGCCCCGGCGCCCAGCTGTAGCCCCTGCGCGACCAGCAACACGTTGCCGTGTTCGTCCAGAACTTCCAGGTCAGCTTCGACGCCTCCCGCGGCGCATGCGGTGACGGTCGCGTAGCAGTACTTCGCGGTACGAACCGAACCGTACGCGCGCAGCCGGCGAACGCCCAACGGCAGCAGCAACCCACCGTTGACGGCGCTGCCGACGCTCGGGTGCGCGGCCACTGCTTGGAAACACGCATCCAGCAGCGCCGGATGCACCAGCGCGTAGGAACTCAATTGCGGGCGCAGCGGTCCCGGCAGCGAGACCTCGGCCAGGACGGTGTTACCCGCGCTCTCGGCGATGTGCGCGGCGGTGAGACCTTCGAAGGCCGGGCCGAGGCGTTGACCGCGCTTGCTCAGCCAGGTACGAATCTCGGCGGTGTTCACCTGATGCGGGTGGTTGGCCAGCAGATCGGCCACGTCCTTTGCGGGTGGTCGCTCGTCTTGGCTGGGGCGCAGGACCGCGGATGCCTGGCGGTCGTATCTCCCGTCCCGGTTCGTCTCCACCACCAAGCTGACGGCGTCGGGCGCCTCGAACGTCGCGGTGATGCCGACGGGGGTTTCCTTGTCGAGCAGCAAGGGGTGGTCGAAGCGGATGTCGTAGACTTCGGCGGCGGTGCCGAGCACGGAGCGGGCCGCGTTGAGCGCCATCTCGCAGTAGGCGGCACCGGGAAGCGCTGCGGCGCCGTGGATTTGATGATCGGCCAACCACGGCAGCGCGTCGGTACCCACCTCGCCCTGCCACACGTGCCGCTCCGGCTCCTCGGCCAGCCG
>NZ_MVHT01000052.1 GCF_002086275.1 Mycobacterium intermedium | reverse complement strand
GAGTGGGGACTTCTACCTGGCCACCAGTGGGGACTTTCTACTGGCCACAGATGGGGACTTTCTCATGGCCATTCACAGCGGGCAGACGCGGCGGCGTCTCGCACGCGGTGCAGCAGCCATGGCGTTCGCGCAGCGCCGGAGTCGCCTTCTGCAGGTGACCGTTGAATTTGGCGATGTTTCATCTGATTTCTCCACTCCATGGCGATGGCGCTGGGCGAATACGCGCCCAGCCAGTCCACCGTCATCGCGACCCGTAGTTCGCTATAGCGTCGGCTCGCAAACCGTTAAGCCAGCATTCATTGACATGGGTTGAGTGGTCATCACCCAGTTGACTGATTCACCCGGGTGATCTGCCGAGAAGAATTTCGGGCATGACCAGCCTGACAAACGGCCGTTCACGATGATTATTGGGTGACAACGCTTTTGGACGCAGCGTGTGGTCCGGATCCGGCGATGCCATCGACTGTCTGCAACTGCTTGCTTCGATCTGCTGGTATCTGGCGGTATCCTAAGGTCTTCCACAGTCCGCTGCTGGCAGAACATCTAGCAACACTGCGGCGAAGAGGCGACCATCTGCATGCCATGGACCTGATCAACCGCCGCACTGAGTGCAACCTGCTGGACGCAGTGTTGCAGGCGGTGCGGTCGGGTGAGAGCCGAGTGCTGGTGCTCCACGGCGATCCGGGCATAGGCAAGTCGGCGTTGATGGACTATATGTCGAGCCAACTGTCCGGCTGCCGCTTGGTGCGTGCGGCGGGTACCGAGTCCGAGATGGAGCTCCCCTACGCAGCGCTGCACCAGTTGTGCGCACCGCTGATGGATCACCTCGACAATCTGCCCGCGCCTCAACGCGATGCGCTGAGTACCGCGTTCGCCCTGAGCGCCGGGCCCACCCCGGACCGACTGCTGCTCGGGCTGGCCGTGTTGGGCCTGGTTTCCGCCGCCGCCGAACATCAGCCCCTCGTCTGCTTGATCGACGATCTGCAGTGGGTCGATCGTGCTTCGACCGCCGCACTGGCATTTGTGGCGCGTCGCCTGGGTGCCGAATCGGTTGCCATGATCATGGCGACTCGTGCTGCCGACCCCGACTTCACCAATTTGCCGAAGATGGAAGTCAGCGGTTTGCACGATGGCGATGCCCGGGCGCTGCTAGACCGAGCGTGGGCCGCACCGCTGGATCAGCGGGTCCGCGATCAACTCGTCGCAGAGACCGGCGGCAACCCGCTTGCGCTTCTTGAACTTCCTCGCGATCTGACCGCCCACGAGCTGGCTGGCGGATTTGGAATCCCCAGTGCGCGAAGACTTTCCGGGCGTATCGAGGAGAGCTTCCAGCGCCGCCTTACCAGTTTGCCCGAGCAGACCCGCCGACTGCTGCTCATCGCGGCCGCCGATCCGACCGGTGATCCGGCACTGCTGTGGGGCGCGGCCGCACGGCTTGACATCGGCGTCGACGCCGCCGCACCCGCAATCTCCGACGGTCTGGCGGAGTTCGGCATCTGGGTGCGCTTCCGGCATCCCCTCGTCCGATCGGCAACATACCGGTCTGCGTCGGTTTCCGAACGACGGTTGGTGCACCAGGCGTTGGCGGACGCGACAAATCCGGACACCGATCCTGACCGCCGTGCGTGGCACCGGGCCCAGGCGGCTGTGGGACCAGATGAGGACGTCGCCGCGGAGCTGGAACGTTCAGCGGGTCGGGCCCGAGCGCGTGGCGGTGTGGCCGCGGCGGCCGCGTTTCTCGAGCGGGCGACCATCCTCACGCGCGAACCCGCGCAACGGGTGGAGCGGGCGCTGGCCGCTGCGTCAGCCGCGGTCGATGCGGGCGCATTCGATGTTGCGCAGGATCTGCTGACGGTTGCCGAGGCGGGGCCGTCGACCGATTTTCAGCATGCCCGCGCTGATCTGGTTCGCGCTCAACTTGCATTCGTAACTGGCCGAGGTAGCGACGCCCCACCGCTGTTGTTGAAGGCGGCGGCGCGGTTCGAGCCGATCCAGGCCGCTGCTGCTCGCACGACTTATCTGCAGGCCCTCCAGGCGGCGGTATTCGCCGGCCGATTAGCAGTAGGCGCAGGGGTCGTCGAGGTCGCACGCGCAGCGAAGACGTCACCTCGACCGCCGACTCCAACCCTGTCGGACCTTCTTCTCGACGGGTTCGTCGCGAACTTCACCGATGGTTATGCGGCGAGCCTGCCGACCTTGCGTCGCGCCGTGAGCGCCGCCCGCCACGACGTGTCACAGGAAGAGCAACAGTTCCTGTGGCTGGCCGGTATCGCCGCCTTGCACATGTGGGATGACGAAGGCTGGGAAGCAGTTTCGAGGCGTCACGTCGAGCTTGCCCGTTCAGCAGGCGCGCTGGCGGAGCTGCCGCTAGCACTGAGTTCCCGTGCCGTGATGCTCACCTTTGCCGGTGAACTCGCCGCCGCGGGGGCCCTCCATCAGGAATTGAAGACGGTAACCGAAGCGACCGGCGCCAGCCTCGCGACCGACCCGGCCATGAGCCTCGCCGCATTCTGCGGCAACCAGGTCGAGACGTCGGTGTTGATCGAGGCCACCACACGAGACGTGGTACGCCGGGGTGAAGGTATGTGGGTGAGCGTCGCCGAATGGACGGAGGCGGTGCTCAACAACGGCATCGGTAACTACCAGGCGGCGCTCACCCCGGCCCTGCGCACCGCCGACCAACCTGATCTTGCGCTGTCTGCTTGGTCCACCATCGAACTCATCGAGGCCGCCGCGCGCAGCGGTGCGTCCGATATCGCGGCACGCGCCGTCGCGCGGCTTTATGAGATGACCAGTGCCAGTGGCACCGATTGGGCGCTGGGTGTGCAGGCACGTTCTCGCGCGCTGCTCAGTGAGGCTCCCGACGCTGAACAGTTGTACCGCGAGGCGATCGAGCGGCTTGGCCGTACCCGCATGCGCGTGGAACTGGCCCGCACGCACCTGCTCTATGGAGAGTGGCTGCGACGACAGCGCCGCCGCACCGACGCCCGGGCGCAACTGCGCACCGCGCACAACATGTTCGACGCGATGGGCATGCAAGCCTTCGCCGAACGCGCCCGCCGCGAGCTGCTGGCCACCGGTGAGACGGCCCGCAAACGCACCCACGCGGCAGCCGGTGCCGGTGCAAACCTGACCCCGCAGGAAGAACAAGTCGCGCGCCTAGCCGCAGAGGGGCTGACCAATCCCGAGATCGGCGCGCGCCTTTTCATCAGCGCCAAAACCGTCCAGTACCACCTGAGCAAAGTCTTCACCAAGCTCGGCGTCAATTCACGCAGTCAGCTTCCCTAGGCCCGTGCACACTCCACTGGTCAATGGGGTGCTCATTGACCAGCCCCATTGACCAGCCATTTCGGTATCCGGCCGCCACTGACTAGTCAGCATGCCAGGGGCGCCGACTAGGCATCGGCCGATGCGAACGCAATACACCCTGCCGCACGATAAAGAGCGAAAGGCATGGGGAAATGACTATCGATCAGCTGACCGATCGGCTATACGGCCGTACCGTACGCGTCCAAGCGGACAACATCGCGCCAACGGTGGCCTCGCAAGCTTCCATCATGGTCAAGCCAGTGGCACCCGCCAGGTATGTTCCGTTGGATCCTCCCCGCGCCCCAGGGCCCATTCGCGGTCGGGCGGACGAGTTGAAGGTGATCGGCGCCCTGCTCACGGCGGTGACGCAAGGACGCGGGGGCGTACTGGTCATCGAGGGTCCACCGGGCATCGGGAAAAGCCGGTTGTTAACCGAGGTCTTGGCGCTCGCCGAAGAGGCCGGTGTTCGGGCGCTGTTCGGCGAGGCGTTCGAGCACCAGCAGACGGTGCCGTTTTTCTCGCTTTTCATGGCGACCCTGCGTGCGAATCCCCCTGTCGGTGATGCGGAGGCTTTGCGCCGGTTGGGCACGTCTTCCGACGTTCGCTATTGGGTGGTGCGCGATCTGCAAGCCGCGATCGATGCGGCCGCATCCCGGACACCGTTGGTGATCATCCTCGAGGACATCCACTGGGCCGACGACGCCACCTTGCTGGCGCTGCGGTCGATGACCGCGAAGCGGCCCAACGCCCCGGTGCTGTGGGTGCTTACGGCACGAACCGACGCCCGCGAACAGGCCGTTCGCGAGACGCTGACCGCGCTGGAACGCCAGGATGCCACGGTTGTGCGGTTGACGACCATGACACCGAGCGCAATCGCCGACATGGTGCAAGACGTTGTGCGAGCCAACGCGGACTTGTCGCTCCTAAGCCTTGCCGACATGGCGCACGGCAACCCGTTTCTGCTGACTGAACTGCTGCTTGGTCTCAACGAGGAGGGCCGGCTCGACGTCCGCGGCGGCCGCGCGGTCGCCACCGGAGACACCTTGCCGCGACGGCTCAGCGACACCATGCAGCAACGGCTTGAGCAGCTCTCGAGCGCCGCGAGCCAAGTCGTGCGGGTAGCCGCGGTGCTGCCCGACCGGTTCTCGGCCCGGCTGCTCGCCGCGATGCTGGAACGCCAACCGGCCGCCCTGGCGTCGGCGGTGCAAGAGGCGGTCCGCGCCGACCTCCTCATCGAAGACGGTGATCAGATTCGGTTTGGCCAAGATCTACTGCGCGAAGCGACGCGGCAATCCCTGCCCAATTCGCTGCGTCGAGCGATGGAGCGGCAATCGGCCAGCCTCATGCTCGAGATGGGAGCGGCGCCCGAGGAGGTCGCAACGCAGCTCGCCCGAAGCGCCGAAGTGGGCGATCAGGCGGCAATCGCCGCACTGCGCGAAGCGGCGCAGTCGGTCGCCAACACCGATTCCGGCGTGGCGTCCGATTTGAGTATGCGCGCGTTGCAGCTGCTGCCGCCGGACGACCCAGGACATGGACCAATCGCCACTGAGACGATCGTGCTGCTCAACCGGGCCGGCCGCTACCGGGAGGCGCAACGATTGGCCGGCGTTACCCTGTCTGCCACGCTCGCGCCCGAAGAAGAGGCCCGCATTCGGCTCCGGCTCCCGACGGTAGCCACCGATACGACCATGCGACGCATCGAAGAGAACCGCCGTGCACTTCAGTTGCCCGACCTCAGCGGCGTCACCCGGGCGCGACACCGGGCATGGCTGGCATACAACCTGGCGATGCACGGCCAACGAGGACAGGACAGCACGGCAGCTGACGAGGCGGCCGCCGCCGCATGCACCGGTGACGTCGAGTCGAGCGTCTTGGCCGGAATTGCGCTCGCCTGCCTCGAGTGCGCGAACGGCCACGTCGGCCGGGCACTACACCGAATGGAGGAGTTGCAACGCCTGGCCCCTGCGGACAACATGACCGCTCATCACCTTGCTGCAATGCACCTGACCAACCTGCTCGCCGCGGTCGGACGGATAGAAGATGCCGCAGCGCTGATCGCGGCCCACACGGAACAGGCCCAGATGCAACGCGACAGCGTGGCGTTTCACATCTGGACCCTGACGGCGGGAGTAGTGCACCTCGCCGCAGGCCGGTTGTCGGCAGCCCGCGCCACTATCGAGTCGCTGCCTGCGCCAGATCAGAGAGGGCCTACGTACCTGGATGCAAGGCGCATGTTCATGCTGGCGGAGGTGGCGGTGCGCACCGACGACCGACCGTTGTTGCTGGAGACGATGAGCGAGGCGCGCGGCGCGTACTCCGGCGGATCACCATCCGTATCCCGGGAGGCAGCTCTCCTGCTCGCGCTGGCGGCATGGCAGCGCGACGACATCCACGAAGCCGTCCGCTGGCTAAGCGGTGATGTCTCGCTGCTGGTCACCCCGTTCCCACCCAACGCCGTGGATCAGCTGACCCTGACCGCGCGGATAGCGGCGACCGCCGATGATGCTGGCTTGCGCGCACGCGTTCTGCAAGCCACCGAGGCGCTGGAGCGTGAGCAGCCACCGGTGCCGCTGTTCGCCGCGGTCGTCGGATATGTCCGCGCGATCCTCGACGGCGACGCCGATGCGCTGGCGGGGGCGGCGAGCGCGCTTCGCTCCTCGTCGCGTCCGCTTCTGTACGCAAGCGCCGCTGAGGACGCCGGCGGCGAGCTGATGCGCGTACAGCGCGACGCTGAGGCCCTCGACCAGCTGAGCGCGGCATTCGACACCTATATCGAGTGCGAAGCCCTCGCCGATGCCCGCCGGGTCGGCCGCGCGCTGCGCCGGTTGGGCGTGGAACGGCGTATCGTCACGCACCCGCGGGCGAAGACGGGGTGGGACAGCCTCACCGACTCGGAACTCAAAATCATCAACCTGATTGCACAAGGCGCGACCAACCGCGCGGTCGCCGGCCGACTACACCTGTCCACCCATACGGTCAAGACCCATGTGCACAATGCTTTCGCCAAGCTGGGCATAACCTCACGCGCCCAGTTGGCGCAGCTCATGGGCGGCGCTGTTTGATCCACAGCAAACCGGGTGGGTCAGGTGGCGGGACTAGAATGACGCGCATCGCAGTGGCAGTCCGGTAAACGGTAGACAGGACACCCGGTGGGGGCTTCGACCGGCCTTTTTGATGTCGGCGGTCAGCGGCTGGTCACTCCGCCGATCAGGGGGCGGGCGGACGAGCTGAAAGTGATTGCCGCGCTGGTTGACGCGGTGGCCCAGGGGCGCGGGGGCGTGGTTGTCATCGAAGGCCCGCCCGGCATTGGCAAGAGTCGGTTGTTGACCGAGGTGGTGGCGCTTGCCGACAGGCGCGGGGTGCGGACCCTGTTTGGGGAGGCTTTCGAGTACCAGCAGACGGTGCCGTTCTTCTCGCTGTTCATGGCCACCTTGCACGCCGATCCCCCAGTCGGCGACGCCGAGGCACTGCGCCGGCTAGGCGACTCGGCCGACCTGCGCTACTGGGTTGTGCACGATCTGCACAATGCGATCCGAACGGCGGCCGCGGAAGCCCCGCTGGCGATTGTGCTGGAGGATATCCACTGGGCCGATAACGGCACGGCGTTGGCGCTGCGATCACTGGCCGCGGTGCGCCCCGATGTTGCTGTGTTGTGGGTCTTGACGGCCCGCACCGGGGCCGGCGGGCCGGCCGTGCAGGAAACCCTGTCTGTGCTGCAGCGTTCCAACGCAACGTTCGTACGATTGGCGGCCATGGCGCCGGACGCCGTCGCCGACCTGGTCTGCGATGCGTTGCGGACGAAAGCCGATGTGTCGCTGCTGAATTTGGCCGCCAAGGCACACGGAAATCCGTTTCTGGTAAGCGAACTAGTCAGGGGTTTGGGCGAGGAAGGCCGGCTCACTCTCTCCGGTGGCCGTGCGATCGTCAGCGGAGATGGGTTGCCGCGGCGCCTGGGCGCAACGATGCACCAGCGGCTCGACCTGCTCTCCCATGAGGCGGCAGAAGTGGTCCGCGTGGCCGCGGTGCTGCCCGACCGGTTTACCGCCAGCTTGCTGGCCGCGATGCTTGAGCGTTCGCCGGCATCGTTGTTGTCAGCGCTGGAGGAGGCGGTGCGCGCGGATCTGCTCGTGGAAGATGGTGAGCGGCTGAGGTTTCGGCATGACTTGCTCCGTGATGCCACCCGACAGTCGCTGCCGCAGTCGCTGAGGCGGGCGATGGAGCGCCAATCGGCGTCAACCATGTTGAACATGGGCGCTGCCCCGGCCGAAGTGGCCACCCAACTCGCACGAAGCGCAGAACCCGGAGACCGGGAGGCGGTCGATGCCCTGCGGCAGGCCGCTCAGTCGGTGGGTCGCGGCGATGCCAGTGCCGCCGCGGACTTGTGCAGGCGGGCGTTGGAGCTGCTGCCCGGTGATGACGCTGCGCACGGGTCACTGGTTGCCGAAACGGTGGAATTGCTCAATCGGGCCAGCCGCTATGGCGAAGCCGAAGAGTTGGCTCTCGCAGCGCTCTCGGCGGCGGCGTCGCCTGAAGACGAGGCCGAAATTCGCCTCAGGTTCCCGACGATCAATATGTACAGTGCGCAGCGGCGGGTAGCGGAGAATCGGCGAGCGCTGCAGTTGCGCGGCATCAGCGAGGTCACCCGAGCACGGCATCTGGCCCTGTTGGCCTACAACATGTTGTACGACCAACCTCGGCAAAACCGCGAGGCGGCCGACGCGGCCCCCGCGGCCGCGGCCGCGACCGGTGATCTGGAGTCGAAGCTCGTTGCAGATGTCACCCTCGCATGTCTCGATTGTGCGGACGGGTACGCGCGTCGCGCCCTATCCCGCCTCGAAGACGCTTGCACGCTTGCCCGGGCGACCGAACCGACCCCGGCCCATGACTTACTCGCGGCGCACCACGCGAATTTGCTGGCTGTGATTGGCCGGTTGGACGAAGCCGCAGCCGAGATCGCCGACGGAATGGAGCGAGCCCGCCGGGAAAGCAACGCGATGGCCCTTGATATTTGGTTCGACATCGAGGCGTGGGTCCATCTCGCCGCGGGCCGGTTGTCAGGAGCCCGCGCCGCGGTCGAATCCGGGCCGCCCTCCCAGCGCACCGGCGCGACCGACCTGGACATGATCCGCCTGGCCCTGCTAGCCGAAGTGGCGGTGCACACCGATGACCGAAACTTGTTGCAGCAGATGGCCAATGACGCTCGTAACGCCTACCCGGGCGGCTCAGCTGTGGTCCGGCGGGCAGCGGCACACGCACTCGCGCTGACGGCATGGCAGCGCGACGATGTCCACGAAGCCATGCGTTGGCTCGGCGGCGACATTTCACTACTCGGGACACCACTTACGCCTGAGGTCTTACATCTGGTGATCTTGGCTGCGCGGGTGGCCTCGGCCGCCGGTGATGCGGGCCTGCGCGCACGCGTCCTGCAAGCCATCGACGCGCTCGAGCGTGAGCGGCCACCGGTTCCGCTGTTCTCGGGGGTGGCGGGACACGCCCGCGGGATGCTCGAACATGACGCCGACGCATTGATGACCGCTGCGGAGTTGCTTCAGTCGTCGGCCCGGCCGCTCCTGTACGCCAGCGCTGCGGAAGACGCCGGTGCCGAACTGGCCCGCATCGATCGCCATGATGCGGCGGTCACTCAGTTGAACGCGGCGTTCGACACCTTCACGGATTATGAGGCGCTCGCCGATGCCCGCCGTGTCGGCCGTACGCTGCGCCGGCTAGGCGTGGAACGGCGCATCGTCGCCCACCCGCGGGCAAAATCGGGGTGGGACAGCCTCACCGACTCTGAGCTCACCGTCATCAACCTCATCGCCCAGGGGGCGACCAACCGCGCCGTCGCCGCGCAGCTACACCTCTCCCCCAACACGGTAAAGACCCACGTCCACAATGCGTTTGCCAAACTGGGCATTACCTCCCGCGCCCAATTGACGCAACTGATCCGTGGTTCTGATTGACGGACATCTCAGAATCAGGGCCGCCTCGTACTGCACCTATCGGGGCTTAAATATCACCCTTCGGGCGATGGTATTGCGCTGCGCAGACGACGACCGTAGTACTCGAACGAAGCCATGCCTACCTCGCCGACGCGTCGGAAAAGCACCGATCTCCAAGATAATTGGGCCATAGCCCACATGCTCGGCGGGGAGGCACCCTCAGAGAGGGCAGCGATGACAATGCGAACGAACCAACACAATTGCAGGCGCATGCGATTACCCCCCACAGGGCGAACGTTGGCCAGTAACCGAAAAATTATGACGAGCGACGGAGTCTCGCTGTGCGTTCGCGATTGGGGATCACCCGTTGCGGGCCATACAATCGTTCTCCTCCATGGCTTCTGCTTGAACAAAGAGTCCTGGAACACTCAGATAACACAGTTGATCCGTCACTGGGGCAACAACATCCGGATCATCAGTTACGACCACCGCGGTCACGGCGACTCCGCCAGCGCATCAATGGACACCTACCGGATCGATCGACTCGCCGATGATCTCGCTAATTTGCTTGTTGCGCTGGATGTTACGGGGCCACTCACCTTGGTAGGACACTCGATGGGCGGAATGACGGCCTTGGCCTACCTTAGCCGGCCGGCCCACCAGCGCCCTCTGGAGCCGGATAGCCTTGTTCTCGTCGCGACCGCCGCGGGACGCCTTGGCTCGCACGGCCTCGGCCGACTGCTGGACACCCCCGTGACAAGCGTGCTTTACCACCTCGTACACCGGATGCCTCGCGCCGGTACCGATGAGGTAATTCAGTTCCTCGCCAGGCCGGTGTGCGCGGCACTTGCCAGATATGCCGGCTACGGCGAAGCCGCCCCGGAATCGTCGGTGGCCATGTCGGCCGCCACCATCGACGCCACGCCGGCGACAACCAAAGTCGGCTTCCTGCTCGGGTTAAAGGAATACGACTGCTCTGCAACCCTTGGCTCCATCACCGCCAAGACAACGATCATCAGTGGCGGAGCAGACAAGCTCACTCCGATATGGCACGCCTGCGAGCTCGCGAAAGGTATCCCCGGGGCGACGCTTATCCACCGGCCCGCCGCGGGGCACACGCTGCTCCATGAAGTCCCGCAGCTGGTCACTGAAGCCATCAGCACTGCCGTCGCCGCCTAGGAAGCTCGTCGAGCGCCCCCCACAACGCACGCGCGGGTCGGGTTGACCAGTCCGTCAAATCACGGCACTACGCATACACCCTCCCGGCGTTAAAGATCACCCGCTGGGCGATGGTGGCGACGGTCCCTGACTGCCAACGTGGTAATTGCACTCCAAAAACGCCGCGACTGTTGCCCATCAGCCAGGAACCGGTGCCGCGGAGCAGCACACACAGGAATCGAGAGAACGATGATGAACACGGTGTGGGGAATGTTGATGATGCTGCCGGTGGTGTTCGGCGTCGGTGGTTACGTGCTGGTCAGCCGGCGACCATGACCACGCGACGACCACCGGACCGCCGCCGGGATTTCGAGACGCTTCTTCGCCAGATGTTCGGATGTCAGCTCTTTACTGGCGGCAGTGTCGTGGGTCGCGCCAGCCAACACATTGGTGCAAAAAGAGGAGCGATACGGTGAACGGGTACAGCATGAGCGCGACTCACGCGAAAGTGCCTGGACCGCCGGGGAACAACGGGGCTATCGAGAACCCAACGCTCACTCAGAAAGCGTTGACGTCGAGCGTTCCTGCTGTACAGCAAATTTCAACGGATACGCGGAGTTCGGACATGACCGGGTCAGCTGGACGCAGCGAGCGCAGCGGCGGTGAAGCCGCAGCGCGTGCAGTTCTGCTCGCCACCAAGCTGCACGTTCCCGCCCTCGGGGTACAGTTGGTTCACCGAGCTGCATTGCTCGACGCACTGTCAGCGAAGCAACACTGCAAACTGACTCTGCTGAGTGCGCCGGCGGGCTGGGGCAAGACGACACTGTTGGCGCAGTGGGCCTTGAGCGCGGGCCGCGATGGGCGATTCGGATGGCTGTCGCTGGACGCCTCCGACAACGATCCGGTGTGGTTTTGGATGTACGTGGTCGCCGCGTTGCAGCAGATCAGTCCCGGTGTTGGGATTCGCGCGGTTGAACTCCTTGCGATGGGCGCCGACCCCGTACAGGTTGTGCTGCCCACCCTGCTAAATGATCTCGACACGGTTGATAGCCAGCTGGTGCTGATTCTTGATGACTACCACTTGGTGGTAAGTCGAGCGGTCCATGAGCAGCTTGCATTCTTCGTCAGCCGGATGCCGCCGAATTTGCACGTGGTACTGGCCACCCGATCGGATCCGATGTTGCCGTTGGCTCGGCTGAGAGCCAGCGGCGCACTCACCGAAATACGAACCGACGATTTGCGTTTCGGCGCGACCGAAGCAGACCAATTGCTGAACGGTGTTCTCGGGTTGCAATTGGACCGAGCAGACATCGAACTGTTGCACCAACGCACCGAAGGTTGGGCTGCCGGCCTCTACCTTGCCGCCCTGTCCCTTGCCGGGCGTGCCGACGCCGCCACGTTTATCAGGACTTTCGCGGGCGATAACCGGCATATCGTCGACTATTTGATGGCCGAGGTGCTAGACGGCCAGCCACTGCCACTACGCAATTTCCTGCTGCGCACTTCGGTTTTGGGACGCCTCAGCGGTCCGCTCTGCGACGCCGTGCTGCAAACGTCTGACTCGGCCGCGATATTGGAGAAGATCGAGCGCGAAAACCTTTTTGTGGCGCCACTGGACACCTCGCGTCACTGGTATCGATACCACCAGCTGTTCGCCGAGTTGCTGCGCACCGAACTGCGTCGTAGCGAGCCCGATCTGGTCGCCGATCTGCACCGACGAGCAGCGACCTGGTTCGAGGCAGAGGGCCTCATCGACGAGGCGGTGCGCCACTTGATCGCTGGCGGTGACATAGAGCGCAGTGCTGAGCTGATCGCCGCGGATTGGGTGGACGAGTTCAACGGTGGCGGTCTGTCGACCGTGTCCGGCATGCTAGATCTGCTCCCCACGGAAACCGTTCTCCGGGATCCGCGGCTGAGTGCGGCCCGTGCCTGGATCGCGCTGAGCGGTGGCCAATTCGATGACGCCGCCGAGTGGATCGACGCTGTAGAGACGGGATCCGCTGCCGATGATGGCGCCATCAACGCTCAAGCCGTCTTGTTGCGGGCGGCGCACTCGTTTAAGACGGCCGAGGTTGCCGCTGCGCTCGAGGCCGCTCGCCAGGCGATCACCCTCGACCTCGGTGAAGCACCGCTTGGCCGATCCAGTGCCTATTGCATTTATGGCTCCGCGCTGTACTTTTCGGGCTGCACCCGAGAGTCGCAAGCCAACTTGCGTCGAGCCGTGCAACAGGCTGAGCGGGTGGGCGATCGTCGCGCCCGCAGCTGCGCCTTGGGTTATCTAGCACTGATCTCGAGCGAACATAACCAGCTCGCAGAAGCCGAACGTCACATCCGCCGCGCTTCCGGCAGTCCGCGTGACCTGGCGGATGTGGAACACCTTGTGGACGCAATGGTGGCGCTGGCCACCGCTGAAGTCCTTCAAACACGCGGTGACGGCGCTGCGGCCGTGGTCGCCGCCGACATGGCCGTCATGTTGGCCCAACAAGGCGGCGGAATCCTCGAAGTCGCCAAGACGCTGTTGGTGAGGGCTGAGATCCTTGAACACCTCGGCGACCACCAGACCGCCAGCGCCGCAGTCGATGAGGTCAACGCGCTGTTGCGCGGTTGCGCTGACGCTGACAGCGCCTCGAGGCTGCTGGCTTCGGTCGAGCGTAGCGTCGCGGTGACACCACGGCACGACGGGTGCCCGGTCGATGAGGAGCTGACCCCCAAAGAGCTTGAGGTTCTTCGCCTACTCGCCACCCGGCTATCGCGGCGTGAGATCGGTGAACGGCTCTACGTGTCGCTCAACACCGTGAAGACCCACCAGCGCGCCGTGTATCGCAAGCTGCGCGTCGAGCACCGCCGTGCGGCGGTCAGCCGGGCGCGAGAACTCGGCCTGTTGTAACTCGTCTGCCAGCACACCGCCAGATGCCGTGCGGCACGAACGGTCATATCTGACGACGCTTCCGATTCGTCACCTGAGTATCTGCCCACAACTCTTCGGCTATCGGGCCTCTGCAACCTCTCGAAGGCCATCCCGACACAATCACCCGGGTGAATCGCCGCCGGGACGATGACATCTCACCCCGACCATGGCCAGGATGTGCCCATGGCCACAACAGTTGACCGCCTGGCGGAGATCTCCGCCAGATCCCAGCGACACACGTTAGTTTTCACGCGACGAATCCTGCTGCACGCATTTGCGCTTCTGGCATCGTGGGCGATCGGACTACTGATCGCGGCTTCAATCGTTCCCAGAGTTTCGCTGTCAGTACCGGGGTTCACCGTCGCCGTGGTGGTGTTCGCGGTAACGCAGGCGATCCTGTCTTTGTCAACCTTGAAGTTGCGCCATTGGTGTGCGCCTCTGCTCCTTGGGGGAACGGGCTGGGCGTTGACGATCGTCGCACTGGTCCTCGCCTCGATATTGACGCGCGGGCTCGTTATCGACGGCACTGCACCCTGGCTGGCCACGACGCTTGTGGTGTGGCTGGTGACAACGATTACAGCAATTACGTTGCCCGAATTGCCCATCCGCGACAGGGTCGGTTCGACCTGACCACATCCGCGTCTGCGCTTGTCGAATGGACGTCGGTGGTTCGCAACGGGATTCTGCAAGCCGCCGGGTCCGTGCTGTGAGCTAAAAGCTTTGACAACTCGTCCAATTACGGAGGTAACAGCGATGGGAGACACCCATGCCGATCCGACGGATCACTGTCGGACCACGCAACCGCACGCGGGTATAGCGATGAAGGACAACTTCTTCTGGCCAGGGTTGATCCTGCTGGTGGTAGCGACGGGCGGGCTGATCACCACGGCGGCAACCGCCGCCTACCGGCATTACGAATGGCTTGCCACCACGGTGCTCATCACCTTTCTCGGCACGGTCGCCGGAGCGCTGTGGCTAGTCGTCGAGAATCGCCGCGTGACCCGCATCGATGCGCAGTGGAACGGCGCGCACCCAACCAGTCGGTCGCTTCATCAAGAGAAATGGCCAGCCGCATGACTCGAGAGACTGACCATGCGCCGTCGGTAGTGATCGTGGGCAGCGGGTTCGCCGGATTTGAATGCGCGCGACGGCTCAGATCCTTGCTGCGCCGCCGCAGATCACCCGCGACCGTCACCCTCATCTCACCAGTGGACTATCTGCTGTACACGCCGCTGTTGCCTGATGTCGCCGGCGGAGTAATCGATCCCCGATTCGTCACGATTCCGTTGAGCGACAACCTGTCTGGTGTTCGACTGATCCGTGGCTACGTCGACGCGGTCGATTTCCCGGCACGAACCGTCCGCTTTCGCGATCAGGAAAACGCCACCCAGGAGTTGGCGTGGGATCGGCTTGTGCTTACCCTTGGCTCGATCACTCGTAGGTTCGACATTCCCGGTCTCGCCGAGCATGCCCACGGCCTGAAATCGATCGTCGAAGCCCTCTATCTGCGTGACCACATCCTCGAACAGTTCGAACTGGCCAGCATCGACTGCAACCCGCACCGCGCACGGGCGCGTAAAACCATTGTGGTGGTGGGAGCGTCGTATTCGGGCACTGAGCTGATCGCCCAGTTCTGCGCGATGGCCGAGGCGGCCGGCCGCAAATTCCAAATCCCCCGGGACGATATCCGGCTGCTCTTGGTCGAACGGTCAGGCCGGATGATGCCCGAAATTGGCCCTAAGCTCGCAGCGAGGGCCGAACGGGTGTTGCGGCGCCGCGGTGTGCAGATTCACATGGGTACGACCCTCACCGAGGTCGGCCCCGATTACGTGATCCTCACCGATGGCACCCGCATCGACACATACACCGTGGCCTGGTTGACAGGAGTGGTAGCCAGCCCATTGATCGCTACTCTGGGTCTGCCGACCGAGCGCGGTCGACTCAAGGTCGGTGCCGACCTCGCGGTACCGGGTATGCCGGGCGTATTCGCCGGCGGTGACGCCGCCGCGGTCGCCGATGTCACCAACCCCGGGCGCATCACCCCGCCGACCGCGCAACACGCTACCCGCCAGGGTAAGACGCTCGCCAAGAATGTCTCGGCCAGCCTCGGTTACGGAGCCTCACGTGAGTACCGGCATCGCGATCTGGGCACCGTCGTCGACCTTGGGCCGGGCTTTGCGGTGGCCAATCCACTCAACGTCCACATGTCGGGATTGCCGGCCAAGCTCGTCACGCGCGGGTACCACCTCTATGCGATACCGAGCGCAGCGAACCGCTGGGCTGTTTTCACGGCATATTTGACCGCGCTGTTGTTCCCGCGGCCCTTGGTGTCGCTCGGCGTAGCCCCGTCCTCCATCGCGCGTTTCTCAGTCAGTGAGGAGTTCGCCCCGCCTGAGGATGCGCCGCACCGGCGTTCGGGCCTATCACCCGGGTGAGTTGCCGAACGGGCGATGACACTTCACCCGTTCGCGCGCCATGCTCATCAGACGTCAGCGGAGCGACTCCGCTGCGCGAGTACGGCTTTGAGATACCGGAATGGAGACGGCGCTGATGGGGATTTCTGAATTCGATGACGTAGGTGCCCATCTGCTCGAACCAGAAGAAAGCCTGGACTCTGAACAGACCGGCATCGACCTGGACGAAGGCTACTCACCACCGGAAAGCCCGCGAGAATTGCGGGCGTGGGGGCTGACTGCGAGGGAAGCCCGAACTCACGAAAGTTTGGCGCGGCGACTGGCCCGTGAGCTGCCCGACGTGACCGATCGGTGGGACGGCGATGGAATCGGTGACAGCCCCGACAGCGATGGCGAGCCCATCGACAGCCAGGTCGGCGACATGCGTGCAGGTCGGCTCGTCGCCTTTGGCATCGACCCCACGGATCCAAGCAGCGACTACCGCGCTCACGACGTCGGCATCGACGGCGGCGCGGCGTCGGCTGAGGAAGCAGCTATCCACATCATCGAGGAGGACAGCTTTGCGAGCGAGGATGCCTTTGGTCTTGTCTTCCCACCAACCACTTTCACCTGATGAATATCGTCAACAAGGGCTTTCACGGACGCCGCACTGAGTCGACCCTCAAGCTGCCACCCGGTCAGCATGTGACCACGGATTTCCCTGTCCTGCAGGCAGGACCGACTCCTCGCATCGTCCTTGACGACTGGCGACTCACCGTCCGCGACAAGCGCGGCGCCGTAGACGCATGGACTTGGAACCAGCTTATGTCGTTGCCCAGCGAACGGATCAATGTCGACATCCACTGCGTCACCACGTGGTCCAAGCTGAATACCAAGTGGGAAGGCATTTCGCTGGACACCCTTCTCGAATCGACCGACACCGCCGCCGCATTCGCGCTGGTCGGTTCCTATGGCGGCTACACCACCAACTTCCCACTGCGAGATCTACTCGGCGGCAGGGCCTGGATCGTCTACGGCTACGGCGGTGCACCGCTCACCGCGGTGCACGGCGGCCCGGCGCGTTTGCTGGTGCCACACCTGTATTTCTGGAAGTCCGCGAAGTGGGTGAAATCCATAGAGTTGCGGGACAACGACATTCCGGGATTCTGGGAAGGGTTGGGCTACCACAACTACGGCGACCCATGGCGCGAACAACGCTATGCCGGGGACTGACGACTGCCGTGGACGTCCGCGTGACACCCAGGCTCCGGTGGCGGGTCGCTCGGGTGGTGAGCTCTCAACCCGAGACCGATTCTGCGCGCACGATCGTTCTGAATGTGCCGGGCTGGTGTGGCCACTTGGCCGGCCAGCATATCGATCTCAAGCTGACCGCCGAGGATGGTTACAGCGCCGAACGCAGCTATTCGCTAAGCAGACCACCCGACGGGGAACGCATCGAGTTGACCGTCCAACGGATTGACGACGGGGAGGTCTCGCCGTATCTCATGGGACTTGCTTCAGGCGACAAGATCGAACTCCGCGGACCCATTGGTGGCTGGTTTGTTTGGCGCCCGGCCGAGCAGGCGCACGTTCTGCTGGTCGCCGGCGGATCGGGAATTGTGCCTTTGATGGCCATGCTGCGACAGCGGGTTGTGGCCGGAGCAGCGCACTTTCGGCTGGTTTACTCGGTGCGTAGTCCGGCCGACGTCTACTACGCGCAGGAGTTGGACCGGCTGGAGCGTGAATGTGACTGGCTTGAGGTCACCCTAGTTTACACCCGCTCGGCCACCCCACAGACCAATCGGCCACCCGGCCGGGTCCGCTGCACCGACCTCGCGACGACGGGGTGGCCTCGGAACCACGATGTGCGCAGCTACGTCAGCGGTCCAACGGGATTCGTGGAATCGGTGACCACGAAACTGATCGAGCAGGGGCATCAGCCCGCAACCATCCGCACCGAGCGGTTCGGGCCGACTTAGCGGTTCGGGAACCGGTTGAGGAAGAAGGAAAGATGACGCTACCAATGCATGTCGACGGTAACGCCGCTGGCGGTGCGTTTGCAGAAGCGGTCGGCTTCGATGTCACCTCGACGACACTTACCTGCGCTGGATGTGGTTGCGCCGCAGCCTTCGCCGAGACCCGGGTCTATAACCGCTCGCCCGGAATCGTGGTGCGTTGCCCGGGGTGTGACGACGTTCTGGCCCGGTTGGTCCGCACGACCACCGACGTGTGGCTCGAACTGCGCGGCACTCAATCATGGCAAATCCCGATCCGGGTCGCACCCACACTGCACGCACGACAACGTTAGGGGACAAGATGGTTGAGCATCGCCACGTCGAATGGGACGCGGACACGCGGCACATCAGGACACACCGACTGGTGTTGCGGCCGTGGCAACCCGACGACGATGTCGCCGCGTATGCCATTTACGGTTCGCGCGAGGTCGCGCGCTGGCTGCGTCCCGCCCTGCCCCCAATCGCCGATCGGACCGCAATGCGGCGCGTCCTAAGGGCCTGGATCGGCGAAAACGACGCGACCGGGCTGCCGCTGGGGCGCTGGGCGATTACTGAAAAGAACTCCGCTGACGTGATCGGAGGGACGGCCCTGCTCCCGCTGCCGCCGGGCGGCACCGACCTGGAAATCGGGTGGCAACTGTCTCCTGCGGCATGGGGCTATGGGTATGGCGCCGAGGCCGGTCACGCGGTGGCGCATCAGGCTTTCGAAAACGTCGGTATCAGTGAGGTCTTTGCGGTTGTGCGGACGGGGAACCATCGTGGTGTTTCTACCGCCCGGCGCGTTGGGATGGAATGGGTCGGTGAAACCGACAAGTACTACGACCTCACGCTTCAGATCTACCGGCTGACCAAAGCCGACCTGGACCTGCCGGAGCCGGCTTGTGCGGATTACCGCGAGTTGAAAAGCGTTGACCTGCATGGGTGATCTCACCGGACCGCGAGACTCTGTACCGGCACCGAATTGCTCACCCGGGTGAATTGACCACCCGGATGAGGACAGATCACCCGCCGCGCCGAGATAGTGGTCGTAGATCTGAGCGACCACAACCGTACTGATCACCGTTTGGCCCAACTGCACCGGCAATGAAGGCGGTGCGAGTTGACAGCGGCATGCGGCGGCACGACACCCTGAACGGAGACCGCAATGTCACAGCATGACACCACCTTCGCCATGATGGCCCAGGGGCCGAGAGCGTCTCGAGCCAGCACCATCGCGCCACTCGTCGCGCGGTACGGTCTGGTCATAGTGCTGGTGTGGTTCGGCGCCATGAAGTTCACTCACTATGAATCCGACGGAATTTCGCACTGGGTGGCAAACAGCCCCCTCCTGAGTGGGTTCTACAACGTCATGTCCATCGACGCGTTTGGTCGGTTGAATGGATCGATAGAACTGATCACTGCCGCGCTGTTGGCAGTCAAACCGTGGTTCCCGAAGGCTTCCGTGGTGGGCGGGGTATTCGCGTCGATGTTCTTCCTCACCACGCTGAGTTTCATGATCACAACTCCTGGGGTCGGCGAGGCATCTGCCGGTGGCTTTCCCATCCTGTCGGCCGACGGGGAGTTCTTGATGAAAGACATCGCGATGCTCGGATTGGCACTGTGGCTGCTGGTGGACGCCATCGACGCAAGCCGCAGACAGACATTGGTCGCCAAAACCAACTGACAGGACCATGGGCGGGATCGAAGATGACAGCGCCATCCGACAACCACTACGACCTCGTTGTGCTGGGCGCGGGATCCGGGGGCTATGTAGCGGCCATCCGCGCCGCCCAGCTCGGCATGAGGGTCGGGCTAGTTGAGGAACGCTATTGGGGCGGGGTGTGCCTCAACACGGGCTGTGTTCCCTCAAAAGCCTTGCTGCGCAATGCCGAAATCGCGTCGATCATCACCCATCAGTCGGCTACCTTCGGCATCTCCGGAGATGTCAGCCTCGACTACTCCCGTGCCGTGTCGCGCAGCCGCGAAGTCGCCGGCGCCCGAGTCCGGGGTGTCCACTTTCTGATGCGCAAGAACAACATCACCGAGATCGACGGTCACGGATACTTCGCCAGCCCGCACCGCCTCGCGGTAGATCTGTCCGAGGGGGGAAAGAGGTTTCTCACCTTCGACCATGCCGTCATTGCGACCGGGGCTCGGGTGCGCATGCTGCCGGGAGTTAGATTGAGCGACAACGTCGTCGCCTACGAACAGCAGATTCTTCGCGCCGACCTACCGGAGTCCATCGTGATCATCGGCGGTGGCGGCATCGGGATGGAGTTCGCCTACATCCTGCACAGTTACGGTGTCCGCGTCGAGATTCTGGAATTCGCCGACCGGATCCTACCCAACGAGGATGCCGATGTTTCACGAGAGCTGGAGCGTCAATACCGCCGCCGCGGGATCGCGATTCACACATCCACCCGGGTGGACAAAGTCATCGACCACGGCGAGCACGTCGTCGTCAATTACACCAGCGCTGATGGGAAGTCCACGGCCGCGCAGGCCGCGCGAGCCTTCATCTGCATCGGCTTTCGTCCCAACGTCGAAGGTATCGGTCTCGACGCCGCGGGAGTACTCCTCAACGGTAGTGGCGCTATCGAGATCGACGAATACATGCGCACGTCCGCGCCGCACATCTATGCAGTCGGTGACGTCACCGCCAAAGTTCAACTCGCCCACGTCGCTTCCGCACAAGGCATCATCGCCGCGGAAACGATGACCGGCTCCCCGACCATGCCTCTGGACTACCGCATGATGCCGCGCGTGACGTTCTGCCAACCGCAGGTCGCCAGCTTCGGCTACACCGAAGCCCAAGCCCGCGCCGCCGGGCATACCGTCCGAGTCGCCAAGTTTCCCATGCAGGCCAGCGCCAAAGCGCACGGTCTGGGCGAACGTGCCGGCTTCATCAAGGTCATTGCCGACGCTTCCCACGGCGAACTGCTCGGAGCCCACCTCGTCGGAGCCGAGGTCAGTGAGTTGCTCCCTGAACTTACCGCCGCACAACTCTGGGACCTGACCGCCACCGAGCTGGCCCGCAACGTTCACACCCACCCCACCCTCGGCGAGGGACTGCAGGAATGTTTCCACGCTCTCGCCGGCCACGCCATCAACCTCTGACGTCGAGAACAGGCAGATAACTTGCGGATTCGTGATGTCATCGTCGTCGGGTCAGGTCCGGCCGGATATACTGCGGCGATCTTCGCGGCTCGGGCCGGCCTGGACACCCTTGTCATCGAAGGCCATGAGCCCGGTGGCGCGCTTCTGGTCGCCGGACAGGTGGACAACTATCCCGGCGTCGTGCCATTCGTCACGGGTCCCGTGTTGGTCGACCAGATGCGTTGGCAGGCAGACTATTTCGGTGCCGAATTGCACAGCGGCCACGCCGACGGATTCGTTCTCGGCCCCCAAGTGAAGACGGTCAACGTCGGCGCCAACCAGCACCACGGTCGTGCGCTGATTCTTGCCATGGGTTCAGTCAACCGGACCCTCAATGTGGAGGGCGAAAGCAAGCTGACCGGTCACGGAGTAAGCACCAGCGCCAAACGTGACGGAGCACGGTTCGCCGGATGCGACGTCGCCGTCATCGGCGGCGGTGAGGCCGCGGTCGAAGAGGCACTGTACCTGGCGGGAATAGCCCGCCACGTCACCCTCATCCATTACCGCCCACGGCTGCGGCCATCGACCATCGCCGTCACCCGCTTATGCGGCCAACCTAACGTCACGGTCCTGACCTCTACCGAGGTACTCGCCGTGCACGGCGACCGATACGTCACCGGGTTGCGCATTCGCGACACGCGCCGCGGCGTCGACTCCACCATCGCGGTCGCGGCTGCCTTCGTCGCCATCGGCCAGGCGCCGCGCTCAGATCCGTTGATCGGACTGGTCGACCTCGATGCCAGTGGACACGTCGTGACCGCAGGCACTACGACCCAAACCTCCGCGGAGGGCGTGTTTGCCGCTGGCGACCTGATCGACCGCCGCTACCGCCAAGCGGTCACCGCCGCAGCCAGCGGCTGCGCCGCTGCACGCGATGCCGAGCGCTGGTTGAACCAATCAGCCGGTCCCCTAACAGCTTCCACCATCCAGAAGGAGCGATCTGCCTCATGACCGAACCCTTGCCCCTCACAGTGACTGACGACTCATTCGCCGCTGACGTCCTCGAAAGTCGCACCCCTGTACTGGTTGATTTCTGGGCTCCATGGTGCGGCCCTTGTCGTGCGGTAGCACCGATTCTGGAGCAGATCTCACGAGAACACGGCGAGAAGCTCACCGTTGCCAAGCTGGACGTCGACGCAAATCCGCTGACTGCTCGACGGTTTCAGGTTGCCTCGGTCCCAACCATGATTGTCTTCAAGGACGGCTTGTCTACCGTCCGATTGGTGGGGGCGCGCCCAAAGTCGGCGCTGCTCGACGAGCTTCGTGACTACCTCTAGGCACTATCAGTGTCCGCGCAACAACAGCGCCACCCGGCTTGATCAGACGGTGGGTCTCCAGGGGCGGAAGGTTCGGTGCCGCATGGGGTTAGCGCTGGACTAACCGCTGCCAGGACGCCGCGAACTTGGCTACCCCGTCGCGTTCGAGCCCGTCGAACGCGTCGAACAGATCGATACCGACCGCAGTCAATCGGTCGAGCACTTCCCGCGCCCGCTTCGCCTTGCCGGTCACGGTGTCACCGACAGCCACGCCGCGCTCCGCCACCGCCGCAAGTGTCGCCTCGGGCATGGTGCTGACGGTGTTTGGCGCCACGAGTTCGGCCACGTACATCGTGTCGGGGTAGGCGGGGTTCTTCACGCCGGTCGAGGCCCACAACGGGCGTTGCACGCGAGCACCGCCGGCGCGCAGCGCGGCGAATCGCGACCCCGCTTCAAAGACCTGCTGGTAGGCCGCGTACGCCAAGTGCGCGTTGGCCACGCCGGCCCGTCCCCGCAGTGCGCGTGCAGCATCGGAGCCGATGGCCTCGAGTCGCTTGTCGACTTCGGTGTCCACCCGAGACACGAAAAGTGATGCGACCGAGTGGATTGTGGAGACATCAGCGCCCGCCTGCTGCGCGCCCTCGATGCCGGACAGATATGCGTCCATCACCGCTCGGTGCCGTTGCACGGAAAAGATCAGCGTCACATTCACCGAGACACCGTTGGCCAGCACCGCGGTAATCGCGGGTAGCCCCGCCGCAGTCGCCGGAATTTTGATGAAGACGTTGGGCCGATCAACGATTTTGGCCAACTCGATGGCCTGCGTGACGGTTGCGTCGGTGTTGTTCGCCAGTGCTGGATCCACTTCAATCGATACTCTCCCGTCGACGCCGTCGGAGGCCTCCCACTGAGGGCGAAGCACGTCACAGGCCGCCCGGACGTCGTCGGTGATCGCTGTTCGGACTGCGGTGTCGATGTCGCTACCACTGGCGGTCAGCTCGGCGAGCTGGCCGTCGTAGGCGCGGCCTTGTGTGAGTGCGCGCTCAAAGGTGGACGGGTTCGTGGTGATGCCGACAACACTTCTGGTGTCGATAAGCGTTTGCAGACCGCCGGACCGCAAGAGATCCCGGGAGAGGTCATCCAGCCAGACCGACACGCCCGCGGCTGACAAGGCGGCCAGATTCGGATTCTGCGTCATGCGGTCACCGTCGCTCCCTGGTTCCTGCCCGCGACGCCGCCCGCACTGCAACACATATGGCGACATAGACCGCCAATGGCGCGTATCCGCTCAACAGCAGCTGCCAATGAGACGGCACTGTCCGGGCCTGCGTTGCCGACCCCACATAGTTACTGCGAGGCATGATCGGCCGTTACTGACCCCAAGGTTGCGCCCTCACCGCTGGGCGACGTCCACTGAGGGCGGATGTAGTGGCATGTGTAGCCGGATGGGAAACGCTGCAGGTAATCCTGGTGTTCAGGTTCGGCTTCCCAAAACGTCTCAGCGGGAATCACCTCGGTGACAATCGAGCCGGGCCATCGCCCTGAGCGCTCGACATCTGCGATGGTGCTCAGTGCGATTCGCTTCTGCTCGTCGTCCAGGTAGAAGATTGCTGACCGGTAGCTGGTCCCGACATCGTTGCCCTGACGATTTTTGGTGGTCGGGTCGTGGATCTGAAAGAAGAATTCCAACAGGCCCCGGTAGTCGGTTTCGTCTGGGTCATAGGTGATTTCGAGCGCCTCAGCGTGGCCGGGGTGATTGCCGTAGGTGGGATGCGTGTTCCTGCCACCGGTGTAGCCGACGCGGGTGGACACCACACCGGGCTGCGCGCGGAACAACTCTTCCATGCCCCAGAAGCATCCCCCGGCGAGGACGGCGATTTTTTCGTGGTGAGTCATGATTGCTGCTCGCCGACGGTTTGGCGGTGCTGCGAAACGTCTTCGGTGAACAAGCCCAGATACTGCCCATAACCCTGGGCTTCCAGGTCATCCCGGTGGATGAATCGCAGGGATGCGGAGTTGATGCAGTAGCGCAACCCGCCGGCTTGCGCGGGTCCGTCGGGAAATACGTGGCCCAAGTGGCTGTCGGCGTGGGCCGATCGCACCTCGATCCGATCCATGAAGTGGCTGCGGTCGCGCTTCTCGACGACGCTGTCCGCGGTGAGCGGTTGGGTGAAACTCGGCCAGCCGCTCCCACTGTCGAATTTGTCGACTGAGGCGAAAAGCGGTTCGCCTGAGACAATGTCGACGTAGAGGCCCGGTTCGTGATTGTCGCAATACTCGCCGGTGAAGGGACGTTCCGTGCCGTTTTCCTGCGTGACGTGGTATTGCTCAGGGCTGAGTTCACGCACCGCGGCAGGGTCTTTGGTGTACTGGTGTGACACTTGTTCTCCTTTGTTCGCGCAGCCTTTATGTTGCTGCGCTTGATATTTCGGTGTAGTCGTCGGTTAGTTGCGGCCGGCCATTATGCCGCCGTCGACGTTGAGAATCGCGCCGGTGACCCAACTGGCCTCATCGGACAGCAGATACGTCACGGCGCTGGCTACGTCTGCGGGGGTGCCGATTCGGCCCAGCGGATGCAGCGGCGCGAATGTGGCCAGAGTGGAGTCGATCTCGTCTTTGGGAAGGAACCCCTCGTAGAGCGGAGTCTTGACGACGGCCGGCGCGACCGCGTTGACCCGGATCTGGTGCTCGGCGAGCTCGATGGCGAGGTTGTGGGTCAGCGCATGCAGGCCCGCCTTTTGCATCGAGTACACCGTCGATGGGGTCAGACCGATCGCCTGATGTGCCCACATGCTGCCGATGTTGACGATTGACCCGCCCCCACCGTTGGCGATCATGCCGGAAACAACGGTTTGCGTGAGGAAGAACAGTGCGTAGTTCAACTCCATGTAGGAGTCGTAAACGGCGGCATCGTATTCGAGAAACGGCTTCGGCACAAAGAATCCGGCAGCGTTGACCAGCAGGGTCGCATCATCGTGCTGCTCAGAAAGTGCGCGCTGCACATCGGCCACCGCGCCGCGATCGGTCAACTCTGCGGTGATCCCCCAGGCTTGCCCGCCTCCGCCGGTCAATTCCGTCACGGTGTCATCAACGCGCTCTTTCGACCTGCCGACGATCACCGCACTGCCGCCATGGCGCACGATATCGGCAGCGACCTGCCGGCCCATACCGGCGCTGCCTCCGACGACGACGATCTTCTTGGATTCGAAGTGCATGATGAAACCCTTCTGCTGCTTTCTTGGCGCTCTTGACGTGCTATTTGCACCGTTGTTCGGCTGGAGACCGGTAAGGGAAGCGTTGGCGACGGAACCCGGCGCTCGGTATGCCGATGTTGAACTGGCTTCAGTCTGCTGACGGCAGGGGTGAGCCCACATCACCCCAAGGCTGTTTCACCCGGGTGAGTTGCGGCTCCCGCGACTACCCTTTGCGCATGGTGAACCTAAATCTTTGGAGCCGAGAGACTCGGGTGCAGTTCATCGAGAAATACGACGAGATCGTGCGCAGTTGGCCCGTTCCCGTCGAAGAGCGAGACGTTACGACGTCGTTCGGTACGACACACGACCGAGTCAGCGGTCCCGAGTCCGCGCCGCCACTTGCCCTGCTCCATGGCGCGGCGGTGTCACCGACGACGAACTGCGCCGGATCAGCGCACCTGCCACCGTGCTGCTCGGCGAGCGAGATGTCATCTACGCCGACGGGCCGCCAGCCGCACTTGCGCGCGCGCAGAGGCTGATTCCCAACGTCGACGCCCGCGTCCTGACGAATGTCGGCCACGTGATGACCCTGGACGTTCCTGATGTCGTTGCCGACGAGTTGATGGCACCTTGATCAGCGAGAGAGCCGCAAGCCGTCCCGACCCCTCTACGGGACTCTCGCCATGAACGTCACCCAAGTACAGCCACACCGTCATGACCATCGGTCAGGGGCGGCGTCTTCTGCTACCGTTCGACTAGCTGTGGGCACCGATTAAGCCCGCCTTCACGCTTGCTAGTTACGCGGAAAATCCAGCCCCCCTTGATATTTCGACAACGTCAGGTGTCACGTCTACGAAAGCCCGCTTCGCACGTCTTCGCGTGGACATACGACTCCGCATCCGCACCACTAGCATGACCTTGCTACTGACGTGAACTGGCCCTTCGCACGCAAGGCATTCCTAGCCTATTGCACGATGACGCGGTGTCTCAGTTCTGTTGACCTCTTGTTTGTGACGCGCATGCCCCAACCCTTGTGTGCGCTACCACACTCATGTATATTGACTATTCGTCATCTGAATAACAACTATTTGTCAGCCGTAAAGCAATGATGCTTGGCCTGAGGCGACAAGTGGCCGAGCGGGACTCCGAGTTGCCGTTCGCGCAGGAGTGGACTCGTTGCCCTCATCAGGTTCGCAGTAGCCGATGATGCCAACTGAAAAGCGTTGAACCACATGACTAGCGAAAAGCCGACGTTGGACCATTGTCCGATGTCCCCCCTCTGACGGGACAAGAGGAAGCAATCATGACCCTTCAACAAAACGAACACCTCCACCGCCGAGACCGACTCCCGTCAACCGCCAGAACCCTGATTTGCGAGCCGGCACAACGCAGCAGCAGCAGCAAGCCGCTCACTTTGTCCTCCACCCCCACCCCGACCGTCGGCTACGCCCTACCGGCCGAGGAAGCCAGAGAATTCGTGCGTGTGGCAGTCAAACAGCGTTGGGACCTGCCGGCTTTGGTGCAGGCAGCAAAGATCTCCACCACATCGGGCCACCTCAACCACTATGTGCAGATCACTCCCGCCAACGCCGCCCTGGGCATGCAACACCTCTGGCAGATCACCGGCGACACCCTGTTGGGCCTAGCCAGGATCAAACTCGCCCCGGGGGCGCTACGACTACTCACCTTCGCCGTCTGCGGCGCACCCGACCTGAGCACCGCGGTCAAACGCTACCAAGAATTCCGCACCGCTTTCGCCGGCCTGCCCGCCGTCACTATCGAACAAACCGGACACACCGCCGTACTGGCAATCGACGTCGCCGACTTCGACGCCTCGGCGCTACCGGTGGCGTCGGTAGCACTCCTCGTCGTCGCCCACCGAATCATCAATTGGGCCACCCGCCGATCCCTGAGACTGCACCAAGTCGAACTCCCCCACGCTGAAACGACTCGAAAAGCCGGATACCACGCCATGTTCGGCGCACCCCCAATGTTCAATGCCCGACGAGCCGCACTGGTCTTCAACGCCGACGCACTTGCCCACCGGTTCGCGCGTAGTCACGACGACATCGAAGACCTCCTGCATGACGCCCCGACCAAGCTCCTAACCCAATGCGACCAGCAAACCACCGTCACCGACCAAGTACGCCACATCATCGAAGACAAACTCGGAGACCCCAACTGCACCAGCAATGAGATCGCCGCACGCGTCGGAATGAGCCGTCCAACGCTGTGGCGCCGCCTTCGCGAAGAGAATACTTCGATCTCGGAAATCCGCGACCAAGTACTACGTGACGCCGCCTTATGTGCCCTAGCGCGCGGCGACCAAACCATCGCCCAACTGTCCCAACGCCTCGGATTCTCCGAACCGAGCGCATTCACTCGCGCCTTCCGACGCTGGACCGGACACCCGCCCCGCAGCTACCAGCCGCGCTAACCCGAATCACTGCTACACCGTCCTAACCATCGGCTAGACGCTAGTCACACGGAAGCTCAGCGGCCCTTTACATTCCGATGCAAGACGTTCAGCTAAGCGCCGCACCATGCAACACGATAGACCGCCCATACGGCAGATCAAGGGTCGGCTAATTTCGCACAAGCACGCTGCTGGTGTCGCCGGCGAAAGCACCTTCGGTGGTCACGGCACCTATTGAATGGCCGTGGCCGTTCCCGTTGGAGCTCACATCATGTGCTTGCCTCGTTGAGGGTGCGCCTTTGCCTTCCCGCAAAGGCTTGGCGCGCACGGTATTCAATGGCCACCAGAACCAGCGTCCCAAAGCCGCCGCGATCGCGGGCAGCATGAAGGATCGGACGATCAGCGTGTCGACCAGGAGGCCCAATCCGATTGTGGTGCCGATTTGTCCGACTACCAGCAAATCGCTGACCAGCATCGCCATCATGGTGAAGGCGAATACCAGACCGGCAGCAGTCGCCACCCGGCCAGTCGCTCCCATGCCACGGATGATCGCGGTATTGAGGCCGGCGTGAATTCCTTCTTTCAGCCGGGACACCACCAAAAGGTTGTAGTCCGAGCCCACCGCCAGCAGGATTATCACCGCCAGCGGCAGCGCGAGCCACTGCACGCCACACCCCAGAAGGTCTTGCCAGACAAGGACCGACAAGCCGCAGGCCGTACCTAGCGATGCGGCCACTGTGCCGACTATGACGAGCGCGGCGACGACGCTCCGCGTGACGAGCAACATGATCGCGAAGATCAGAATCAGGGCTGAGATACCGGCCACCAACACGTCGATGATGGTGCCACGCTGAATGTCGGCATACATCGACGCGGCGCCGGTCAACGATATCCTCGCGTTCGCCAAAGGGGTGCCTTTGATGGCATCGGCCACCGCGTATTTGATTCCCGCGATGTGCCGGATCCCTTCGACCGATGCCGGATCGCCGTCGTGAGTGATGACGAAGCGTACGGCCTTCCCATCGGGAGAGACAAACAACTGCATCACGCGTTGGAAGTCAGGATTGTCGAAGACCTCCGGTGGTAGGTAGAAGGAGTCGTCGTTCTTGGCTTGGTCGAAGTCGCGACCCATCTGGGTTGCGCCCTCGGCTGCCTCTTCAATAAGGGCCTGAATACCTGCCATCCTGGTCTGCGTAGACAACGTCAGGGCACGCGAGCGCTTCAGCGAGGCGATCGTCGCTTCGAAGTCCGCCAACAGACTTGGCATGAGCCGATCCAGGTGGTCGATATCACCGCTCAGGCCCTCCAACTCTGCCGACATCTTGTCGACCGCGTCCAAGCCATCGAAAACTGAACGCATTGACCAACAGACGGGAATGTCGGCGCAGTGCTGCTCCCAGTAGAAATAGCTGCGAATGGGCCTGAAGAAGTCGTCGAAATCTGCGATATGGTCGCGCAACTCGTCGGCGGTACCGACCACCTCATGCGTTCTGTCGGCCATTGAGTGCGTCGTGTCGGCCATCTCCTTCATGATCGCGTAGGTGTGTTCCATGATGGCGATGGTCTTGCCCATCTCATCCGCCATTTGCAGCATCTCAGCGGCGTTGTCGTTCAAGAACTTCGCTGTTTGCAGTGTGCCGGCGTTCCGCAGTGAGATCTGGAACGGAATCGAGCTGTGCTCAAGTGGCGCACCCAGCGGCCTGGTGATGGTCTGTACTCGCGCGACCCCGCGCTCATGAAAGATTCTTTTCGCGATTCTATCGATGACCAGCATGCCCGCGGGGTTGCGTAAATCGTGGTCGGCTTCGACCATCAGAAATTCGGGATTCATGCGGGCCTGGGAGAAATGCCGCTCGACGGCCGCGTACCCGACGTTGGCGGGCATATCCGGTGGGGTGAACTTCTGATCGTTGTAGCTGGGCACGTATGTCAGCAGGCCGACGAAACCGATGACGGCGATCATTGCCGTCACGACAATGATGGGCTTTGGCCAGCGCACCACTGCAGTGCCGATTTTGCGCCAATTTCGTGTCGACAGCTCACGTTTGGGGTCGAAGGCACCAAAGCGCGAGGCAAGTGCGAGTACCGCTGGCGCGAGGGTGAGGGCCGCCGACACAACCACCAGCATCGCGACAGCGCAGGGCATGCCCATGGTCTGGAAATACGGCAGACGGGTCATCGCCAAACACATGCATGCACCCGCGACGGTCAGCCCGGAAGCCAAGATGACATGGGAGACCCCGTGATATGCGGTGCCAAAAGCGGTCTCGCGATCTTCGCCGGCTGCCCGGGCTTCGTGGTAGCGCCCCAATAAGAAAATCAGGTAATCCGTCCCCGCGGCGATGCTAAGCGCCGTAATCGTGCTGTTGGCGTTCGGGGTAAGCCCGATGAGCTCGAGGTGGCCCAAAAAGGCCGTGACCGATTGCGCGGCAAGCAATTCGATGACGACCACGACGAGAGAAAGGAAGGTCGTCAGCACCGAGCGGTACACCACCAGCAGCATTACGAAGATGACGCCGAGGGAAACCATGGCCACCATCGCAAAGCTCTTGTGGGCCACCTCAACAGTGTCGCCTACGAGGACGGTGTTGCCGGCCACGTAGGCCTTGATCCCCGCAGGAGCGGGAGTTTGATCCACGATCCGCCGCACTGCCGCCACCGACTCATTGCTTGCCGCGGTGCCCTGATTACCGACGAGAAAAACCTGCACGTATGCGGCCTTCCCGTCACCACTTTGAGTGCTGGCGGCGGTGAGCGGGTCACCCCAAAAATCCTGAACGTGTTCGACGTGTGCGACGTCGGCTCGCAACTGGCTGACGATGCGGTTGTAGAACTCGTGTGCGCTGTCGCCGAGTGGCTCCTGCCCTTCCAACACGACCATGGCCGACGAGTCCGAACTGAACTCATGGAACACCTTGCCGATCCGCATCATCGCTTGAAACGCGAGACTATCCTCGGGCATCGTCGACACCGCGTGCTGCGTCGCCACTTCTTCCAACTTCGGCGAGACGGCACCCAAAGCACCGACGGTAAGCACCCAAAACAGGATCACCGGTATCGAAAATGTGCGCACCAGACGAGCAATGTCTGGATGAGCTGACGTCGAATGTCTTTCACTCATGTGGATTTCACCAGGCAGTAAACGAAGGGTGCGTATGAGTCGCTGAGCCGGTCGTCGCGCACCTGACCATCGACGAGTACGCGGCATCGCAACGTACCGACGTCACTACTACCTTGCGCCACAACGTTGGCCGACATCGAGGGCAATGTCGTCACGATGGTGTGCGACCACGGTAGCGACGCTGCCTCGACATAGTGCGGTTGGCCGTCTTCGTCGAGATAGTCGATCTTCGCGGTGACGCCGGATGCTGCCGATATCTCGTAGGTGATGCGCTTGGGATTGAACGGCTTGGAATTGTCCGCGAGTTGCTCCCCGCTCGTCACTTCGGCGTTGGCGATGAACGCGCCTCGAATGCGGACGACCGCGCACCCGCCCACCACTAGAACAACGACAAGGGTCAGCGGGATCCAGAGCCTTTTGAACAATTCGAACACTATCGGACTCCTTTCCGCCGACCGCTTGTCATCGAAAGCGTTTGCGCCCTTACGAAGTGAGTTCGCCGACGGCACCCGCTGGTTGGACACTGCAGTGACGCAATACCGTTGACGGACCACGTCCGACGTCTACACCGCAGCGGCGAGTTGCTTTACCCCGAAGGCAGCAAGGATTCCATCACCCCACGGCGCCGACCGCTGCGTTGCCAGATTGACTTTGGTAGCTGTGCGGTACCCACGTGCGTGCTCGCCATCTTCGCTGCGTACCACGAATTCGTGAGTGGCAGTGCTGCGGCTGACGCGAGCCAACCAGAACTCCAACTCGACTTCCCCCACCCGGCGAATAGGGGAACCGAAAGTCAACTTCATTTCTCGAATGACGACGTTCATGTCCTCGTGGCCAATCGGAAAGCCCATCTTCGTAATACCCCTGATAATTCCGCGTTCGACCAGCGGGTAATAACGTCCGGCGTAGAGCATCCCAAACGCGTCCAGATCGTCGAAATGCACAGGGCATTTTTCGATGATTTTTAGTGGGCTTTTGCTGTGGTACCCGTTCTCCACAATGTGTCCTTTCTCGATCTTGCGGGACATGCAGCCTCGCTGATGAAGGCTGAATAACAACGCATTCCTATCCTTGGCGCGAATTATTCATGAGCCACGCTGCGTGATTCGATAGTTAGTGGTTCGCGTGAAGGTCGCGTCGCCACGACCTCGACGATCTGGCCATTGGGTGGCGGAAAGCCGCGGACGCACCCAACGTACGGCTGGGACAGGGCTGAGGTTGATCGATACGTTGAATCCAAGGAAGCCACGCTCCCCCTGCGCAGCCCTTCTTCGACACGACTGGCGAGGCGCGCGAGGTCCGCCGGCGCGCCCTCCGCGATAAAGACGGTCGGCCCTTTTCCGGCAATCCGTTCACGCATGATGAAACAGTGACGCACTAGATATTTGTTGTCAAGACTTTGTATGATCCAAATTACGGAATTGACCGAATGTGTTTGCCAGTGGCCGTCAGTGAAACACGAAGTTAAGACATCTGAGACGCAGGGTCATTGACCGGCAATCATGTTGTTCATACCGTATGGGGTTGATTGATGATGATCGGCAGAGTTCGGCTGTGCATGCCTGTGCGCAATTCCCCAACAGCGCCTTTCAGGATTGGATGCCTCAGATTGGCGACTATTTCCGACCGATTACATGAGAGAGCCAAGTCCGAGCCGCGTGAGCCCTACCTACTCGACTGATGGTTTGACGGGAAACAGCGATGAATCAACCGCGCACCGCCGCATTAGGACCTAGCGCTCAGGCGGGCGCCAGCCCGGCATCCGGGGGTTGGCGCCCAGGCGCAGCGCCGGCTGCGTTCGCACCAGATGACATCGCGCATCTCCTCCAATACGTGCGTCATCCGCTTCACGTCGTCCGCGAGGAAGCTACGGGGCAGCTCGGCCTCGCCATGGGCGGTGAGTCGGTGGCCGACGGCTCGTCCGGTGTATCCCTAGTGGGGACGCTCCCCCCAATTTATCCAGAGTGGTTGGGCGACCGTGATTTTTGCGATGCCCACGGGCTTCGCTTTCCCTATGTCACCGGGGCTATGGCGAATGGCATTGCGACACCAGCACTTGTTGTCGCAATGGCAGAGGCCGGCATGCTGGGCTTCTTCGGCGCGGGGGGTCTTTCGTATTCCGATGTGGAGCGGGGGCTGGACGCCATTCAGACCAGACTGGCCGGACGGACCGGACCTGCATGGGGCGCGAACCTGATCCACTCACCAAACGAGGTTGCACTCGAAGCGCGGGTTGCTGAGTTGTTCATTGCGCGCGGCGTCCCTGTCGTCGAGGCATCAGCATTCATGAGGCTCACGCCCGCGGTCGTTCACTACGCACTCTCGGGACTGTCGACGGATCCGGCCGGCAACATCATTCGTAAGAACCAAGTGATGGCGAAGATATCGCGCCCCGAAGTCGCCAGTCTGTTCATGAAGCCGGCTCCGGCGGAGATGGTTTCGGCGCTCGAGGCGGCCGGCAAGCTGACCGCGCGTGAAGCCGAGCTTTCCCGATACGTGCCCGTGGCAGAGGACATCACGGTTGAGGCCGACAGCGGCGGACACACCGACAACCGTCCGCTGCCCGCACTTTTCTCGGAAATCGCGTTGCTGCGAGACGTACTCGAACAGCAGCACCGCCTGAACCGCCGGGTGCGGGTAGGCGCGGCCGGCGGTCTCGGTACACCGCAGGCGGTGGCCAGCGCGTTCGCGATGGGAGCTGCGTACGTGTTGACCGGATCGGTGAATCAATCGTGCGTGGAGTCAGGGCTTTCGGTAGAGGCTCGCGAGATGCTCACCAAGGCCGGAGTGGCGGACGTGATGATGGCGCCGGCTTCCGACATGTTCGAGATGGGCGTTAACTTGCAGGTCCTCAAGCGTGGCACCATGTTCGGCCCGCGCGCGAGGAAGCTCTATGAATGGTATGCCGCCTATCCGAGCCTGACGGCACTGAGCGATAAACAACGCAAGGAGCTGGACAAAATCCTCGGCACCACCGTCGACGAGGTCTGGGCGGAAACACAGCGGTACTGGCAACAGCGCGATCCGTCGGTTCTCGAGCTCGCGGCCCGAGACCCGAAGTATCAGATGGCGTTGGTGTTCCGTTGGTACCTAGGGCGATCCAGTCGGTGGGCCATCAACGGCGAACCAGGTCGTGTCCTGGACTACCAAATCTGGTGCGGTCCATCCATGGGAGCCTTCAACAGCTGGGTCGCCGGTAGCTATCTGGAGCAGTGCGAGCACCGTGAGGCCGTCCAAGTAGCCCTAAATCTGCTTGAAGGTGCCGCCCGAATCAGCCGCGCCCAGCAGGCCCGCAATTGCGGCGTGCCCGTGCCAACGACTGCTTTCCGCTACATTCCGCGCCCACTCTCGCTTTAACACCTCACGTACTGCTACCGAACCGCCATGAGCCGAGCCCCTTTGTGGGCTCCGGTCATGCGGAAGCGAAGTGACCCTGGGTTGAGCAAACTCCCGGCCAGTTACCTGCGCTGAGGGTGGTGCGCCAATCCACCGGAAGGGCATCTAATGCGTCGTTGATATAAACCCAAATAGACTCAAGCGGGGACGCGCCGCCGGCAGCTAGCGCAATCCGGCTCTCTGCGAGGTAATTTGGCTGATTTGCCGTGTTACTGAATGGGGCAAGGTCGTTGATGGCGTCGAGGACACGGCGTCGACGGTGAGCGTATGGCATCCCGCGCAACTCGTCAGGCAGGATCGGCCGACCGAAAACGTAGTCCTGGGCGGCATGGCGATAAGGCACTTCAAGTTTGTAACCCACCGGTTGCTCCGGCAACCCCCCTGCGAAGTACACCGGAACGATTGGCATGGACACGTCTATCGCCGCGTCCAAGAGGGTGGAGGTTATTCTCTCGACACGCTGACCGGAGCGAACATGTCGGGTTCCGTCGGCATGCACCATCGTTGAAACCGCGTGGTTGACAGCGTCGCGTTTGATTTCTTCCACCACATCGAAGAACTGCCGTGGCTGTCGCTGGTCGAAGTACCGGACTGTCCTGAGCTCGGTCCCCGTTACAGCGTGCACGAGCCGCAACAGCGCTCCGATCCAACGGGTTTCATGCTTGGCATGTGCTACCGTCACCACCTTGGTACCGGTCACCCATGAGGCTATTGCTGTGCCCAAGACCGACTCGATCTGCACCTGGTGGTTGCCCAACAGCAAAACGGGGCGACCACGGAGCGCCGTCATCCCAGCTGGATCCGTGACGATGACGTGTCGGACGTAGCGCAACAGCAGGGCCCAATGGAGCAGATCCGCGAAATCGCCCTGCTGCGTGCCCAGCGTGTCGTTCGACCAGCTGAGCACAGGTTCCCAGTCAGTCTGCAACGACGCGCTCGCACGGCACCCGCCCAGCTGTGTTTTCTCGACCTCGACACGGACTTGTTCTAATGGCAGGGAGGGACAGCTCACCTGCCCGTCGACGATCTGAACCTGTGACGGATGAATGGCGTTATGGGCAGCATCCGCAACTGCTTCCTTGATCGCGATGTCAGCGATCAACGAATCCCTCTGACTGTCAGTGTGATACACCGCGTTTAGCGTGTCTTTGAACCAACCCAGCGTCGCTAAACCGGCAGCATCGAGCGTGACCACTCCGTGCGCCAACCGTTCGCTCAATGACATCCTGGGCACCGCTCGCCGCTCGCCAAGAAATGCACGTAGCTCGGGACCACTGCGCCCGGCCAGAGAGCCCAAAGGCAGCAAGATTTCGGCGAGGCGAATTTGCGCCCAAGCAGTGCCTGCGACGCTGAGCCACAGGTCTATAACCGGCATGCGGCAGTCGGCGTCGTCAAATCCGACGAATCGGGCTTCCACATCTACCGTCCCCGCGACGGGAACATCACTGTAGAAGCGCGCCCAGACCACACGACGCGGAAACCCTGCATCAGGGTCCTTGACCTCTCGATAGGACTCGACATCCGCCTGGTCGGTGGCCCAAACACTCATTGCGGTATGGGGAACGATGTGCAGCGCTCCGTCGAGAAGCCCCGGCTGCACCTGCCCCACAGGAACTGCGCACCGATCGACCGCGAGTGTCCCGGATGAGCCGTTGCGGCCAATCCGAGCCCCGTCCATCAGCGATGCGAACGCGGGCCCGTGAAAGACCGTGCCGTCGTACGGGCTGGCGAAAGGCGTCGAGCCGTCCAGCGGAGCCGGTGGTGCCGGTGCACCTGTGTAGTGGTCTGCCGTCACGATAGTGGCGTGGGCGTGCGTCTCCCAGCGCGACAGCCCTGCGCGCGGCGCATCTCGCCATACCTCCAAGCGGGCTCTGAAGCTTCCCCTCTCGACCGGCTCGACTATCACCCGCAGCCGCTTTGGCGAGTCGACCGTGATCCAACGAACTAGCTCCACGTCGGCGATCTCGACTACTTTGGCGGCGCCGGCGGCCTGGCTGCCTGCCTGCGCGAACAGGTCTACCACCGACATCATTGGCAGACATGGGATTACGAATGTCGGACAGTGATCGGTGATCCATGTGTCGCGGGCGGGATCAATGGTCTTTTCGATCGTTACCGTGGCGGTCTCGGAGGTGGTGGCGGTCAGGCCGACGGCAAGCCGCGATTGACCCTCCTGCGCATTACTGGTGATGCGCATGGCGAGGTTGGTCGCACTGTAAATCCGCTTTCCATCAACCCACAAATAGGCATCGGCCACGGCCAGAATGCCGTTGTCGTCGCGCGCGATACGGGTGATCTCCAACTCCGACGTGATCTGCTTATTGGTGGGCACAACCTGACCGCGATACTTCCACGTGATCGCTTCACGCAGGGCCACCGGCTCAAAACGCGCTAACGGTCCGGCTTCCTTGCCAAGCCCGAGGTCGAGCATCGCGAACTGCAAGAGTTGGAGCAACATTTCGATGCCAAGCGATCCAGGTTGGACCGGATCTTGGTAGAAGTGGGCTTTGAAGAACCACGCTGCAGGGTCGATGTCCGTGACGGCACGCCACCGACCGAGTCCGGCGGTGCCGCCGGTTGGCCAACGGCCCGTCACCCGGTCGATCATCAGCAGCTCCGACTCGGCCAGCCGCGCTCCTGGACCAAAGAACTCCAGCGGACCGTCGTGCAAGTCGACAACCTGAGCGCTGCACGGAAGCTCCAGCAGGCGGCGTTGCTCGTCGGTAACCGGGAGCCCGACCTGCCGCTGCAGCGCTTCGCGGCCGAAGTACCCGAAAACGGTCTCGAAGGTGTAGACGAGTTCGGCTCCGGCGTGGATCTCGCCGCTGAAGCCTACGATGGTGACTCCGGTCGCCTTAGCGACCTTCTTCGTTTTGACCCTAGTCCGCAACGTCCCGGTCGAAGGTGTGATCAGCCGGTGCTGCTGCCCCGTCCCGTCGAGGTTGCGAAAGTAGACGTCATCAGCGTAGTCCAGTGGGCAGCCGATGTAGTTGGCAAGAAAGCCGCAGGGTTGCAGCGCGACCTCCATAAGGACCGCGTTCGGCATGGTTGCCGTCCCGTTCGCGCCGAAAAACCAGGCGTCGCTGGGCACGTCGTACTCGACGACCATTTCGGTGCCTGACTGCACAACACCGATGTCGCCGACCAACTCGGTGACTCGAGACACGAAGTGGTAAGGCGGCCCTGGCAGTCTGGGCATCCTTCGGTGTGTGTCGAACTTCTGATAGAGGGGGCCGAAAGCCTCGGATTGCTTGCCGATGGCGCTGGAGAGCAGCGCGCGGTAGTCAAACCGGAAGCCGTCCGCTTCGGCGACGGTGGATGTTTCGGTATGTCCCTCAAGCTCTTTTGCGCCGAGGTCCATCAGCCACCCTGGTGAGAGTCTGAGCCCCATACGACGGCAGTGGAAGGCCGGAAGTCCGTCGACGGTGCATAGCAGATCGGCGAAGAGGGTGGGCTCCGGTCCGGCGATGACCTCCCGCACGAACACTTCGTAGACCAACTCTCGGGACTGCGGCGTGACCTGGCCGCGGCACCGCATCTTATAGGTCTCGTACGGCACGGGTTCAAAGCGCCAGCCGTCGAACTCTATGCTCATCCCGAGAGCCATCATGTATATGGCCATTGTCTGTAGCGTCGCCTCGAACATGAGCGTGCCGGGCATGCATGGATCGTTCTTGAAATGACCTGTGAAGTACCAGTCTTCGGGAGCCACCTGCGAAACGGCCCGCAGATAACCTCGGCCCCAAGGACCGCCCGCGAAATCCAGGTTGGTCACGGCGTCGAGCAACAGCATGTCGCCGCCCGCAATGCACGGCGTGCGGGTGTGGCTTGCCGCGCGCTCAAAGCCGTGTCCGAATGTCTGCCAAACCTTGCCTGCGGCCAACGCCTCAAGGTCGGCTCGATCCAACGAGGTGCGCGATGTTCTTGACGGCGTCGAATCCATGGGGCCGCTGACAGTCTCATCCTCGGGGCGCCAGAGAATCCCACGCGATGCCGCCAACTCCTCATCGGAGAAGAATCCGGCCTGGCCGTTACGCAAGAGCATCCGCTCGACTCCGTTGACCGTGCAGTCGTAGTGGAAGAAGAACATGCGAATGTCGCCCTGACGCGCATGGCCGTCCACGTGGATGTCGAATCGGAGAGTGTCACCGATCTCTGGTAAGCCACCGAGGAAGGTCACTTCGAAGCCCAACAGGCGATACACCCGATCGCCTTTGTTGGCGAAATCAATTCCCATCCAGGAGATCAGCATAAGATCGGCTTGGCCGCTTTCGATCATGATTCCAGCCGGCATGCGGCCCTGATGGCGCCACCATCCGTCGGCGGTAACGTCGGTTTCGGTCCACAAGACTCCGGTATCGAGCTTGCCGGGTTCCGCATCGATGCCCAGCACGCGATCTGCGAGCAGCATTGGAGGCGCCGGCATCCGAACCTGTCGATGGTAGTCGTCTTGGACCTTGAACTTCGGGCCGAAGACATCGGAGATTCTGCCCGATGCGTGCACCAGCAGGCCGTCTTTGCCCAGTGTCAGACCTACCGGCGCGCGCTTGGCCGTCGGTTCTGGCAGGTCGTCCGCGGCGGCCCGGCATGGCTGGATCGACTCCCCCGCCCCGCCAGCCATTTCCTCGTCAGCTCTGTTCTTAGCCAATGCCTTCTGAAGCGGCGGCAGAGCCTCCGGCGAGTCAGTCACATCATGCGAGCGCACATCATCCCCGGGCACTACCGTCAGGGTGTCGACCGGGGTCACAGCGATCAGCGCCGCGCCCAGCGGCACCCGTCGCTCTGCCTCTTGGGCTTTGGGCAGGGGCGGCGGGACTGGGAGGCGTGTTGTCATCGGCTCCTCCAATTGCTGGGTGGGCGCGGGTAATTGAACATTGGGCAGGTGGGCGAGGAACTGCTGCCAGGAGGGTGTCCCGGCTCGGGATCGGGGCGGGGCGAATAGGCCAGCGCGAGCATCGATTTCCCGACGGTCGGCAGGTGGTGGCACAAGTACGATTTGTTCGTTCTGGCCACCGAGCGCGCGGAGCGCGACGACAACCATCCGCTGTTGAGATGTCCACGGCGCGCCATCCGGCCGAACGTTCAGGAGCCCGTATAGCACCCCCGCCGCGACGTGAAGCAATCCCGACGCTGCGTGGGAATGCCCAAGCAGGGCCGAAAGGTTCGATGCGCCAGGCGCGGTGCCCAAGTGGACACAATCGCCATGTGGTTCATGGTCTGCCGGGAGGGTGGCAAGAATGCGATCGCCGTCGCGACGTGCGTCTGCGGCACGTTTGACCACCATTACGACGGCCGCATCGCCCGGTATCTGCTGGTCCGTCCCGAGCAGCACACGTGCGGCCTCTTCATGTATCGGTTCGCAGCTGAGATCCACCGCACCGACAACCGCAGCGTCGACTTCACCCCGTTGCAATGCACGTGCGGCCATCTTGAGAGCTGTGATGCCGGACAGTTCTTCCCTGTACACCGTGAAACTCGGCCCAGCTAGGTCGAACTGGCTATTCAGGCGGTTGGCCACGATGTTAGGTATCGCACCGACCACACTGGCAGCGGTACCAGGTGGTGCCACATTGTCGCGGGCGAGTGCCAACTGCTGGGGGTCGTCGATCTCGGCAGCCAACCGCACTCGAATCTCGGATCGTGTCGCCGAGGTATCGCAACCCATCCCGACGACGACGCTCGTCCGTTCCGGAGGTAGCTCTCTGATCAGCTCGTCGATATCGAGAGCGGCGCTGAGCAGGGCAAGTTGTTGTGCCTGGGCCTGATTGAGATCGCACGGGGGGAAACTCGCTTGCCTAAGGTCGAGATGAATTTCGGCCATCCGCGCGCGGAGCATGCCATTGTCGTCGGTAACGATCGACCGACCAGACTTCAGATGTTCAGCGACCGACGCAGTGTTGTGCCCATCACCGACTAGCAGGCTGAGCCCCACGATCGCGATGTCATCGTCGATTTGAGGGCGGGCGATCGGCGAGCCTGAAAGGATGTTGCCCGTGCTGGCAGGCTCGACCCATTCTTCGAGGAGGAGGTGGGCGTTGTTGCCACCGAAACCGAAGTTGCTGATCGCGGCACGGCGCGGTCCATCACATGCCCAAGACTCGGCCTCGGTGAGCACACGGAACGGGGAATCTGCGATAAACGGCAGCGGATCCGTGACATGCAGCGTCGGCGGGCGGATACCGGCACGCATTGCCGCGAGTACTTTGATGATGCCCGCGGCTCCGCTTGCCGTGATGGTATGTCCCAGATTCGATTTGAGTGACCCGATGGGGATATCCGTCGTGCCGGCGAAGATGCTCGACATGCTCGTCAGTTCCGTGAGATCACCACGAGGGGTACCCGTGGCATGGCACTCTATGAACGAGATATCCTGCGGTTCAAGCTCGGCCATTGCATAAGCGAGCCGCATCGCCCGCTCTTGACCTTTCTGGAAGGGCACCAGCAGACCGCGGCCACGACCGTCGTTGCTAAGGCCTATTCCGCGAATCACGCCAAGTATGGGGTTGCCTTCGGCCACCGCGTCTTCTAACCTCCTGAGCGCCAGAATGGCCGCTCCTTCGGCAGGGACAACTCCATCGCCACTGCTGTCAAAGGGCCGTGATCGGCCGGAACGACTCAGCGCGTGTAGTGCGGTGAAGAATACGTGGATCAAAAGGTCGCTGGCGCCGTTGACGCCCCCCGCAAGCATGACGTCCGCGGTGCGGTCGTGAAGGCGATCGCATGCCAGCTTGATTGCATACAAGGAGGAAGCGCATCCGGCCTCGATAGCTGTCGCACCGCCAGTCAAGCCAAGTGCGTTGGCAAGAAGATGGGCTGGTTGCGCGGACATAAAACGATTGCGCCAGTCGATCTTGTATTCGGTCCCGCGCCAGAAGTTTTCAGCTAGGTCAACCAGCGTCCTCGTCGGGAAGGTCAGGTTGCCAAGGATCACCCCGGTGCAGCCCGGCGCTCCCCCGATGCGCCAACCGGCGCTTTCAAGAGCTTGTCGGCCGGCCTCGACGACCCACAGGAATAGCGGATCGAGCCCGTTGAACGAGTCCGGCCCGACGAGGAGTCCGTGAGCATCGAATATCTCGTCGAAGCCTCGTACATATCCGCCGCGGGCAGACCAAGTGTGGTCGAGGGTAGAGCCGTTCTTCCCGTCTTGTACGACCTTCGGCGCCGCGATGCGCCAATCGTCGGGCTGCGGTGGGCCGAGCACATCACGCCCCTCGATCACTGTCGTCCACAACTCGTCGGGGCTCAGGCCACCGGGCAGGACGCAGCCCTGGCCGACTATCGCAATCGGCTCAAACTTCACGATGACTCCACGACATCATTGATTTAACCGCCGTAGGGGTACATCTCGAGTCGTTTAAAGCTGGCAACCACGCGATTCTCCGAGTTCACCAGGTCGAGGTCACACACGGCTCGGTTGCCACTCGCGTCGCCGTTGGACAGTTCGCACCGCAGCGTGCCGGGCAGGGCGCCGGCCAGGTAGCGCATGAACTCACCTATCTTCATTGGCAACACGTGGCGGCCTATCCGGTGAAAGCTCCACACCAATGCCAGTTGGAGACAACCGTCTAGCGCCGCAGGATCGGTAGCCCAACCTTCGCCCTGCCAACCCACCGTGGTCAGCCCCGACAGGGATGCCGTAGCTGTCGAATCGCCACAGACCATGCTGTCCACGACCCGAAATGCCGGGCCGTGGAAGAGCAGGCCCGACCCGTAGTAGCTGTCATCGTCCAGCTGCTCACCGCTGACTGGTGGCATTGACAGGGTCGGTAGGTTAGGCAATTCGGAACCCATTTCGACCGCTGCGGAGTAGTAGCGCTTCGATCCTGAGCTGTCGAACAGGCCGCACGTCAGTCGATCCGGCCGATCCTGCGCGGGTACGCACCGCAGCAGCATCGAGTCCCCATGCTGCTCGAAATGGTGCAATGTCACGCCACGCAGCACTTGGAGGTCGACAACACGAACCATGCGCAGCCCCGGCTGGCAGGCCTCGCTCAGCCGCACCATCCACTCGAGAGCTTGCACGATCGGAAGAACGACGTTGCCCTGAATTCGATGATCGAGCAACTGACGCTGCCGTGTGACATGTGCCAGCACGCGTGCGGATCGCCCTTCGGCAGTTATCGGATGAGTTGGCAGCCCGGCAACTATGCCCTGTCCCAGGGTCACTTCGGGATTGTCGATCTCGCCATCCAGTACATCTGAGACAAATGCCCGTGCCCCGTCTGCAAGGGCGATCAAAGTAACACCACGCGATTCGAACAACGCCTTGAGATTCGGCGTGACCATGCCGGAATCCCATGGACCCCATCCCAATGCCCTGACAAGACAGGATGGCCCGCGACGAGCCTGCTCTGCCAACGCGACTTTGTTGAGTACTTCGTTGGCCATGGCGTAATCGCTTTGTCCGATATTTCCGGTACGCGCAGCGACAGACGAAAACAGGCAGATGAACTTCAGCGCATCGGTGGCAGTCGCGTCCAGCAACGCACCAAGACCGTCAACTTTTGTCCGGAAGACACGATCGAATCCGTCCAGCGTCTTTCGGTGCAAAGGCGCATCGGCCAACACACCAGCACCGTGGACCATACCTGTGATAGGCCCAAAATTGGCTCGCACGTCATCGAGAAGCGCATCGAGTTGGGGCACGTTACGTACATCAACCGCGGCATAGCGGACCCGGGAGCCGGCGGCGGTCAGGGCGGCTAGGGTCGCGCGCACCTCGCGATCGGCCAGGATACGCTGCACCTGTTGTTCCAATTGCCTTGGGGTGAGCTTAACCCCATGGGCCACAGCATCATTCAATACCGCCCGTTTCATTTCGGCTTCGGTGGTGACGCCCTGGACAATGGCTGGTTCGTCGTTGAGTTCGGTACGCCCTATCAAGACGAAACTGGCCTGAGTTTCCTTGGCTAGGGCGATCAACGAAGCTGCGGTCACACCCCGACCGCCACCCGACACGACGATCACGTCACTTCGGCCAACACGCCGCGTGCGGGTGCTCACCGGCCTTGGGTCTGCGACGACGGTAACCCGGCCGTAGGTGCCTCCCAGACCCACTTCCAGTTCAACGCCGCCGGCAAGTATCTCTTGAGCGATGTGTTCGGCTACGGCAATCGGAGATTGCTGCTCGAATGCGATGTCGATCGCCTTGACCTGAGCTTTGGGCCACTCTTGTGCGGCGGTCTTGGCGAGGGCGGCGATGCCGGCGACCCACGCGCGCGGACCCGGCTCGGTGAGCAATCCGAACGTGCCGCCTGTGTCCTGGACGGTGATGAAGACTCCGCCACGTTCCTGGTATGCGCCAGCAATGCGCAACGCGTCTGCAAAGACGGTCCGGTTGATGTTCAACGCATCTTCACGGGTTGCCGTCCGCTGCAGCCCCCCGAGGTGGATCACCGCCTCGGCGTTCGCGCTGGGTTGGGCCACCACTGTGGCTGCAACGCCTTGACCGCGCAACTTTGCCGCCAATGCATGGCCAATTTCTTCCGTAGCGTCCTGGGTCGCGACAATCTGAACTTCCGCGACGTCATGCAGGCCTGGCATCCCCATCCCGCTGGCCGGAGCAGCGACTGCGCGTACCACGTAGCGGGCGATCGCTGCTCCGGCTAACTCAAAAGGGAGGCGCTCACCGACCCGGATGTCGTTGGGAGTGGGCGGATGTGCTGGAACCGGTGGACTGCCTTTCGGAACCGTCACAGTCAACCCATGCAGGTAGTCGATGATTTCCTGCAACGTCACCAAGCCGCCCATCGTCGCGGTATCTACCTCCGGCAAACCGGGCATCCGCTCCTGCACCGCAGACAAAATCTCAACCCGCTTGATCGAATCGATGCCCAGGTCAGACTCCAACGCCATCGACAAATCCAACATCTCGACCGGATAGCCCGTCTTCTCCGACACCACAGCCAACATCTGCCCAACCAACTCCGCGTTGTCAGCCGACGGCGCGGCAGGCGCCGGGACAGGCATCGCCGACGCGCCATTAGTAGAGGCCGGAACCACCGGCGGTACAGGTGTTGCCGATGCGGTCAACCCATGCAGGTAGTCGATGATTTCCTGCAACGTCACCAAGCCGCCCATCGTCGCGGTATCTACCTCCGGCAAACCGGGCATCCGCTCCTGCACCGCAGACAAAATCTCAACCCGCTTGATCGAATCGATGCCCAGGTCAGACTCCAACGCCATCGACAAATCCAACATCTCGACCGGATAGCCCGTCTTCTCCGACACCACAGCCAACATCTGCCCAACCAACTCCGGACTGTCACACGATGGCGTCGCCACTGGCGGTGCAGGAGCAGCAACCTGCGGGGCAGGCGTCTTGGCCAGCGGCGCAAGCGAATCCTCAACGGCACGCGCAGCCGCCGGCGGAGCGGGCATCACCGCCGCCGGCGCGGGCATGACCGCTGGCGGCACGGGTGCGACGACCGGTGGCGGCGCAGGCATTACCGAAGCACCATTACTGGCAACCGGAACCACCGGCGGCACCGGTGTGCTGACCGGTGGCGCAGGCATTACCGATGCACCATTGCTGGCAATCGAAACCTTCTGCGGCACAGTAATTGTCGACCCCCCGTGGCCGTTGGTGCTGGGAACCGCGGCTGGAGATGAAGCTACCGCAGCCTGGGATAATCCACCTTGGACGAGTTCCTGAAGATGTCCGATGGCCTTCTGCAGGTTGGCTAACGCCGCGGCTATCTCGGTCACCACGCCCGCATCCAGGGTGAGCACACCCCGGGCAGGTTCAGTGGGTTCAACGGAGGCAGCAGGAAGGGTCGCCGTGGCAGACGGACGCGGGCTAGCAACATTGCCGTTGAGCGCAGCCGGATTTGATTTCGAATGCATCACCGGCGCGACGGTCCGGGTTACCGGAGGTGGCGTGGAGGCCGAAGATGCTATCCCGTTGACGTGGGCGACAGGTGCGATTGATTCCGATGACTTCACTATGGTGAACCACCCCGGGTTTGATGCACACCTTCTTTCGAGGGAAGGTTGTTCGCATCATGGCGAAGAGGTACGACGAGGA
>NZ_MVHT01000051.1 GCF_002086275.1 Mycobacterium intermedium | reverse complement strand
CGCCTGGGGGTGTGGTCGGGGGAGGGGCCGCAGCTGGATCTGCACCAGCCGACGTTCGACCTCGACGAGCGGGCGCTGGGCATTGGGGTGCGGGTGATGGTCAATCTCATCGAGCAGGCGGCGCAGTTCTAAAGTAACGACCGCGAGCGCGCCCATTTGTACGCAAAAATGCCCCGAAACCTGGCAATTTGCGGACGCTCACGCGGCGCGGACTAGGCGTTGGTTGATCCGCGCGACCAGTTCCGCCGGTCGATGCCTGACATCCTCGGCGATGATGGGCACGACCACCCAGCCCAGATCGCCCACGGCCGCCGCCCTTTTGCGGTCCCGACGAAATGCATCCGGTGAGGTGTGCCAGTCGACGCCCTCGTATTCGGCCGCGACTCGATGTTCGGGCCATGCGAAATCCAACCGCCAGACGCGTCCCTGCAGGTCAACAAGCTCGTATTGCAGCACCGGCGGCGGCAGGCCGCCGTCGATCATGACCAGGCGTGCCTCACTTTCCATAGGAGACTCGGCCAGCGGTGACGCTAGGGGGAACAATTCGCGGACGGTGGCAATACCGCGGCGGCCTGCCTGTAGCTCGATAGCCCGCTCAAGCTCATAGCGGAGACATGTACCGCTACGCAACGCGGCATCCAGCGTCGCCAGCGCCCGAGGCCGGCGCAAACTGCGGGCAATTTCGATTGCGGTCCACGGTGGGGTGGTTGCGGGCCTTCCCCGGACGACGGTCAGCGGTGTGCCCTGGCGACGATGCACCACCACGCCAGCGGACGAACGAAGACGACGACCATCGGGGTTCAGCACGTGCACACTCGTGGTTCGCTCCGTGTCGAAGCCGTAGGTGGCAGCGGCGGTACCCATGCAAACAGCGACCGTGGTACCCGTCACCAAGTCCAGGCCGCGCAGTTTCAGACTGGTGGTCACGTTGCCGACGCCATAGACGCCATGCAAGACCTTCCGCAGTGCACCGCTTTTCACCTTTGCCTCAAGGCCGCGACGGGTTAGGTACGTCAACGCCTGCGCAGCGGTGACGACCCCACCCTGCTCCTGGAGTAGGCGACGGAGCTCCGTGTGCACGCGAGCAATCGTGAGGGCGACGTGCGGCGCAAGCAAATCACCTGACGAGGGTCCGCAAAATGCCGGGTTTTGGGGCTAAAACGCGTACAAATGGGCGCGCTCGCGGCGCTATAGCGAGCGAGGGCGCCAGAGCAGGCTAGGTGGGCGTGCCGGGGCCGATGTTGCGGGAGGGGCGGGTGCGCAGGTCGTGGACGTATTCGGGTGGGGCACCCGCGATCTCGGCGGCGTCGGCCATCACCCCTAAATACCGCGCCGACGGCAGCCCGCCCTCCCAGGCGTCCAGCACGTAAAGCCAGGCCAGGACTGGATCGGTGGTGGTGTCACTGGAAAGTCGCTCGACGCGGCAGCGGATCTTCTTGTGCACGCCGAACTCGGACCCCTCCCAGCGGTCCAGGTTCGCCTCGTCGGCCGGCGTCATGTCGTAGAGGACGACGAACACCTTGGAGTCCGGATCCTCGACGATCGTGGCCAGGGCCCCTTCCCAGCCGATGTCCTCGCCGCCGAATGTCAGCCGCCAACCGTGTAACCAGCCCGTTCCGGCCATCGGCGAGTGGGGTGCGCGCTGCAGCATCTGCTCGGGATGCATGTTCGACCCGTAAGCGGCATATAGCGGCACGGAGAAATCTTAGACAACACGCCGCCACGCACCTGTCTCCGGCCGAACTGCCGGCCGAACTGCCGGCCGCAAGCTGGCCTGCCACCTGCGGACACCTGCGGGTGCGACCTAGCCCACTGCGCGGCGCTAAGCGCTTTCCCAGCCGCCGGGCTAGGTTAGGGCCTGTGGTGACTCGCATCGTGATCATCGGTGGAGGCCCGGCCGGCTACGAGGCCGCGTTGGTCGCCGCCACCTCGCACCCCGATACAACCAAAGTCACGGTCATCGACTCCGAGGGCATCGGCGGAGCCGCCGTCTTGGACGACTGCGTGCCGTCCAAAACGTTCATCGCCTCGACCTGGCTGCGCACCGAACTACGTCGGGCGCCGCGGCTCGGCTTCGACATCGCCATCGACGACGCCAAGCTTTCCCTCCCGCAGATCCATGCCCGGGTCCGCCGGTTGGCCGCCGAACAGTCCGCCGACATCGCCACGCAGCTGCGCAGCGTCGGCGTCAAGATCGTCGCCGGGCGCGGCGAGCTGGTCGACCCCAGGCCCGGCCTGGCCCGACACCGGGTCCGCGCGACCGGCGACGACGGCTCCGTCACCGAACATGACGCCGACGTCGTGCTCATCGCCACCGGCGCCAGCCCGCGCATCATGCCGACGGCCCAACCCGACGGCGAGCGGATCCTCACCTGGCGCCAGCTCTATGACCTGAAGAAGCTGCCCGAACACCTGATCGTGGTGGGCTCCGGCGTCACCGGCGCCGAGTTCGTGCACGCCTACACCGAATTGGGCGTACCGGTGACGGTCGCGGCCAGCCGTGACCGCGTGCTCCCGTACGAGGACGCCGACGCCGCGGCGGTCCTGGAGGAGTCGTTCGCCGAACGCGGCGTGCAGCTGTTCAAGAACGCCCGGGCCGAATCGGTCACCCGCACCGACACCGGCGTGCTGGTGACGATGACCGACGGCCGCACCGTCGAAGGCAGCCACGCGCTGATGACGATCGGTTCGGTGCCCAACACCAGCGGCCTGGGCCTGGAGCGGGTTGGCATCGACATCGAGCCTGGCGAGTACCTGAAGGTGGACAGGGTGTCGCGCACATCGGTCCCCGGCATCTACGCCGCCGGCGACTGTACCGGCCTGCTGCTGCTGGCCTCCGTCGCCGCGATGCAGGGCCGGATCGCGATGTATCACGCCCTGGGCGAGGGGGTGAGCCCGATCCGGCTGCGAACGGTCGCCGCCACGGTTTTCACCCGACCGGAGATCGCCGCCGTCGGGGTCACCCAGAAGGCGATCGACGAGGGACAGTTCAGCGCCCGCACCATCATGCTGCCGCTGCGCACCAACGCCCGCGCCAAGATGTCCGGCTTGCGGCAGGGCTTCGTGAAAATCTTCTGCCGGCAGTCCACCGGTGTCGTGATCGGCGGCGTGGTGGTGGCCCCGATCGCCTCGGAGCTGATCCTGCCCATCGCCGTGGCCGTGCAAAACCGCATCACGGTCAACGAGTTGGCGCAGACACTGGCCGTTTACCCGTCGTTGTCGGGTTCGATCACCGAGGCCGCCCGCCGCCTGATGGCACACGACGATCTGGACTGAAGGGCAAACTCCGACGTGCCCGACGAACTAGCCTTACCTGAGCAACGCGTACCGACCAGTAACCGACGGGAGACCTAGTCGTGAGCATCCCGATTGACGGACCAAACAGCGAGCAGGTCCTGCGGCCCGCGGCGCTGGGGCCCGAGCAGCGCGCGCTGGCGTGGGATCGGCTCGGTACCGAACAATTCGACGTGGTGGTCATCGGCGGCGGCGTGGTGGGCGCCGGAAGCGCGCTGGATGCCGCTACCCGAGGCCTCAAGGTGGCGCTGGTCGAGGCGCGCGACTTCGCCTCCGGAACTTCCAGTCGGTCGTCGAAGATGTTCCACGGGGGCCTGCGCTATCTGGAGCAGTTGGAGTTCGGCCTGGTGCGCGAGGCCCTCTACGAGCGTGAGCTGTCGCTGACCACGCTGGCGCCGCACCTGGTCAAGCCGTTGCCGTTCCTGTTTCCGCTCACCAAACGGTTATGGGAGCGCCCGTACATCGCCGCCGGCATCTTCCTCTACGACAGCCTGGGCGGAGCGAAATCCGTTCCCGCGCAGAAACATTGCACTCGCGCCGGCGCCCTGCGGCTAAGCCCCGGTCTGAAGCGCAGTTCGCTGATCGGCGGCATCCGTTACTACGACACCGTCGTCGACGACGCCCGGCACACCATGACGGTCGCGCGCACCGCCGCGCACTACGGCGCCGTGGTGCGATCCTCCAGCCAGGTGGTGGCGCTGCTGCGCGAAGGAGATCGGGTCACCGGCGTTCGCGTCCGCGACTCTGAGGACGGCTCGATCACCGAGGTGCGCGGCCACGTCGTCATCAATGCGACCGGGGTGTGGACCGACGAAATCCAGGCGCTGTCCAAACAGCGCGGCCGGTTCAAGGTGCGCGCGTCCAAGGGCGTGCATGTGGTGGTGCCGCGTGACCGCATCGTCAGCGACGTCGCGATCATCCTGCGCACCGAGAAGTCGGTGATGTTCGTCATCCCGTGGGGCAGCCACTGGATCATCGGGACCACCGACACCGACTGGAATCTAGACCTGGCCCACCCGGCGGCCACCAAGGCCGACATCGACTACATCCTCGGCACGGTCAACACCGTGCTGGCCGTCCCACTGACACATGCCGACATCGACGGCGTCTACGCCGGCCTGCGGCCGTTGCTGGCCGGAGAGTCCGAGGAGACGTCCAAACTGTCCCGCGAGCACGCCGTGGCCGTGCCCGCGCCCGGCCTGGTCGCCATCGCGGGCGGGAAGTACACCACCTACCGGGTGATGGCCGCCGACGCCGTCGACGCCGCGGCGGAATTCATTCCGGCCAGGGTCGCCCCGTCGATCACCAAGAAGGTGCCCCTGCTGGGCGCCGACGGCTACTTCGCGCTCGTCAATCAGACCGAGAAGGTCGGTGCGACAAGGGGTTTGCACCCCTACCGGGTTCGCCATCTGTTGGACCGCTACGGTTCGCTGATCGACGAGGTGCTGGCCCTGGCGGTCAAAGACTCCAGCCTGCTCGGCCCGATCACGGAGGCGCCGGGCTACCTGAAGGTGGAAGCGCTGTACGCCGTCGTCGCCGAGGGCGCTTTGCACCTGGAGGACATCTTGGCGCGCCGGATGCGGATCTCCATCGAGTACTCGCACCGTGGGGTCGACTGCGCCCGCGAGGTCGCCGAGATCGTCGCCCCCGTCTTGGGGTGGAGTCCCTCGGACGTCGAACGCGAAGTCGCCAACTACAAGGCGCGGGTCGAGGCCGAGGTGTTGTCCCAAGCGCAGCCCGACGACGTTTCGGCGGACATGCTGCGGGCCAGTGCCCCCGAGGCGCGGGCTGAGATCCTCGAGCCGGTGCCGCTCGATTGAGCCAGATGAGACTGTCGTGAGGGCCGCGCCACTGCCGGTTCGCGACGGCCTGGGACCGGCACGGGTGCGCCTGCGCGGCGGACCCGTGCTGGCCGAGCTGGCCGGCCGGTTCGGGGACGCGGCGCGGACGAAAGTCCTTGCCGGAGAAGTGGTCGACGCCGACGGCGAAGTGGTTGACGACCGTACCGTGCTGCCCGCCGGGGCCAGCGTCTACCTGTATCGGGACCTGCCGGACGAAATTCCGGTGCCGTACGAAATACCCGTGCTGTATCAAGACGCGAATATCGTGGTTGTCGACAAGCCCCACTTCCTGTCCACCATGCCCCGCGGGCGCCACGTCGCGCAGACCGCGCTGGTGCGGCTGCGTCGGGAGCTGGAACTGCCCGAACTGAGCCCGGCCCACCGGCTGGACCGGCTGACGGCCGGGGTGCTGCTGTTCACCACCCGGCGCGAGCTTCGCGGCCCCTACCAGACGATGTTCGCCCGTGGCGCGGTGGCCAAGACCTATCTGGCCCGGGCGGCGGTGGATCCAACGCTCACGCTGCCGCGGGTGGTCCGTAGTCGGATCGTCAAGCGCCGAGGCAACTTACAGGCGGTGACCGAACCGGGCCCGCCCAACGCGGAGACGCTGGTCGAACTGGTGGCACCCGACGGCTTGTACCGGCTGACACCGCGGACCGGAAGAACCCATCAGTTGCGGGTGCAGATGGCTTCGTTGGGGATACCGATCTATGGAGATCCGTTGTATCCCAACGTGGTAGCGGTTCCAGATGACGATTTCAGCACGCCGCTACAGCTGCTGGCGCAGCGCATCGAGTTCGTCGATCCGATCGCCGGGTCACACCGGGAGTTCATGAGCAACAGGGAGTTAAGGCATGGGTGAAGACAACGCACTTGTCATTGTCGCCGGATATCAGAACATTGACATCGCGCGGCGGGACTTCGAGAACCTCAACGGCAAGGCCAAATCCAAGGCGATCGAGTTGCACGGCGCGGTGCTCGTGGGCAAGGACGCGGACGGCAACGCCGTGCTGCTCGACACCGGAAATCGGCTGGGCCGCCGGGGCGCCGCGTGGGGCGCCGGGGCGGGCTTGGCGGTCGGCCTGTTCTCGCCGGCCCTGCTGGCTTCGACCTTGCTGGGCGCGGCCGCCGGCGCGGCGGCGGGCACCTTTGCGAACTACCGGATCAAGAGCGGGTTGGCCGAGAAGATCGGGGAAGCGCTGGCGGCGGGCAGCGGCCTGATCATCGCCGTAACCCCCGCGCCGGCGCGGCTTGCGGTGCAGCAGACGTTGGCCGGTTCGCCGATGAAATCGGTTGCCGAACTTAGCCATACGAACCTACGCAGCTTCACTTCGGCGTTGGAGCAGGCGATGGGCAAGTTCAACCCGGACCGCACCAAGCTGCCGATAGCCCAGCGCAGTTTCGGCGGCACGATCGGCCGCACGGTAGGGGAGTCGGTCGGCGACTGGACGATCGTCCCCGGAGCCAGCGCCCCCGACGGCGCTCCGAATGTGCTGATCGTGCTGATCGACGACGCCGGGTTCGGCGGTCCGGACACCTTCGGTGGCGGCATCTCGACGCCGACGCTGACACGCATTGCAGAAAATGGGTTGGCCTACAATCGTTTCCATGTGACCGCCGTGTGCTCGCCGACCCGGGCGGCGCTGTTGACCGGCCGCAACCACCACCGTGTCGGCTTCGGTTCGGTCTGCGAGTTCCCCGGTCCGTACCCGGGGTACTCGACGGTCAAGCCGCGCAGCTGTGCCGCACTGCCCCGCATCTTGCGCGACAACGGCTATGTGACAGCCGCTTTCGGCAAGTGGCACCTCACTCCGGACAATGTCCAGGGTGCGGCCGGCCCATTCGACAACTGGCCGCTGGGTTGGGGATTCGACCACTTCTGGGGCTTTCCCTCCGGCGCCGCAGGACAGTACGACCCGATCATCAGCCAGGACAACTCGGTCATCGGGATACCGGAAGCGCCAGAGGGCAAGCCGTATTTCTTCCCCGACGACCTCACCGACAAGGCCGTCGAGTGGCTGCACACCGTGCGCGCCCAGAACGCCACCAAACCCTGGATGATCTACTACTCGACCGGCGCCACCCACGCGCCGCACCACGTGTTCAAGGAGTGGGCTGACAAGTACAAGGGGAAGTTCGACGAAGGCTGGGATGTGTACCGGCAGAAGACGTTCGAGCGTCAGAAGCAACTCGGGATCATCCCGCCGGACACCGAGCTCACCGAACGGCCCGACCTGTTCCCGGCGTGGGACAGCCTCTCGGAGACCCAACGCAAGCTCTTTGCCCGGCAGATGGAAGTGTTCGCCGGATTCTCCGAGAACGCCGACTGGAACGTCGGCCGACTGATCGACGCGATCGACAACCTCGGCGAGCTGGACAACACGCTGATCTTCTACATCTGGGGCGACAACGGTGCCAGTATGGAAGGGACCAATACCGGTTCGTTCAACGAGATGACGTTCATCAACGGCCTCGACCTGGACGCCGAGCACCAGTTGGAGCTCATCGAGCAGTACGGCGGGATGGAAGCGCTGGGTGACGAGTTCACCGCCCCGCACTTCGCTTCGCCTTGGGCGCACGCGAATAACACGCCGCTGCAGTGGGGCAAGCAGATGGCCAGCCATCTGGGCGGCACCCGCGACCCCATGGTGGTCGCCTGGCCGAGTCGGATCCCGCGCGGGAGCGGGATCCGCGACCAGTTCACCCATTGCATCGACATCGCGCCGACGGTGTTGGAGGCCATCGGATTACCGCAACCGGACACCGTCGACGGCATCGAGCAGGAACCGATGGACGGCACCAGCTTCCTGCACACCTTCACCGACCCGGCGGCCGAAGAGCGCCACACCCTGCAGTACTTCGAAAACTTCGGCAGCCGTGCCATCTACAAGGACGGTTGGTGGGCGTGCGCCCGGCTGGACAAGGCGCCGTGGGACCTGTCGCCGCAGACGATGCAGCGTTTTGCGCCCGGCGTATACGACCCTGACAAAGACGTCTGGGAGCTGTATTACCTGCCCGAGGACTTCTCGCAGGCGCACAACCTGGCCGACAAACACCCGGACAAACTTGCCGAGCTGCAAGAGCTGTGGTGGCAGGAAGCGGAGAGAAACCGGGTGTTGCCGATCCTCGGCGGGCTCGCGGTGATGTACGGCGACCTGCCGCCGCTGCCCACCACCACCCGGTTCAGCTTCCAAGGGGGCGTGCAGAACATTCAGCGCGGCATGGTGCCGCGCATTTTCGGTCGCTCCTACGCGATCGAGGCGCGCCTGCACGTTCCGGAGGGTGGGGCGCAGGGGGTGATCGTCGCCAACGCCGACTTCATGGGCGGATTCGCCCTGTGGGTCGACGAGGAGCATCGCCTGCATCACACCTATTCGTTCCTTGGTGTCGAGACCTATCGACAGGTGTCCACTGAGCCGATCCCGACGGGCGACGTCACGGTGCGCCTGCTGTTCGAGACCGCGCAGCCGGTAGTGGGTTCCGGTGGGCGAGTTACGCTTTGGGCTGACGATCGGTTGATCGGCGAGGGTGAGTTGCCGCGGACGGTGAGCCTGGCGTTCACGTCCTACGCTGGAATGGACGTCGGTCGCGACAACGGTTTGGTTGTCGACCGCGACTACGAGGACAAGGCCCCGTATGCATTCACCGGAACCGTGAAAGAGGTGATCTTCGACCTCAAGCCGGTTCCGCCTGCCGCCGAGCATGCGCTGCACGAGCACGCATCCATCCAGGCGGTCGGACGGGGCGCGGCGAACTAGTCCGGGATGCGTCGGCGCTGTTTGCCGACGGGGCAGTCCCTAGTCAGTCCCTAGTCAGCCATGGTGTCTAGGGCAGAACGCGGCGATGCTCAGGCCGACGAAGAAGCCGGCGTGGTAGCCGTCCAACCGGCCGCTGTTGGCCAGATCGGTTGCCACGTCGGCCTTGGGCCTGCCTTGGTCGAGTTCATTGCATACCTGGTGCCCGGCGAGGATCGCGGATTGCGGCGAGGCGAACTTGATGTCCCTGGACTTCACTGCGCTCAGGAACTCGTCGTCGATTCCGTCGGCCCGTGCCGTCGGGGCCGTCGGTGCCACCAGGCCGAGCAACGAGACCAGCACGACGAGTCCCAGCCGTAGCGATCGCGCGGGCATAGGTGTGCGCACACGGTCGATGGACATCGCGACAACCTCCCCGCTGACCTGCCGATGTAACACGCTGCTTACATTCCGATCATTACACGACCGTTCCTGACGGTGCGAACATCGCAGGTAGCCGGGTTGTGTACAGGTGGCGAACAAACTCTGAATGCACGCCTTCGGTTGCCTTCGGTGTTGGTTGAGGATGGTCGCAATGCGAGCGGGCTTGTTACCATGCCTCGTGGCTGCGGGTCGGGCAGCCTGCTTGCCTTGAGGAATTGAGTTGAACTGCAATCGGTTTGGTCTCACCCTGAGCGTCATCGCCACCGCTGCGGTGACGCTGTCGGCGTGCGGCAGCGCCGCCCCGACCGCTGACCCGACCCAGACCCCGGGAGTAGCCTGCGGCGGCAAACCGACGCTGAAGGCCAGTGGTTCCACGGCCCAGGAAAATGCCATGAACCGTTTCGCCAAGGCCTTCGAACAAGCCTGCCCGGGCCAGTCCATGACCTACACGGGCACCGGATCGGCCGCCGGAATAAACGAATTCATCAGCAACAGAACCGATTTCGCTGGCTCGGACGCACCCCTGGCCAAGGATGACTACGCCAAGGCGGAGCGGCGCTGCGGCTCCCCGGTGTGGAACCTGCCGGTAGTCTTCGGCCCAATTGTCATCGCCTACAACGTCACCGGTCTGACGTCATTGAGCCTCGACGGACCGACCGCGGCGAAAATCTTCAACGGTGCCATCACCGCCTGGGATGACCCCGCGATCGCCGCGCTGAATCCAGGTGCCACGCTACCCGGCCAGCCCATCCGGGTCGTCTTCCGCAGCGACGAGTCCGGCACCTCGGAAAACTTCCAGCGCTACCTCGACACCGCCGGCAACGGCGCATGGGGCAAGGGCGCCGGCAAAAGATTCAACGGGGGCGTCGGCGAGGGTGCCACTGGCAACGAGGGTGCCGCCGCGGCCGTCGCCAACGCCGACGGTTCCATCACCTATGTCGGGTGGTCGTTCGCCCAAGCGCACCACCTGGCGACGGCCCGGATCATCACCGCGGCCGGACCGGAACCGGTGGTGTTGAGCGCAGACTCGGTCGGGAAGACGATCTCGGGTGCCTGGTTCGCAAAGGAGGGCAACGACCTGGCCCTCGACACCATCTCCTTCTACCGGCCCAACCAGCCCGGCTCTTACCCGATCGTGCAGGCGACCTACGAGGTGGTGTGCTCGAAGTACTCCGACGTGCAGACGGGCACGGCGGTCAGGGCGTTCCTGCAGAGCGCCATCAGCGCCGGCCAGAACGGTCTGGTCGACAACGGATACGCTCCGGTTCCGGACGCGTTCAGGTCGCGATTATCCACGGCGGTCAACGCCATCAGTTGACCGCCGAAGGTCCGGTAGCGGATCGACGACGCGCAATATTTCTGCGCTTTTAGCCTGCGTGTTTAACAAAAACTTCGTGAAATTTTCCTACGGTCGTCATTGTGAGGTGCTATGGAGTTCGCAACGCTGCCGCCTGAGGTGACCTCGGCGCTGATCCACTCGGGACCGGGTGCGCAATCACTGGTCGTCGCCTCCGGGGTATGGCAGAACCTGGGCACCGACCTGGAAGAAGCCGCCGCCAACCATGCGTCCGTGCTGTCTACGCTGGCCGGGGAATGGCGGGGACCGTCGACCCTGGCGATGATCGATGCCGCCGGTCCTTTTCTCAACTGGATGCGAGCCACCGCCCAGCAGTGTCACCAGTTGAGTTCCTCGGCGCAGGTCGCTGCGGCGGAATTCAACTCGACCCTCGCGGCGGTGGTGCATCCCTCGGTCGTCAGCGCCAACCGGGCCCAGTTGGCCCAGTTGGTGGCCACCAACGGATTCGGCAAGAACCTGGCCGCCATCGCCGAGAACGAGGCCCAGTACCAAGCGATGTGGGTGAACAACTCCGCGGCCATGTACCGCTACAAGGCGGCGACGGCGCAAGCCCTCGACCTGCCGTTGTTCTCCTCACCACCGACCGTGGTCGATCCTGGCGGGACGGCGGCCCAAACCGACGCCGTCCAGACGGCCGTCGCATCCGTAGGGTCCGCGCAAGCCACGTCCGCGCTGGCCAACGCGGCGGCCGCGGCGCCCCCGGCCGCGGTCGCCCCGCCAGTCTCCCCGCTCGATGGGCTCCTGCAGGGCGTCGGCGTCACCTTCGATCCGACTCAGGGCTGGTTTGGTTTGGCCAACACCTACGTCAACCAGTTGGTCTCGTCGGGATTCCCGATCAACATGCTCAGCTACTTCGCACAATTCACGTCGGCCCAGGCGTTGACGGGACTCGCCCCGGATATCGCCGAGGGCTTGTCCGAAGGGGAGTCTGCCCTGAGCGGCGCGGCGGGCGGCTTGGCCGACGTTGCCGAGGCGTTGAGCGGGATCGGCGCACCGGCGGCGACGATGGGCGCTGCCGTTCAGCTGGGCAGCCTGTCGGCACCGCCCGCCGCCACGGGCCTTCTGGTCAGCGCGAATACGCCGGTGCAACTCGCTTCGGCAGCCTCCCCCCTTCCCGTGGGGGACGCCGATTTCCCGATGCTCCCGCCGATAATGGCCCCGCCGATCGCGGCCGGCAGCGGTTGGCGCAAGCGCACCGACCCGAAGTACGAAGACCTGGCGATGGGCAAGGAAATCGTCGGGACGTTCATACCCCGATCTCCGTCTGGGGGATGACGCGACGCTAGGCCGGCGCTTGGGATCACGAGCACAGGGGTAGCCATTCGCGATGGATATCACGGTGACCTTCATCGGCAACGCCACCACGTTGATCCGGGCGGGCGGGCTGACGATCCTGACCGATCCGAATTTCCTGCACCGCGGGCAGCGCGCATACCTCGGCTACGGGCTGGTGTCGAAGCGTCGCAAAGAACCGGCGCTGAGCATCGAGCAGCTGCCGCCGATCGACGTGGTTGTGCTGTCGCACATGCATGGCGACCACTGGGATCGGGTGTCGCAGCAGCGCCTCGATCACGGACTGCCCATCGTGACGACCCCGCATGCCGCAAAGCGGCTGCAGCGTCGCGGCTTCGACGACGCGCTTGGCCTGAGCACCTGGCAGCGCCACATCATCACCAAGGGGGTTCTCACCGTCACGCTGACGTCGTTGCCCGGCCGGCACGCGCCGACGTTGGCGCACCGACTGCTGCCGCCGGTGATGGGCACCATGCTGGATTTCGTCGCCGTTGGCGACGGCGACGGTGGCGACGGCGACCGGCGACGGCGGATTTATATATCCGGCGACACCCTGCTCGTCGATGAACTCAAAGAGATTCCAGTGCAATTCGATTCGATAGACGTCGGTCTGCTGCATCTGGGCGGAACCCGGCTGCCCGCCGGCAGGCGGCTCCCCTTCGGCCTCACGGTCACCATGGATGGCAAACAAGGTGCGGGGCTGGTGGAGTTGCTCGACCTGCCGAAAATGATTCCGGTGCACTTCGATGACTATGGCGTCTTCGCGTCACCGCTTTCCGACTTCACCCGGGAAATGGAACGGCGGGGCATGGCCGACCGGATCATCGAGTTGGAACGCGGCGCTTCCGTCGTGGTGTAGTCGTGGTGTAAAGCCGGTGTGAACCCGGCCTGAACCGCGTGCCGACAGCCGGCGACATGTGGAGGCGCTCAACACATGTGCGGGTGCGGTCGGTAATTTGGCTGCATGCTCTGGGCGCGATTGCTGTCGCTTGCCGTTCTTCTGGTGTGCGCTGCCAGCGCGACCGGGTGTGCGGAGCAGAAGGTATCGGCCGCTGGTGCTCGGGATGTGCCCGGGTCGTTCCACTATGACAAGTTGAAGCGCACCTACGTCGTGCACGTGCCGCCAGGGGAGCCAGTTGGCCTGGTCCTCAACCTGCACGGAGGTGGCGGCACCGGAATCGGTCAACAAAACCTGACGCGTTTCAACTCCGTCGCCGATGCCGCCAACCTGGTCGTGGTCTATCCCGACGGCTACGACAAGAGTTGGGCCGACGGCCGGGGGGCGGCACCGGCCGACCGTCGCCATCTCAACGATGTCGGATTCCTGGTCGCCCTGGTGGAAAGGGTGCAGAAGGAGTTCAAGGTTCCGGCCGGACACATCTTCGCCACCGGCATGTCCAACGGCGGGTTCATGTCCAACAGGCTGGCCTGCGACCGCGCCGACCTGTTCGCCGCGATTGCGCCGATATCGGGAACGCTGGGTGTCGGGGTGCCCTGCAACCCGTCGCGGCCGGTGTCGGTGCTGGCGGCGCACGGCACCGCGGATCGGATCGTGCCGTTCAACGGCGGGAAGGTCCGGGGCCGGGGCGGGATCAGCCAGGCCATTTCCGTCGCCAGTTCCCTCGAGCGGTGGCGCGCCGTGGACGGGTGTACGGGCGCACCGTCGGTGCAGAACCTGCCCGACGTCAGGGACGGAACCCGGGTTCGCCGTTTTGATTCCACGGGCTGCAAGGATGGGACCGAGGTCGTCTTCTATCAGATCGACGACGGCGGACACACCTGGCCGGGAGCCAAGCAGTATCTGCCGAAATCGGTCATCGGACTCACCACGCGGACATTCGACAGCTCGCAGGTCATCGCCCAGTTCTTTCTGACGCACGGGCGCGACTAGGGCCCGCGACTGACTCCCGGCCTCAGCGCTGACATTTCGGGCACCAGTACGTCACCCGCTCGTCGCCACCCTCGGCGGTGCGGTAGTTGATGCGGGTCCCACAACGTCGGCAGGGCTGGCCGGACCGGCCGTACACCCACAATTGCCTGCCGGGCCGGGTATCGCCAGTGGTGCAGCGGTTCCAGCGGAAACGATTGGCCCACAACATCTCTCGGGCCCGGGCGACCAGGCGCAACGGATTGCCGACGGCGCTGACGGGCGCGGTCGGAAGATGCCCGAAGATGAAGCACAGCTCGTTGCTGTAGACGTTGCCGACACCGGCCATCACCCGCTGGTCGAGCAGCGCTTCGGCCAGCGGCCGGTCGGGATCGGCAACCAGGTTGGCCGCCGCGGCTTGGGCATCCCAGTCCTCGCCCAGAAGATCGGGACCGAGATGGACAGCGTCGACGTCATGGTCCCGATCCAGAATCTCCAGAACTCCCAGGTCGACCCCCACCGCCCGGACATCGCCGGCCTCCAACACGATCCGGGCGCGGTAATCCACTTTCACGGGTCGGTTGCCGACCCGCCAACTACCGTCCATCTTCAGGTGCGAGTGGATGCTGGCCGGCCCGACCCGGATGAACAGATGCTTGCCCCGGCTGATCACCTCGTCCACCACCGCGCCGGTGAGGTCGACGGTGGCAAAGCGCGGCACCCGCACATCGCAGCGGGTCAACGTGCGGCCGACCAGGTGCTCACGCAAAGTGGCGGCGGTGTGCCACACGGTGTCGCCCTCGGGCATGGCCTACCGTAGCCGCAGGCCGCGTGGCGTGCGTGAGAAGCCGGCGTCCAGCAGGCCGGTCACCGCGGCCGTCACGCGGTCCGGCGCGTCGGGGTTCAGCACCGGCACCCCATTCACGCGTTCGACCAGGATCGACGCGACCCGCCGGGCGGTGACCAATTCGGCGAGCCCCAGAGCGGCCGCGCCGTTGGCCGCGGGATCCTCGGTGAAGGTGAGCATCGATCGTCCGCCCCGTTCGAGGAACCAGGCGAGCTCGCCGTCCACCAGCACCACCAGCGCTCCCGCCTTGCGGCCCGGCCGGGCGCCGGCGTGGTCGTCGATGGTGGGCCAGGGCAGGGCGGCTCCGTAGGGGTTGGCCGGGTCGGCGGCGGCCAGCACCACCGCGCGGTATTCGGGCCGTTCGGGGTCGACACTGTCGAGGTAGCTGCGCAGCCGGTCGACCGTCGAGGCGACGGCGAACTGTGCGCCGCCCAGCGACTCGACGAAGTACCCCCGCTGGCACTTGCCGGCTTCCTCGAATCCGCTCAGAACCTTGTAAACCGTGCCGAATCCGCCGGGAATGCCCTCGGCGGCGACCGCGCCTTTGGTCAGTACGCCGTGTCGGTTCAGCAGCACCTCGGCCTGGTGGTGCGCGCGCAGCGTGGAATCGGGTTCGGGGGACGGCAGCGCCGACCATCGTCCCGCCAGGGTCGGGTCGGCGGCGCGGGTGGCCGCGTGCGCGATGCTGTACCGGCTCAACCGCGGGGGGCGGTGTGCCCGGTGCGCGGGTGCCGACCGCTTCCGGGCGCCCTGCCCGCCGCCGAGCACCGCGCGTACCGGCGCGAAGGTGTCGCCGGTGACCCAGCCCGCCCAGATCAGTTCCCACAGTGCGGCTTTCAGCTCCGCTTCGGGCAACCCGGTTGCCATGAGTTGCCGGAAGAAGTACCCGCCACCGCCGGCCAGGCTGTCCAGGATTGCGCGGTGGGCGTCGGTGAGGTCGATCTCGGCGGGTGGGGCCAGCGTGAAGGGCGCCACCTCGGCCGGGTGCAGCGTGATCCAGCCGTCGCTGCCCGAGATCGACCCGGCACCCGCCCAGGTGACCTCGCCGGTGGCCAGCAGTTCGTCGAGCATCGCCGGCGCGTAGCCGGGGATGCGTGGGGCCAGCACCAGCGGTTCCAGCGCCGAGGCGGGTATCCGCACGCCGGCGAGCTGGTCGACCACCGACAACAACCGGTCGACGCCCGATGAGCCGGATGCGCCGGAGGTGCCCACTTCGTGCCAGGCGGGCAAGAACCGCCCGTAGGCCGCGGTGCTGACGGGCTCGACCTGAGCTCGCAACGCCGCCAGCGAGCGGCGGCGCAGGATGCGCAAGACGTCGGCGTCACACCATTGTTCGGACCCCGCGCCGCCAACGGATTCGGCTACGACAAAGTCGCCCCGCACCAACCGGCCGTCACTGGCCAGCCGGCCCAGTACATCGGCGGTGACCCGCAACCCCAGGCCGAACCGGGCGGCGGCCTCGGCGGTGGTGAACGGGGTGTGCGTGCGGGCGTAACGACCGACGAGCTCGCCCAGGGGATCGGCCACCGCCTCGGTGAAGCTGGCCGGTAGACCCACCGGAACGGCGGCGCCGACGCCGTCGCGCAGCCGGCCGATGTCCTCGACGGCCACCCACCAGGTGCGCCCGGCGAACGACACCGTCAGCGCACGTCGGGCGGCGCGCAGACCTTCGAGCCAGCCGCCGACATCAGCGTTGAGCGAAGACACGCTCGACCGCTCGGCGACCTCGTCTTCGGTCAGCGGACCCAGCAACCGAAGCAGATCGGCGACCCCCTCGGCATCCCGGGCGCGCCGGTCGTCGGAGAGATGCTGTAGCTGGCGCCCGGTCGCGGCAATGACGTCGGGATCCAGCAGCTCGCGCAATTCGACGCGGCCGAGCAGTTCGGCCAGCAGCGTGCTGTCCAGCGAGAGCGCCGCGGCGCGTCGTTCGGCCAGTGGGATGTCGCCCTCGTACATGAACGCGCCGACATAGCCGAACATCAGCGACGCGGCGAAGGGGGAGGGCTTGGCGGTCTCGGTTTCGATCACCCGTATCCGGCGCTGGGCGATCGCTGTCATCAGCCCGGTCAGTGTCGGGACGTCGTAGACGTCTTGCAGGCACTCGCGGATGGTTTCGAGCACGATCGGGAAATCGGGATATTTGCGGGCCACCTCGAGCAGTTGAGCGGCGCGCTGCCGTTGGTGCCACAGGGGTGAGCGTCGACCCGGGTGTCGGCGTGGCAGCAGCAGGGCGCGGGCGGCTGATTCCCGGAATCGGGAGGCGAACAGTGCCGAGGCGCCCACTTCGGCGGTGACGATCGGGTCGATCTCGTCGGCGTCGAAGACGAACAGCTCGGCACCGGGGGGCGCGTCGTCTCCGGTGTCCGGCAACCGCACCACGATGCCGTCATCGGAGGCGGTCGGCTTCTCGTCGAGGTCGTAACGTTCGCGCAGCCGCCGTCCCACAGCAAGCGCGAGCGGCCCGTGCACCCGCAGGCCGTAGGGCGAATGCAGCACCACCCGCCAGTCGCCGAGCTCGTCGCGGAACCGCTCGACCAGCAGGGTGGTGTCGGTGGGCAGCACGCCGGTGGCGGTGCGCTGGTCGTCCAGCAACACCCAGAGGTTGTCGATCGCGTAGGTGTCGAATCCGAGTTCGGCGCAGCGCCTGCCGAAGGACTCGCGGTCCAAGCCGGCCAGCTCGCCGGTCAGCGCGCCGAGGGCGGCGCCGAGCTCGGCGGGACGGCCGACATCGTCGCCGCGCCAGAACGGCAACCGGGCCGGCTGTCCCGGGGCGGGCACGACCAGCACCCGATCGTGGGTGATCTCGACGATCCGCCAACTGGTGGCGCCCAGCGAAATGACATCTCCAGGACGGGATTCGTACACCATCTCTTCGTCGAGTTCGCCTACCCGCGAAGGCTTTTCAGAATCAGAAGCGAGATAGACGGTGAACAACCCGCGGTCGGGAATGGCGCCGCCAGAGGTGACGGCCAGTCGTTGCGCGCCGGGCCGCGCGGTCAACGTGCCGGTGTCGCGGTCGTACACCAAGCGTGGCCGCAATTCGGCGAACTCCGTGGACGGGTACTTGCCGGACAGTAGGTCCAGGGTGGCTTCGAACACGCTGCGCGGCAGCGTCGCGAAGGGGGCGCTGCGCCGTACAGTGTCGAACCACGCGTCCGCGTTCAGCGGCTCCAGCGCGGCCGCGGCCACCGTGTGCTGCGCCAGGATGTCGAGCGGGTTGCTGGGCACCCGCATGGTCTCGATCTGGCCGCCGAGCATGCGCTGCACGCTCACCGCGCAGCCGATCAGGTCGGTGCGGTGCTTGGGAAACAGCACTCCGCGCGATATTTCGCCGACCTGGTGACCGGCCCGCCCGATGCGCTGCAAACCACTGGCCACCGACGGAGGCGCCTCCACCTGGATCACCAGGTCGACCGCGCCCATGTCGATGCCGAGCTCCAGGCTTGACGTGGCCACCACCGCCTTGAGCTGACCGCGTTTGAGGTCTTCTTCGACGATGGCCCGCTGCTCCTTGCTGACCGATCCGTGGTGTGCGCGGGCGAGCAGAGGCGGAGCGCCGAACGTCTGGCCGCTCGCCATCACATAGGCCGGCGCGCCCCCCGCGACCTGCGGGTTGCCGGCGGAAGGCAGTTCCATTCCCGACCGCTCAGCGTGAATCTCGTTGAGGCGCGCGGTAAGTCGCTCCGCGAGTCGGCGTGAGTTGGCGAACACGATGGTGGAATTGTGCGCTTCGATCAGGTCGACCAGTCGCGCCTCGACATCGGGCCAGATGGTGTTGTTCTCCAAGTTGGCCATATCGGGCACGGGGACCTGCACGGACAGTTCGACGGTCTTGCTCGACGGCGGAGCGACCACGGTGGTCCGGGCTGCGGGGTTTACGCCGGACAGGAACCGGGCGAGTTCCTCGGGCGGCCGCACGGTCGCCGACAGCCCGATGCGCTGTGGGCGGGCCGCGCCGCAGAGTTCGTCGAGGCGTTCCAGCGACAGCGCCAGATGCGCGCCGCGCTTGGTGGCGGCGACGGCGTGGATCTCGTCGACGATGACCGTCTGCACGTTGGCCAGGGTTTCGCGGGCGGCCGACGTCAGCATCAGAAACAGCGATTCCGGCGTGGTGATCAGCACGTCGGGTGGGCGAGCGATGAGCTGACGGCGCAGCGTCGGGGGAGTGTCGCCGGACCGGACCCCGACGCTGATGTTCGGGACGGGCAGTCCCCGGCGTTCGGCCAGCCGGGTCAGCCCGGCCAACGGGGTACGCAGGTTGCGTTCCACGTCGACGGCGAGCGCCTTGAGCGGGGAAACGTAAAGGACGCGGGTGCCGGCCGGCTGGTCAGCCGCCGTGCCGGCCTGGGCGGCCAGGTTGTCCAAAGCCCACAGGAAGGCGGCGAGCGTCTTGCCGGAACCGGTCGGCGCGATGACCAGGGTGTCGTCGCCGTCGGCGATCGCGTCCCAGGCGCTGGCCTGCGCGGTGGTAGGCGCGGCGAACGTGCTGGCGAACCAGTCGCGGGTGAGCGCACTGAAGCGGTCCAGTGCTTGCAAAGACTGGGCCGCCGAAGAGGGGGCAGGTTCGCCGTGCGCGGAGCTCACCTAACCCATCGTGCCAACGGGTACCGACAAATTACCGTTGTGGCAGGTCGCGTGCGGTTTCCATGGCTTCGGCCAGCTTGTCCGGAATGTTGGGCACCCTGGCGATGGCGTCGAGCAGCATATGGGCGCAAGCGTCGGCGAGCATCTCGGCGTCGGTCGTCGGGTCCATGATCCGCTGGCGACAGATTTCGAACGTGAACGAAATCCAGCCGTAGATGATCACCCTCAGGTCGCGCTCGATTTCGGCGTCCAGCGCGCTCGTGTCCGGCATTCCACTCACGACCTCGCCAATGCGGGTCATGATGTGTTCCATCTGGCGGTCCTTGGCCTCGTCGTCGATGCCAAGCAGAACCGGGTCCGACCGACCCAGGCCCACGTAGGCGGCCCAGGCCGCCTCGGGGTTCTGCTGGTGGTAGGCCATGTAGGCCAGCACGCCGGTGCGGATCTCTTCGAACATCGTCATGCCGGGTGCGGGCTCGGTATTCGTGGCTGCGTACAGCCGATCGGCCTCGTCCTTCACGACGGCGGCGAAGAACGACCGCTTGTCGGGGAAATAGTGGTACATCAGCGCGCGCGACACCCCGGCGCGTTCGGCAATCTCGTCGATCCGAACCTCGTCGTAAGGTCGCTTCCCGAAAACTTCCGCCCCCAGGGCGAGCAGTTCGGCGCGTCGATCCTCCGGGGATAACCGCCTTCTGGCTGTCGCCATAAGCAGAGATACTACTCATGTCGTTTAAGCGCTCAGGGCAAATGCGTTTTTTACCCGAACTTTCTTCCGGGGCCGACGACGGGCGCCATCGAGCAGCAATATCGGCGCTGGTCGAGCGCGCGCGGATGAAACCCATGGCGGCACAACGTTATTCAACGCAAGTCAAATCGGCTGCGGGCGTCGGTGTCACCTCCGGGCATTCTGGTACGGCGATCGAACCGCAGTCGGCGCAACAAGAAACGCACTCGATAAGTGGTAGCCGCAGCGGCGGTGGTAGCGCCGCCGCGGCGAGGCGAAAATGCGGTTTTACCGGGGATCGCGCAGGGTATTGGACACAAAAGTGGCCGCCGGCTGGCCAGACGGGTGTAACTAACCAGGCGGCCCACGCGACGTAGTCATTGATCCGCAGCAGCGGGCGAACGCGACAGAGGGGCTTCGATGCAGGAGGCGCGCGAGCGATCACCGGGTGATCGACTGGGCTTGGAGGACGGTGAGGTCCACGCCGCAATCCGGTTTGCAGTAGTGGCCACGCTTGCCGGCCTGGGCTTCGTCGTTTTGGCCGCCCTATGGGTGAGCACCTGTCCTGGCATGACTGGCGACACGGTGGCGTGCGGCGCACCCCAGCGAACCGCGTTGGCGCTGGGCGGACCGCTGATCCTGTTGGGCGGCGGGCTGTGGGCGTTCCTGCGCACCTACTTGGCGCGGTGCGAGGAGCGCACCTGGTGGGGCTGGAACGGAGCGGGTTGGTTCCTGTTGGGTCTGACGATGCTGACCGCTTCCATGGGCGCCCCGTCGATCGCCGGACCCTTCCTGGCCATTTGAACCGGGGCCTCTTGGGTCGGGGCCTCTTGGGTCGGAGCTTCTGGGTCGGGGTTCGCCGCATTGCGGCCCAATTCGGATTTGGCGCTTTGATCGGACAACGCGTGTTCTTCCCAGTCATACTTCGAAGTCCTACGCTTATTGCATGAGGCAAATTCTCGTACGCTTAGCTGTGCTTCTAATTGTGTGGGCGATCGGACTAATGCTGGCGGCGTGGATTGTTCCCAGAGTTTCGTTGTCAGCGTCGGGGTTCGTCGTCGCCCTGGTGTTGTTCTCGGTCGCGCAGGCGCTGCTGTCGTTCTTGATCTTGAAGTTGCCGCATGAATACGCATCCCTGCTTCTAGGCGGGAGCGGTCTGGCGTTGACCCTCCTCGCCCTGGTTCTTGCGGCCGAACTGACCGACGGGGTCAACATCGGCGGCTTCGCCTCCTGGGTGGCCACCACCGTGCTGGTGTGGCTGGTCACGACAATTGGGGCGATTTCTCTGCCCGACCTGTTCGACCGCCAGAACGCCGTCTCGGTTTGACACAAAGTGTGTGCGCCCACGCTTATTCGTTCCGGCGCGCTGGCACGTGCACATTCGGGATTTCGCTGGTACTCCCGAAGTAGGTAGCATTTCATTTGTCTCGTCCCGTAGGAGAGGAGACGTGATGGGCGATACGCATCACGATCCGACGGATTACTTGCGCACCACGCTGCCGCACGCCGGCCTCGTCATGAAGGACAATTTCTTCTGGCCGGGCTTGATTTTGTTTGCTGTATCGGCGTTCGGCATGATCAGCACCGCGGTGGCCGCCGGCTACCGACACTACGAGTGGCTCGCTACGACGATAGTTATTTCCGCGCTCGGGTTGATCGCCGGTGCGCTGTGGTTCGCCGTGGAGAACCGTCGCGTCAGCCGCATCGAGGAGCGGTTTTATGCCGCCCACCCGGAGAGTCGGCCCCGCCAACGCGCTACGTCGAGCTAATTGGCGAGCTACTTGGCCTGCCCCGCATCGCGTCGGCGCATGCCTGCACACCTCGCTGAAACTCAGCGGGCAAACCTGGTTTCGCTGACCCTGGTGGCGGGGTATTAAGAGAGCACCATGATGAGCACCGGCATGTCTGCGTCAACCCCTTGTCCCCGCGATCTTTGTGTCGGTCGTGTCTACCTGGCCGTTAGCTGGTTGAATACCCGGTGGCAATCATGAACAACCGGCTGGATCACGAGGTCGAAGCCGGGATTGAAGGCGGGAGTGTTGTCGCCCAAATACTGCCGGGAGGCCAGATGACCGATGCGGATCCGCGTAACAATGGGCGCCAACGGGGGCTACGCGCCGTTGAGTTCAATGTTGCTGCACGCCTGGAGAACCTGGCGATGCTGCGTACGCTGGTCGGTGCCATCGGCACTTTCGAGGACCTGGATTTCGACGCCGTCGCGGACCTGAGGCTGGCGGTGGACGAGGTGTGTACGCGGTTGATCCGTTCGGCCACGCCCGGCGCCACCCTCAACCTCGTCGTCGATCCGCGCGACGACGAACTCGTGGTAGAGGCGTCCGCAGCGTGTGACACCCACGACGTGGTGGCACCGGGGAGTTTCAGTTGGCATGTTTTAACCTCGCTGGCTGATGACGTCCAGACTTTCCACGACGGTCGGCGGCCCGATGCAACCGGGAGCGTCTTCGGCATCTCGTTGACGGCCCGGCGGGCGGCCCCCAGCAGGTGACGACCAGGTGACAGCGCGTGCTGCCGGCGGTTCTGAATCCCGACCTAACGAATACGCCGATGTGCCAGACATGTTTCGTGAGCTGGCCACTTTCGGTCCCGATAGCGCGGAGTTTCAGCGGCACCGGGACAAAATCGTGGAACGATGCCTGCCATTGGCCGATCACATCGCTCGCCGGTTCGAAGGCCGCGGCGAGCCGCGAGACGACCTCGTCCAGGTCGCGCGCGTGGGCCTGGTCAATGCCGTAGTCCGGTTCGACGTCGAGACGGGGTCTGATTTCGTTTCCTTCGCGGTGCCCACCATCATGGGCGAGGTTCGGCGGCACTTCCGGGACAACAGCTGGTCGGTCAAGGTGCCCCGGCGTCTCAAGGAGTTGCACCTGCGACTCGGCACCGCCACCGCGGATCTGTCGCAGCGGCTGGGCCGCGCGCCGACCGCCACCGAGCTCGCCGCTGAACTCGGGATGGACCGGGAAGAGGTGGTGGAAGGCCTGGTGGCCGGCAGTTCGTACAACACCCTGTCCATCGACAGCGGCGGCGGCAACGAAGACGACGACGCCCGTGCGATCGCGGACACCCTGGGCGACGTCGACACCGGCTTGGATCAGATCGAGAACCGGGAGGCCCTCCGCCCCCTGCTCGAGGCATTGCCCGAACGGGAACGAATGGTACTGGTCCTGCGGTTTTTCGAGTCGATGACGCAGACCCAGATCGCCGAGCGGGTCGGCATCTCTCAGATGCATGTCTCCCGCCTACTGGCTAAGTCGCTAACGCGACTCCGGGACCAGCTGCAGTAGGTCCCAGCAGGCCCTGTTCCACGCCTTCCGGCTCCGCGCCGTCCGTGTCGCCGTCCAGATGCAGGATCGGTAGCGAACCGTCCGGATCGCAGATTTGCAGCAATCGCGTCACCGCCGCGCTGGGAATCATCGACCAGTCCGCCTGGGCTTCCGAGCATGCGACATTGATTCGGTGCAGAGCCGAAAATCCGGCCGTGCCAATGAATTCCAGGCCACGCAGGTCCAGGACGAGGCGATCGCGGTGCTGACTGCAGCGATGCACGAATTGGGCGAGCAGGTCGGCGTTCGACGCGTCGAGTTCGCCGTCGGCGATGATCACGCCGGTCGACGGACCCCATCGAGCCGTGAACTCTGCGGTGCCGCTCTTTTGCCAAGTGTGGGTTACGGACATTGTTGACTCCTCAGTCGTCTAGCAAATAGATGCTGTGGACCACGCAGTGCAACGAACGACCGCTTTGAAGAATGGGGAAAAATAAGGCCCCTTGTGCGGCCTGACGTAGATGAGAGACGTGAGTCCGGGCGGCTGTGAACTCAACCTTCCTTTGACCCTACCCGGATCGCGACAGGGAAGACAGCCCTTAACCGATCGGTGCGTTAAACGCTGCTCAAACCATCACAGGTCTAGTCGAGGCCTCGTCGAGGCCTCGACAAGCCGTCGCGATGTTATTTGATCTCGGCGATCACGGTGCCCTGGGTGATGGCGGCCCCCGCTTCGACCGCCAGTCCGGTGATGACACCGTCCTTGTGCGCGGTGACCGGGTTCTCCATCTTCATCGCCTCCAGGACCACCACCAGATCGCCCGTGGTGACCTCCTGGCCCTCTTCGACGGCCACCTTCACCACGGTGCCCTGCATGGGAGCGGTCACTGCGTCGCCGGAGGCGGTGGCGCCACCATGGGCACCACGCTTGCGCGGCTTGGGCTTGCGCCGCACGGCGCCGACGGCGTCGGTGCTGGGCCCGCCCGCCAGCGCAAGGTCGGCCGGCAGCGAGACCTCGACGCGGCGCCCGTCCACCTCGACGACCACCTTCTGCCGTGGCCGGGCGTCTTCCTCGTCCGGAACCTCACCGCCGGTGAACGGCTCGACGGTGTTGTTCCACTCGGTCTCGATCCAGCGGGTGTGCACGCTGAAGCCGTTGTCGTCGCCGATGAATGCCGGGTCGGACACGATGGCGCGGTGGAACGGGATGACGGTGGCCAGGCCTTCGACCTGGAATTCGTCCAGTGCGCGACGGGCGCGTGCCAGCGCCTCGTTGCGGTCGGCCCCGTACACGATCAGCTTGGCCAGCATCGAGTCGAAATTGCCGCTGATCACCGAACCGGTCTCCACACCGGAGTCCAACCGGACGCCGGGGCCGGTCGGCGGGTGGAACTTGGTCACCGGACCAGGCGCCGGCAGGAAGCCGCGGCCGGCGTCCTCGCCGTTGATCCGGAACTCGATGGCGTGGCCGCGGGGCGTGGGGTCCTCGGTGATGTCCAGCTTCTCGCCGTTGGCGATCTTGAACTGCTGCAACACCAGGTCGATGCCCGAGGTCTCCTCGGTGACGGGGTGCTCGACCTGCAGGCGGGTGTTGACCTCCAGGAACGAGATCAGCCCGTCCTGGCCCACCAGGTATTCGACGGTGCCGGCGCCGTAGTAGTGCGCCTCTTTGACGATCCGCTTCGCGGACTCGTGAATCTCCTTGCGCTGCGCGTCGGTCAAGAACGGCGCGGGACCCTCCTCGACGAGCTTCTGGAAGCGACGCTGCAGCGAGCAGTCCCGGGTGCCGGCGACGACGACGTTGCCGTGCTGGTCGGCGATCACCTGGGCCTCGACGTGGCGGGGCTTGTCCAGGTAGCGCTCGACGAAGCATTCGCCACGGCCGAACGCGGCCACGGCCTCACGGGTGGCCGACTCGAACAGTTCGGGGATCTCTTCCAGGGTGCGGGCCACCTTCATGCCGCGGCCACCGCCGCCGAAGGCCGCCTTGATGGCGATCGGCACGCCGTACTCCTTGGCGAAGGCCACCACCTCGTCGGCGTCCTTGACCGGGTCGGCGGTGCCGGGCACCAGCGGGGCCTGGGCGCGGGCGGCAATGTGGCGGGCGGTCACTTTGTCGCCCAGATCGCGGATCGACTGCGGGCTGGGCCCGATCCAGATCAGACCGGCGTCGATCACCGCCTGGGCGAAGTCGGCGTTCTCGGACAGGAAGCCGTAGCCGGGGTGGATGGCGTTGGCGCCGGACTTGGCGGCCGCATCCAGGATCTTGCCGAAGTCCAGGTAGGACTCGGCGGAGGTTTGGCCGCCCAGGGCGAACGCCTCGTCGGCGAGGCTGACGTGCGGTGCCTCCGCGTCCGGCTCGGCGTAGACGGCCACGCTCGCCAGGCCGGCGTCGCGGGCCGCCCGGATCACTCGGACTGCGATCTCGCCGCGGTTGGCCACGAGAACCTTGGAGATCCTCGAGCTGGCGTGACTACCCACTGCGCCTCCTGTAACTGGACGTCTGCGTCTTTAAGAGAATTTCTTACAAGCCTTGTCGGGGAGTTTATGCGTCGCGCCTGCGGCCCGGTCACGCGGTTCCCCATTCAGGCGGCTTCGCGCAACCGCCGCTTGATCCGGGCCAGCATCGCTGACATCCCCCGCAGACGCAGTGGGCTGATCAGAGCGGCCAAACCCAACTCGGTGTAGAAATCGTCGGGCACCGCCAAGATTTCGGCGGCGGACTGCTGGTCGAGGCCGGTAGCCAGGATGGAGGCGAAGCCGCGGGTGGTCGGTGCCTCGGCGGGCGCGCTGAAGTACAGCCGCACCCGGTCGGGGTCGTGCGCATCGACGTGTAGGAACAGCGGTGATTGGCACTCGGGCACCGGCTCCATCGCCGCCTCTTCCAGGTGCGCCGGAAGCGGCGGGAGATCGTTGGCAAACTCCAACAGCAGCTGCAACTTGTCCTGCCCCTGGACTTCGGCGAAGTCGGACAGCACCTCGGCCAGCGGCGCGGGCATGTTCATCAGCCGGGTACGGCTGCTGGGGCCTGTCCCGGTTCGGCGCCTGCCACGATCGGCACTCGCACGGTGTTACCCCACTCGGTCCACGAGCCGTCGTAGTTGCGTACATCGGGTTTGCCCAGCAGATGCGTGAGCACGAACCAGGTGTGGCTGGACCGTTCGCCGATGCGGCAATAGACGACCGTCTTGTCGTCCGGCTTCAGGAAGCCGTAGAGCTCCTCGAGCTCCTGACGGCCGCGGAACCGGCCGGTCTCGTCGGCCGCCTTGCCCCACGGAATCGAGACCGCGGTCGGGATGTGGCCGGCGCGCAGCGCCCCCTCCTCGGGGTAGTCGGGCATGTGCGTCCGTTTGCCGGTGTACTCGTCGGGGGACCGCACGTCGATCAGCGGCTCTTTACCCAGGATGGCCAGCACGTCGTCCTTGTACGCGCGAATCGGGGCGTCGTTGCGGGCGACGACGGGATAGCCGGTCGAGGTCTTGGTGGGCACCTCCAACGTGGCGTCGCGGCGCTCGCCCATCCACAGGTCGCGACCGCCGTTGAGCAACCGGACATCGGGGTGGCCGAACAAGGTGAAGACCCATAGCGCGTAGGCCGCCCACCAGTTGCTTTTGTCGCCGTAGATCACCACAGTGTCGTCGCGGGCGATGCCCTTGCGGTCCATCAACTCGGCGAACTGGGCGCCGTTGATGTAGTCGCGCACACGCGGGTCGTTGAGGTCGGTATGCCAGTCGATTTTGACGGCGCCGGGTATGTGGCCGACGTCGTACAGCAGGACGTCCTCGTCGGATTCGACGATGGCCAGGCCGGGCGCACCGATGTTGGCCGACAGCCAGTCGGCCGTCACCAGCCGTTCCGGGTGGGCGTATTCCGACAGGGTTGGACTCGGGTCCGCGGGAAGTGGCACGCCCCAAGCCTACTCAGCCGCTGATGGTCGGGAATTGACGGCCGTTCAGTGCTTGCGTACCACGCGTTCCGGCTGGCCGGGATTCCAGACGGTGATGTCGAGGTGATCGTCACCGACCTCGACGGCCGAGGCTCCGGTGAGCTTGGTGGAGAACAGGGCGAACTCCTCGTTACGCAAGTCGAATCCAGTTTCAGCATAGAGGTTTTCGGCGAAGCGCCGGCGCAAGTCCAGGTCGGTGACGTCGTGGGCCAGGCCCCAAAGTTTCGCGTCGCCGTCGGTCACCTTCGGGTCTGCGGTCGCGGTGTGCAGGCAGAAGCGCGGTTCGCGCCCGAGGTCGGCGAACTTGGTGGTGTTGGGCATGCCCGGCAACCACAGCTGGTCTTCGAAGACCAGCGGCTCCAACGGGCTGATGCGCGGGAACCCGTCGGATCGAATGGTGGCCAGCAGGCAGAGGTTTCCGGTGGCGCGGTGGCGGCGCAGAAAAATGGCCGCGATCCGCGGCGCCTGTGCGGTGAACTCCGTCCAGTTGGTCACGACGCGGTCGAGTTCGCTGCCCAGAGGGAGGCGACCGACAAGCCCAGCCGCTGCGCGAGGGTTCGGATCAGCGGCAGGCTCAGGCCGATCACGTTGGACGGGTCGCCCTCCACGCCGTCGATGAACCAACCGGACAGGCCGTCCAGGGTGAAGCCGCCGGCCACCCCCAATGACTCGCCGCTGGCCAGATAGGCGTCCAGGTCGGCGTCCGAAGGGGTCCCGAAATGCACTCGGGTAATTGCTGTTTCGGCTTCTTGGCCAACTATCGTGTTGTCGCGCAACAGGATTAGACAGTGACCGGTGTGCAGCTCGCCGATGTGGCCGGCCATCGACTGCCACTGCCGGCGCGCAGTGTCGACCGACGCCGGCTTGCCGCACAGTTCGCCGTCCAGGTAGAGCATCGAATCACAGCCCACCACAAGGCAATTCGCGGCGGCATCGGGATGCGCCCCGGGTAGCAGGGTGGTCACGTGTTCGGCCTTGGCGCGGGCCAGCGCGCACACCACCTCGTCGGGATCGGCATCAGAACCAAGCCCGGCGATGACGTCGTCCTCGTCCACCCCGGAAACCACGACCAGTGGGTCGACGCCGGCCTGGCGCAGTACCTTGAGCCGGCCGCTCGACGCTGACCCGAGCACCAGCCGGGTCATCGGCGCATGTGCGTCATTTCCTGCAGGGTGATGCGCTGCCAACTGAAGACGGGGTAACGCAGTCTGTCGACTGGCAGGCCCCACCGGCTGGGCTCGGGTGGCGGGGGCGGCGGCGGACCGCCGATGCTGCCCAGCACCGCCACCAGCGCGGCCAACTCCTGATCGGTGGGGTGGCCCTTGAGGATCTCGAGGTGCGGTTCGTGGTGCTGTTCGGATTCCGCCGGCTTTTCGGCGGCGGCTCCGGTGCTTTCGGCTGCTGCGTCGGTCATAGCGGAATGTTCCCGTGCTTCTTGGGCGGCAACTGAGCGATCTTGCGTTCCAGCAGGCGCAGCGCGGTGCCGATGTAACCGCGGGTGTGCGACGGCGGGATCACCGCGTCGACGTAACCGCGCTCGGCGGCCACGTAGGGGTTGACCAGGGTGTCCTCGTACTCCTGCTGCAGCTTCAACCGGAGCGCGTCGACGTCCTCGCCCTTGGCGGCCGCCTCCTTGAGCTGCTGGCGGTAGACGAAGCCAACCGCGCCGGAGGCGCCCATCACGGCGATCTGGGCCGTCGGCCAGGCCAGGTTGACGTCGCAGCCCATGTCCTTGGAACCCATGACGCAGTACGCGCCGCCGTAGGCCTTGCGGGTGATCACGGTGATCTTCGGGACGGTGGCCTCGCCGTAGGCGAACAGCAGCTTGGCGCCGCGCCGGATGATGCCGTTGTACTCCTGGCCTGTTCCGGGTAGGAAGCCGGGAACGTCGACGAACATGACGATCGGGATGTTGAAGCAGTCGCAGGTCCGCACGAAGCGAGCCGCCTTCTCTGAGGCGTCGATGTCCAGGCAGCCCGCGAAGTGGGTGGGCTGGTTGGCGACGATCCCGACCGGCCGGCCCTCGATCCGGCCGAACCCGACAACGATGTTCTGGGCGTAGCCCGCTTGGATCTCGAGGAACTCGTCCTCGTCGAGGACGCGCGTGATGACCTCGTGCATGTCGTACGGCTGGTTCGGTGAGTCCGGAATCAGCGTGTCCAACTCGAGGTCCTCGTCGGTGAGGTTCTCCTCGATGGGGCCGACGGGTTCGGTGGCCTGGTAGCGCGGCGCGTCGGTCGCATTGTTCGGCGGCAGGTAGCTGAGCAGGTCGCGGACGTAGTCGAAGGCGTCCTGCTCGCCCGATGCGACGTAGTGCGCGGTGCCCGAGCGGGCCATGTGGGTGTGCGCGCCGCCGAGTTCCTCCATGGTGACGTCCTCGCCGGTGACGGTCTTGATGACGTCGGGCCCGGTGATGAACATCTGGCTGGTCTGGTCGACCATGATCACGAAGTCGGTGAGGGCGGGGGAGTAGACGTGCCCGCCGGCGGCGGCGCCCATGATCAGCGAGATCTGCGGGATGACGCCGGAAGCCAGGATGTTGTTGCGGAAGATCCGGCTGTACAGGCCCAGCGAAACGACACCCTCTTGGATGCGCGCGCCCGCGCCGTCGTTGATGCCGATCAGCGGACGGCCGGTCTTGATCGCCAGTTCCTGTACCTTGACGATCTTCTCCCCGTAGACCTCGCCGAGGCTGCCGCCGAACACGGTGGCGTCCTGGCTGAAGATGCACACGTCGCGCCCGTCGATGGTGCCGTAGCCGGTGACCACGCCGTCGCCGAGCGGTCGGTTCTTTTCCAACCCGAAGTTGGTGCTGCGGTGCTTGGCCAGCGCGTCCAATTCCACGAACGAGTCCTCGTCGAGCAGCGCGTAGATGCGCTCCCGGGCCGTCAGCTTGCCCTTGGCGTGTACCTTCTCGACGGCCTCTTCTCCGACGGGGTGCAACGACTCTTCCCGACGCCGGTGCAACTCGGCCAGCTTGCCGGCGGTGGTGTGAATGTCGATCTTGTGCTCGGCGGCCGGCTCGGCCGTGTGGTCGGTAACGCTAGTCATAGGTGACGATGCTATCGGCAGTCCCAGCGCGACCCCATGCCGGTCCTTAAGCAGCCCTTAAGTAATCGCCGGTAACCGCCGACCAGGGTCGACGAGGGGCGCGAGGAGGGGCCTCGTGTGGTGCGCCACAGGTATTAGAACCCGCCAGCGCCGCCTTGGCCGCCGAATCCGCCGCTACCGTCGGCGTTGCCGTCGGACCCAGGGCTGCCGGGGTCTCCTTTCCCGCCGTTACCATTCGGGCCCCCATCGCCGCCGGGGCCGCCGTGACCGCCCGGACCGCCACCGTAGGTGTGACCACCCGTGCCGCCGTCGCCGCCCTGGCCGCCGCCGCCAACGTATCCCGATATTTTTCCGCCTGCGCCGCCATTGCCGCCTGCGCCGCCGACGCCGCCGATACCGCCGCCAACGGCGTCACCACCGTCCCCTCCAGTGCCACCGCTGCCGCCATCGCCTGCGCTACCGATCCCGAGCAGATAAGTTGAACCGCCGCCGGTGCCACCCGTACCGCCCATACCACCGGCACCGCCGTTGAGACCGCCGACGCCTGTTCCGCCCGCGCCTCCGTTGCCTCCGTTGCCTCCGTTGCTGTCAGCAAACGCGGCGAGCGATGCTTTGCCGCCCTTGCCTCCGTCGCCTCCGTTGCCGCCGTCTCCTGCGCTGCCACTGGTCCCGCCAGCGCCGCCAGTTCCCGCCAATCCGCCGGTGCCGCCGTCGCCGCCGTGGCCGCCATTACCGCCGGAGACATTGGTGGCAGTAAGGCCGTCGGGGGGCCGTCGCTGCCGTCGCCGCCGTTGCCGCCGTTCCCAGCGCTGCCGCCAGAACCGTTCGTGCCGCCCGGTCCGCTGTTGCCGCCCTTGCCGCCACCGCCGCCGTTGCCGCCGTTTCCTCCCGCGCGGCCTACGCCCTCGGCCAACTGGATGCCGTCGGCGCCGCGGCCGCCGTTGCCGCCGTTGCCGCCGTCGCCGCCATCGCCGGTGCTGGCTCTGGTGACGCCGTCGCCGGACAGGCCGCCCGCTCCGCCGTTGCCGCCGTTGCCGCCGTTGCCGCCGTGGATGTCACCCATAGGCGAGAATTGGGCGTCGCCGCCGTTGCCGCCGTTGCCGCCGTTGCCGCCGGCGCCGCCGATCCCGCCACTGCCGTGACTGCCCCCGCCGTATGCGACGCCGCCGTTACCGCCGGCCCCGCCGTGGCCGCCGTTGCCGCCGGGTCCGCCGTGGACCCACTCGATGCCATCGGCTCCGTCACTGCCAGCACCGCCAGCGCCGCCCACGCCGCCGTGGCCGGCGTTGCCGCCCATCATCGCGTTGCCCCCGTTGCCGCCGTTGCCGCCGTTGCCGCCGTCAAAGCCGGGGTAACCCTCAGATGAAACTTCCACGCCGTCGGCGCCGTTGCCGCCGTTGCCGCCGTTGCCGCCGTCGCCGCCATTGACGCCGTTGACGCCGATGCCGCCGTTGCCTCCCTTTCCGCCGTTTCCGCCGGCGTGGCCGAGGCCGGAGCTGTTATCACCGGCACCGCCGTCGCCGCCGTTGCCGCCGTCACCGCCGAACCCGTCGCCGCCAATCTGGCCGCCGGCACCGCCGGTGCCGGCGACGCCGCCCGCTCCGGCGTTGCCACCAAAGCCGCCGGCTCCGCCATCTTGACCTAGCCCCGTGCCCACACCGGCCGCGCCGTCTGCGCCTTTGCCGCCGTTACCACCGTTGCCGCCGTTGCCGCCGGTGCCGCCAGAGCCGTTGGTGCCGCCCGGTCCGCTGTTGCCGCCCTTTCCGCCGGCTCCGCCGTTCCCCCCGGTGCCACCCGCGGTTGCCGTGCTGTCGGCCAGGGTGACACCGTCGGCGCCATGCCCTCCGTTGCCTCCGTTGCCGGCATTGCCGCCAGCGCCGGCGGCGGCGGCGGTGACGCCGTCGCCGGCCAGGCCGCCCGCTCCGCCGTTGCCGCCGGTGCCGCCGGTGCCGCCGTTGCCGCCGTCAGGCGCGAACTCGGGTAGGGCATCGCCGCCACTACCTCCGTTGCCGCCGGCGCCGCCAGCACCGCCGATCCCGCCACTGCCGTGGCTGCCCCCGCCGATCGCGACGCCGCCGTCACCACCGGTCCCGCCGTGGCCGCCGTGGCCGCCGGTTCCGCCGTGGAGCCAGACCTGGGCGGACCCGTTGCCGCCGGCGCCGCCAGCGCCGCCAGCGCCGCCCGCACCGCCGCTGCCGGCATTGCCGCCGTCGGTGGCGTTGCCTCCGTCACCCCCGTTGCCGCCGTTACCGCCGTCAAGGCCCGGGTACGTTTGATGCTGAACTTCCGCAGCGTCACCCCCGTTGCCGCCATTGCCTCCGTCGCCGCCGTTGCCGCCGTTGACGCCATTGACGCCGGCGCCGCCGGCGCCGCCCTTTCCGCCGTTGCCGCCGGCTTGGCCGTGGCCGTTGTTGTCACCGGCGCCGCCGTTGCCGCCGTTGCCGCCGTGACCGCCGAACCCGTTGCTACCAATCTGGCCGCCGACACCGCCGGTGCCGGCTTGACCACCCAATCCAGCGTTGCCGCCGGCCCCACCGTCGCCGCCGTCGCCACCGATCGCGGTGATCCGGTAGGAGCCGTCGGCTCCGTCGGCTCCTCGTCCGCCGGCACCGCCGGTGCCGCCGGCTCCGCCGTTGCCGTTGGTGCCGCCTTCACCGGAGTCGCCGCCGGCGCCGCCGTTGCCGCCGTTGCCGCCGGCAAACCCGGTGGCGCCGTTGCCGTCAGCCAGCACGGTGGTGGAGTTGGCGCCGTTGCCGCCGTTACCGCCTGTGCCGCCGTCACCGCCGGTGCCGTAGCTTCCGCTGCTGCCGCCAACACCGCCGGTACCGGCTTGACCACCGGCGCCGGCCTTGCCGCCGGTACCTCCGTCGCCGCCGTTGCCTCCGACGGTGCCCACGGCGTTGGCGCCGTCGGCGCCGCGGCCGCCCGTCCCACCGGCGCCGCCGGCTCCGCCGTTGCCGTTGGTGCCGCCTTCACCGGAGTCGCCGCCGGCGCCGCCGTTGCCGCCGTTGCCGCCGGCAAACCCGGTGGCGCCGTTGCCGTCAGCCAGCACGGTGGTGGAGTTGGCGCCGTTGCCGCCGTTACCGCCTGTGCCGCCGTCACCGCCGGTGCCGTAGCTTCCGCTGCTGCCGCCAACACCGCCGGTACCGGCTTGACCACCGGCGCCGCCGGCGCCGTACAGCCAGCCGCCGTTGCCTCCGGCGCCGCCGTTGCCGGCCGCTCCGCCAATACCGCCCGCACCGCCGGCTCCGCCGACTCCTCCGGTGCCGAACAGCCAGCCACCGTTGCCTCCTCGACCGCCGTTGCCGGCCGCCGTGCCCGTCGCGCCGGGGCCACCGGCACCACCTGCGCCGCCGCTTCCGATCAGCCCCGCCGAGCCACCCGCGCCGCCGTCTTGGCCGGCCAACCCGGCGCCACCGGCCCCGCCATTGCCCCAAAGCAGGCCGCCGTCTCCGCCGCGTTGGCCGGGCGCCCCGGCAGCACCGTCGCCGATCAGCGGTCGACCCAGCAAGAACCTCGTCGGCGCGTTGATGACGCCGAGCACCAACTGTTCGATGCTGGTCGCCTCGGCGCCGGCGTACGCATGCGCGCCGGCAGCCAGGGTGCGCAGGAACTGGTCGTGAAACGCCGACGCCTGGGCGCTGATCGACTGATACTCCGCGCCGTAGGTCCCGAACAGGGCGGCAATAGCTGTGGACACCTCATCGCTGGCGGCTGCCAACACCTGAGTCGTCGCCACCGCGGCGGTTCGGTTTGCTGCTGTGATGCTGGAGCCGATCTCAGAAAGGCTGCCAGCGGTGAGGCTGAGGATCTCGGGTGCAACGGCGACGTAGGACATGGGCGCCCCTATGCTGGTAGGAGTCAGATCCAAGATTGAATTGACGTTCAGGACAATATCGCCTGGCCTGCCGGATGAGGAGAGATCTTCAGAATCGATTTACAGATTTGAGTTAGCTATGAACCGCGCTCCGCGGATTGTGCGGTGCCTGCCGAGGATGTAGCGGCATCGCCATGCTTTGCTGAACGCGCGAATTTCGGGCGCGCGCAGCACGCCTAACCCACCGCCGCGGGTCTTGCCGGGTTAAAGTCGCGCATGACCGACCGCGATCAGCTCCGGCCGCCACTTGATCAGGCGGCGCTGCGCGCCGAGGTGCTCAAGGAGTCCTCTTACTGGCGCCAACTCGATGTTGTCGCCGAAACGGGTTCCACCAATGCCGACCTGTTGGCGCGGGCCGCATCCGGTGTTGACATCGACGGCCACGTGTTGATCGCTGAGCACCAGACGGCCGGGCGCGGGCGCCATGGGCGCAACTGGTGGGCGTCACCGCGGGCGCAGATCACGTTTTCGGTGGGCGTGCGGATCGACGATGTCCCGACGGCAGGTTGGGGCTGGCTGTCGCTGGCCACCGGCCTGGCCGTCGTTGATGCCGTGGCCACGGTCACCACGGTCGAGGCGGGCCTCAAGTGGCCCAACGACGTGCTCGCCAACGCTTCCGGGTCCATGGCAAAGCTGGCCGGGATCCTGGCCGAGGTCGCCCACCCGTTCGCGGTCGTGGGCCTAGGGCTCAACGTTTACGAGGCCCCCGACGACGTCCCCGACGCGGCCTCGCTAGCAGACGCGGGAGTCGCCGAGCCCGACCGACACGTCATCGTCCGCCAGGTGCTACGCGAACTGGGGGAGCGGATCGCCAGCTGGCGAGCCGCGCACGGGTCAGATCCACAGCTGCTGGCCGACTATCGTGCCCGCAGCCTGACCCTGGGTTCGCGCGTGCGCGCCGTGCTCCCCGGCGGCAAAGAGGTCGTCGGGATCGCGCGTGACGTCGACGATCAGGGCCGGCTGTGCTTGGAGAAATGGGCGACCGATGCGTCCAAGTCGGGCGAGCTGGTCGTGGTGTCCGCTGGTGATGTCATCCACCTGCGCTAAGGGCTAGGGTCACCGCATGGGCTATCCGGACAACGCACTGGCCAAGGGCGAGCAGGTGGTCTTGCATCGCCACCCACATTGGAAACGCCTGATCTTGCCGGCGTTGGCGCTGATCCTGATGACCGGGCTCGCCGCTCTAGGGTCTGCCGTCGTCAACGGGACCGGGTCGCAATGGCCGCAGCTCACCAAAAACATCCTTTACGGCTTCATCTGGGGAATCTGGCTGGTGATCGTCGGATGGCTGACGATTTGGCCGTTCCTAAGCTGGCTCACCACCCATTTCGTGGTGACCAACCGGCGGGTGATGTACCGGCACGGCGTCATGACCCGCAGCGGCATCGACATTCCGCTGGCGCGCATCAACAGTGTGGAGTTCCGCGACAAGCTTTGGGAGCGAATGTTCCGCACGGGGACGCTGATCATCGAATCGGCGTCGCAGGATCCGTTGGAGTTCTACAACATCCCGCGACTACGTGAGGTGCACGCGCTGCTGTATCACGAAGTCTTCGACACGCTGGGCTCCGAGGAGTCGCCCAGCTGATTCAGCCTGCTGGCCTTCTTACGCCGCCAGGCACGCAACAGGGTCACGTTTCCGTTTTGGCCGCTGCCGTAGTCGGCTTCCAGGCCGTCCTCTAAAGCGTCTTCGAATACCTCGGCAATACCGCCTGCGGTAAGCGCCGATTCCAGTGCCTTGTCGGGGTTGCGGGCGAACTGGTCGGGGAACACCCAGCGTCGGAAGGCCCAGAAGCGGAATGCCATCTGCAGCAGGTTGCCGATGATGTAAGCCGAGATGAAGTCCGCGATGTTTTCCACGGTCAGTGACACCATCGGCTGCCGCAGCTGCAGGACGTAGCTCGAAATCCACAGTGGCGCCATGCTGAGGACCACCCCGACGCCGCTGAACGCGAAGAACAGCAGCGCTTCGTGATGGCGCTCGCGACCACCCCGGTCGCGGAAGCTCCATTCCCGGTTCAGCACATATGAGGCAATCACCGCGACGATTCCCGCGATGACCTTGGCAGTTACCGGCTTCGGCTCGAGAATTGTGAGCTTCAGCGCAAAGAAAATTGCCGAGTCAATGATGAATGTGGTGCCGCCGACGATGGCAAATTTGATCAGCTCATGATGGCGCATCGCAAAGGGCTGAATGACCCTGGGAAGGCGCGCAATTGTGGCATCGGCAAAGGACACAGCACGCCAGTCTACGTATGATCTCGAAATCGGCGCAAAATGGTACATAACGATTTGGCGCTGCGGCCGGTAAACACGCCGGTCAGGCGCCGTGACACCATGATGGCCGTGCCAAGTCCCCGCAACCCCCTGGTAGCCATGGTCGGTGGCGGCCAACTTGCCCGGATGACCCATCAGGCCGCGATCGCCCTGGGGCAGACCCTGCGCGTGCTGGCTAACACCGACGACGAGCCGGCGGCCCAGGTCAGCCCGGATGTCGTGATCGGCGCGCACGATAACCTGGACGACCTGCGCCGCGTCGCCGCCGGCGCTCACGTGTTGACCTTCGACCACGAGCATGTTCCGACCGAGCTGCTGGAAAAGCTGGTCGCCGAAGGCGTCAACGTGGCACCGCCACCGCAGGCTTTGGTGCACGCGCAAGACAAACTCGTCATGCGCAAAAGCTTGGAAGAGTTGGGCGCCCCGGTGCCTCGCTACCGCGCCATCGAGAGCCTCGATGATCTGGACGGCTTCGCCGAGCGCCTCGACGCGCCGCTCGTCATCAAGGCGATACGGGGCGGCTACGACGGGCGCGGCGTACAGCTGGCCGGCGACCTGGAGCACGCCCGCGACATCACCCGCGACTACCTGGCCGGCGGAACGCCCGTGCTGGCCGAGGAGCGGGTGCAGCTGCGACGGGAGTTGTCGGCGTTGGTCGCGCGCTCGCCGTTCGGCCAGGGGGCGGCGTGGCCGGTGGTGGAGACGGTGCAGCAGGACGGCATCTGCGTGCAGGTGATCGCGCCGGCGCCCAACTTGCCCGAGGAGGTCGCCGCCTCGGCGCAGCAGCTGGCCTTGCGACTGGCCGACCAGCTCGGTGTCGTCGGCGTCCTTGCCGTCGAGTTGTTCGAGACCACCGACGGCGAATTACTCGTCAATGAGCTTGCGATGCGCCCGCACAACTCCGGGCACTGGACCATGGACGGTTCCCGCACCAGCCAGTTCGAGCAGCACCTGCGCGCGGTGCTCGACTATCCGCTGGGCAGCACCGACCCCGTCGCGCCGGTGACCGTGATGGCCAACGTGCTGGGCGCCGCCGAGACGCCCGCCATGTCCGTCGACGAGCGGCTGCATCATCTGTTTGCCCGGATGCCCGACGCGCGGGTGCATCTGTACGGCAAGGCCGAGCGTCCCGGCCGCAAGGTGGGACACATCAACTTCCTCGGCGGGGACGCGCATGACTTGGCCGCGCTGCGCGAGCGCGCGGAACGGGCGGCACACTGGTTGTCGCACGCAGAGTGGACGGATGGATGGGATCCACATGGCTAACGGACCCAGCGGGCCCCGCGTCGGGGTGATCATGGGCAGCGACAGCGACTGGTCGGTGATGCAGGACGCCGCCGCGGCGCTGGCCGAATTCGATGTTCCCGCCGAGGTCAGGGTGGTTTCGGCGCACCGCACCCCCGATGTCATGTTCGACTACGCCCGAACCGCTGCCGACCGGGGCCTCGAGGTGATCATCGCCGGCGCGGGCGGCGCCGCGCACTTGCCGGGAATGGTCGCCTCGGCGACGCCACTTCCGGTGATCGGGGTGCCGGTGCCGTTGAGCCGGCTCGATGGCCTGGATTCCCTGTTGTCCATCGTGCAGATGCCGGCCGGTGTTCCGGTGGCCACGGTGTCGATCGGCGGTGCCCGCAACGCGGGTTTGCTGGCGGTGCGGATGCTGGGCGCGTCCGACCCGGAACTTCGGGCCCGGATCACCGCCTTCCAAGACCAGCTGGCTGAGACGGTGCGCGCGAAGGATGCGGCGCTGCAGCAGCTGCACGGTAAAGTTACCGGCGAGTAGCAAGAGGCTAGGAGGTCTCGAGATGGCTGGATGGTCAGGAAACCCGTCGTTTGATTTGTTCCAACTGCCTGAGGAACACCAGGAGTTGCGCGCGGCGATCCGCGCGCTGGCGGAAAAGGAAATCGCTCCGCACGCCGCCGATGTGGACGAGAACGCCCGGTTCCCGCAGGAGGCGCTGGACGCCCTGAACGCCTCGGGGTTCAACGCCGTACACGTGCCCGAGGAGTACGGCGGTCAAGGCGCGGATTCGGTGGCGGCGTGCATCGTCATCGAGGAGGTCGCCCGCGTCGACGCGTCCGCGTCGTTGATCCCGGCCGTCAACAAGCTGGGCACCATGGGCCTGATCCTGAGCGGCTCCGAGGAACTGAAGAAGCAGGTGTTGCCCTCGATCGCCGACGGCAGCGCGATGGCGTCGTACGCCCTCAGCGAGCGCGAGGCGGGGTCGGATGCCGCCTCGATGCGCACCCGCGCCAAGCGCGACGGCGACGACTGGGTGCTCAACGGCGCGAAGTGCTGGATCACCAACGGCGGGAAGTCGACCTGGTACACCGTGATGGCCGTGACCGACGCCGACCTGGGCGCCAACGGCATCTCGGCGTTCATGGTGCACAAGGACGACCCCGGCTTCACCGTCGGCCCCAAAGAGCGCAAGCTGGGCATCAAAGGATCGCCCACCACCGAGTTGTACTTCGAGGACTGTCGGATCCCAGGCGACCGGATCATCGGAGAGCCCGGCACCGGCTTCAAGACGGCGTTGAAGACCCTGGATCACACCCGGCCCACCATCGGTGCCCAGGCGGTGGGGATCGCGCAGGGGGCGCTGGACGCGGCCATCGCGTACACGAAGGAGCGCAAGCAGTTCGCTCAGTCGATCAGCAGCTTCCAGGCCGTGCAGTTCATGATCGCCGACATGGCCATGAAGGTGGAGGCCGCGCGACTGATGGTTTACACCGCTGCCGCTCGCGCCGAGCGCGGTGAAAGCAACCTGGGCTTCATCTCGGCGGCCTCGAAGTGCCTGGCTTCGGATGTGGCGATGGAGGTCACCACCGACGCAGTTCAGCTATTCGGCGGCGCAGGGTATACGGTTGACTTCCCAGTAGAGCGAATGATGCGGGACGCCAAGATCACCCAGATTTATGAAGGCACCAACCAGATTCAACGAGTGGTGATGTCCCGAGCCCTGCTCCGTTAGGCTTTTGATGAGCTTTTCCGGGGCGGGCACTTTCACCAACTCGGCAAAAAGGTACGCCCGTGCGCATACGATCCACCTCTAGGCTTTAGAACCAAGGCCGCGCGATCAGCAGTCATTCGGGAAGACGCGACGCGTCGGCCCGCTCCTTCAACCCGTCGGCTGTGCCGTGGACGCCGCCACGCATCGCGACAGTCTTAGCCGCCCAGCGGTTGTCCAGGGGGTTTCAGTGAACGACGTAGTTGCGTACGCGCATCCCCGGATCACCGGGAGCTGATGCTGGTGCGTGGACCCCTTGTGCAGGCGTCGGCTATGAAGTCGCTGTTGTTGCTGCTGGTCGAGGACGACCGGGGTGACGCGGTGCTGGTCGAAGACCTGGTCAGCGACGCGGTCGCCGATATCCGGGTGGTGTGGGCGCAGTCGATGGCCCATGCCGAGCGCGAGCTGGCATCGGCCCGGCCCGACTGTGTGCTGCTGGACCTCAACCTGCCGGATGCCAAGGGGATCGATGCCCTCGACCGCATCGCGAAGTACCACCCCACCGTCCCGATAGTCGTGCTGACCGGGCTCAACGACGAATACTTCGGGGCTTCGGCGGTCGCTGCCGGCGCCCAGGATTACCTGGTCAAAGGCCGTGTCGAGCCTGAGATGCTGCGTCGGGCGGTGCTGTATGCCATCGAACGCAAACGTGCCGAACTCATCGCGGCGGACCTGCATGCCACCCAGCTTCGGGCCCGCGAGAATGCGCTGCTCGAGCGCGGCTTGTTGCCCTCACCGTTGCTGCTCGACGACCCCGGCGTCGACATCGTGGCCCGCTACCGGCCCAGCCGCGAGGACGCCCTGTTGTGCGGCGACTTCTACGACGTCGTGCAGACGCCAGATCGCACCGTGCATGTCCTGATCGGCGACGTGGCCGGGCACGGTCCCAACGAGGCGGCGCTGGGTGCGGCGCTGCGCATCGCCTGGCGCGCGCTTACCTTGGCCGGTGTGCACGGCGTCGACCTGATGCGACAACTCGAACGGGTGCTGCACGCCGAACGGACCGGCGCGGGGATCTTCGCCACGGTGCTCAGCCTGACGATCGACCCTGACAGCCCTCGCGTCACCGCGATCCGCGCGGGGCACCCGGGAATGTTGCTGCACGGTCCCGGCACCGTGGAGTGGGTGGAGCCGCCGGCCGGCCCGGCGCTGGGTTTGCACTCCGACGGCTGGCCGCAGCATGAGGTGGACTTGCCGGTCGGTTGCAGCCTGCTGCTGCTGACCGACGGCCTCTACGAAGGCTATGCGGGGCGGGGCCGCGAACGGCTCGGCGAGGGTGGGCTGCTGGAACTGGCGCGCCGACACGTCGGGTTGTCCGGTCCGGCGTTCGTCGACGCGCTCATCGACGCGGCGCAGGGCCGCGCCCAGGCCCACGGAGGACTCACCGACGACATAGCCGTGCTGCGCGTGGAGCGGACCCCCAGGTGAGTCGCGTGGGCCTGCCGTTGGGATCAAACCTCACGGTACGGGGCTGGCAGGCTTTCTTGCTGTGCACGATGGGCGTGCTGGTGCTCGCCGGAGCGGTGGCAGGAACCCTGTTGCTGAATCGCACCGACGAGGTGTCCCGTGCGCTGGTCGATGACATCCAGCCATCACGGGCGGCCGCGGCCCAACTGCAGGTGGCGCTGCGGGACCAGGAGACCGGGGTGCGCGGCTACCTGATTTCCGCGGATCCGCAGTTCCTCACTCCCTACTACGACGGTCAACGGTCCGAGCGTGTGGCGGTCGAGGACATTCGGCGCCGACTGGCGCACCGACCCGATCTGATCGCCGATCTGGACGCCATCGAAGCGGCCGCCGCCGACTGGCGAGACAACTATGCCGAGCCGGTTATCAAGCAGGTCAAGCCCAACGCACCCGACGTCGTCAGCGCTGAGACCGCGGCCCGCGGCAAAGTCGAATTCGACCAGCTGCGAACGCTTTTCGATGCGCAAAGTGCGCACCTGGCCGCAGCACGGGAACATGCCGCCGATCAACTCACCCGCATCAACAACTGGCGCAACCGGGTGCTGGGCGCAATGGTGCTGGTGTTCATCGCCACGGCGTTGTTGTTGGGGCTGTTGACCAGGCGGGCCGTGACGCAGCCGCTCACCGCGCTGGCCGAGGCCTGTCGCCGGATCACCGAGGGCAATTTCGACGAAAAGATCACGCCCCCACGCCGTCCCAAAGACATTCGCGGCATCGCCATCGATGTCGAGAACATGCGGCAGCGGATCGTCGAGGAACTCGAGGTGTCGCGCCGTGCCCGGGAGTTATTGGATGAACAGACAATCGAATTGCGGCGCTCCAACGCCGAACTCGAGCAATTCGCCTATGTCGCGTCCCACGATCTGCAGGAGCCGCTGCGCAAGGTTGCCTCGTTCTGCCAACTGCTGGAAAAGCGTTACGGCGACAAGCTTGATGAGCGTGGCATCGAGTACATCGCATTTGCGGTCGACGGGGCCAAACGCATGCAGGTACTCATCAACGACCTGCTGACGTTCTCCCGAGTCGGTCGGATGAACGCCAAGTGGACCGACGTTCACCTCGACACCACACTGGATAGCGCCGTCGCCAATCTGTCCACCGCGATCGAGGAATCCGGCGCCCAGATCACCCGCCCGAAACGGCTTCCAGAGGTGATGGGTGACCCGACGTTGCTGACGATGCTGTGGCAGAACCTGATTGGCAACGCGGTGAAATTTCGGCGCGAAGGCGTCGCGCCGCGCATCGTCGTCGATTGCCGGCAAGGCACCGGTGACCGCAATGACCAATGGGTGCTGAGCGTGTCCGACAACGGCATTGGCATTCCGGAGGATTTCGTCGAGAAGGTCTTCGTGATCTTCCAGCGCCTGCACGGCCGAGATGCCTACAGCGGAACGGGTCTCGGCTTGGCGATGTGCAAGAAGATCATCGAGCATCACGGCGGACACGTCTGGATCGACGCGTCGTACACCGACGGCACCCGCTTCGAGTTCACCCTGCCGGTTGCGGACTCCATCGTGCGCTCCGCCCCAGACCAATACGCCACAACAGAAGGAGCACACCAATGACAGCCCCCGGCCGCGCCATCGACATCCTCCTTGTCGAAGACGACCCCGGTGATGAGCTCATCACTCGAGAAGCGTTCGAGCACAACAAATTGAAGAACAGGCTGCACGTTGCGCACGATGGCGAGGAGGGGCTCAACTACCTCTACCAGCGGGGCGCATATCAGCATGCGCCCCGGCCGGATCTGATCCTGCTCGATTTGAATCTGCCCAAGTACGACGGGCGGCACCTGCTGCAGAAGATCAAGTCCGATCCCGACCTTTGCCGCATCCCGGTGGTAGTTCTCACCACGTCCTCGGCGGAGGAGGACATCCTGCGCAGTTACAACCTGCACGCGAACGCTTACGTCACCAAGCCGGTGGACCTCGACCAGTTCATGACGGCCGTCCGGCAGATCGACGAGTTCTTCCTGCAGGTCGTACGTCTGCCCAACGGCTGACCAAATTCCTGACCTGCCCTGGGAAGCGGCGCTTTACGAGGGCTGCCCCACGTGTTCGTCGCTCTCGACCAGGCCGTTCGCATCCACCTCGTGGACGTGCACCGTCTGGAAATCGAAGAACATACCCAGGATTTGCACGTCGCCGGCCGCCACTGCGGGCGCCAAGACTTCGTGGTTGGTGAGCCTTTCCACCTGCACGGCCACATTCACGACCGCCAGCTGGTCGACTTCGCTGAAGCTGTGGCCATTCGAGGTGGCGCTGGCCCGTGCCGGGTGGCCGTCGCGGTATCGGTCCAGGCTCTCGTTTGCCTGCGTGAGCCATTGCCCGATCGGGGTATCGATGTCCTGGTTCAATCCCCCCAGCAGTGCCTGCATCGCGCGGCAGGACGAATGTCCGCAGACCACAACGGTACTCGCGCCAAGCTGATTGACCGCGAAGTCGAGCGCGGCGTCGACCGAACGGCTGGAGGCGTCGACGGGCACGATGTTGCCCACATTCCGCACGATGTAGAGGTCGCCCGGCTTGCTGGCGGTGATGGTTTCCGGCAGGATCCGCGAGTCGGCACAGGTCAGGAACACCGTGTCCGGGTTCGGTGAGCCGATGAGCTCGGGCACATGGTGGCGCAGTGCTCCGATGCCGCTGCGGAGGTATTCCTTGACGCCGTGCCGAACCGACGTTTCGCCGTTGCCGTTGCCGTTGTCGCGCCGCGAGATCCACGGGGAAGTTTCCGGCGACTTCGGCCTGAACTGACGTTTCGGCGGACTCTTGTGCGCGTCGGACATCGTGATGTGCGTCTCGTTGATGGTCACCGATCCGCCCGTCAACTCGTGGCTGATCTTCCAGTCGGAGATCGCCTCGGAGATGGCGTGATCGATGTAATCCGCGTTCAGATTCAACGTCACATCGGCACCGCGCGGGATCTTCGCGAACACCCCGGTCAGACGCGGCAGGAGTAGGAAGCTCAGCGTGCCGTCGATGTCAATGTGCCACTGCTTCGCCTCCTCCTCGCCGACTGGCCGCGCCTCGATGGGCGCGCGGACGACCCGAACCAACAGGAAGAGGATCGCGACCGCGAGGCCAATGGCGACGCCCTCGAGCAGGTTGAGGAACACGACGCACACGATGGTGACGGCGTAGACGGCGAAGTTGCCGGTGCGCCAGGCGAGCTGGACGTGGGCCAGTTGGATGAGCTGGATGCCGATCACGATCAGCAGGCCGGCCAGGGCCGCCTTCGGAATCAACTCCACCAGGTTGGTGAACAACGACGCGAACAGCAGGACCCAGACACCGTGCAGGATCGCCGACATCCGGGTGCGCCCGCCGGCGGCGACGTTTGCAGAGCTTCGGACGATGACGCCGGTGATCGGCAACCCGCCGAGGAATCCGGACAGCACGTTCGCGCTGCCTTGGCCGATCATTTCCCGGTTGAAGTCGGTGCGGGGGCCCGTGTGCAGCTTGTCGACACCGACCGCACAGAGCAGCGATTCGACGCTGGCGATCAGGGCGATGGTGAACACGCCCACGACGATGGCGCTGATGTGCTGCGTCCAGGGGCTACCACCCGGAATGTTCGGGGTGAAGTCGGGCAGGGAGATGGACTCGAAGAAGTTGCCTTGCAGATTGATTCGCTCGACGTCGAGGCCGGTTACCGACGCCAGCGCAGTGGCGGCGATGATGGCGATCAACGCGCCGGGGATCATGCGCACCTTGGGTGGCAACTTGGCCCACAGCAACAGAATGACGATGACCGTCCCACCGACGATCACTTCGTGCAGCTCGTGATGCAGCAGGCCACTCGGCAGCGCGACGATGTTGTCCCAGGCCGAACTGTGCGCCGTACCACCCACCAGGACGTGGATTTGCTGCAAGGCGATGGTGATACCGATGCCCGCCAGCATCGCGTGCACCACGACTGGCGCGATCGCCAGCGCGGCGCGCGCCATCCGGCTCAAGCCGAACGCGATCTGCAGGATGCCGGCGCCCAGGGTCATCAGGCACACCATTTCCCAGCCCAGGTCTTCGATCAGCCCGGCCACCACAACCGTCAGACCAGCGGCGGGGCCGCTGACCTGAACCGAGGACCCGCCAAGCGCGCCGGCGACGATGCCGCCGACGACCGCGGCGATCAGGCCCGCGACCAGCGGGGCCCCGGAGGCGATGGCGATACCCAACGACAGCGGCAATGCGACCAGGAAAACGACCAGCGATGCGGGCAGGTCGTGCCGCAGGTTGGCGAAAATCGACTGTCCCCCCGAATCGGGGACTTCGGCGGAGTTCTTCACAGCGTTGGTCATTGCTTTCGATTCCTCGGAGCCGGTCAATGAGTCTCAGCAGGTCACCGGCGGCGGTCCGGCACCGCAAGCCGTCGACCCTCTATGACCGGCGTGAACGTCATCTGTCAGAGAGGTGTCTACCAAGTGTCGGACGATTCAGGTCACATCTGTGAGCAGCAAATATGTGCTGTTCACCAGGGGTGCTGGATAAATCTTCTCAGGTTGTCTTTCGTCATGCCGGGAATCGAGGCCCGATTCATGGCCAACTCAAATAATGGGCAAAAGCGACGCTGGGAATTTTCAGGGTTTGGCTAGCCTCGATTTTTCGTCGAGGGTGATTTCGGTCGGACTTGGCGATGGGGTGCGTGGTGTCTGGGGTTTGTGTGGTTTAG
>NZ_MVHT01000050.1 GCF_002086275.1 Mycobacterium intermedium | reverse complement strand
CGGTTTGGGCCGAATCCAGGGCGCCACCGGCGCCAACGGCATCCAAGGAAATGGCGGCAACGGCACCAACGGCGGCGTCGGCGGCACCGGCGGGCAGGCCGGTAATGGCGGTCAAGGGGGCGCCGCTGGTGCCGGAAGCATCGTGGGCGGCGGTAAGAACGGGGTGCAAGGAGTTGGCGGGGCCGGCGGCACCGGCGGGAACGGCGGCAACGGCGGCACCGGCGGCTTTGGTGGCAATGCCGGCGGGGCCACCGTGCTGAAAGGCCAGGCCGGTACGGGTGGTATCGGCGGCGACGGCGGCGCGGGCGGCGCCGCTGGGCTCGGCGGTTCTGGCGGTTTGGGCCGAATCCAGGGCGCCACCGGCGCCAACGGCATCCAAGGAAATGGCGGCAACGGCGGCAATGGCGGCGAGGGCGGCAACGGCAACGTCGGCGGCGTCGTTCATCCCGCCGGAGGCAGCGGCGGGGCCGGCGGCGCAGGCGGCGCGGGTTATAACGGCGGCGCCGGCGGCAAAGGCGGCGACGGCGGCGACGGCGGTGTTGGCCTGGTCGCTGTGGGCGCCAATGGCGGCAACGGCGGTGCTGGCGGTAACGCTACGTCGCTGCAAGGCATGGGCGGGACGGGCGGCACCGGCGGTAAGGGCGGCAACGGCGCCCCGTCGAACGGCTTGTACCTCCCCGGCAACGGCGGGGTGGGCGGACATGGCGGCATGGGCGGGCAAGGCTCGACGGCTCTTACCTACGGCGCCGGCGGTCAAGGTGGCGGCGGCGGGAATGGCGGCGAGGGCGGCCAATTCGACAATGGCGGCTCTGGCGGTTTCGGCGGCAACGGCGGTAACGCCGGCAACGGGACGACCGTCGGCGCCCCCGGTAGCCCCGGGACATTTTCCACCGGCAGGGCCGGTGGTACCGGCGGCGCCGGCGGCGCCGGCGGTGCCGGCGGCCCCGGCATCGGACCCTGATCGGCAGACGGCTTCTCGACCCGTGGGTAGTACCGCCGGGGTGCGTGTCACCTCAACGCTCCCGTCCATTGTGCGGGCCACGGGCCAGGCGCCATCGGCCGTCGTCACGCTCGACCAGGCCGGTCAACTCGAGCAGCGCCAGCGGCCCGAGGACTTGTTCGGGAGCAAGCGCGGATGCCACGGCGATTTGGTCGAGCGCGACAGCACCGCGACCCGGTAATGCCTCATAGACCTGGCGTTCGGTCTCGCCGAGCCCGTCGAGCGCCGTGGTTGGCCGGGCTTCCTCGTCGGCCACCTCGCCGATATGCCCGACGAGTTCGACGACGTCCTCGGCACGGGTGACCAACTCGGCACCCTGGCGCAGCAGTGCATGACAGCCCGCCGAGGCCGATGACGTCACCGGCCCAGGCACCGCCGCCACCGTTCGGCCCAACGACCGGGCCCACGCGGCGGTGCTGGCGGCGCCGCTGCGTAGGCCAGCTTCCACCACCACTACCCCACCGGCGACGGCGGCCACCAAACGGTTGCGGGTCAAGAAGCGGTACCGAGCGGGCCGGATGCCGGGGGGATATTCGGTGATCAGCAACCCGCTCTTGCTGATCCGGTGCAGCAGGGCCGAGTGCCCCGCCGGGTACGGGACGTCGATCCCGCCGGCCAGCACCGCCACGGTGACACCCTCGCCGGCGAGCGCGGCGCGGTGGGCAGCGCCATCGATGCCGTATGCGCCGCCCGAGACGACCGCCACGTCCCGCTCGACCAGGCCGGCCGCCAAATCGGCCGCCACGTGCTCGCCATACGCAGTGGCAGCCCGGGTGCCCACGACCGCGGCCGCACGCAGGGTGATGTGGTCCAGGCGTTCGGGACCCAGCGCCCACAACACCATCGGCGCGCCGCCGCCTGCCCGCGCCCGCGCGGTAGTCCCGGCGAAGGCGGCGAAGGCTAGCACCGGCCACTCTTCATCGGCGGGTGTGATCAACCGACCGCCGCGTTTGTCGAGCATCTCGAGATCTGCTGCGGCGTTGTTGATTTCACGTCTCGACTCGGTGAGTTTGGCGAGCTCGTCGTCGACGCGGCCGGTACGCACCCGATCGGCCGCCTCGACCGGCCCCACGGTGGTCACCAGTGCGGCCAGCTTCGAGCACGGCGGTTCGGCGACTCGGGACAGATAGGCCCACGCCAGCAACTCGCTCTCGTCAGCGCTCATCGGGACACTCCCGCTTGCCGAAAGCTCAATGCGGCGGCAACGTCGTCGAGCCCGGGGACGGTCCGGCCGGCCAGGTCGGCGAGGCTCCACGCGACCCGAAGTGCCCGATCGACGCCGCGAATGCTCAGCACCCCGCGCTCCAGGCCGGTCTGCAACGGCTTCATCGCGGCGTTGCTCAGCCGGAACTTCCGCCGCAGCAGGGGCCCGCTGACTTCGGCGTTGGTGCGGACTCCATACGGCCGCCACCGTTCGGCGGCCGCATCGCGCGCCTGCGTCACCCGCTGCCGAACCTGCGCCGTCGATTCGCCGTCCGTCACCGAAATCTCGCCGGCACGTACCGAATACATCTGCACCCGCAAGTCCACCCGATCCATCAGGGGCCCGGACAGTTTGCCCAGGTAGCGCCGCTTGCTGGCGGCCGGACAGATGCATTCCCGAGGATCGGCCGGTGCACAGGGGCACGGGTTGGCGGCCAGCACCAACTGAAACCGGGCCGGGTAGCGTGCCACGCCGTCGCGGCGGGCAAGCCGAATCTCACCGTCCTCCAACGGAGTTCGCAACGCCTCCAACGCGCTGACGCCGACCTCCGCGCACTCGTCGAGGAACAGCACCCCGCGATGGGCCCGGCTGACCGCCCCCGGGCGGGCCATCCCGGAGCCGCCACCGACCAGAGCCGCGACGCTGGAACTGTGGTGCGGCGCAATGAACGGCGGCCTGGTGATCAACGGCGTGTCTCCCGAGAGCAGTCCTGCCACCGAATGAATCGCTGTCACCTCGAGCGATTCGCCTTCCGACAGCGACGGAAGGAGCCCCGGAAGCCGTTGCGCCAGCATCGTTTTCCCGACTCCGGGTGGGCCCGTCAGCATGAGATGATGCGCGCCCGCCGCGGCCACCTCTACGGCGAAGCGGGCCTGGGATTGGCCGACCACGTCGACCAGATCCGCGGTCGGCTCCTCTACGGCGGGGGTTGCGGCGATTCTCTCGTGCAATCCGGTGCCGCCGTTCAGCCAGCTCTGCAGTTGGCCGAGGGTCCGCACACCCCAGACGTCGATCCCATCGATGAGGCTGGCCTCGGCAAGGTTGTCGAGCGGAACAACGACGGCCGGCCACCCTTCGCGCTTGGCGGCCAACACCGCAGGCAGCACGCCGCGCACCGGCCGGACCCGGCCGTCCAGGGACAGCTCGCCCAACAGCACGGTCTTTTCCAGCCGGTGCCACTGCTTTTTCAGCTCCGCGGACAGCACCGCAGACGCTAAGGCAATGTCGTAGACGGAGCCCATCTTCGGCAGCGTCGCCGGCGAGAGCGCCAGCGTGAGCCGCGCCTGGGGCCAGTTGTTGCCGCAATTCGTCACAGCCGCCCGCACCCGGTCGCGCGATTCCTGCAGCGCGGCATCGGGCAGCCCAACCAGGTGCACACCGGGCAACCCCGAACTGATGTCCGCTTCGATTTCCACGATCTCCCCGTCCAATCCGCGCACCGCGACCGAGAACGCACGTCCGAGCGCCATCAGCCGATCCCCTGCAAGTGGGTGAGTTCAGGCGTGCGACACCGACCGATTCGCACGCCGATCACATCGATCCGTATCGCCGCCCAGCGCTCGTCCTGATCCGCCAGCCACAAGCCGGCCAGCCTGCGTAACCGTCGGACCTTGCGCTCGGTGACCGCGTACGGGAGCCCGCCGTAGCCGTCCCCGGTGCGTGTCTTGACCTCGACGAAAACCACGGTGCCGGTGGCCGGTTCGCACGCGACCACATCGAGTTCGCCGTAGCGGCAGCGCCAATTGCGGTGCAAGATCCGCAGCCCCATCCGGGTGAGGTGGTCCACCGCCAGCGCCTCGCCGTGCGCTCCGAGTTGGATCCGACTCATCGTCTTCGCCGTCGTCATGCGGCCAATGTGCCCGCAAGATCCGACAAGAACCGACAAGAACCGTCGCTCCGCACGCCTCAACGGCCAGTTATGCACAGTCGCGCGTTCATCCACACGAAGGCGCGAAATCTAACTGATCCGGTCCGCCCTGGTGTAGATGTTCATCGTGTCCTCGCGCAGGAAGGCCACCAGCGTGATGCCCGACTCCTCCGCCAGCGACACCGCCAACGACGACGGCGCGGAAACGGCGGCCAGCACGGGAATCCCCGCCATCAGTGCCTTCTGGGTCAACTCGAACGACGCCCGCCCGCTGACCAGCAGCACCGACCCGGCCAGCGGTATCCGGCCGTTCTGCAGTGCCCACCCGACCACCTTGTCCACCGCATTGTGTCGGCCTATGTCTTCACGCACCGCGACCATGGTGCCGTCCGCGCCGAACAAGGCCGCGGCGTGCAGCCCGCCGGTAGACGCGAAAACCTTTTGCGCACTGCGTAGTTGCTCCGGCATGGCTCGCAGGGTGTCCGGGTGGACGGTCACGGGATCGTCGCCCGGAGCGTACCGGCTGATCAATCGCACCGCCTCCAGCGAGGCCTTGCCGCAGACCCCGCACGAGGAAGTGGTGTAGAAGTTGCGAGTGACGTCCAACTCGGGCGGGTCCACACCGGCCGCCAGGGTGACGTCGAGCACGTTGTAGGTGTTGAGGCCGTCTTCGCCGCGCCCATCGCAGTAACGAATGGTCACCACGTCCTCGCGCCGCGCGATCATCCCTTCGGTAAGTAAAAACCCTTGCGCAAGTTCAATATCCGAGCCGGGCGTGCGCATGGTCACGGTCACCGGTGCGCCGTTGAGGCGAATCTCCAGCGGCTCCTCGACGGCCAATACCTCAGCCCGAGTGATCGTTTGGTCAGCGGCCAGATGCTTGACCCGCCGGCGCGCGGTGACGTGTCCAGTCACCGCCCCAACCTACCTTGACGGCAACCCGGCCGCGGTCACAGCGCAGCGGCCAGCGCCTCCAACGTCTCTGCCGACGTATACGTCGGGTGCCACCCGAGTTCGCGTTCCGCTTTGGTGGTATCCATGACCATCGACGTCCGCGCCACGTGCAGCCACTCGAGCAGGGACGGCACGAACGGCATTCGGGACACCGCCGCGGACGCCGCTGTTGCGGCCGCTGCCGGAACCCGAATCGGTCGGGCGCCCAGCGCCTCGGCCACTTCGGAGACCGTGATCTCCCCTTTGCCGGCGATGTTGTAGACCCCGGGCGGCGCTGGTGCAGTGGCGGCCAATGCAATTGCCGTCGCAACATCGTCATGGTGAACGAGCTGCAGGGGGAAGCCCGGGTCGGGAATCATCGGCTTGAACATCGGCAGCGCCCTGGCCATGGCGCGTATCCGCGGCGGCAACTTCATCCAGGGCGACCCGCCGGCCAGGGCGTGGGCCTCCGGGCCGGCGACGATGCACGGCCGCAGCACGAAAACCTCGAGCGACGAACCCCTGGTGATTTCGGCGAGCAACGCCTCGCACGTTGCTTTCTGCGCGGAGTAGTAGTGCTCGCTGGATCCTCGCGCCGGCACATCCTCGGTCAGCGGCACCGGATTGTCGGGGTGGTAGCCGTAGGCCGCTACGGATGAGGTGTACACAAGGCGCCGTGGCCGCTGGGCCGCGACCGTGGCTTCGAACACGTTGCGGGTGCCTTGCAGGTTGATGCGTTCGCTTTCCTGGCGCGAACCCATGATGATGAATGCCAAGTGGACCACCACGTCGGCCTGCGCGACCAGCGCGTTGACCGCGTCGCGGTCAAGAATGTCGCCTTGCTGGTAGGTCGTCTTCACCCAGCCGCGCGTCAGCGGGTCGAACGGACGCCGCGCCATGCCGAGGACTTTGGAGACGGCAGGATCGCGCTCCAAGGCCGTGACAGCCGAGATTCCGATTTCTCCGGTCGGTCCGGTGACGGCAACGGTAAGTCCCACCTGATCTCGTCTTCCCCCGCGCCCACTAGGCCAAACACCCAGCCACCACCCCAGCCATACGTGTGGGCAGGTGTGCGTGGAGCCAGACTTGGTTATTCCCGGAGAAGCGACTACCCCGGGGAGACGAAATGCAGTTGATAGCACCAGCCGACTCGATGTTCCTACTCGGCGAATCCCGCGAACATGCGATGCATGTGGGCAGCCTGCAACTGTTCCAGCCACCGGACGGTGCCGACGAGGATTTTGTGACCGAGGCTTACGAATCCATGCTGCGGCGCACCGATGTGCAACCCATGTTCCGCAAGCATCCGGCGTTCGCGGGTCCGCTGACCAACATCGCCTGGACCATCGACAAAGAAGTCGAACTCGACTACCACTTCCGGCGGTCCGCGCTGCCCCGACCCGGTCGAGTCCGTGAACTCCTGGAGCTGGCGTCACGGCTGCACGGCAGTCTGCTCGACCGCCACCGACCGCTGTGGGAGGCGCACCTCGTCGAGGGACTCAACGACGGCCGCTACGGCGTCTACATCAAGTTCCATCATTCGCTGCAGGATGGAGTCTCCGCCCAGAAGCTGATGCAGCGCGCCTTCACCACCGACCCGAACGACGACGAGGTTCGGGTGCCGTGGGAACTGAAACCGAAGAGCCGCTCCAACAATGGCGACAAGTCGTCGCCGCTGGACATGCTGACCGGCACCCTGGGTTCGGCCGCGGGCCTACTGCCGTCGACGTTGTCGCTGGCGCGTGCGGCTTTGCTGGAACAACAACTGACGATGCCGTTCCGAGCACCCAAGACGATGTTCAACGTTCGGATCGGCGGTGCCCGACGGGTTGCCGCGCAATCGTGGCCGCTGGAGCGGATCAAAGCGGTGAAGTCCGCCGCGGGCGTCACCTTCAACGACGTCGTGCTGGCCATGTCGGCAGGGGCGTTGCGCGCCTATCTGCTCGAGCAGCACGCCCTACCGGATACCCCGTTGGTCGCCATGGTCCCGGTGAGCCTGCGCAGGCCGGACGAAGAGGGCGGGGGCAACATGGTCGGAACCCTCCTGTGCAACCTCCACACTGACGTCGAAGACGCCGGCAAGCGCCTGCAGGGAATCAACGCTTCGATGACCGACGCCAAAGAGGTGTTCATGAACCTGCCGCGCGTCCAGCAACTGGCACTGTCGGCGTTCCTGACCGGGGGACTGTTCCTCGGCCTGATCCCGGGCTTCATCCGCACCGCTCCGCCACCGTTCAACATCGTCATCTCCAACGTGCCGGGTTCGTCCGACCCGCTGTATTGGCGAGGCGCGCGGATGGTCGGCAACTATCCGCTGTCGATCGCGCTCGACGGGCAGGCGATGAACATCACGGTCACCACCAACGCCGAGAATCTCGACTTCGGCCTGGTCGGTTGCCGACGCAGCGTTCCGCACCTGCAGCACATGCTCGGACACCTAGAAGCATCGTTGACAGACTTGGAACGCGCGGTTGGGGCGTAGGTCCCTGCGGACGACCGCTATGGTGACAAAGCACTCGAAGGGAGGTGACGATTGGCCGACCACGACAAGGATCTGCAGCAAGACATCCAAGAGCTCGAGGAGGTGGCCGCCGAGGAGTCACCCACCGGCGGTCCCAAAGCCGACCCGGCAACGGTCTTCGCTGCGTTAGCCGAAATCATCTACCAGGGTTCGGACGCGTCCCAGATGTACGCAGCCCTGTGCATCGCTGCGACCCTGATCGTTCCCGGATGCGACCACGCGAGCCTGCTGGTACGCAAGGATGACCGCTACGTCACCGTCGGGGCCAGCGACCGGCTGGCACAGCATGTGGACGACCTCGAGCGGCGTGCCGGAGACGGGCCGTGCATCGACGCGATCGAGGAAGAAACTCCGCAGATCGAACCCGACCTGGCCAAGGCCAGCGCGTGGCCCAACTTTTCGAAGCGCTTGCTGGAAGAGACGCCCGTACGCGGCGCCATGGGGTTCCGGCTGCTGATCGACAAGCGCAAGGGTGCCGCCCTGAACCTGTTCAGCGATGCCCCCAACCGGTTCAACAACGAATCAGCGGGGCGGGCGGCGGTGCTGGCGGCCTTCGCCAGCGTTGCCATCAACGCCATCGCCAAGGGCGAGGATGCGGCCAGCCTGCGTCAGGGCTTGTTCAGCAACCGCGAGATCGGTAAGGCCGTGGGCATGTTGATGTTGCTGCACAACGTCAACGAGAACGAGGCGTTCGACCTGCTGCGGCGCCATTCCCAGGACTTGAACATCAAATTGGCCGACGTCGCCCGCCGGGTTGTCGAAGGCGGCGGCCAACTGCCGGCCAACAGCCCCTAGTCGGGCAGGCGAAGCTCTGGCTTCTCGACTTCTTCGATGTTGACGTCTTTGAAGGTGACCACTCGGACCTGCTTGACGAAGCGCGCCGGCCGGTACATGTCCCACACCCAAGCGTCGGCCAGCCGCAACTCGAAGTAGACCTCGCCGTCGGCGTTGCGGGGCACCATCTCCACACTGTTTGCCAGGTAGAAGCGCCGTTCGGTTTCTACGACGTAGCTGAATTGACCGACGATGTCCTTGTATTCGCGGTACAGCGAGAGCTCCATCTCGGTTTCATACTTTTCGAGATCTTCTGCGCTCATCTGCCACTCATCCGCTCAGACGTCCTTCTCCCCGGGCGATTTGCCAATGCTCCATCTTCCCTCACCAGTCTTCGCCGTCCTCGCCCGGATTGTCAGGTTTGAACTCGGCTACCACTTTTGTGTCCGAACCGGTCGCTACCCGCCGGACGTTGATGAACGAGTAGCGATGCTCTGGGCAGGGGCCCAACCGGTTCAACGCGCGGCTGTGCGCCCGGGTGCAGTAGCCCTTGTGGTCGGCGAACCCGTACCCGGGGTAGTCGACGTCCATCGCGACCATCAAGCGGTCGCGGCTGACCTTCGCCAAGACGCTGGCAGCGGCGATGCAGGCGGCCGCCGCGTCACCGCCGACAACCGGCAGCGACGGAACCGGCAGGCCAGGCACCCGAAAACCATCGCTGAGCACATACCCCGGCCGCACCGACAATCCAGCCACGGCACGACGCATGCCTTCGATGTTGGCCGCGTGCACTCCGCGCCGATCCACCTCTACCGACGGAATGAAAACCACGTGATAAGCGAGCGCGTACCGGCGGATCAACGGGAACAGCCGCTCTCGCGTCTTTTCCGTCAGCTTCTTCGAATCGTCAAGGGCGGCAAGGCTTTCCAATCGATTCGGGCCGAGCACGCAGGCCGCGACCACGAGCGGCCCGGCGCAAGCGCCTCGGCCCACCTCGTCCACGCCGGCCACCGGCCCCAGACCGCTGCGATGCAGCGCCGATTCCAGGGTTCGCAAACCCCCGGCCTTGCGGATCACCGTCCTCGGTGGCCACGTCGTGGCCACGGCTACTGACCCTGCTGCGGATTGATCGCGGATACACCACCCCAACGCGACGGCGGCCACACGATGAACCTGGCCTTGCCGATGACGTTATCCACCGGCACGGTGCCCGACGTCGGGTCACCGGTGCACAGGACGTGCGCCAGGGTGTCCGTCGGCGAGGTGAGGCAATGGGCGCGGGAGTCTGATGAATGGCTTCGGTTGTCACCCATCACCCACAACCGCCCGGAGGGGACGACTACGGGTCCCCAGTCGCGGCCCATGTACTGACAAAACAACGCGTTCGGGTTACCGCCGCGGTCAAGGCCGTGGTCGCCGATGGTGGCCGCATCCAGGTAGGGCTCCTTGACCGGCTTCCCGTCGACCGTCAAGCCGGTGTCAGACCGGCACTGCACCGTCTGCCCGCCGACCGCGATGACCCGCTTCACCAGGTCGTTTTCGTCGGGTGGGACAAAGCCGATCACCGAAAGTGTGTTCTGCACCCAGCGCACCACGGGGTTCTTCGAGCGAATCGAGTGGTAGCCAAGGTTCCACGACGGCGGGCCTTTGAAGACGATCACGTCGCCGGGCTTGGGCGAACTGAAGCGGTAGGTGAGCTTGTCGACCATGATGCGGTCACCGACACACGTCGAGCACCCGTGCAGCGTGGGTTCCATCGACTCCGACGGGATCAGGTACGGACGCGCGACGAACGTCAGCATGACGTAGTACAACACCAACGCGATGACCGTCAGCGTCGCGAATTCACGCAGCTTCGACTTCTGCGGCTTCGACTCGTCTTTCTTGTCGTTCTTGGCCGCTTCGACCGAAGGCTCCTCGACCTTGCCTTCCTTGTCGGCCTCGTCCGCTGGCTCAGACTCGCCGGGCCGGCGCTCCGATGGGGAGTCGGTGGTTTCGGTCACGAGGTCAGCGTATTAGCACGGTCGGTGTCCCCTGGCCAAGGCCGCTCGCGGTCAGCGCTTTTCCTTGATCTTGGCCTTCTTGCCACGGAGCTCACGCAGGTAGTACAGCTTGGCGCGACGAACGTCACCGCGAGTGACCACCTCGATGTGGTCAATGTTCGGCGAATGCACCGGAAAGGTGCGTTCGACACCGACGCCGTAGCTCTCCTTGCGGACGGTGAAGGTCTCGCGGACGCCGCCGCCGGACCGGCGGATCACCACGCCCTTGAAGACCTGGATACGTTCCTTGGCGCCCTCGATCACTTTGACGTGCACGTTGATCGTGTCGCCCGGGCTGAAGGCCGGGATGTCGTCGCGCAGCGACGCCTTATCGACGAAGTCCAGCCTGTTCATCGGACACACTTCCTCGGAGTTGGCGGCCTGATAAACCGCCCACACGCGAACGTGTGGCGGTCACCGAGCCGATGGGTTTCGGGCTTCTCGTTGCGTCTCGCAGCGGGCGGGAAACGGCCCGGTCGGGCGACAGCCGCTGGAGACAACTGGTCAATTGTGCCAGATGGTTCGCATGCAGTGAAAATCACATGAAATCGGAATCATTCCGGCCCGGCTGAAAGTGCCGGTAAATGGTACATATGAGGGGTCCCAAACCCGGGTGCGGAAGCTAGGAGTGAGATGCGAAACCGGCCGCTGACGTGGCTCACCGCTCTGGCAGCGGTCACGTTGGTGGTTGTCGCAGGGTGCGAGGCGAAGGTACAAGCGATGGCGAACAATCCGCCCGAGCGCAACGTGTCGCAACAAGATTCACAACCTCCGCCGCAGGTGTTCGAGCTGCTGCTGCGGTCCGTCACGCCGCCCGGCCCGATCGAGGCGCTGAGGAGCACCGGACTGACCGGTGTGCAAGAGCGCATGCAGCAGGCGACCGAAGACGCGTTGGCCCGTGGTGCCAGGCTGACGATCGCCATCCTCGATCGCGCCACCCACCAACTCGTGACCAACGGCGATACCCAGATCATCGCCACCGCGTCGGTCGCCAAACTCTTCATCGCCGACTATCTGCTCTGGCAGGAATATCAAGGCAAGCTTGCGCTGTCCGCGGACGACCACAAAGCGCTGGACGTCATGCTGCAGTCGTCCGACGACGGGGCGGCCGAACGTTTCTGGGGTCAGGACGGCGGCGAGGCCATCATCACTCAGATCGCGAGCCGCTACGACTTGACGTCTACCGCGCCACCCAGCGACGGACGCTGGTGGAACACGGTGAGCTCGGCATCCGACCTGATCCGCTATTACGAGATGCTGCTGGACGGATCGGGCGGCTTGCCGTTGGAGCGCGCCGGGATCATCATCAACGACTTGACCCGGTCCACCCCCCTGGGCATCGACGGCTACCCGCAGCGCTTCGGGATTCCCGACGGCTTGTACGCCGAACCCGTCGCGGTCAAGCAGGGCTGGATGTGCTGCATAGGGGCGGACTGGATGCATCTGTCCACCGGAGTGATCGGATCGGACCGCCGCTACATCATGGTCATCGAATCGCTGCAGCCCTCCGATGATGCCACCGCACGCGAGACGATCACCGAGGCCGTCAAGACGATTTTTCCGAACGGTCGGATCTGAGCAGATCGGGGCGGCGTTCCCGGGTGCGTTGCAGCGAAAGCTCCCGACGCCAGGCAGCGATTTTGGCATGGTCGCCGGACAGCAGGACTTCGGGAACGTCAAGCCCACGCCAACTCGTAGGCCGGGTGTAGGTCGGCCCTTCCAACAGGCGATCCAGGCCGGGAGAATGCGAATCATCCTCTAGCGACGCGGGATTGCCCAACACACCGACCAGCAGCCGCACCACCGCCTCGATCATCACCACCGCAGCAGACTCCCCGCCGGGCAGCACGTAATCACCGATCGAGACCTCTTCGACACGCATCCGGCGTGCCGCGTCGTCGACGACCCGCTGATCGATGCCCTCGTAACGGCCGCACGCAAACACCAGGTGCGACTCGCCGCTCCACCGCTGCGCCGTGGCCTGGTCGAACAACACGCCGGAGGGGGTCGGAACGATCAACAGTGTTTCGTCGGAACAGATTTCATCGAGCGCTTCACCCCATACCGGCGCCTTCATCACCATCCCCGGACCACCGCCGTAGGGGGCGTCGTCCACCGAATGGTGCACATCGTGCGTCCAGTCCCGCAGATTGTGCACCTGCAGATCGACTAGCCCAGACGCGATTGCCTTGCCCGGCAACGACTGTCGTAGCGGATCCAGGCATGCCGGGAAAATGGTGACGACGTCGATTCTCATTGCGCTGCTAGGCCAGATCCAGCAGACCGTCGGGCGGGTCGATCTCGAGCGTGCCGTCGCCAAGCGATACCGATGTGACGATCGCGCCGACGAAAGGCACCAAGACTTCCCGGCCTCCGTCTGGACGTCGGACCGACAGCAATTCACCGGCGGCGGTGTGCAGCACTTCGGCGACGACGCCGATGTCCTCCCCCGACACCGTGCGGACCCGCAGCCCCTCCAGCTCGTGGTCGTAGTAGGTGTCGGGTTCGTCGATGGGAGGCAGCTCGTCGGAATCGATGACAAACAAGCTGCCGCGCAATGCATCTGCGGTGTCCCGGTCGGTCACGCCGGCCAATCGCACCAACAGCCGAGCACCGTGATCGCGCGCGCTGTCAACGACATAACTGCGCTCTTCGACCGGACCGCCGCGGCCGTTGCGGCCCTTTTTGGCGCGTAGCCTGGTACCCGGCGCGAACCGGGAATCGGGGTCATCGGTGCGTACCTCGACGACGACCTCGCCGGTGACGCCGTGCGCCTTCACCACGCGCCCGACTACCAGCTCCATGGGTGCTCCACGAGCAAGCGTGCCGTTATTGGTCGGTGTCCACCACGTCGACGCGGATACCGCGGCCGCCGATGCCGGCGACCAACGTGCGCAACGCGGTCGCGGTACGTCCCCCGCGCCCGATCACCTTGCCCAAGTCGTCCGGGTGCACGTGAACTTCGACCGTACGTCCCCGACGGCTCGTCACCAGATCCACCCGCACATCGTCAGGGTTGTCCACGATTCCGCGGACCAGATGCTCAACGGCGTCTACAACGACCGTGCTCATGGCTCGCGTCAGCTTTCCTTGGACTCAGCCGCTTCGGTCGACTCAGGCCGCCCGGCCTCTGCCGGGGCCTCCGTCGTCTCGGCGGCAGCCTCGGGAGCGGATTCGTCGGCCTTGGCCTTCTTGCCGCCGGACTTCTTCTTCGGCTTCGCGGCTTCGGTGGCGGGGCCACCCTCGGCGGCAGCCAGCGCGGCGTTGAACAGCTCCAGCTTGCTGGGCTTGGGGGGCTTGACCTTCAAGGTGCCCTCGGCGCCAGGCAGGCCCTTGAACTTCTGCCAGTCGCCGGTGATCTTCAGCAGCTTCAAGACGGGTTCGGTGGGCTGGGCACCCACGGAAAGCCAGTACTGAGCGCGCTCGGAGTTGATCTCGATGAGGCTCGGCTCTTCCTTCGGGTGGTACCGGCCGATGACCTCGATGGAACGACCGTCGCGGCGGGTGCGCGCGTCGGCGACGGCGATTCGGTACTGGGGATTGCGGATCTTGCCAAGCCGAGTGAGCTTGATCTTCACAGCCATGGTTAAGCGAATTCTCCTGTGTGTGTCACGCTGCAATTCAGCGATACGGGCGGGATGCCCGGCTCCGGTTTTGCCTCGCGTGTGTGACCACCTAACGATCGTGATCGCGGGGCGGACAGCCGCCCATTGTGCCAGAACGTGCTCGTCAGCCTGAAATCGGAGCGATCGCAAGCGCGGCGAAGCCGGGCGCAGCGGGTCGCGACCATCCAACCCCGGAGCGATAGGCCGGGCGGCCGGCGCATTTGACTCTGCACCCTGGGCGGGAAAGTACGAGTAAACCCCGCCAAATCTGCAGTATCAACGAGGGTCGGCCAGGTCGCCGCGTTGACTCTGCGCCTAGGGCGGGAAAGTACGAGTAGACGCCGCCAGATCTGCAGTATCAACGAGGGTCGGCCAGGTCGCCGCCGCATCTAGAGCAGCTTCTGGAAGGTCTTGCTCTCGACCCGCCGCGTCATCCGCCATCCTTCGGGGGTGCGGACGAATTCGTCGTTGTACCAGAGGCCGCAAAACAGGATCTGGTCCTTCTCCCCCGGCAACACCATCGGGTTGAAGCAGATCACCCGGGACGACGCGGTGTCGCCGTCGATGCGCACGTCGAAGTTGCCCAACATGTGCGAGTACACCGGGAAGTTGGGCAACACCTCCGAGAGCCATTTCTTGACCTCGGGGTAGTGCCCCTCGATTCCGCCCAACGCGGTGTAGTCGATGTAGGCATCCGGGGTGAACACCTTGTCCAGGTCGTCGAAGCGACGTTGGTCGATTGCGGTGGAGTAGTCCACGAGTAGTTGCTGGATCTCGAGACGGTCGGATATTTCGGCCAGGCTGAGCATGCAACGATTCAACACCTCAGCTTGGGTCGTTACACTCAGCGCCCATGCGGAAACTGATGGCCGCAGCCGCGGCGTTGTGCACCATCGCACTGCCTGGCGTCGCCAGCCCTGTTGCCAGCGCCGACGTCGATGTGCAGCCGGTGGGCACCGCCCCGATACCGGACGGACCGGCGCAGACCTGGATCGTGGCCGACCTCGACAGCGGCCAGGTGCTCGCCGGGCGCGACCAGGATGCCGTCCACCCGCCGGCGAGCACGATCAAGGTGCTGCTGTCCCTGGTGGTGCTCGACGAATTGAACATGAACGACACCGTCGTCGCTGACGTCGCCGACACCCAGGTCGAATGCAACTGCGTCGGAGTCAAAGCGGGCCACACTTACACCACCCGCGAATTGCTGGACGGCTTGCTGCTGGTTTCCGGTAACGATGCCGCCAACACGTTGGCGCACATGCTGGGCGGTCAGGATGCCGCCGTGGCCAAGATGAATGCCAAGGCGGCGTCCCTGGGAGCGACGAGCACCTACGCGGCCAGTCCCTCAGGTCTGGACGGCCCCACCGGCCCAGGGGCCTCGACCGCGCACGACCTCGCTGTCATCTTCCGCGCCGCAATGGGTAACCCGCTGTTCGCACAGATCACCGCCGAGCCGTCGGCGGTATTCCCCGGCGATGGGGGCGACCACGTGATCGTCAACCAGGACGAGCTGCTGCACCGGTATCCCGGCGCGATCGGCGGCAAGACGGGCTACACCCAGGCCGCGCGCAAGACGTTCGTCGGCGCCGCCTCCCGCGGTGGCCGCCGCCTGGTGATCGCCATGATGTACGGGCTGGTGAAAGAAGGCGGGCCAACCTACTGGGACCAGGCCGCGACCCTGTTCGACTGGGGATTCGCCCAGAGCCCACAGGCCAGCATCGGCGTCCTCTAGTCGGCGGCCCTATTCGCGTTAGTCGCCGGTCCTCGGCCACGCGGCGGTGAGCAGCGTGGTCAACACCGGGATCCTGCGCTCGGCGATATCCGGCTGCGGCAGCACACCCTCCACGACGGCGGCGCCGTCGAACACGTTGGTCAGCAACGCCACCAGCACCGGAAGCCTGTCCTCGGGGATGTCTTCCGTCCCCGGCATCGCCTTCGCGGCGTCGTACATCTTCGCCCGATACTGCCAAAGCTCTTGTTGCAGAGTTGCTTTCAGCTTTTCATCGGTGCGCGCGGCCATCATCAGCTCGTAGAGGACCGCGTTGACGGGGCCGGCCGTGATGTCGCGCAGGATGGTCAGTGCCGCTTCCAGTGCAGGCTGATCGGCCGGGATTTCGGCGATCTGCTTGGTGAACGTCTCTATCTGGCGACGCAACACTTCAGACGCCGTGGCGGCCATGAAGTCACCCATCGTCTCGAAGTGGCGGAACAACGCCCCTACCGAGACACCCGCGCGCTTGGTGATCACGGCCGCTGATGCCCGCGCATAGCCGACCTCGATGATCGTGTCGATGGACGCCTGAAGCAGCCTGCCGACGGTTTCCTCGCGGCGTTGCTGTTGGGTCCTGGCCATGTCAGGCCGACAGGCTCAGGGCACGCTGTTCGCGCTCCCCCGCGCGCAGGTAACGCCCGGACTTCACGGTCTGCCCATAGCCCTCGCGGAATTCGCCTCCGGACGGGCCACCACGGAACACCACGACGCCATTGACGCCCGTCGCCACCACGGTCGCGTCGTTGCGATTGACCATGCGCCGCAAGCCGCCGTAGAACGGCACTTCCTCCTCGTGGTAGCTGTCCACCGAGTCGTCCAGGTGGGCCGGGTCGACCACGACGAAGTCCGCACGGTCACCCCGGCGCAAAGTGCCCGCGTTGACGCCGAACCACTCGGCCACTTCACCGGTCAGGCGATGCACCGCACGCTCGAGGGTCAGGAACGGCTTACCGGCACGGTCGGCGTCACGCGTGCGGCGCAACAGTCGCAAGGCGTAGTTGTAGAAGGCCATGTTGCGCAGGTGCGCTCCGGCGTCGGAGAAGCCCATGTGGATGCTCGGGTCGGCGGCGAGCTTGTTGAGTTGCTTGGGTCGGTGGTTGCCGACGACGGTCGTCCACCGCACGTTGCGCTCGCCGTTTTCCACCAGGACGTCGAGGAATGCGTCCAGCGGATGCAGCCCGCGCTCGTCGGCGATGGCCCCAAAGCTCTTGCCGATCAACGACTTATCGGGGCACTCGACGATCACCGCGTCGTGGAAGTCACGATGCCACAGCGACGGCCCCAACTTCTTGCGGTCGAATTCCCGGCGGAACCTACGACGGTACGACTCGTCGGCCAGCAACTCATTGCGCTCGATCTCGTCGCGCAGATGCAACGCCGCCGTTCCAGCCCCGAACTCTTCGAAGACCGGTAGGTCGATGCCGTCTGAGTACAGCTCGAACGGAACCGGAAGATGCTGGAACCGCACACTGGAACCCAGCAGCTTGTTGAGCAGTCGGGTGCCGCGTCCGAAGACGTGGACCGCCAGCGGCATCGATTTGGCGTCGGCCGACACCAGCATGCTCATCCGAACCCCTTTGCGACGGTTCAGGATTCGACTGCTGGTCAAGAAGAACATCAGTGCCGACACTGGGCTGTCGACGTCGGGTGCGCTCTGCAGAATGCGACGGCGCTTGCGCAACACGTTGATCAGCCGGCGCCGCTCCCGCCACGTGGCGAAGGTCGACGGCAGGGCGCGCGACCGGAAGCGGTCGCCGTCGAGCTTGTCGATTGCCGCATCCATCCCGGACAAGCCGAGCATGCCGGCGTCGAGGGCCTCCTCGAGCAGCTTCTCCATCTTCGCCAGTTCGGCTTCGCTGGGCTGCACGGTGTCGTCGGTGGCGCGCTCCAGCCCTAATACCGCGGTGCGCAGGTCCGAATGACCAAGCAGGGAACTCACATTGGGCCCCAGCGGCAGGGCGTCGATGGCCTCGATGTATTCGGCGGCCGTCGACCAGTTCTTGGCGTTCTCGAGGGCCCCGAAGACGAACTTGCGCGGAACCGCTTCCACCCGGCTGAACAGGTCGGCGGCGTCTTCGGTGTCGGCATACACCGTCGACAACGAGCAGTTACCCAGCAAGACGGTGGTGACACCGTGGCGCACTGACTCCCGCAGGCCGGGGTCGAGCAGGATCTCGGCGTCGTAGTGGGTGTGCACATCGATGAAGCCGGGCACGACCCACTTCCCCGCCGCGTCGATTACCTCCGGGCAACCGGTTTCGTCAAGCGGCTTGATAGACACGGTGGCCACTACGCCGTCGCGGATACCCAAGTTCCGGATTTGCGGCGCCGCGCCGGTGCCGTCGAACCACAGGCCGTCCCGAATGATCACGTCGTAGCTCACTGTTCCTCCTGGTCGTCGCTTGAAGCGAAGCTAACATAGATAGTGAGTGCTCGCAATCTTTCGTTGGCGTGTGGCCGGTGTCAGCGGCCAGGCCCCGAGGGTGTCGGGGCTGGCGCCGGTGGCGTGGTCGTAGGCGTGGGGCTGTCCTTGGGGGCGTTGGGGATGAGCCGCGGATCAGGCAGGATCACCGCCGGCGGCACATCGCCACTGCGGGTCACCACCGCCGGAATGCGAATGACCTTTCCGCCTTGACCGCACTCGTCGGTGTGCACGGTGACAACCATTTCCCCGGTCAGCTCACCCAGCGGCTGCGGCCGCAGCGACAACACCTGCGTCGTGGACTCGGTGCTGGCCGTGCCGTTGGCATGAACGCAGGGGAACTGCACTTTGTCCGGCCGGGACCGCCACTGGCCGTCACTGAAGTCGAAGACGATCGGTCTGATGTTGGGGACCGCCTGTTCATGGTTGTCCTCGTCGAGCATGGTTGCGGCCGCCCGACATCCCGTCGGGCTGCACGAGGTCCGGATCGCCCACCAGGTAGTCACGTCCGGAGGTTGCGGGCTCAGGATGTAATCGAAGGTTTGCCTGGAGCGTTGGATCTCGATGCGGTAGGTGCCGTCCAACGGTGCCGGCACACCGGCCGTTGCCGTGGTCGACGGGGCTTGAGGGCTAGCTGAGGCGCTAGGGGGTGCGCCACCCGCTTGCTCAGCGGTGGAGACCGTCTTGCGCCCGATCATGATCCCGACGAACAGCAGGCCGCCCAGCAGTATCACAGCCGCCGCCGAACCGGCCATGATCCTGCGGGGTCGGATGGTTCTGGCCGTCGGCTCAACCGGTTGCGGTTCCGGCGGGCGCGGCAGAGATGGCGGCGGCGGGGCGAATTGCTGTGGTAAGTCAGCGGTTTCGGGCCAGTCATAGACGGGATAGTCGACAACACCGGTAGCCGTTGGCTCTTCAGGGGAAGGATCGGGGGCGGCGGTGGTGTGGCTGCTGGTCGGGGCACCGGCCAGTTCATTGAGCGCGGCGGCGAATTCACCACAGCTCGCGTAGCGATCATTCGGTTGCGCCGCGAATGCTCGGGCGAGGACGCCGTTGAGTCCGGCCAGGTCCGGACGCAGCTCGTCGAGTTGAGATGGGACGGGGCGGGAGCGATCGACGGGCGGAGCCCCGGTGAGTAGGTGCATCGCGGTGGCGGCCAGCGCGTATTGATCGGCACGGGCATCGATTTCGCCACCCGCAATCAGTTCAGGTGCGGCGTATTCGGCTAGTTGATCGGCAGAGCGCGTTATCCCGAAGTCACACAATAGGATTCGCCGCTGCACGGGACCGGGATCGGTCAGCAGGACGTTGGCGGGGTTGACGTCGCGGTGCAGCAGGCCCCGGCGATGGGCGTAATCAAGCGCGTCCGCCACTGCGGTGACAATGGAGAGCACCTCGTCGACCGGAAGGACCGCCGGGAACCGGTCGGCCATGAGTTGCACGGCGTCCACGGCGTCGACATAGTCCATCGAGACCCACAGCTGTCCGTCGAATTCACCACGGTCGTAGACGTCCAAGATGTTCGGGTGATGCAGGTTGGTGACGTAGTTCGTCTCGGCCAGGAATCGCTGACGAAATTCAGGGTCGGCGGACATGGCCGGCGGCAGCACCTTGAGCGTCTGCCACCCGGACAATCCCGACCGCTGAACCAAATAGATCTCGCCCGTTGCCGTGGCAGCGAGCGTTCGTACGACGGTGTAACCAGCGAAGGCTGCACCGCTGGCCAACCCCATCTTGCGATAGTAACCACGTTCGGCACGGTGAGTGCCGCCGGAGGCCGGCGAACAGTAGGTTAACGGTTGGGCCGAAACAGCTTGCCACGCAATACAACAAGATCCGGCCGACTGAGCACGCCGACGCTCTCGCGGGGATCCTGCGAATAACACAGGAGATCAGCGGATGCGCCGTGGTCCAGGCCCGGCCGTCCCAACCAGCGCCGAGCGTCCCAGCAGGCCGCACCCAGCGCGTCGGTGCGGCTCATACCGATCCCCTTGAGCGCCTCGACCTCCTCAGCGACCCGCCCGTGCCGGATCATCCCGCCGGCGTCGCTTCCGGCGAATATCGGCACCCCTGCCTCGCGTGCCGCACTCAGTCGCCCATTGCTGCGGGTGTAGAGGTCGCGCATGTGAGCGGCGTAGACCGGATAGCGGGAGGCCGAATCGGCGATGCCCGGGAAGTTCTCGATGTTGATCAGCGTGGGCACCAACGCCGTGCCGTGGTCGAGCATCAGTTGGATGGTGTCGTCGGTCAGGCCGGTGCCGTGCTCGATGCAGTCGATGCCGGCGTTCAGCAGGCCGGGCAGCGCGTCCTCACTGAAGACGTGGGCGGTGACCCGAGCGCCGTGGGCGTGGGCGATGTCGATCGCCTCCTTGAGCACGCCGTCGGACCACAACGGAGCGAGGTCGCCCACCTGGCGGTCGATCCAGTCCCCGATCAACTTGACCCATCCGTCGCCGCGCTGCGCCTGCTCGGCCACCGCGGCCGGCAACTGTGACTCGTCTTCAAGCTCGACGGCAAAGCCGGGCACGTAGCGCTTGGGCAGGGCCAGATGCCGGCCGGCCCGAATGATGCGGGGCAAGTCGTCGCGATCGTCGAGGCTGCGGGTGTCGATCGGTACCCCGCAATCGCGCACCAGCAGCACCCCGACGTCGCGTTCGGTTTCGGCCTGGACTATCGCTTCGTCCAGTTCGACGCCGCCGTGCTCCCCCAAACCGATATGGCAGTGCAGGTCCACCAGACCGGGCAGAATCCAACCACCGTCAAAGACGGTGTCGGCGTCGTCAACCGGCTCGGTACTGATGTGTCCGTCGACGACCCACAACTCGATCGGCGCTTCGTCGGGCAGCCCCGACCCGCGCACGTGCAGGCCCACGGGCGGTTAGCCCTTGCCCGGAAACTTCAGCTTGGACAGATCGAAGTCGGCCAACCCGGGAGGCAACTCGTTGAGTCCCTCGGGCATCTGCGAAAGATCGGGGAACCCGGCCGGCATGCCCGGCATGGCACCTGGCCCGAACGGACTCCGCACCTTCGGCGGCGTCGGACCGCGTCCGCCCTTCTTGCCCTTCTTGCCCTTCGCGTTCTTTGACTTGCGCGTCGCAGACTTGCGGCCGATGCCGGGGATGCCCATGCCACCGAGCATCGACGACATCATCTTGCGGGCTTCGAAGAAGCGGTCGACCAGCTGGTTGACCTCGGACACGGTCACACCCGAGCCGTTGGCGATGCGCAGCCGGCGAGATGCGTTGATGATCTTGGGGTCGGCCCGCTCTTCGGGGGTCATGCCCCGGATGATGGCCTGCACCCGGTCGAGTTGCTTGTCGTCGATTTCGGCCAGCGCGTCCTTCATCTGACCGGCACCGGGCAGCATGCCGAGCAGGTTGCCGATCGGGCCCATCTTGCGCACGGCAAGCATCTGCTCGAGGAAGTCTTCGAGGGTGAGCTCCCCCGCGCCGATCTTCGCGGCGGCATCCTCGGCCTGTCGGGCGTCGAACACCTGCTCGGCCTGTTCGATCAGGCTGAGCACATCACCCATGCCCAGGATGCGGCTGGCCATGCGGTCGGGATGGAAGACGTCGAAGTCCTCGAGTTTTTCGCCGGTGGAGGCGAAAAGAATTGGGACGCCGGTCACTTCGCGCACCGACAGCGCGGCGCCGCCGCGGGCGTCACCGTCGAGCTTGGTCAGCACCACGCCGGTGAATCCGACGCCCTCGCCGAACGCTTGCGCCGTGGCGACCGCGTCCTGACCGATCATGGCGTCGAGGACGAAGATCACTTCGTCGGGATCGATGGCGTCCCGGATGGCCGCGGCCTGCGCCATCAACTCCTCGTCGATGCCGAGTCGCCCGGCCGTGTCGACGATGACGACGTCGAAGTGCTTGGCCTTGGCCTCGGCGATACCGGCGGCGGCGCCCCCGCCCGGGTCGCCGGGCCCCGATTCCGGCGAGGCGCCGGGATGCGGCGCGAACACCGTGACCCCGGCCCGTTGGCCGACGACCTGCAGCTGGTTGACCGCGGCGGGGCGCTGCAAGTCACACGCCACCAGCAAGGGGGTGTGGCCCTGGCTACGCAGGCGTGCGGCCAATTTCCCGGCGAGTGTCGTCTTACCCGAGCCCTGCAGACCGGCAAGCATGATGACCGTCGGCGGCGTCTTGGCGAAAGCCAGCTCGCGGGTCTCGCCACCGAGGATCTTGATCAGTTCCTCATTGACGATCTTGACGACCTGCTGCGCGGGGTTGAGCGCGCCGGACACCTCGGCGCCGCGGGCGCGTTCCTTGATCCGATGGACGAACGCCCGGACCACCGGCAGCGATACGTCGGCTTCCAGCAGCGCCAGCCGGATTTCGCGGGTGGTGGCATCGATATCGGCATCGGTCAGCCGGCCCTTGCCGCGCAGCCCCTGGAGGACACCGGTTAATCGGTCGGAAAGCGATTCAAACACGCAGCCCAGCCTAGTGGTGATCGCCAGCCCGACGCAGTCGGGCGCAGCGGGTCACCACGATCAGGCCCCGTGGTGATCGCCAGCCCGACGCAGTCGGGCGCAGCGGGTCACCACGATCAGGCCTTCAGCTCCTGACCACCTGCGTGCCGCCCGCCCACCTGTCATGAATTCCCTGCTTGGACGGGCTGCGGTTGATGGTGTCCGCGATCACGATCCAGGAGAGGATCACGAGCACGGCTCCCACTGCGCTAGGCACGATCCACAGCAAATTGAATGAATTGCGGACAGCGGACTCTGTCACGTCCGGTTTCGGCGCTCCGCCTGGCCCGCGCACAGCTAGCCCGAGCAATTTCTTGCCCGGAGTCCAGCCGAACTTGACCTCGAACACCACGTAATAAGCAAAGGATCCGACGCCGAGGAGCAGACCGGCGACCACTTGTTGGACGAGCGAGCCGGCCGATTCGATGTCTGTCAGTTGGCGCAGGAGATAAACCAACGGTGTCAGAGCGATGCCAATGATCACGCCGTCGACCACACGGGCGGCGAGCCGTCGGGACACTCGGGCCGGGCGCTGGGCGCTCGGTGCGACGCTTTCAACTGGCGCGTGCCGATCGTCACCTGTGGTCATCGAGCGCCTCCCGAACCCAGGATGAATTTCGAAGGTATGCAGATGTAGCTTGCGCTTCCCGGCGGTCGGGCGCCATACCTTGCGGGCGTCCGTCGGGGCGACGTATCAAGAAACCGCTTCCGTCGGAACAGCCCCGTCATGTCGCAACTGCACCGAAAAGCGTTGGCATGCTACATTTCACAGCCGCACACGATCGAGCTCACGGGGGTAGTTGTTGTCGCTGCAGCCAGCAAGCTCGGTTGATGCGGCAACCGGTGGCGGCCAGCCATTACGCGGTTGGCAGCGCCGCGCGCTGGTCAAGTACCTGGGCACCCAGCCGCGCGATTTCCTCGCGGTGGCGACGCCAGGGGCCGGCAAGACGGCATTTGCCCTGCGGATCGTCGCCGAACTCCTCGGCGACCGCGTCGTCGAGCAGGTCACCATCGTCGTACCCACCGAGCACTTGAAGATCCAGTGGGCACACTCCGCGAGCCGGTACGGCCTGGCGCTGGATCCGAAGTTCTCCAACTCCAACCCGCAGACCTCGCCGGACTACCACGGAGTCGTCGTCACCTACGCCCAGGTCGCCGCGCATCCCACCCTGCACCGGGTGCGCACCGAGCAGCGCAAGACGTTGGTCGTGTTCGACGAGATCCACCACGGAGGCGACGCCAAGACGTGGGGAGACGCCATCCGGGAAGCGTTCAGCGACGCCACCCGCCGACTCGCCCTGACGGGCACGCCGTTTCGCAGCGACGACAGCCCGATCCCGTTCGTCACCTACGAGCCCGAAGCGGATGGGGTGCTGCGTTCCCGCGCCGACCACACCTACGGATATGCCGAAGCCCTCGCCGACGGCGTGGTCCGGCCGGTGGTCTTCCTCGCCTACTCCGGGCAGGCGCGCTGGCGGGACAGCGCCGGCGAGGAACACGAGGCACGACTGGGCGAGCCACTGTCGGCGGAACAGACCGCGCGCGCGTGGCGCACCGCGCTGGACCCCGCTGGCGAGTGGATGCCGGCGGTGATCACCGCCGCCGATCGGCGACTTCGCCAATTGCGCACCCACATTCCCGACGCCGGCGGCATGATCATCGCCTCCGACCGGACGGCGGCGCACGCCTATGCCGCCCTGCTGCAGAAGCTGACCTCGGAGACGCCGACGGTGGTGCTCTCCGACGACCCCGGCTCGTCGGCTCGCATCAGTGAATTCGCCGCTGGCACGAGCCGATGGCTGGTCGCGGTCCGCATGGTGTCCGAAGGCGTCGACGTGCCCCGCTTGTCGGTCGGGATCTACGCCACCAGCGCCTCCACCCCGCTGTTCTTCGCCCAGGCGATAGGCCGGTTCGTGCGGTCACGGCGGCCCGGTGAAACCGCCAGCATCTTCCTGCCGTCGGTGCCGAACCTGCTGCAGTTGGCCAGTGAGTTGGAGGCCCAACGCGACCACGTGCTCGGCAAACCCCATCGCGAAACGCTGGACGATCCCCTGGACCAAGATCCGGCCACCCGCACGCAGACCGAGCCCGGCGATCCCGACAAGGGCTTCACATCCCTGGGCGCCGAAGCCGAGCTCGATCAAGTCATCTTCGATGGGTCCTCGTTCGGCACCGCGACGCCCGCCGGAAGCGAGGAAGAGGCCGACTACCTCGGCATTCCCGGGTTGCTCGACGCCGAACAGATGCGCGCCCTGCTGCACCGCCGTCAGGATGAGCAGCTGCGGAAACGCAAGGCCCAGCTGTCCCAACAGGGCCAGGCGGAAGCGGCGCCCCTGACGACCCACGGGCAGCTCCGCGAGCTTCGTCGCGAACTCAACGCGCTCGTATCGATCGCCCACCACCGCACCGGCAAACCGCACGGCTGGATTCACAACGAACTGCGTCGCCGCTGTGGGGGCCCGCCGATCGCCGCGGCCAGCCGCGAGCAGGTACAGGCGCGCATCGAGGCCCTGCGCCAGCTCAACGCCGAACACTCTTAGTCGCCGACGGGCTCGTCCTCGAACACGTCAACACCGCCACCCAAGACGGCCATGAGGTGCTTTTCCACCGCGCCCCGCGCGTCGGACTCAGGCGGCACGGTCACGCAGAACACGTCGGCGGCCGTCGAGCCGAAGGTGTTGACCTTGGCCCACAGGATGTCGGATCCGGCTCGTTCCAGTGCCCGCGCCAGCAGCGCGAGTAGGCCGATGCGGTCCATGGCACGGATTTCCAGGATCAGTTGGCCGGGCGTGTCGGTGTCGAGCCACAGGATGCGCGGCGGTGCGGTCGAACGCGTAACTGGCACCCCTACCTGTACCTCACCGGCCCGTGCCGATACCGAACCGGCGGCGTCGAGGTCCCGCTTCTCCAGCGTCGCGACGACGTCGCTGCCGCGCAGCGCACCCACGAACGCCTGGCGCAGCAGGTCGGACGCTGGTGGGGAGCCGAACAGCGGCGACACCACGAATTCGGCGATCGCGACACCGTCGTGGGTGTTGACCGTCGCCGAATGCACCCGCAGCGAGTTCAGCGCAAGCACGGCCGCGGCCTTCGACACCAACCCCCGCTCGTCCGGTGCCACCATCACCGCGTGGCAGCGCTCGCTGTCCCCCGGCGTCAGCTCCACATGCACCCCGTGGTCGGCCGCCAATGAAAGGTAGTGCGGCGCAGAAGGTTCCGCTTGCGGAAGTGGCTCACCGGCCATCATCAGCCGGCAACGACGTACCAAGTCCGCGACCAAAGACGCCTTCCAGTCGCTCCACACGCCCGGACCGGTGGCCTTCGAGTCCGCCTCACTCAGGGCGTGCATCAGTTCAAGCAATTGCGGATCGCCGCCCAATGCCTCCGAGACGGACTCGATGACCTTCGGGTCGTTCAGGTCGCTGCGGGTGGCCGTGATGGGCAGCAGCAGATGGTGGCGAACCATCTTGGAAAGCGTCTGGATGTCCGCTTCGGACAACCCCAATCGCTCGCCGATCTGCACCACCATTTCGGCACCGAGCACGCTGTGATCGGCCCCCCTGCCCTTGCCGATGTCGTGCAGCAGCGCACCCAGGGCGAGCAGATCGGGCCGTGCCACCCGGGTGGTCAACGGTGCCGCATGAACCGCGCATTCGATGACGTGACGGTCCACGGTCCATTTGTGGGAGACGTCGCGAGGCGGGAGATCGCGGATGGCGCTCCACTCCGGCAACAGCTGGCCCCAGAGTCCGGTCCGGTCCAGGGCCTCGATGGTCGGCACCGCGGTCGGGCCGGCCAACAGCACCACCAGCAGGTGGTCCAGCGCCTCCCGCGGCCACGGAACGGGCAACCCGGGGGCCTTCTCGGCAAGTCGGCTCAGCGTGGCGGCGCCGATCGGCACGCCGGTGTCGGCCGCCGCGGCGGCCACGCGCAGCACCAGACCGGGATCACGTTCGGGGTTGGCCTCACGGGCCAGCACGATTTCGCCGGCATACTCGACGACCCCTTCGTCCAAGGGGCGCCGCTTCGGCCGGCGCACCAAGGCCGAGATGCCGCGCCGCGGCAGCGCATTGGCCGCCGTCCGCAGCCCGGTCACCGCGTGGTAGCTGATGGTTCGACCGGCCCCAGACAGCAAGCGCGCCAAGTCGAATCGGTCACCCACTCCCAGAGCGGCGCTGATCTCGTCGGCGAACTGAGCCTGCAACTGATCACGGCCACGGCCAGACACCAAGTGCAGTTCGGTGCGCACATCCAGCAGTGTGAGATAGGCGTCGTCCAGCGACCCCGCCGGCACGTCGGCCGCGGCCATGCCGTGCCGGTCGATGAGCTGGGCCAGCGCCAAGGCGTTGAGCAGTTGCACGTCCCGCAGGCCACCGCGCCCCGACTTGAGGTCGGGCTCGGCGCGGTGCGCGATCCGGCCCAGCCGCAACCAGCGGGCATGGGTCATTTCGACCAGCTCGTCCATTCGCGAACGAATTCCGCTGCGCCACTGCCGCCGAACGCCGTCGATCAGTTCGTTCGAGAGTCGCTCTTCGCCCGCGATATGGCGTGCTTCGAGCATGCCCAGGGCGGCGGTCAGGTCGGAGTTGGCGGTAGACAGCGCCTCGCTGACCGTGCGCACGCTGTGGTCGAGCCGAATGTTGGCGTCCCACAACGGATACCACAGTTTGTCGGCAACCGGACCGAGCACGTCGGCGGGCTTGTTGTCGTGCAGCAGCACCAGGTCGAGATCCGAATAGGGCAGCAACTCGCGGCGACCCAGTCCGCCGACCCCTACGATTGCGAAGCCGCTGTCCGGGAGGATGCCGATCTCGGATGCCTTGGCGTTCAACCAAGATTCGTGCAGATCGAGCACCGCCTGCCGTAGCTCGGCGGGCGGCATGTCGCGGTGGTCATCGGTCAACAGCGCACGCCGCGCGGCAGCCAAATCGACTGCCGCGCGGGCGCTTTTGGTTTGGTCCGGCCGGGGTTCCGTCACACCCGGCCGGCCTGTCCAGCGAGGTTCAGCAACCGGACGCTACTGTCACAGCGCGTCAGGTCCGCGTTCACCGGTGCGCACCCGGACGATGGTGTCGACCGGGCTGACCCACACCTTGCCGTCACCGATCTTGCCCGTACGCGCGGCCCGGACGATGCTGTCCACGACCTTGTCGACGATGGAGTCGTCGACAACGACCTCGATGCGAACCTTCGGCACGAAGTCGACCGAGTATTCAGCACCCCGGTAGACCTCCGTGTGACCCTTCTGCCGACCGTAGCCCTGGATTTCGCTGACAGTCATCCCCAAGACTCCGGCGTCTTCGAGGCTGGTCTTGACGTCATCAAGGGTGAACGGCTTCACGATCGCGGTGATCAGCTTCATTTCTATTCCGCCTCTACTTTCTCGCCCACTCGCTCCCGCTCTTCCAAGCCGTTGACGCTACTCGGCGGCAAAGACGCTCGTGGAAGTACCGAGCCACTGGCGACCGCGAAGTCGTAACCGCTTTCAGCGTGCTCCGACTCGTCGATCCCCGCGGCCTCTTGCTCAGCCCCGAGACGCAGCCCGATTGTGTACTTCAGGATAAGGGCCAGGATAAACGTGGCCACGGCGCAGTAGGCCATGACACTGAACGCCCCGATCGCCTGCTTGCCGAGCTGACTCCAGCCGCCGCCGTAGAACAGGCCCTTGGCACCGGCCGGCGCCTCCGGCGCGGCGAGGATGCCTACCAGCAGCGTGCCAACCAGACCACCGACCAGGTGCACCCCGACCACGTCCAGCGAGTCGTCGAAGCCGAGCTTGAACTTCAGCCCCACCGCGAGCGCGCACAAAACGCCGGCCACCGCGCCGATCCCCAACGCGCCCAGCACGTTCACCGAGGAACACGACGGGGTGATGGCGACCAGACCTGCCACGATGCCCGACGCCGCACCCAGCGTGGTGGCGTGTCCGTCGCGGATGCGCTCGGTGACCAGCCAGGCGAGCATCGCTGCGGCGGTGGCAACCGTGGTGGTCACGAACGTCGATCCCGCGACGCCGTTGGAGGTCGCCGCCGAACCGGCGTTGAAGCCGTACCAGCCGAACCACAGCAGGCCGGCACCGAGCATCACGAACGGCAGATTGTGCGGACGGAACAGCGTGGTGGGCCAGCCACTGCGCTTACCCAGCACGATCGCCAGCACCAGGCCCGCCGTACCGGCGTTGATGTGGACCGCCGTTCCGCCGGCGAAGTCGATCGCGTGGATCTTGTTGTTGATCCAGCCGCCGTGTTCGGCGACCGAGCCGTCAGCGGCAAAGACCCAGTGCGCGATCGGGAAGTAGACGAACGTCGCCCACAGTGCCGAGAACGCCAACCAGGCGCTGAACTTGAGCCTGTCGGCCACCGAGCCCGAGATCAGCGCGACGGTGATGATCGCGAACATCAGCTGGAAGGCGACGAACACGGTGGCGGGCAGGGTGCCGACCAACGGGATGTCCGTCGCCGCGGTGGCGCCTTCCGCCTTCGCGGAGTCACCGCCGATGAGGCCCTTGAGCCCGAAGAACTGGGTCGGGTCGCCAAAGAGATTGGCCTTGTCGTCGCCGAATGCTATTGAGTAGCCGTAAAGCACCCACAGCACTGTCACCACGCCCATGGCGCTGATGCTCATCATGATCATGTTGAGCACACTTCGCGTCCGCACCATGCCGCCGTAGAAAAACGCCAGGCCCGGCGTCATCAACAACACAAGGGCAGAACTCGCCAGCAACCAGGCAGTATCGCCCGTATCGGGCTGGCCCAGGATCGGGAAACTCACTCGCTTTCACCTCCAGTCAGCGTCGGGAGGGCCCCAGGATGGATGACTGGTGACCTGATCCAGAACCTTGCGCATAAGTTGTTGCGCGAATGGGGCAGCGATGTTTCGTGGAAATTAACGTAAAAGCTGCTGTGTAAGACCTGGGAATACCCCGGCGTGAAACCGGGTGTGTACCTAGGCTCCGAGCAGGGCGTCGACGAAAGCCGCCGGCTCGAACGGGGCCAGATCATCGGGGCCTTCGCCCAATCCCACCAGCTTCACCGGAACCCCGAGTTCCTGTTGGACGCGGAAGACGATGCCCCCCTTGGCAGTTCCGTCCAACTTGGTCAGCACCGCGCCGGTGATGTCGACGACCTCGGCGAACACCTTGGCCTGGGCCAAGCCGTTTTGGCCGATCGTGGCGTCGAGTACGAGCAGCACCTCATCGACCGCGGCACGTCGGGTCACCACGCGTTTGACCTTGCCGAGCTCGTCCATCAGCCCGACCTTCGTGTGTAACCGCCCGGCGGTGTCGATGAGCACGACGTCGGCTCCCGTCTTGATGCCCTTGTCGACGGCGTCAAAAGCGACCGACGCCGGATCGGCCCCCTCGGGCCCGCGCACCACCTCAGCGCCTACCCGTGACGCCCAGGTCTCCAGTTGGTCGGCCGCCGCAGCGCGGAAGGTGTCAGCCGCCCCGAGCACCACACGCCGGCCGTCGGCCACCAGGACTCGGGCCAGTTTGCCAACGGTGGTGGTCTTCCCGGTGCCGTTGACACCCACCACCAGCAGCACTGACGGGTGGTCGTCGTGCGGCAAGGCGCGGATCGAGCGGTCCATGCCGGGTTGCAGTTCCTTGATCAGCACGTCGCGCAGCACCGCTCGGGCATCGGCTTCGGTGCGGACGTTGGCGGCGGCCAACCGGCTGCGCAGTTGCGTCACCACGGCTTCGGTGACCACCGGACCCAGGTCGGCGACCAACAGCGTGTCCTCGACGTCCTGCCAGGAGTCCTCGTCCAGGTCGCCGCCGCCGATGAGGCCGAGCATGCTGCGGCCGAGCGCGTTCTGCGATCTGGCCAACCGGCCGCGCAGCCGTTCCAGCCTGCCCTCGGGCGGTTCGATCGCCTCTATTGCGGGCGGCGCGGGTGCCTCGGGTGGCGCCGGCGCTTCGGGAGGCGCGGGCGCTGCTGGCGGCGCCGCTGCCACCTCGGGCTCTGCGGGGGCCTCCGGCGCCTCTGGTGCCTCCGGTGGCGCCTCGGGCACGAGGTCGGGCAGGTGCACGTCGGAGATGGTCCGTCTGGGTGCATCTCTCGGGATGGTGGCGTCATCGCCGACGGCGGGCAGACCGCTGGTGTCGATGCGGTCTTCCGGTTCCAGGGTCGTAGTCCGGCTGAACGTGATGCCGGACGACGCCTTGTACCCGCCGGAGCGGTCGATGGCGCCCGTCTCGGGAGGGCCGGACAGCCTGATTTGGCGCCGACGGTAACGCACCAGCCCAAAGACCAGCGCGGTGATGATGACCAGGGCGGCGACCACCGCGATGGCGATCCACAGACCTTCGGACACTGACAATCCTTCCCGGTTAGGAGGAGCTCGAGACCAGCCGATCGACCTGCTGTCCGCGGATCCGCTGGGAAATCACCGTCGTGATGCCGTCACCCTGCATGGTGACGCCGTACAGCGCGTCGGCGACCTCCATCGTCGGCTTCTGGTGGGTGATGATGATCAGCTGCGACTGGTCGCGCAGCAATTCGAACAGCCCGATGAGCCGACGGAGGTTGACGTCGTCCAACGCGGCTTCGACTTCGTCCATGATGTAGAACGGCGATGGCCGGGCGCGGAAGATGGCCACCAGCATCGCGACCGCCGTCAGCGCCTTTTCCCCACCCGACAGCAAAGACAGCCGGGTGACCTTCTTGCCCGGCGGCCGGGCCTCGACTTCGATGCCCGTGGTGAGCATGTCGTCGGGCTGGGTCAACCGCAGCCGTCCTTCGCCACCCGGGAACAACACCGTGAAAACTTCCCGGAATTCGCGTTCGACATCGGTGAAGGCGTCGCTGAACACCTGCAGGATGCGGGCGTCGACCTCGGCGACGACATCCAGCAGATCCTTACGGGCGGCCTTCACGTCCTCGAGTTGGGTCGCCAGAAAGTTGTAGCGCTCCTCCAGTGCAGCAAACTCCTCCAGGGCCAGCGGATTGACCCGGCCCAGCTCGCTGAGCTCGCGTTCGGCCCGTTTGGCCCGGCGCTCCTGGGTGGGGCGATCGAAGGGCATCGGGGCGGGTGCGACCACCTGCTCGCCACGCTCACGGGCCTGCTCGAACTCGGCCATCTCTTGCTCGGTCGGCGGCAGCGGCACGTCGGGACCGTATTCGGCGATGAGGTCGGCCGGTGCCATGCCGAACTGTTCCAGCACCATCTGCTCGAGCTGCTCGATGCGCATGGCCGCCTGGGCGTTGGCTACCTCGTCGCGGTGCAGCGAATCGTTGAGGGCGGCCACCCGAGCGCTCAGCGTGTTCGTCTCTTCGCGGACCGCGGACATCGCGGCGGACCGCTCGTGGCGTTCGGCGGCCAGCTGGTCCCGCAGGCGTGAGGCCGCGTCGACCACGCCGCTCAGCCGGCCCGCCAGCAGACGCCCGGAATCCGCGACCGCCGCGGCCACCGCGGCCGCGCGGAGGCGGGCTGCTCGCGCCTGTTCGGCGCGCACCCGCGCCTCCCGCTCGGCGGCGGCCGCGCGGCGCAGCGAATCGGCCCGTCCGCGCACGGCGTTGACGCGTTCCTCGGCCGTCCGAACCGCCAGACGCGCCTCCACTTCGACGCTGCGAGCACTCTCGGCGGCGGCCGCGATCGCCTGTCGGTCGACCGGCTCGGCGGTCTCCACGTGTTGGGTCTCCTGCGCGTTGCGCAACCGGGCCTCGAGTTCGGAGACCTCTTCGACGGTCCGCGCGCGTCCGGACTCCAGCTCCTCACGTTGCCGGATCAGCTGGGCCAGCTCGTTCTCTGCCGACCGCGCTTCCTGGCCGAGACGTCCGAGCTGCTCGTACATCGCCGAGATCGCGGTGTCGGACTCGTTCAGTGCCGCCAACGCCTGTTCGGCGGAGTCATGCCGCGCGGATTGCTCGGCCAGTGCACCGGCCAAGGCCGCGCTCAATTCTTCGACCCGCTGCTCGGCTTGGGTCAATTCGGCGCGGGCGCGGTCGATCTCGGAGGTGATCTCTAGCGTGGACAGCTTGCGGTCGGACCCGCCGCTGACCCAGCCGGGCCCCACCAGGTCACCGTCCACGGTGACGGCGCGCAAATTGGGATGCGAACTCACCAGGTCCAGCGCTTGGGCCAATTCCCGGACCACCGCGACGTCGGACAGCATCGCAGTGATCGCTCCCCGCAACCGAGGCGGCACCTCCACCAGGTCCAACGCCCATAGCGCCCCACCGGGAAGGGAGAATCGCGGGCGTTCGCCGGGGGCGGGCCAGTCTCCCAGGACCAAGGCCGCGCGACCTCCGTCGGCTTGTTTGAGCGCGGTCACGGCCTGGTGTGCGGCGTCGGGGTTTTCAGCGGCCAAAGCGTCGGCGGCCGACCCCAGCACCGCGGCCAGTGCCGTCTCGTAGCCCGAGCGGACTTTGACCAGCTGGGCGACCGATCCGAAAAACCCTGCGCCGCCATGGTTTCGGGTGAGCCACGCGGCACCGTCCTTGCGCTCCAAGCTGACCGAGAGCGCGTCGATGCGGGCCCGCAGGGAGGCGACCTCGCGTTCGGCGCCGCGTTCGGCTGCCTGCAGTTCGGCAACGCGTTCGTCGGCCTGTCGCACCGCGGCCATCGTCCGCTCGTGCTGCTCGTCGAGGCCGACCTCACCCTGATCGAGTTCCCCGACCTTGCCCTGCACTTTCTCGAACTCGGCGCGGGCCTGCTCTGCGCGCGCGGCGGCTTGTTCGATCCGTTCGGACAGCCGCGCCACCGTGTCATCGATCGATTCGACGCGCGCCCGCATGGTCTCGACCTGACCCGTCAACCGCGCTAGGCCCTCACGTCGGTCGGCCTCGGCGCGAACCGCCGCGAGGTGAGCGCGGTCGGCCTCGACGGCCTCCCGCTCCCGCTCGGCCAACTCCGCACGCGCGGCGTCGAGTCGGCCGCGGGCTTCGGCCAGTTCGGCCACCAGCTTTTGTTCGGCGGCGGCCACTTGGTCTGCTTCGGCTTCCAGCGCGTCGGGGTCAGTGTCGCTGGTCGTCACCGGCGCCACGTCGAGATGTTGGGCCCGCTCGTTGGCGATGCGCACCGTGGCGGCCACCCGCTCGGCCAGGGCCGACAGGCCGAACCAGGTGTGCTGCACCGCTTCTGCCCGTTGGGAGAGGTCGGCCAGCGCGGCTTCGTGCGCGGCCAGCTCCTCGGACGCCACCGCCAGGCGGGCCGTCGCCTCCTCATGCTCGCGGCGCATCATGGCCTCGGCCTCGTAGATCGCCTCGCGTTCCGCCGTCCGGCTCACCAGGTCGTCGGCGGCCAACCGCAGTCGCGCGTCACGCAGGTCCGCCTGGATGGTCTGGGCGCGACGGGCCACCTCGGCTTGCCGGCCCAGCGGCTTGAGTTGCCGACGCAGCTCGGTGGTCAGGTCGGTCAGCCGGGCCAAGTTCGCCTGCATCGCGTCGAGCTTGCGCAGCGCCTTCTCTTTGCGCTTGCGGTGTTTCAGGACGCCGGCGGCCTCTTCGATGAAGGCGCGGCGATCCTCCGGGCGAGACTGCAGGATCTCGTCCAACTTGCCCTGCCCGACGATCACGTGCATCTCGCGGCCGATGCCCGAGTCGCTCAACAGCTCCTGGACGTCCATCAAACGACAACTGCTGCCGTTGATTTCGTATTCGCTGGCGCCGTCGCGGAACATCCGGCGGGTGATCGACACCTCGGAGTATTCGATGGGCAGCGCGTTGTCGGAGTTGTCGATGGTGACGGTGACCTCGGCCCTGCCCAGCGGGGCGCGTGACGAGGTGCCGGCGAAGATGACGTCCTCCATCTTGCCGCCGCGCAGCGTCTTCGCCCCCTGCTCCCCCATCACCCACGCGAGCGCGTCGACGACGTTGGACTTGCCGGAACCGTTGGGCCCGACCACGGCCGTGATGCCCGGCTCGAACCGCAGAGTCGTCGGTGCGGCGAAGGACTTGAAGCCCTTCAGCGTCAGACTCTTGAGGTACACGACCCGCCAGACTACCGGTCTTGCACTGGACCGCCCGCTAGCGCTCGACGAATCCGGTGAACTGCTCGGTCGGCTCCGACCAGTCGGCGACCACCTTGTCCACCCGGCCCGGCGTCCCACCGCCCTCGAGCAGCTGGAGGAGCTTCTCGCCGGCCTCGCGTGACCCATGAGCCACCACGAGCACGCGGCCGTCGTCTCGGTTCGCGGCATACCCCGTCAAACCCAGCTCCAGTGCCCGACAACGCGTCCACCAGCGGAAACCCACTCCCTGGACGTGACCGTGCACCCACGCGGTCAGCCGCACGTCCGGCTCACGCTGTTGAGACATCGGCGACCTCGAATGTGACCTTGGTACCGGATTTCAGCGTTCTTCCGACGGTGCACACCAGGTCGATGGCCCGCTCGGCGACCGTGACCAACCGCGCCTTCTCGGCCTCGGACAAGCCGGACAGGTCGAGCTCAAGGGTTTCCTGCAGCAGCGGATAGATCTCCTGTTCGCGGTCGGCGGCACCGGAGACTTTGACGACGGCCTGGTAGTCGTCGCCGAGCCGGCGGGCCAACGGCTGGTCACTGGCCATCCCGCTACACGCGGCGAGCGCGATCTTGAGCAGCTCGCCGGGGGTAAACACGCCCTCGACGTCCTCAGAGCCCACGAGCACCTGCGCGCCCCGCGAGCTGTGCCCGGTGTAGCGGCGGGTGCCGGTACGTTCGACCCACAGTTCCGTCATGGCTTCTTTTTACCTTGCGCCCATTCGCCGGCGAGAAGGCCCGCCCAAGCGCGCGAGCGTGCCCAAAGTGCCGGGTTTTGGGGTGAAAACCCGTACCCAATGCGCGCCCTCGGCGGCGAGAGCCGCGGCCGCCAAGAAATTCACCGCCGCGGGCGTGGCCTCGGCTGGCACTTGGGACAGTAGAACGACGAGCGGTTCATGAACTTCTCGCGACGCATCACCGCTCCACACCGACGGCAGTTCTCACCCTCGCGGCCGTAGGCGTCCAGTGACCGGTCGAAGTAACCCGACTCGCCGTTGACGTTGACGTACAACGAATCGAACGACGTACCGCCCTGCGCCAAGGCTTCGCGCATGACCTGCGCGGCGGCGTCCAGCACGGTGCTCAGTTGCCGTCTGGTGAGCGTGGCGGCAACCCGCGCGCCGTTCACCTTGGCGCGCCACAGCGCTTCGTCGGCGTAGATGTTGCCGATTCCCGACACCACCTGTTGGTCGAGAAGTTGGCGTTTGATCTCAGAGTGCTTGCGCCGCAACACGTTTACCACCGCATCGGCGTCGAATCGCGGATCGAGCGGATCCCGCGCCAAGTGGGCGACGGGTTCGGGCACCACGCTGCCGTCAACCGTCACCAAATCGGCGAGCAGCCATCCCCCAAAGGTCCGTTGGTCGGCGAAGCTCAGCACGGTCCCGTCGTCGAGCAAAGCCGAGATCCGTACGTGGTCGGCCCGCGGGACCACCCCGAGCAACATCTGCCCGCTCATACCCAGGTGGACGACCAGGGCGGTGTCTGGATCGTCGGCCGAATGCCCGTCGTCGCCGGTGTCCAACGTCAACCACAGGTACTTGCCACGGCGATCCGTCCCGGTGATCCGCGCGTCCAGCAGGCGCGCCGTCAGATCGGCGGGACCGGCCTCATGGCGACGAACCGCGCGGGGGTGGTGCACCCGCACCGCGGTGATCGTCTTGCCCACCACATGAGCTTGTAAGCCGCGCCGCACCACCTCGACTTCGGGCAGTTCGGGCATTACCCCGCGCTGTCCAGCACGTCCACGGTTTCCAGCGCTTCCAGCGCCTTGTACGCCGCGGACGCGGCCTTCTGCTCCGCTTCCTTCTTGGAGCGGCCCATCCCCGAGCCGTATTCGGTTTCCATCACGACGACGACCGCCGTGAACTCCTTGTCGTGGTCCGGCCCGGTGGAGGTGACCACGTAGGACGGGGAGCCCAGGCCACGCGCCGCGGTCAGCTCCTGCAGGCTGGTCTTCCAGTCCAGACCCGCGCCGAGCGTTGGCGCGGTGTCGAGCAGCGGCCCGAACAACCGCAGGATGACCTCGCGGGCGACATCGATGCCGTGTTGCAGGTAGATGGCCCCGAGCAGCGATTCCATCCCGTCCGCCAGGATGCTGGACTTGTCCGCGCCGCCGGTGTTCGCCTCGCCGCGCCCCAGCAGCATGTGCGCGCCGAGCCCCTCATCGGAGAGGTGGCGCGCCACATCGGCCAACGCCTGGGTGTTGACGATGCTGGCCCGCAGTTTGGCCAGGTCACCTTCGCTGCGGTCGGGATGGCGGTGATAGAGCGTGTCGGTGATCGTCAGACCCAGCACGGCGTCGCCGAGGAACTCCAACCGTTCGTTGGTGGGCAACCCGCCGTTTTCGTACGCGTAGCTGCGGTGCGTCAACGCCAGCGAGAGCAACTCGTCGGGCAGATCGACACCGAGGGCATCCAGCAGGGGCTGGCGTGGCCGGGTCACCGGCCACCCCGCTCGGGGCCCTCGGGTTCGATCATTTGGGCCAGCTTGGCCCACCTGGGGTCGATCTGGTCATGCTGATGGCCTGGTTCGGTGTCGAGCGCGATGCCGCACTGTGGGCACAGCCCCTGGCAATCCGGTCGGCACACCGGCGAAAACGGCAGTTCGAGGCCGACGGCGTCGATGATGGGTTGTTCCAGGTCCACGGTTTGGTCCACGACGTGCCCGACCTCGTCGTCTTCGGTGGTCCGCTCGGTCAGGCTGTCCGGGTAGGCGAACAGCTCGGTCAACGTCACCCGCACGTGTCCCTCGATGGGATTCAGGCAGCGGCTGCACTCACCGGCAGTGGGTGCTGCGACCGTCCCGGTCACCAGGACGCCCTCGGAGACCGACTCCACCCGCAGGTCTCGCTCCAGCGGGGCACCCCGTTGGATCGCGATCAGTTCGACGCCGATGCGTGCGGGGCTGTCCACGGTGTCGTGCACCGTGAACATCGCTCCTGGGCGGCGCCCCAATCGTGCGACGTCGATCGCCAGGTGCCGGGTTGGGTGTCGATGTGTTGTCTGGCTGTGTTGCCTCGCCATAGGGAAATCCTACGGCGCGGCGGCCAGGGATCGGACTATCGCGTCACGTAGTCGTGGGTGCCGGCGGCGGTGCGCAACTGGTGGCGGCCGCGGCCGACGGAACGAAGCGTGCCGTTGAGGAATTCTTCGAACTCGGCGAGCTTGTTGTCGACGTAGATGTCGCACTCGCCACGCAGCCGGTCGGCCTCGGCGTGCGCAGTGTCGATGAGCCGCGTGGCTTCTGCGTTTGCCGCCTGCACCACCTCGTTTTGCGACACCAGGCGCTGTTGTTCCTTGATGCCCTCTTGAACTGCCTTCTCGTAGGAGATGTTGCCGTTCTCGATCAGCCGGTCGCATTCGGACTGCGCCCGGCTGACGCTGGCCTCGTACTCCCGCTTGGCCGAGGCGGCGAGGCGAAGCGCCTCCTCGCGGGCATCGGCGACCATGCGCTCGCTGTGCTGGCGCGCCTCACTGACCATGCGGTCCGCCTGAGCCTTCGCGTCCGAAAGCAGCCGGTCAGCCTCCGCGCGGGCGTGGTTGAGGATCGAATCCGCCTCGGTGGTCGCCGACGACACCATTTGGTCGGCGTGGGTCTTGGCGTCATGCAGCATCGAGTCGCGAGCGTCAAGAACGTCCTGGGCGTCGTCCAACTCGCCCGGGATCGCGTCTTTGATGTCGTCGATCAACTCCAGCACATCACCCCGGGGCACCACACAGCCCGCCGTCATGGGCACGCCGCGGGCTTCTTCGACGATCGCACTCAGCTCGTCCAGCGCTTCAAAGACTCGGTACACGGCCATACCCTCCTGGCATCGTTTGTTGTTACCAGTGTGCCTGGTGTTACGACTGTGACGGCGGTGGCGACGCCGGTGTGTCGGCTCTTGTTTTTGTATTTCAGCAGGCACAAGCACCCGCAGATCACTTTGCCTACAGCGTATCGCCCCCTGGCCGGGCCGTTGCCGGCGTTGGCTGCCGCGTACCCCAGGTATGGTGGCTCGGTGCACCGGAGCTCGAACAACCGCGATAGCGATTGAATACCGATTGAATACCGATGACTAGCGATGGAAACGTGACTGCGCCGACGCTGTATATCTTTCCCCACGCCGGCGGAACGGCGAAAGATTATGTGCAGTTTTCTCGCGAGTTCTCTGGCGATGTAAAGCGTGTCGCGGTGCAATATCCCGGCCAAAGCGAACGCTCCGGATTGCCGCCGCTGGAAAGCATCCCCGGCCTTGCCGACGATATCTTTGCGATGATGAAGCCCACCGCGCGGCGGGACGTTCCCGTCGCGTTTTTCGGACACAGCATGGGCGGAACGGTCGCTTTCGAAGTGGCGCTGAGATTTCAGGCCGCGGGACACCGCAATTTGGGACTTTTTGTGTCGGCCTGTTCGGCGCCGGGGTACGTAAAGTACAAGCAATTAAAAGGCTTCACCGATGACGAAATGCTGGACTTGGTCGCCCGCATGACCGGGACCAGCCCAGACTTCTTCGCCGACGAAGAGTTCCGGGTGGGAATCCTGCCGACGCTACGGGCCGTGCGCGCGATCGCCGGCTACACCTGCCCGCCGGAAACCAAGCTGACCTGTCCGATCTATGCCTTCATCGGCGACAAGGACTGGATTGCCGGCCGCGACGACATGGAGCCGTGGCGCGACCGGACGACGGCCGAGTTCTCGCTCCGCGAGTTCCCCGGCGACCACTTTTATCTCAACAACCATTTGCCGGAACTGGTAGGAGAAATCGAGGACCGCATCCTCCCGCACCCATGACACGAGTTAGCCAGGTGGCGAGGCGCCGACCTGAGGCCGCCTGGCGGCAAGCGGGGTCCTGGCCGCCCAACCTGTCTCGGTCGGCTGCACCCAGAGGGGCGGGGAATCACCCGCGAGGCGGCGCGACGTGGGCAGCAAAATGTTCGCTAGGCCCCTTCCCGGGCAGGCCCGACCTGCTTGTCGGTGGCCAGTGTTAGCCTGATCACAACGGGACGCCAGTGCCAAACAGCTGGCACCAGCGTCCCAGAAATGTGCCTCACGGGCACCCTGGGAATCACCTGTCACTGCGGCACCACGGAACACACCAATTACGGAAGAATGCGACGAAATGCCTGGTAAAAGCGCCAAGACCCGGCTCCCACCCACCGACACATCGCGGCATCGCATTGTCGGCGGCTGTGGGAAGGATGTGGATTCTGTCAATACTGCACCCTTCCGGCGCAGTAAATGATTTCCTTTATTACACGGACTACTTATAAGGGGAAACGGGGTTAGTCTAGGGGCGGTCATCTGGCGGCACGACGAGGTGTTTCGCCTGAAGCACCTCCGGAACCGGCAGAACAGTCTGGTCAGCTCAGACCGGCAGCTTCGCAGTGATTGGAAGCCCTGCCGGCGATGAGACGGGCGGTCCACCAGGTGTACACCTCAGCACAACCCTGCACCAACCGAAGGGGAGTACAGCGCGATGCCGGTGACCGACTCATCCATTCCCGCTTTGCTGAAGCGACGGGCTGAGCAGCAGGCCGACACCACCGCGTTCACCTTCCTCGACTACGGTATCGACCCTGATGGCTTTGCTGAGAGCCTGACCTGGGCGCAGGTCTACGGTCGCGCCTGCATCATCGCCGAAGAACTCAAACTCTGCGGCGTTCCCGGCGACCGGGTGGCGATTTTGGCGCCGCAGGGCCTGGAATACATCGTTTCATTTCTCGGGGCGCTGCAAGCCGGGTTCATTGCGGTCCCGCTCTCCACTCCGCAATACGGTATTCACGACGATCGCGTTTCGGCGGTACTGCGTGATTCCACACCGGTTGCCATTCTCACGACGTCATCTGTGGTCGGCGACGTAACAAAGTATGCGTGCGCGCAGAACGGACAGCCGGCCCCGACCGTCATTGAAGTCGACCTGCTCGACTTGGACGCACCACCTCAGTCGGCCGAGTTGCCGAAACTGTCATCCGGGGCGGCTTATCTGCAGTACACGTCGGGTTCGACGCGTACACCGGCCGGTGTGATTGTTTCGCACAAGAACGTGCTCGCCAATGTGACGCAGAGCCTGTACGGGTACTTCGGCGATCTCGCAAAGATCCCGGACGGGTCCGTGGTCTCGTGGCTGCCGCTGTTCCACGACATGGGTTTGATCCTCGGCATCTGTGCGCCCATGGTGGCCGGACGACGCGCGGTGTTGCTGAGCCCGATGTCGTTCCTGCGCCGTCCGGCGTGCTGGATGCAACTATTGGCCACCACCGGATCGAGCTTTTCCGCAGCACCGAATTTCGCTTTCGAATTGGCGGTGCGCCGGACGTCCGACGAGGACATGGAGGGGCTCGACCTCGGCGACGTGGTGGGAATCGTCAGCGGCAGCGAGCGGATTCATGCCGCGACGGTGCGGCGTTTCACGGAGCGCTTCGCCAAATTCAACCTCAACCCGTCGGTGGTACGCCCCTCTTACGGTTTGGCCGAAGCCACCCTGTACGTCGCGGCGCCCGAGCCTGGCACTCCGCCCCGGACGGTCCGTTTCGACTACGAGCACCTGGCGGCCGGTCAGGCCAGACCGTGCACCGAAGGCACGGTCGGTACCGAGCTGATCAGCTACGGCTCTCCCGACCCGTCGGCGGTACGCATCGTCGACCCGGAAACCATGGTGGAGAACTCGCCGGGAACCGTCGGTGAGATATGGGTGCACGGCGACCATGTGGCCATGGGTTACTGGCGCAAGCCCGAGCAGACCGCACGCGTCTTCAACGCGAAGCTGGTCGACCGGGTGCCGGGCACTCCCGAGGGCCCGTGGCTGCGGACCGGTGACCTCGGCGTCATGTCCAACGGCGAGCTGTTCATCATGGGTCGCATCAAGGACTTGCTCATCGTGGACGGGCGCAACCACTACCCCGACGACATCGAGGCCACGATCCAGGAGATCACCGGCGGACGGGTGGCCGCGATCTCGGTGCCCGATCACATCACCGAGCAACTGGTGGCCATCATCGAGCTGAAGCGGCGCGGCGCTTCGGCCGAAGAGACCGAGCACACCCTCCGCACGGTGAAGCGGGAAGTCACGCACGCGATTTCGAAGTCACACAGTCTGCGGGTGGCCGACTTGGTGCTGGTGTCGCCCGGCTCCATCCCGATTACCACGAGCGGCAAGATCCGGCGTTCAGCCTGCGTCGAGCGTTATCAAAGCGATGGGTTCAAACGCCTGGACGTGAGCGTATGACGGCCAGCATCAATGACGAAGCTGACCTTCGCCATTGGCTGATCGACTACTTGGTGACCAACATCGGCTGTACGCCGGATGAGGTCGACCCCAGCCTGTCACTGGCCGACCTCGGTGTCAGCTCCCGCGACGCGGTGGTGCTGTCCGGCGAGCTGTCAGAGCTGTTGGGCAAACCCGTGTCTCCGATCGACTTCTGGGAACACCCCACGATCAACGCCCTGGCCGCCTACCTCACGGCGCCCGAACCGGATCCGGCATCCGAAGCCGCACAGAAACGTCCGACGCGTAGCTCACTCGAAGAGCCGATCGCCGTCATTGGGATGGGGTGCCGCTTCCCGGGCGGGATCAACGGTCCAGATGCGTTGTGGGATTTCCTGTGTGAACGCCGTTCCTCGATCGGGCAGGTCCCGGCCGAGCGCTGGCAGCCGTTCGAGGGCGGGTCCCCGGAGGAAGCGGCGGTACTCGCTCGCACCACCCGGTGGGGGTCGTTCCTGTCCGACATCGACGCGTTCGACGCGGAGTTCTTCGAGATCTCCGCCAGCGAAGCCGACAAGATGGACCCGCAGCAGCGCCTGCTGTTGGAAGTGGCCTGGGAAGCATTGGAGCACGCGGGGATTCCGCCCAGCTCGCTGCGACGCTCACAGACCGGGGTCTTCGCCGGATCCTGCCTGAGCGAATACGGCGCGATCGCGGCCACCGAACTGTCGCAAGTCGACAGCTGGAGCAATACCGGTGGCGCGATGAGCATCATCGCCAACCGTCTGTCGTATTTCCTTGACCTGCGCGGTCCCTCGGTGGCAGTCGACACCGCGTGCTCGTCGTCGTTGGTGGCCATCCACCTGGCCTGCCAGAGTCTGCGGACCCAGGATTCCCAGTTGGCGATCGCCGCGGGTGTCAATCTGTTGTTGTCTCCCGCAGTTTTTCGCGGCTTCGACCAAGTCGGCGCGTTGTCGCCGACGGGTGCTTGCCGCGCGTTCGACGCGGCGGCCGACGGTTTTGTTCGCGGCGAGGGCGCCGGGGTGGTGGTGCTCAAGCGCCTCACCGACGCCCAGCGCGACGGCGATCGAGTGTTGGCGGTCATCTGCGGGTCGGCCGTAAACCAGGACGGACGATCCAACGGGCTGATGGCGCCGAATCCCGCGGCCCAAATGGCCGTACTGCGCGCCGCCTACACCAACGCGGGGATGCAACCCAACGAGGTCGACTACGTCGAAGCCCACGGAACCGGAACCCTGTTGGGCGACCCGATCGAAGCCCGGGCCCTCGGCACCGTACTGGGCCGGGGACGTCCACAAGACGCTCCCCTGCTCATCGGAGCCGTCAAGACCAACCTCGGCCACACCGAAGCGGCGGCCGGAATTGCGGGCTTCATCAAGACGGTGCTGGCCGTGCAGCGCGGCCAGATTCCGCCGAACCAACGCTTCCAGAGCCCCAACCCGCACATACCGTTCAATGACTTGCGCTTGAAAGTCGTTGACGCGCAGATGGATTGGCCAGAAACCGGCCACCCCAGGCGCGCCGGTGTGTCGTCGTTCGGATTCGGCGGTACCAACGCCCACGTGGTGATCGAACAGGGTCAGGAGGCGTTCGGGGCAACCCAGCCAGACCGGGAACCGGCTGCGCCAGCCACGCTGTCCACCCTGGTGATTGCCGGCAAGACACGGCAACGAGTGGCCGCGACGGCCGGCGTACTGGCCGACTGGATGGAGGGGGCGGGCGCCGACGTGGAGCTTGCCGACGTCGCCCACACTGTCAATCACCACCGGTCGCGGCAGGCATTGTTCGGCACCGTCGTGGCGCGAGACCGCGCGCAGGCCGTCGCCGGACTACGAGCGCTGGCCGCCGGCCAACACGCGCCCGGCGTGGTGGGCCCGCGAGACGGCGAACCGGGGCCGGGCACGGTGTTCGTCTACTCCGGCCGCGGATCGCAATGGCCCGGCATGGGCCGTCAATTGCTTGCCGACGAGCCTGCTTTCGCCGGCATGGTCGATGAACTGGATCCGATCTTCGTCGCCGAGGCCGGCTTCTCGCTCTACGACGTGCTGGCCGGCGGCAAGGAGCTGGTCGGCATCGAGCAGATCCAGCTCGGCCTGATCGGCATGCAGCTCGCACTGACCGGGTTGTGGCGTTCGTACGGGGTACACCCCGATCTGGTCATCGGTCACTCGATGGGCGAGGTGGCTGCCGCCGTGGTGGCCGGGGCATTGACCCCGGCGGAGGGGTTGCGGGTGACCGCGACCAGGTCCCGGCTGATGGCGCCGCTGTCCGGCAAGGGCGGCATGGCCCTGCTCGAGCTTGATGCGGCCGCCACCGAGGCGCTGATCGCCGACTACCCGCAGGTGACGCTGGGGATCTACAACTCGCCCCGGCAGACGGTGATTTCCGGGCCCACCGAGCAGATCGACGAGTTGATCGCCCGGGTCCGCGCCCGGGACCGCTTCGCCAGCCGCGTCAACATCGAAGTGGCACCGCACAATCCGGCCATGGATGCGCTGCAGCCGGCGATGCGTTCGGAACTCGCGGATCTGTCGCCGTGCAACCCGACGATTCCGATCATCTCCACCACGTATGACGACTTCGACCGCACCCCGACCTTCGACGCCGAGCACTGGGCCACCAACATGCGCAACCCGGTCCATTTCCAGCAGGCGATCGCCCGGGCCGGCGGCGCCGAAACCGCCCACCACACCTTCATCGAGATCAGCGCCCACCCGCTGCTGACCCAGGCCATCATCGACACGCTGCACACCGCCCAGCACGGGACCAAGTACACGAGCATCGGGACGCTGCAACGCGATACCGACGACACCATCACCTTCCACACCAACCTCAACACCAGCCGACGGGCGCCGCGGTCCACCAGCCAGCCCGCCATCAACACACCGAGGGCGCCCAGGCCGCCAGTGATCAGATAGGCCGCGTCGGGCCTGCAGTGCAGCGGCGCCCGCGCAGGCGGGCCGCTGATCGGCGCCAGCGAGGGGGCGAGGACCTCCCCGTCCCGCACCACCAGGATCGACTTGCTGGGCGCGCCCAGCAGCGCCTCGTCCAATTCGTCATCGGCCGCGAGATCAATCAAGCCGCCCCACAATTCGGGGTGCTCGGCGGCGATGACGCCGGCCAATCCCCACAGGAAGCTCTGCCGCAGGCCGTCGGGCGACACCGACTCGTGGACCTCGCGCGTGAGGATCCACAGTGACGCGGGTTGCTGCGGATCCCGCTGCGCCAGCGCGCGCACCAAGGCGGTAACTTCGGCGGCGACCCGGACCGCGTACTCCACGTCCGTCTCGGGTGGTGAATCGGCCTGTGCCGGAGCCCGGTACACGACATAGCGCGCCTCGGACACCTCGTTCAGTGCAAAGCCAGACTCGACCACGACAACGGACGCCGGGTCGACCTGCGCACCGGCCGGATCTGTCCGCGGCTGCCAATCGATGGTGTGTACGAACTTCCTTGCATCGGTTGATGTTTGGGCCAGCTGGGTGTCAGCCAAGTCCAACGCGCGATACCGCAGGGACCGGATCGACGCCAACGGTGCTCCACCACGAGGCGCGACGGTGACGTCGACGGTCACGCCGTCGGCGTCGGAAGTGTTGCGCTGCACCGTCAGTGAGCCTCGCGATGCCGCTCCGACGCTCTCCAGGTCGGTCACTGCCACATGCGCGATGCTCGCCGGCACGTACAAGCGCGTATCACTGACGTCAGCGAGAGCGCCGACGAGGACCGCGGCGTCGAGCAGTGGCCCGACGGATCCGTCGGGCAATGCATCGGGAAGCGCGACCGTGGCCGCCAGAGTGGTGAGGCTCGGTGTTGTTCGCCACGAAGCCAGGGACCACTGGAAGGCCACGCCGTCGACGCCACGCAATGCGAGCAGGTCTGCCACATCGGGGATCGGTTCGCTGTGACCGTTCGGGAGCCCAGTGGATGCGATGTCGGAGTCGGTCGAGCCCGCGGCCACCGTCGAGGTCGATGCGAGCTGGGCGACAGCGTGTCGCGTCCACGAGTCCGGCGGCGTATCGGTAGCCGGGCTCGAGGCCAGGCTGATTGATTGTCCGTCGGCAAAGACCTGCACCACCCGCGGTTGGGTGAGGAAAACGGGTTGCTCGAACCGGACGTCGGAAAGCCCCGAGAAGCCTAATTCCGCTGCGGCACAGAGCATCGTGTGCAACACGACAGATGCCGGGACCACCTCTGTGCCGTGGAACCGATGCCGGCCCGGGTATGGCCTGGAGTCTGGGCCCAGCCGCGCCTGCCACAGGTGCGAGGGCGGATTCGACACCACGTCGGTGCGCTGGCCGAGCAGTGTTCCCCGCTGCGGTGCCGATCCAGCGACGCTGTTCGGACGCTTGGTGGTGAGCCAGTGTCGGGTGTGTTGCCAGGGTCTGCGGACCCAGGATTCCCAGTTGGCGATCGCCGCGGGTGTCAATCTGTTGTTGTCTCCCGCAGTTTT
>NZ_MVHT01000004.1 GCF_002086275.1 Mycobacterium intermedium | reverse complement strand
CTGGAAAACACCCGCCGAAGCCCTCGACGAACTACTGTCAAACCCGCCCACCGTTGCATCGACCGCTTGAAACCGCCGAGGATTCGGGGCAATACGGCCCACATTCGAGCAAGCAGGGCCCGCGTCGAACGTGGGGGATACGGCCCCCCACCCAAAAATCCGGGGCCATAGCGCCCACACTCGAGCACCCCAGGCAAGCAAGTAGGCGGTCAGCTTACTCCGTGTCGATGCGCATCATGTCGGTCAACCGCCCGACGAACAGTGGTGGGTAAGCACCGAATCCCGCTCCGGTCATCCATTGGGCCGCGGCGTCGGGGTGGTCGATCCACTCCCTGGCTCGTTCTTCGTCGGGAAACTCCTGCAGGATCAGGACCTCTCGCGGATCGTCGAAGGCCTGGAAAACCCATGTCTTTCGGATACCCGCGGCGGTGAACCGGTCCATCGCGAGGTGGACCTCCGCACTGAGCATCGACACATCGTCCACCGAAGCGATCGCGGCCACCACAACGCCCGGCGCCCTCGGCGTCGATTGGGCCGCGGGCCGCACGGCCACAAAACGGTCGACGATCTCACCTGCAAAGACGGCGGGGATGTCGTCAACGCCGACGGCGTCGAACCAGTCGAAGAAGATCCGTGACCGCAGCAGTTCCACGATCGGTTCGCGGCTGTGCACCCCGATCATCACCAGCACCCGGCCGTAGTCGTGTGTTGACGTATAAACCAGCACGTGGTGGGCGCCGATATCGGAAAGGGCGGACTCATTTCGTTGGAGTACCGGCCACACTCGGGTGGGATCGGGAACCCGGTAGTCGGATGCGATCACCATCGAGTGGATGTCGCCGTCGGTCACCGGAGTTGGTCCTTCATCACCTTGCCGGTGGCGTTCAGTGGCAGCGCGTCGAGAAACTCGATGGACCGCGGCGCTTTGAACCCTGCCATCCGACTGCGGCACCACGCGATCAAATCATCTTCGGAGACTTCGGCTTTCGGGACGACGAAGGCCTTCCCCACCTGGCCGAGGCGCTCGTCGGGAACCCCGATCACGGCGACCTGCGCAACGGCGGGGTGCTCCAACAGGAAGCCCTCGATCTCGGCCGGATAGGCGTTGAATCCCCCTACGATGAACATGTCCTTCTTGCGTCCATTGATTCGCAAGCGGCCGGCCTCATCCAGACTGCCCAGGTCCCCGGTGTGCAACCATCCGTCGTCATCGATCGCCTCCGCGGTGGCAACGGGGTCATCGAGATAGCCTTGCATGACACTGTACCCGCGGACCAGCACTTCCCCGTCCTCTGCGATGCGCACCTCAACATCTTCGCAGGGCAGACCCGCGGTGGTCGCCACATCCGCAAACGAGTCGCCGGGCCGCGACAGCGTGACATTGCCGGCCTCGGTCAGTCCGTAACCCGTCATCAACGTCTGGAACGGCAGTTCGGTATGGATGCGACGGACCAGCTCGACCGGGATGTCGGCCGCGCCCGTCACAGCCGCACGCAACGTCGAAAGCTTGGACTTGTCGGGCACGGTCAGCAACGAGTGATACAGCGTCGGCGGCCCGGGCAGCATCGTGATGCTTTCGCGCGCAATGAGATCCACCACGATGTCGAGGTCGAAGACGGGAACCGGCAGCATCGTGGCGCCGCGGAGGAAGGAGGCTACGAGTCCCGCCTTCAACCCAAAGGTGTGGAAGTACGGGTTGATCATCAGGTAGCGGTCGCCCTCGCGCAGATCCGCCAGCGTCGCCCACTCGTCGTACATGCGCAGCGTCTGCAGGTGATTCAACATCGCGCCCTTGGGCCGGCCTGTGGTGCCCGAGGTGAAGATGATGTCCGAAATGTCGGTGCCACTGACCTGCCGCTCGAACGGCGAACCGCTGGCGAGGAAATCGGATTTCAGGTCTATGACCGGAATTCCACCCGAAACGGCGGAGCCCGAAGCGTAGTCCAGACCTAGAAAGTCCTGCTGCACCAAGACGGCCTTCGCTCCGCTGCGGACGATGATGTCGCCCGCCTCTTCCGGTTTGAACCGGGTGTTGACCGGCACCAGCACACCGCCGGCCGTCAGCAATCCGAACGCCGCGATGATCCATTCGGCCGAGTTGGGTGCCCAGATGGCGACCCGGTCGCCCTTGTCGATACCGATGGAGGCGAATGCCCCAGCGGCACAACGTATCCGCTCGACCAACTGAACAAAGCTCAGCCGCAAGGCCCCGTCCACGACCGCCTCGGCATCGCCGAAGCGGTCGGCCGAGCTCAGGACCATCTCGGGGATGGTCTGCCAGGTTTGCCCGTTCAGGGCATCAAACCGTGACGAGCCGAGACAGGTTCCCGCCCATGATCTTCGCCTGGTCGTCGACCGGCAGGTGCGACAGCGCATTGACGTAGTACGTCGGCTCTGCCAGCCCTTCCGGGTGCGGCCAGTCCGAGCCGTACAGCACCTGGTCGACACCGACGAGATTGATCAGGTCGTCGATGCCGTCCTCGAAGAACGGGCTCACGTGGATGCGGGTCTTGACCGTCTCGACGGGGTCGCTCGGGAAGACTTCCGGCGCCTTCCGGAAGACCTCGGCCAGGCCGTCGAGCAGCGGGGTCATCCACTTCGAGCCGGCCTCGACGATGGCAACCTTCAGCTTCGGGTGCCGGTACAGCGCGCCGTGGATCACCCAGGAACCCACGGCATCCTGGATCGGCCGCCACTCGTTGAGGATGCCCATCGCGTTGGTCTGGAACGGCAGCATCTCTTGTTCGGCGCCGTCCCACTCGGAGGTGTACCGGGAGTAGCCACTGTCGCTGGAGTGCATGCCGACCAGCACGTCGTACTCGACAACCCGCTCCCAGAACGGGTCGAACTCGGGCACCGCGAACGACCGCGGGCCACGGAAGCCCGGGACCGGGGCCGGCCGGATCAGGATGGCACGGGCGCCGCGCTTGACGGCCCATTCCAACTCTTCGATCGCCTTCTCGACGATCGGCAGGGTGATGACCGGGGTGGTGAAGATCCGGTTCTGGTAGTTGAAGCCCCAGACCTCGTCCAGCCACTCGTTCAGCGCGTGGACCAGAACGTGGATGGCGACTGGGTCGTCGCGCAGTCGCTCCTCGAGCAGGCTGGCCAGCGTCGGGAACATCAGGGTGCGGTCCAGGCCCAGCTCGTTCATCTTCTCCAGACGCGGACCGGGCTCGAAGAACGCCGGGATCGCCCGCATCGGCTCGCCGAACAGCTCGCGCTTGCTCTTGCCGTCCGGGTTGCCGTACTTGAAGTACTCCTCCCAGGCGCCCGGCCGGGCGACGACCTCGAAGGTCGGGTTGGGAATGTAATTGCTGATGTGGCCGCGGATGGCAATCTTGGTGCGCCCATTGATCTGCACGTACTGGACGTAGTCCTTGTACGCCTTGGGCAGGAACTTGGTCAGGGCCTCGGGCGGCTCGTAAAGATGGTTGTCCGCGTCAAAGATTGGAAATGGGACGTCTTCCCGGTGCGACAACTGGCCCATGGAACCCTCCTTCTTGATTTACGAGAATACTATTCTCTCAGGGTGGCTGACCGCAACGTGCCCCTATCCACGACGCTCGGCAGAAACAGTCAGCACGAGACGGTGATCTTGAAGTTCGCGGTGACGGGATCATTCGGTTTGTCGAACTTGTAGCCCTGGGCCGTACCGGTGATCGTGAAAGATTTGCCGCTCACACTCAGGTTGGCATCGCCCTGACCGCCTTTTGAGTACATGCCGGTGAAGCCACCCATGTTCTTGATACGCACGGATTCGGCGAAAGGCTTGGCCCCGCGCCCATCCAAGAAAACGGTGGCCCCGGCGAAATCGCCACCGATGTGGATCGTCCGATACCACTGCACCTGAGTGCACTTGACGACAGGGACCTTCGCATCCTTTCCATCGACGGTGACTGATGCCGTGCTGGAGAGCTCGGTCGGCGGTTGCGCATCGCAGGCCCCGACGAGGGCGGCCACGAACACGGCGGCGACGGTGGTCAATCGGTGGGTGGTTCGGTGGCCCACTGATCCACCCCCCATCCTCAGCTAGGACACACTTCGGCCTGCGATGATGATGCTATTCTCCGAAATAGAGAATGCCAATACCGGACGGCTTGGGCCCAAGGAGCAACGACGCATGGTAGACCTGGAATTCGACTCTCTCGTTCCGGGACTGGCTGTGCTCACCATCGATCGACCCCACGCGCGCAATGCGATCGCGTTGGACACCATGCAGCAGCTAGAAGAGGCCCTCGATGCCGCAGCGGGCGCTCAAGCACTGGTCATAACCGGCGCCGGCGATCGGGCTTTTGTATCGGGCGGCGACCTCAAGGAGCTGAGCGCGCTACGGACCGTAGAGGACGCCTCGGCGATGGCCAAACGGATGCGGTCGATCTGCGATCAGCTGGCCGGCTTCCCAGCCCCGGTGATCGCCGCGCTGAACGGCCACGCCTTTGGCGGTGGCGCCGAAGTTGCTGTCGCCGCCGACATTCGGGTGGCCGCCGACGATATCAAGATCGCCTTCAATCAAGTGACGCTGGAAATCATGCCCGCCTGGGGCGGCGCCGAACGTCTCGCCGCGCTCGTCGGAAAGGGCAGGGCGCTGCTGCTGGCGGGCAGCGGAACCACCCTCGAGGCCGGCGAGGCCGAGCGGATCGGCCTGGTCGACCTGGTGTTGCCCCGCGCCTCGTTCGATGAGGGCTGGCGCACGATCGCGAGGTCGCTGGCCCGTCACCCGGCGACGGAAATCAAGCGAGTAATCAGCGGAGTTTCGCCCGACGAAGCGATAGCATCCTTTGCACGATTGTGGGTTGCCGACGCACACTGGCAGGCCGCAGAGCGAGTGATGAACCGCACCGCCCGGCCACGCCCGGAGGCCGGAGGAACGACATGACGTACAGGTTGTTGAGCGCGGGCTCGGCGATGTTGGTCACCGCCTTGGTCACTGCCCTGGCCGCGGTGGCGGGCGTACTGGTAGGCGCCGGACGGGCACATGCCGATGACCCGGTCATGCATCACGTCAAGTACACCGTTACCGCCAAAAACCCGATTTACGCCGACATTTACTACATCGACAAAGAGCCGCCGACCTTCGCCGACTACAGCCACAACCCCTACCAGTTCGCACCGCACGTCAACTTCGACGTCGGGCCTGACAAGGCGTGGAGCTTTGAATTGGACCTGACAAAGCCCGAGGTGTGGGCGATGGTCACGGCGAGCACGGGCACGGAACCGGGCACGCCTGGGCTTCATTGCGAACTGTCGGTGGATGGGGTCGTCGTCGTCTCAAAAGACGGCCCCAAGGGCGTGCTCTGCTCGATCCGGCACTGGTGATCCAACCAGGATTGCGGGATGCCCTCAATCGGCTGCGGCTCGCCCTCGAGGCGGCGCAGATAACTTTCCACCAGCTCCCGCGTTTCGGCGTGCCCAGCGGACACGCCGACGGACTGCTCGAGCACCAGCATCCGCGACAAGCTGCTCATCAGCACCGCACACACCACCGGCGGCATGTCCGCACGGTCAACTCCGTAGCGCTGCAGCGCGGCCGCGACCGCCTTCCGCTCCTCTTCGCGCAAACGCTCGGCGTAGTGCGCGAGTTCAGCTCGCATTTCCTTGCGGTGGTTGGCCAGCGCCATGAACTCCATCGAAATCCGGGTGAACCCCGGATCGGTGCCGAACCGCCAGATCGCCCACAACGGCTGCGGGGATTGCACCAGTTTCGCCTGCACCTGAAGAGCTTCCTCGGCGCGGCGGCGGACCACCGCCACGAACAGCTCCTCCATGGTGCGGAAGTAATAGTGCACCAACTGGGGTTTCAGCCCGGCCTTGTTCGCGAGCCGACGCGACGTCACGGCGGCGTAGCCCTCTTCGACCATCAGTTGCTCGGCCGCATCGAGCAGCAGGGCGCGGTTCTTCGCGTCCGGCGCCCCGATCCTGCGGGCCGATGTCACGCAACTCCTCCGTACCGTCAGCGTTCGCCGACTAGCCACGCCGATCGTAACCAGTTTGTCCGCCGGCTCTGCCGAGTCGCCTTGACCTCGACAATACCGCCATGCTAAGCAGGTGCTCAGCACACCATCGGATTCACGGCGGCGCCAGGCTTGCGCCGCCTCGCAGTGGTTGGACAATTCGGCAGCGCCGGCAAAGCGGCCGGCTCCGGGAGGAACGCGCACCATGACCAGCACCTTCGATTCGATCGACTTCTTCACCGACCCATCCCTGGTGCCCGATCCACACCCCTACTTCGACTACCTGCGCAGCCAGAATCCGGTGCTCCGGTTGCCGCACTACGGCGTCGTGGCGGTGACCGGCTACGAGGAAGCCACCGAGGTCTACAAGGATCCCGAGACGTTCTCGAACATCGTGGCGCTCGGGGGCCCGTTCCCGCCGCTGCCATTCCAGCCCGACGGCGACGACATCAGCGCCCAAATCGACGAGCACCGCAGCTACTTCCCGATGTTCGAGCACATGGTCACCATGGATCCGCCGGAGCACACCAAGGCACGGTCGGTGCTGAGCAAGCTGCTGACCCCCAGCCGGCTCAAGCAAAACGAGGAGTTCATGTGGCGCCTCGCCGACCGGCAACTCGACGAGTTCCTCAGCAACGGTGAGTGCGAGTTCATCTCCGAATACTCCAAACCCTTTGCCACGCTGGTGATCGCCGACTTGCTCGGCGTTCCCGAAGACGACCACAGGGACTTCCGCAATGTCTTGGGCGCCGGCCAGGTCGGCGCGCTGGACCATGCGACGGTCGGTATCAACCCATTGGAGTGGCTCGACGAGAAGTTCTCTTCCTACATCGAAGATCGGCGACGCGAACCGCGCGACGATGTCCTCACGCCGATGGCCACGGCGAAATACCCTGACGGCTCCACACCCGAGGTCATCGAGGTGGTCCGCACGGCCACATTCCTTTTCGCCGCGGGTCAGGAGACCACGGCCAAGCTGCTCAGTGCCGCGCTGCGGGTGCTCGGCGACCGGCCCGACATCCAGCAACAGTTGCGCGATGACCGCAGCCTGATCCCGAACTTCATCGAGGAATCGCTACGTATCGAAAGTCCGGTCAAGTGTGATTCGCGGCTGACCCGACGGGCGACCACGGTCGGCGGTGTCGAGATCCCGGCCGGCACGGTGGTGATGGTGTTACCGGGTGCCGCCAACCGCGACCCGCGCCGGTTTGAGGACCCGCACGAGTTTCGCCTGGACCGCAAGAACGTCCGCGAGCACATGGCGTTCGCGCGCGGAGTGCATTCGTGCCCCGGTGGCCCGCTCGCCCGCGTCGAGGGCCGAGTCTCCCTCGAACGCATCCTGGACCGCATGGCCGACATCAGCATCAACGAGGCCAAGCACGGGCCGGCCGACGACCGCCAATACACCTACGAGCCGACGTACATCCTGCGCGGGCTCAGCGAGCTACACATCACCTTCACGCCAACGGGGTAACAGTTGACCGATACCGTGCCACCGGTATTGAGACTTATCCGAGCGCCGACCCGACGAGGTAGCAGCTGAACAGGCTCACGCCGACCAGCACCACCCAGGCGTCCGTCAGGCGGCACAACACGGCTGGGGCATGGCGCACTTCCATGAATTCCCGAAAGATGATGCGCACCTTGATCAGAGCGATGCCGATCACGCTCAACGTGACCGCCACACTGGGCCCCGGCGATCCATCGACAGAGTGATCTATCCACAGATAGGCCAGCGTCAACGACGCCAGCACCAACCAAGCAGTCAGCAGCCTTTTGTTGAATTTGATCTCGATCACCTCACCACATACAGCAGGGCGAAAATGAGCACCCAGAGGAAGTCGACGGTGTGCCAGTAGGTGGCGCACGTTTCGACCAACTCCTGAGATCGGCGGGCCGGACTCCGGAGTTGATAGACGATGACACCGAGGACGACGAAGCCGATCAACAGGTGCACGAAGTGGATTCCGGTGAGGAAGAAGTAATAGGTGAAGAAGTCGTTGCTGTTCGGCCCGTTTCCCGTGCCGACCAACCGGACCCACTCGAACACCTTGAAGGACAAGAATATTGCGGCGCATGCGGCGGTGATATACACGTCTCGCAGCGCCGCCGGATAAGCCCCGGCACGCGACGACTGGACACACCGCGCCACCGACCAGGAACTCAGCAGCAAGACAAGGGTGTTGAAAACACCGATGCGTAGGTCAAGATGCGACTGCGAGTGCAGGAACAGCTCCGGGCTCCGGGCACGATAGAACAGATAAATACCGAAATACCCGGTGAAAACCAGCGTTTCGAACAACACGAAGGCCCACATGTCGGGCTGGCCAGGCACGAACCTGGCACGTTTGTCGGTTCCGGCGACATCCGTCATTGCGCGGTCGCCAGTTCCGTGACCCTATTGCGCGGCAGGTCGGGCAGGGGCCCGGTACCAAAGTCTTCGCGCCGGATCATCTGAAAGAGCATGACGATAAACGTGACTTGGTAAATGCCGAACACGACCATGTCCAGCCACCAAGCGATCTGGCCGTTCCAGGCCAAGACGCCACGTTGGAACAGCCAGCAGGGCGCCACGACAACCTCGGTGAGCGCGTTGCACAGGTTTAGGTAGCCAAACCATTTGGGAAACACCCGATTCTTGTCGATCAGAATCGCGACCATCCAGATCAGCGACCCGATCAGGAACACGCCCATGGTTCCGTCGAAAGACAGGAAGGAGAAATCGTAGAGCCAGCCGATCACTTGAGGATCTCGCTCGGGCCGGAGCGTCCCGACGACCAACGCGATGCACAGGAGCAGCAGGCCGGGAACCGCGGCCATTGAATAGATGAGCAGATACGAATACCCGAAAGCGCGACTGACCGACATGCGTCGCATCGAATGCGCAATCAGCGCATTGTTGATCGCGGTCATGCCGGTGATGGCGAACACAACGCCTAAGCCGATCGGTATTCCCAGCCGTCGTTCGTAGAACCAGTGAACCTGCGTGGCGAGGTCCCAGGTGGGCTGTGGCGGGGGTTGGACTTGCGCCACGATGAAGACCATCGCAAAGAAGAGGTTGTAGAAGGCGACCATGATCCACCACGCCACCCACAGTTCACGCTTGGGGTTGTGCCGAAGGTGCCAGGCGATCCGACGAGGCAACCGGCCGGAGGGCGACCCAGCCTCAGCGTTGCTGCTTGACTCCGACGCAGTCAACCGCGCGTCCAGCGTGCTCATACGCTGTCCAGTTCTCTTGCGCGACTTTGGATCTCGGCGCGTTCCCGGTACACCGCCCGACCCAGGACGATGCCCATCACGACCACCCAGACGCCGATGGCGACGTTTTTCAACCAGAACGACAACACGCCGTCCCACGCCAGCGGGCCGGACAATGAAACGCCGACGAAAGCTGCCGGAACGAGCGCCGCGGCCACGAAAAGGTTGAAGTGGGCCACCCAGCGCGGCAGCACGAGGTGTGCCGGATCGTCGAAATAGATTGCCAGGGCAAGAATCACGCATTGCCCGATCAAAAAGGGAACCAAGGTCGTGAAGGTGACCCAGGCGAAATCGTTGAGCAGCTGCGTCAGCTCCGGACTTCGCTCCGGGCGAAAGGCGGCCAGCAACCAGCAGACATTGGCGATGAGAAACAAGGTGGGACCGCCGGCCACGCAACCCAGCATCGCGTAGGAGAAGATCGACGTGCGATGGGCCATCCTCCGGATTTGCATCACGATCAGCGTCAGGATCGGGATGAGGCTTGCGCCGAACCAGTTGAACAGGATCATGCTGTAACGGACGCCTGACGAGTTTTCCCGATAGAACGCCGCGACCTGCTCCGCCGACATCGTCGGCGACATGGGGGGCGTGAACCCGGGGAACAACAAGAACGCGGAGATCCAGAGCAGCACCGTCGCGGGCAGCGTCCACAGCAGGATCAGCTCGCCATCGAGTCGCCTCGGACGGCGCGCCTCACCGCTCTCGGACACGAGTGACTCCTTCCGACGGCATGACCCGTCAGCGAAGCTAGCCGATCGGCTAGCGGGCGGTCAATAGCCGATCGGCTAGGCTCTCCGTGTGGTTGCTGACATTTCGCGGCAGGCCCCTAGTCGATTCCGTTTCATCGCGCGCAGCGCGGCACAGACGCGAATCCTGGACGCTGCCCTGAAATTGATCGCCGAGCACGGCGTTGGCGGCACGTCGTTGCAGATGATCGCCGATGCCGTCGGAGTCACGAAAGCGGCCGTCTACCACCAGTTCAAGACCAAGGAGCAGATCGTCGTCGCGCTCACCGAACGCGAACTCGGCGGGCTGGAGGAAGCACTGGAGGCCGCCGAGGCCCACGACAACTTTCCCCAGGCACGCGAGGTACTGCTGCGCCGGGTTATCGACATGGCCATTGAGCGGCGCGGCGCGGCGAGCACCCTGCAGTTCGATCCGGTCGTCGTGCGACTGCTGGCCGAGCAGGAACAATTCCAAGCGTTTATTCGGCGGCTCTACGGCGTGCTGGTCGACGACACCAGCGAGGACGCGCGGGTGTCGGCGGCCGTGCTCTCGGGTGCGATCGCGGTCGGGGTGATGCATCCGCTGGTGGCCGACGTCGACGACGACACGCTGCGTGCGCAGCTACTGCGGATCACCCACCGTCTGATCGGCGCGCCCGAAGCGAGTCGGGACGGCGTCAACAATTAATTCAACCAAGTGCAGGTAATCACTTCTGTCTTACTTCTGACTATTCCTTTTGCCAATTCACCACAATGTTCGGCAGACGGGCAGCTGTTCAAAGCCTTTCGGAGCCTTTTCGGGGCCTTTTTCGAAGCCGAACTGGACTCGTGGGCTGGTGATAACGTGGTTTTTCGTGCACGATCCGAAGCGACTAGGAGATCACCTTGGCGTCACGGCGGCGTCCGGCGGGAGGCCGTAACGCCAACGGCGCTGCCTTTGACCACGACGAAGAAGTGGCCAAGGCCGAGCGAGAACTCGCCCGCGCCGAGGTCCGCGTCGAGGCGGCCCGTGCCCGCGTGGCACGGGTGCGTTGGCGCGCTTGGTCCCTCGAGAGCCCGCACGCCGACGACGACGCCTTCCCCCGCTCGTCTGACGACGACGAACCCCTCCCCGAGGCATCCGTTCGCTTGCAGCCGCCCCGGCTCCGGCTTCTCGGACGGAGAGCCGCCGCACTCGCGGCGGCATTTGTAGTCATCGGCGCCTCGCTCGGGGCGAGCATGTTCATGGAGTTGGAGCACCGCGCTCTCCTCCGCACACAGCATCGCCACGCGGAGTTCGAGGCAGCCGCGCGGGAGGGGGTCATCAGGCTGCTGTCGATCGATGCCAATCACGCCGAGGAGGACATACAGCGCAACATCGACAACTCGACCGGAGAACTCAGGCAGCAATTGCGCGTCACCGGTTGGCCCCTGGCGCAGCAGGTGGCGCAGTCGAAGATCAGCACCAAAGCCATCGTCGACGCCGTTGCCGTCGAATCGACGAACGATGACTCGGGAATCATCCTCGTCTTGGCGAGGTCCGACAGCTTCAATCCTGATGACGGCGAACGAGTAACGAAGACGTGGCGCATCAGTGTGAAAGTGACCCGCGTCGGTGACCAGCTCAAGATGGCGAAAGTCGACTTCCTGCAATGACGGTCGAGCATGAACCCCGGCCTGCCCCGGGGCAGGAAACGGCTGTGATCCGTGATTGGGTTCGCCGGTGTGTGGCAGCTTGGCAGCCGATTCTGGTGACCGCGTTGGTCATTGGCTCGTTGGTACTCGCCGGCGGCACGTACTTCTTTCGGTACGAACCGGATTCGCAGGTCGGCGACGCGGCCGTACAGCAGGCGATCCGGGCAGCCACCGAGGGCACCGTGGCAATGCTGTCATATTCCGCCGAGAGCCTGGATCAGGATTTCGCCAGGGCCAAGTCGCACCTCACGGGTGACCTACTGGCTTACTACACCAAGTTCACCGAGGAGACCGTGGCGCCCACGGCGAAGGAGAAGCGGATATGGGCTTCCGCCAAGGTGATTCGCGCAGCCGTTGCAGAGATGCGTCGGGATTCGGCCGTCGTGCTGATGTTTGTCAACCAGAGCACCGAAGTCAAGGAACAGCCTCAGCCGACGGTAACCGAGAGCAACGTCCTGGTGACGATGGCAAAGATCGACGGCTCCTGGCTGATCGCCAAATTCGATCCCCTCTGATACCAAGGCCGTTGCCCATGAGCATTGCGCCAAAAGTCCTCACGGACGTGGGGTTGCAATGCCCCTACGTGTCGGCGCGGATCCAGGTCAGAATGCCGTCGTGGGCAAAGCAGATCAGGAACAACCCATCGGGCGCCTGTGCGACGTAGTTCTGGAAGTTTTGGCACGCAGCGCCTTCCTCCTTGACTCCGGCCATTGGAGGTGACCGGAACCATCGAGGCTGGTATCTCCTCGGCGAGCCGCAAAACATCAACCGCCCGGGCTGCCCGGCTGGCGGTACGACACTGTCGTCAACACCGAAGACGTAGTAAGTGGTGTTGTCACACGGCGCGCCTAGAACCTGATGCGGCATGATGCCGGGGGTGCAGGCGGGGTAGTCGCAGACGGTCGGCTCGGCCAAGGACGGCGGCGCTGCCAGCACACCGACACCCAACAGCGCGGCAACCACTGCCACGATGAATCGCACCCCATTACTTTGCCACATCTAAAAAGAACCTGAAAAGAAAATCCTTCCCAATTGGAAAGAAAACCGAGCCAATAGCCTGCTACGCCGGATTGCGCCTGAACCGCACCCATTTTGCGGCCGGTCGAGCGAGCATTTCCGCATGTAGAGGCGCGAAAGCGGTTGCCTGACAGCGTTGCGGACAGGCCTGCAGTGATAGGCTTTTGGCCTGTGCATGATCCGGAGGGGAAAGACGCCGACCATTCTGACGACCCGGCTAACGGCGTCGTAGCTCCCGTTTCGGTAGCGGACGTAGCAGACGAGGTTGCCAGGGCAGAAGCGCGCGCCGCCGCGGCTCGTGCCCGCCTCGCACGGCTGCGCGCGGCAGCCGAAAAAGGCTCCGAAACAGATTCCGACGCAGGCGAAGTCGATGATGAAGCCGCATCCCGAGATGGCGAGCGGCGCCGCGCAAAGTTGACGCGGGCACGACGGCCGCGACGAATCCGATTAGGGTCTCCGCGGCGTCCACGCCGACCGAGGTGGCTCCGACGCCCAAAGCGGAAGACAGTGGCCGCTGTCGTCGGCATCGTGCTCTTCTGCGCCTCCGTCGGGGCGAGCATTTACATCGTGTCGCAGCACCGGGCCGCCACGCACAAACAACAGCTTGCCGCGGAATTCACTGCGGCCGCCCGGGAGGGGGTCACGGTGATGATGTCGATCGACGCCACTCGCCCCAAGGCCGACGTTCAGCGGATCATCGACATATCTACGGGCGAATTCAAGAACCAAATATCAGCGATGTCAGCCCTTATGGTGCAGAAGGCGGTGGACACCAAGGTAAGCAGCAAGGGCACCGTCGAAGCCATTGCCGTCGTGTCATTGAGCGATGATTCGGCGGTCCTGCTTGTCGCGGCGAGATCCGATATCACCAACGCAGACAACACCCATCAGCCGCCTGCCATGTGGCGGATGAGTGTTGGCATCACGCGGGACACCGGTCAACTCAAATTGTCGAAAGTTGATTTCCTGTAATGACTGTCGAGCATGGCTCGTCACTGGAAGGCGCCGAAACCTCAGTGGCCGGCGCGGCGGAAACACCATCCGCTGCCTCGGGATCGGGTCGCACCCACGGGCTCGCCACTGTCAAGCGTTGGGCCCGTGGATGTTTGGCCAGGTGGCGGTCAATACTCGCGACGGTATTAGTTGTCAGCGCGGTGAGTGTCGCGGCAGGTCTGTACTTCGTTCTGTACCGGCCGGACCAGCAAGTCGGCGACGCGGCGGCACAACGCGCGATCCAGGTGGCGTCAGACGGTGCCGTGGCGGTGCTGACGTATTCTCCCGACAACTTGGACCGTGATATCGCCAGGGCGAAGTCATATCTCACCGGTGACTTCCTCGCCTACTACACCAAGTTCTCAGAACAGATCGCGGCGTTGGCACTGCAGAATCAGGTCACGCAGACCGCGAAGGTCCTTCGGGCCGCCGTTTCAGAGATACACGCGGATACGGCCGTTGTGCTGGTGTTCCTCAACCAGACCGTCAGCAGCAGGGGGAAGCCAGAACCGCAAACGACCGCGAACATCGCCCAAGTGACGGTGGTCAAGGTCGACGGGTCCTGGCTGATCTCGAAAATGGATCCGCTTTCGTGACTGCGGCCTGTTTCAATGCCCCTCTCCGCGTGGCTGATTGGCCACAAAACACCGCACCCGGAGAGCGGCATCATCCGGCTTGACTCCCATGCCTATCAAAGTACGAACAATTTGGGCAGGGGGCATGCCATTATCGAAATCCGTCTTGATCACAAAAACGCTGGGAAACCAATTTTCTGCACTTACCCCCGGCGGCGGGGGCTTCGCGTCGCCTCCAACGCACTGCACGTAACCATTGATGCCCGTGTCGGCGCGAGCAGCCGGCGCCCCCACCGTCGGGGCGATGAGCAGGATGGCGACGGCCGTGCTGACCGCCCCGGCGACAGAGACGGAACGCATCCTCATAAATGTTCAGCCTATCGCGATTGGTATAAGGCGACATAGACCTTGAAACTGACCTTCTACCTTTTGGGTTCATTCGGCATCCGGTCGCTGGCGCGATATGATTCTCTCGCGCGAGAACGCCGAAACCGATGCCGAAAAAGCTGCCGTAGGCACTGTCGGACCATTCGCGTCGAGGAGCATATTATGCGTTCAGTTCGAATACTCGCCTCCGCAACGCTGGTCGCTGCCACGGTATTCGGTGGTTTGGGCACGGCGCTGGACCCGTTCACAGCCCGGGCGACAACCAAGGAAGAAGTTGCCATCAACGGAACGTTCCGCGCCACATCGGTTGGCGATTACGCCCAGAGAAATGACCAGTACTTCGCCGAGCCGACGGTGTACCAGACCTGGACCATCACCTCGACGTGCGACACATTCATGGACTGCCACGGCATGGTGACCAGCGACCAGGGATGGAGCGCTGCCATGTATATGAATGATGGGCAGATGTGGAAGGTTAAACGCTCGGTAGCGAACTGGGAGCAGTGCGAAGACGGTACCGCGTTCCCCGGACAGCAGACCTTTTATTTCTTTCCCGTGAATGAGTACGGCGGATTTCAACTCGGGTCTTCGACTTTGGCCGGAAAGGACAAGACGGTCGGCCCGTCCGGTGCCTGCGGACAAAACCAGTGGCTTGACATCGCGATGCCGTTCCGCCTGGACAGAATAGGCTGACCCGGCGTTCCAATTCGCTGCCCGCCGTAACCGCTGCTGTTTCAGGCTGAATCCTGCGGACCGGCATCAGGTGGGCAGCATGTCCTTCCACGACTTGGGCGCTTTCGGGTCAACGAGATCCGACTGCTGGTACAGCTTCCCGTTCGGACCGACATAACGTCCCGTGTGCGGGTCGTACCGGGCGAACGCGATGGACGGCCCCGCGCCACCACCACCGAATGCGCTTGGCGCAGCATTGGGAACAGGGGGCGCCGCTGGGGCTGCGGCTGGCGCGGGCAGCTCCGCCGCTGAAGGTACGTCGGGTGGCGCTATGGCCGACAGGTCGGTCGCCACGCCCGGCAAGGGTGTCGACGGCACCGGCGGAACAGCCGCGCCAACGGTATCCGGCGGTGGATTCTCTCCCCGTGGCCCCGGCGTTGCGCCGCGCGGCACCGCCCCCGGCGGCAGCGGCGTTCCCTCGACCGGGGCAAAAATTCGGTCGTTGACGGTGACCCGGTCATCGGGCGGGACGCCCTGGGAGAGCAGGTTCGGGTCCAGCGGATAGGGACCGAGGACGTGCTGGCGCATCGCCAGCGGCATGTAGGGCTGGTCGCTGTTGCAGATTTCAACGGTGGGTGCACGCTTGCCCGGGTGACCCATGCAGGGATAGTTGCGGGCACCGCGGACCCCGATCGGTGAGTCCTGCGGGAGTTTGCAATACAACCCGTCCGGCGTGTCGATGTCGGTGAGGTCGCTCGGGGATCGCCATGTGTTGGGCGGCATGAAGCCGACCGTGCAGATGGGCGGATCGTCAATGGTGAGCGCGAAGTCGCCCTGGGCCGTGCCCTCGGGATGGTTCTCCGGGCCAGCGGCCTGCTCGATGGCAACCGCCGACGGCAGCAATACCAGCAACTGCTCCAGCGAGGGGTGGTAAGTGATGCCGATCTGCCCGATGGTGGTGAGGTTGGCGAGCAACACCGGCAGCGTCGGTTTGATTTGTTCGAGCAGCCGGGATGCTTCGTTCGCCGCCTCGGGTCCGTTTTGCAGCAGAGTGCGAACGCTTGCATCGTCCTGAGCGACTACGTCCGTGATCCCCGCGAGGCTGCGCGCCCACGTTCTGATCGCATCGGTGGTGCTTGCTTGCGAATCCAGCAGTGGCCCAGCGTCTTCGGTGAGGGTTTTGGTCTGATCGGCGACGCCGTTGGCGTCATGGGAAATCGTCGTTGTGGAATCGATCAGTGAACCCAGGTCGTAACCGGAACCGTTGAAGCCGTGGAAGGTCTCGTCGAGCAGTTGGCCGAGCTTGGTTTTCGGGATGCTTTGGACCAAAGCGTTGACCTTGTCCAGCATCGGCCCGACCGGCTGCGGGATCGATTCCTTGCCTACCGAGATGACCGAACCGTCGTGCAGGTAGGGCGGCGAATCGGTCCTGGGCCGCAGGTCCACGTACTGTTCACCCACCGCAGAGACACTGAGCACATACGCACCGCACTGATTAGGGGGGCCCGGGCGCTCTGGACACGGCGTCAGGTCCGCGGGGACCTTGGGTGAACTACTAAGCGACAGTGTGGCTTTCGCTCCGGTCGGCGTCAGACTCACCGAGGTGACCTTGCCGAGTTGAACCCCGCGGTAGGTCACGTTGGAAAACCGGTACAGCCCGCCGGCGGCCGGCAATTCCAGCGTCACCGTGATCCGGCCGATGCCCAGCAGAGTCGGCGCCTGGACGTAGACAAGCACCATCGCAATCACGCCGATGGTCCCGACGATCGTGAAGATCGCCAGCTGAATCCGGACGAAGCGGGTCAGCATCTACCCACCACCTTCCGTAGGTGCCATAGCGGGCCCGGGCCCGGGCGCAGGTGCCGGCCCGGGCGCCGGCGCCGGGGTGGGCGCAGGTGGCGGGCCGGGCAGCCGGGCACCGGGCGGAGGCGGGGGCAGCGGCACCCGATCCGGGTCCACCCACGGTGGCCTGATGGGGTCATGCAGCGGATCGTGGGTGTAATTCAGGTAATAGGGGTCCCCCGGCGCCGGCACCAACGGCTGGTCCAGCGCTCCCCAGTGGGTCCCCAACATGAGTCCTCGCTTGAGCCGTGGAATCGACAGGTCCAAATCGACGTGCAGGTTGAAGTAGTCGCCTCGGACCGCTCGGTCGACGAAGTTCTGGGTGAACGGGAACACGAAACTTGCCGCGATCGCCGCGCCGAGTTCCGGTCCGACGTCGGCGAGCGCGCGGATGGTCGGCTCCAGGTTTTTGAGATTGGCGACCAGGTCGGCTTGGGAGTCGTTGATCAACCGGGTGGCGGTGTTACTGAAGACGCGCAGTTTGTCCAGGGCTGCGGTGAAGCGTGGCCTCTCCCTGATCAGCACATCGAGTGCGGGCGGTACCTTGCGCAGCGCCTCGGCGAGAACATCGCGTTGGTCGGCGAATGTGCCGGCCAGCCGGTTCAGCGCGTTGATGGCGTCGACGATGTCGTCCCGCTGGTCGTTCAGTGTTCCGACGAACGTGTCGAGGCGCTTGAGCAGATCGCGTACGGCGCCCTCTCGCCCGGCCAGGGCCGTGGAGAAATTGTGGACGACTTCCCCGATCTGTCCCAGTCCCCCGCCGTTGACGACCGCCGCCAGCGACGACAGCGTCTGCTCTGTCGACGGGTAAGCCGACGACCGACTGAGCGGGATGGTGGCGCCCGGCTGCAGCCGTCCGGTTGCCTGCTGGCCGAGTGGCGGATTGAGTGCCAGATGCATCGAACCCAACAGGCTGGTCTGACCCACCGTGGCTACCACGTTGGCCGGGACGACGACATCGCGCTTCACCGAGATCTCGACGTCGGCGTGCCAGCCTCGCACCCTCATATTGCCGACGCTGCCGACGACGACGTCGTCGATCATCACCGGCGAATTCGACTCCATCGTGCCGACATTCGGGAGTTCGACGTGGTAGATGACGGCCCCCGGCCCGCGTCCCACCGCGCCTGGCAAGGGTAGTGAGTTCAGGCCGCGGAAGGAACATCCCGTCAGCGTCAACACTGCGCAGGCGACAATGGCGAGCATCCGCCGCGCGCGCACCCGTACCCGGGCGATCATGACGACGGCCCTTCGGCCGGCAGCAGCATGCCTGGCAAACCGGGTGCCGGTGGTGGCGGTTCCATCGGCGTCGACGGCGGAGGCGGCAGCGGCATCGCCGCACCCGGTATCCGCGCCGGCGGCTCTGCACCCGGCGGCCCCACCGGATCACCCGGCAGGCCGGTGTAGGCCGACACCGCGGGCGGGATTTCGGGTGGTCCGGGTTTCGGGCCCTCGCCCCCGGGCGCCAGACGCGGTTCGGTGTAGAGGATGTTGGCGGGGTCCATCGACTTCTGCAGGAAGATGTTGATGGGGATCGGCAGACTGTTGAAGTTGAGCACCCGCAACCCCGGACCGAGGAACATTGAGCACAGCTTGCCCGATTCAACCGCGGTGACGTTTTCGATGGCGCCGACTGCCGTGCAGCCGGGTATGGGGATCGGAACCATCAGACCCGAAAACGTGGGATTCGCGAAGTTCATGATCCCGAACCCTCCGACGATGGTTCCGGTGTCGGCGTTGTAGTCGTTGAAGAAGTTGCCAAGCGCGTTCGGCGCTGCGTGCAAGATGTTTTCCAGATCCATGTGGTGGTCGACCAGGTTCTGCGTGACATCGGCCAATCGGGCGATCTGCTCGCTGGTCTGCTCGCGAGTTCCGGCGACGAAGCGCTGCACCTCGCCGACCGCCGTCGACAAATCGGTCAGCGCCGCATCCAGCTCGGATTTGCTGTCGTCCACCACGCTGGTGAGCGTGGCCAGGCGCTCGTTGAACTGGACGATCTGGACGTTGCTGTCGCGCAGGGCACTGACGAAGATCTGCAGGTTTTTGATGATGTCGACGATGTTGCCGCTACCGTCGGCGAGGATCCGGCCCACCCCAGACAGTTGAGCGAGCGTTTGCCGCAGCTTGTCGCCGTTGCCGTCAAGCGCATTGGCGGCACTGTCGATGAACCGGCCCACCGACGTGTCCGAAACACCACTCCTGGGCCCCAAATCCGTTGCCAGCCGCATCAATTGGGTCTTGACCTCGTCCCACTCGACGGGCACCGCGGTCCGATCGACCGGGATCACCCCGCCGTCCTCCATGATCGGACCGCTGGTGCGGTAGGCGGGAGTGAGCTGGACATAGCGGGCAGCTACCAGGTTCGAGGCAACGATCACCGCTTTCGCATCCGCCGGAACGGGCACCGAGCGGTCGACCTGCAGGGTCATCTTGACCTGCGCCCCCTGCGGCTCAACGGATTTGATGGTGCCGACCTTGACACCCGACACACGCACCTCGTCACCGCCGTAGATCCCGGTGGCAGAGGTGAAATAGGCGGTAATCGTGTGTGGGGCAAAGAACGTCTTGCGGACCAGCACAGCAGCGCCGGCAACGACAAGCCCTACCAGGACAACCGCCGTCACGATCGCGAGCGGCTTGCGCCGACTTGAGGGAATCCGAGCAATCACTGCGATCCCCCAACCCTGTTGCCCAATGTGCATTCGGGGCATACCGGAATACCGTTGTATGGCCATGGAGTCAGCGACCGAGGTATCGGCGACGGGTAGCCAGGACCTTTTGACGTGTCGAAGGTACGGAATCCCCAGAGGTAATCCAGGATCGGTTGGAACAGTTGCGGGGCAAGGAAGTTCGGGACGAAAGCCTGATAAGCGTACATGCTGGAGATGCCCTCACCAACGGTGATCTGGAACTTCTTGAGACCCACCAATGCTTTGCCGATGTTGTCGCGGTTCTTTTCCAGCATCGCGGTCACCGAATTCAGCCGCTCCAGCGTCGGTGCCAATTTGCTTTCGTTCTCGTGCACCAAGGCCGTCAGCTGTTTGGCCACCGCCGAGGTGTTGGACAGCAGGTCCACGATCTGCTGCCGGCGCGCCACCAGTACTTGGAGCAGAGCGTCAGAGTTCAGGATGAGTCTGTTGACCTGCTGGCTGCGTTCGGAGAGGATCCCGGTGACGTCGCCTGCGGTCTTGAACAACTCGCCAAGGTTCTTGTTGCGGCTGTTGAGAGTGCGTGACAGCCGGGTGACCGCGTCGAAGGCCGGTCCCAATTGGGGTGCGATCTGGTCGAGTGTCGCCGACAGTGTGTCCAGCGACTGATTCAGCGTCGCGGTGTCGGTTCCGGCGGTTTCCGTGGTCAGGTCGCTGACCGCTTCCGTCAACGAGTAGGGCGAAGACGTGCGCGAGACGGGAATGACGGCCATCGGATGCAGCTTGCCGCTGCCTGCGGACTCCACTGTCAGCACCCGCTCGCCCAGCAGCGTGCCCGTGCGGATGTGCGCCGAAGTCTCCGAGCCGAGCAGGATGTTGCCCTTTATCGCGAACGTCACCAGGGCATCGCCGTGGCTCAGTTCGACACTCGACACGGTGCCGACCTTCAGGCCCGATACCGTCACGGGGTTACCCGGCGTAAGGCCGCCGGCTTCGGAGAAGAGGGCCTGGTACCTGACCATCGTCGCCCATGCGATGAACCGGTCGGGGGACAGGCCAACCAAGATCGTCAGCGTGATCAAGACCGCGCCGATGAATCCGGCCTTGATCAACCCAATTCCGCGATATTTCTGCATCAGGGTTCCGTGCACCTTCCCGCATCTGACCTGAATATCGGGGCCTTCACCGTCCTGCCCTGAAGGTCGGTGCCGCGGAGTTCCAACTGGCACAGGAAGTACGGGATGGTGGAGCCGTTCACGCCGAGTCGGACCAGCCTGCGGTAGTTCTGTGGCGCCTTCGCGATTGCAGCTTCGATGCGGTCCCGGTCGTTGTCGAGTATCGGCGCCAACCGATTCAGCTGATCGATCGTGCCGGACAGTGGCGGCCGCGCGCTGCTCAGCAGATCGGCCAGCGAAGCGGTTCCGTTGTCCAGAGCGGTGATAGCGGCGCCGATGGTGTCGCGGTCGTCCGACAGCCCGCTGACCAGCCGCTCCAGGCGGTCGACCGCGTTGGAGAACTTGGTGCCGTCCTTGGAGATCGTGCCGATCACGACGTTGAGGTTGTCGATCAGTTGCTGCACGGCTTGATCGTTGTCGGCCAAGGCATTTGAAAACGAAGTCGTCTTGGTGAACAGGGATTCGAGAGTCCCGCCTTGACCCTGGAAGACCTGCAGCAATGCTGAGGTCAGCGCATTGACATCGCGCGCATTCAGACCCTGAATTACGGGTTTCAGTCCGCCGAGCAGCAGATCGAGGTCAAGCGCAGGCGCGGTGCGTTCGATGGGAATCTGACCGCCGGGCGGCAGATGTCTGGCCGGGCCCGGACCGTCGAGAAGTTCGAGGTAGCGATCACCCACCAGGTTGAGGTAGCGGACCGCCGCCCGGGTGCCCTCGGTAAGGACGACGCTGCGGTCGGTGTCGAACTTCACCAGGACTTTCTTGTCCGGCTGCAGCGAAACGCTGTTGACCGTGCCCACCCGGATCCCGGCGACCCGCACCGACTCGCCCTGTCTGAGACGCGACACGTCGGAGAACACCGCCGAATATCCGGTCGTGGAACCGGTCCGGTACTGGCCGAAGATGAAGAACAAGGTGGCGGTCAGCAGGGCCATCACGGCCGCGAAGATCGCGACTTTGATCAGTGGGGCGCGTGTCCTCATCCGGGCATTCCGATCCCGACGGAGTTGCGTGGCGGTCCGGCGATCGGCCCGTACAACAGCTGTTTGAGCAGATCGGAGTTGATCAGCAACTGCTGGTTTCCGTACCCCACGGGGTTGGCGCCGATGTCTGCGATCAGCTGCTTTGGATGCGAGTTGAACGGTATTCGCGGCAATTCCATGCACTGCGGGCCGCCTGTCGCCGCGACCTTGGGCAGATTCGTCGGATACCGATAGCGTTCGCCGCCCCATGTGAGGCTCGCCGTTATGTTGATACTCGGTTCCGACAATGGCGGGGCGTGCGAGAGCACTACCAGACCGCCCAGGGCGCAGGTGAACACCTCGTGGTATTCGGAGGTCAGATCGGTGGTCGGCACCAGCAGATGCAACACATTAGTCAAGGGTTCACGGTTCGCGGACAAGACATCGTTGCCGATGTCGGCCAAGCCGATCGCGCTGATCAGCAATGCATCCAGGTTGCTCTGCTCGTCGACGAGTGTCTGGCTGATCCGGGACGCGTTGGAGACGGTCCGCACCAGGTCCGGCGCCGCGTCGGCGTAGGCGTTCGACACCTCCGGTAAGACCGTGAGGTCGTGACGGAGTGCGGGGAGGCTCGGCTCGAGATTGGCCAGAAACGAATCGAAATCGCTCAGCGACTGGCCAAGCTTGGCGCCCCGCCCGCTGAAAGCCTGTGCCAGTGCGCCCAGCGACTCGTTGAGCTTCGCCGGGTCGATCTGGTTCAGCACCTCCACCAATTGCTGGAATACCGTGTTGATTTCGACCATGACGTGGTCGCCCGTCAGCGTCTGGCCGGCACGTAGCCGTTGCCCCGAGGGATTGTCCGGCGCTATCAGCTCGACCGACTTAGCGCCGAACACCGTCGACGACGCGATGTTGACGTGCACGTCGGCGGGAATGTATTGCAACTGCGACGGGTAGATCGCCAGGTGGATCGCCGCCCGGCCGTTCGGCAGCGGCTCGATCGATTCAACCTTGCCCACCGGCACGCCGCGCATCTTGACCTTGGCGTCGGCGTTCATCACCAGGCCGGCGCGCTGTGAGATCACGGTCACCGGCACGGTGTCGGTGAGATCGCCCCGGAACAGGGTCACCGCCAGCGTGAAGATCGCCACGATCACCACGACGGTCCCCAGCCCAAGCAGTGGCCGCACGTACGCTCGGCCGGAGCTGCGCGTCACTTTCTTTCCACCGCGTTCATCACCGTTTCCCTAGCCGGACAGGTTGAAGTTTCCGTTGGCGCCGTAAACGGCGAGCGAAACCAGGAGGATCACTGACACGACCACGATCAGCGAAGTCCGCACCGCGTTACCGGTCGCGACCCCTACGCCGGCCGGTCCGCCCGATGCGAAATAGCCGTAGTACGTATGGATCAACAGGATCGTGATCGCCATCGCGATGGCTTGCAGGAACGACCAAAGCAGGTCGATCGGATTCAAGAACGTGGTGAAGTAGTGGTTGTACAACCCGCTTGATTGGCCGAAGAGCATCACGGTGATGAACTGGCTGGCCAGGAACGACAGGACGACGGCGATGCTGTACAAGGGCGTGATCGCCAACATTCCGGCCATGATCCGGGTACTCACGAGATACGAGATCGGCCGGATCGCCATGGATTCCAGGGCGTCGATTTCTTCGTTGATCCGCATGGCACCCAACTGAGCCGTGACGCCGGCACCGAAGGTGGCTGCCAAACCGATACCCGCGACAACTGGCGCTGCGATGCGAACGTTGATGAACGCTGAAAGAAATCCGGTCAACGCCTCGATGCCGATGTTGCCCAGTGAGCTGTATCCCTGGACCGCCAGCGTGCCGCCCGCGGCGAGCGTCATGAACCCGACAATCGCGAGCGTCCCGCCAATCATCGCCAAAGTCCCTGCACCCATGCTGATTTCGGCGATGAGGCGGATGATCTCCCGCCGGTAACGAGTGACCGCGAATGGTATACCTGCCAGCGCTTTGCCGTAGAACACCGTGTGATCGCCCACTCGCCCCAAGGCGACGACCGGTCTTTCGATTTGTCGCGTCAGACGCGGATAGGTAGCGCGCAGTGCCATCGCGTGTCCTACACCTCCTTCGCGCTACTTGGTCGAGAACCGGATACCGATAGCGGTGACAACTACATTGACAACCATGAGCGACATGAACGCGAACACCACGGTTTCGTTCACAGCGTTGCCCACCGCCTTGGCGCCGCCGCCCGACACCGTGAGCCCGCGATAACATGCGACCAATCCGGCGATCAGACCGAAAAGCGCTGCCTTGACACACGAAATGATCATCTCCGGAACGCCGGTCAACAACGTGATGCCCGCCGCGAACGCACCGGGATTAACGTCTTGAACGAATACCGAAAAGATGTAGCCGCCAAGGATGCCGATGATGACCACCAGGCTGTTCAGCAGTAGCGCAACCAGTCCGGCGGCCAGCATGCGCGGCGTCACCAAACGCTGAATTGGATTGATACCCAACACTTCCATCGCGTCGATCTCTTCGCGGATCGTGCGCGAACCCAGGTCCGCGCACATCGCGGTCGCCCCGGCACCGGCCACAATCAGCACGGTCACAAGGGGGCCGACCTGAGTGACCGCGCCGAAAGCGGCACCGGCACCGCTGAGGTCCGCGGCGCCGAGTTCGCGCAACAAGATGTTGAGCGTGAAGCTCACCAGAACCGTGAACGGAATCGCCACCAACAGCGTGGGCAACAACGAGACGCGGGCGACAAACCAGGACTGTTCGAAGAACTCCCGCGTCTGGAAGGGCCTGCGGAACAGGAACCGGATCGCGTCTGCCGACATCGCAAACAGGCCACCGACTGCCTGCATTGCCCCGGAGAAGCCTGAGGGCAGCGATATTCCGGGTGACCAGCGATTCGCGTCCTTGTTCGACCTATTCGCCATCGACCACAGGCGCCTTCGGCTCGAGAGGCCAAACTCGCGGCGACAAGGACGTCAAGGACGAAATGTGCGGCGAATCGCAAGATCTCGGCTTCGCGAGGCCGTTCAAGGTCTCCCTCCTCACGCCAGCCCTCCGTTCCGTTGCGTGAGTTGGCGCCGCAACACGATGCCGGCCCGGCCCAGCGTCCACGAATTGCAGCGTGCAGCGATTATTACTCATCCAGCGCTCCAGCGGAATGGAAAACCAAAACCGTTATCGGACACCCCGTGAACCGATATGAGTTTCGCCCTCCGCATCTACACACTCAAGCCCCTAGGTGACGGCGCCGGCTGTCTTCAGTTCGATGATGCGGTCCCAGTCCAACCCTAGTTCCAACAGGATTTCGTCTGTCTGCTCGGCGAATCCGGGAGCGGGGCCGGTCTGCGGCGCCGTGACGTCGAACTGCACCGGGTTGGCGGCGAGGTCGAGTTCGCCTGCGCGGACTATATATTCGTTCGCGCGGATCTGCGGGTCGGCTGCCACTTGCAGGGTGTCCTGCACCGGTGCCCAGGGCCCGGCGAGAGTGGCAAAGCGTTCGCTCCACTCGGCAAGCGTGCGGGTTGCGATGACCTTTTTCAAGATCTCAACCGCTTCTGCTGTGTTGGCGGCGATTCTTTCCGCGTCGGCGAAGCGTGGGTCGTCGATCAAGTCCGGTCGGTCGATGTGCTTGCACACGTCGGCCCAGTACTTGCCGGGCTGCATCATCACCAGGGATATGTGGCGGCCGTCGGCCGTCGGGTATACGCCCACGAGGGGGTTGATCGGCGAACCGTGGACGCCGGCCGGCGGCGCTTGCAGCAACTGACCGAGGTGGTTCGTCAGCGCCACCGTGTGGCCCATCGACCAGACGCCGCTACCGAGTAATGAAACGTCGACGACGGACGGTTCGCCGCTGCGCTCGCGCTTGAGCAACGCCGCCGCGATGCCGCCGGCGAGGTTGGTGCCGGAGATCGTGTCGCCGAAGGCAGGTCCCGGGGGATTGATCATCCCCTCGTAGCCCATCGGCGTGATCGTCGCCGCGGTTCCCGCCCGGCACCAGAACGCGGTCATGTCGTAGCCGCCCTTGTCGGACTCAGAGCCACGCGGACCGAGGGCGCTGCCACGCGCGTAGATGATGTTCGGGTTCACCGCACGGATGTCGTCGACGTCGATCCCGAACTTCTGTCGAGCGTCAGGCAGGAAGCTGGTGAGGAACACATCGGACCGCCGGGCCAACTCGTGCAGAACTTCCTTGCCCTCGGGCACCGACATGTCCAGGCCGATGCTGCGCTTGCCGCGGTTGGCGTGCTCGATGTTGGGGTTGGGGTCGCCCTCGACCCGCAGCATGCCGGTCTGCCGCAGGCCGCGCTGGGGATCGCCGGTCACCGCATGCTCGACCTTGATCACGTCGGCACCCCATTCGGCCAGGACGGCGCCCGCCGACGGGACGAACCCGTACATCGCGACCTCCAAGACGCGGATGCCCTCCAGCGGGTTCATGCCTCCCCCTTGAGCCGTGTCTGCGCAGGCATGGTCAAACCCCCAGTGTGGTGAGTGTCACGAAAATTTCATTCTCTTCCCCGGCGAATACTACATTCGAGCCCGGAGAATTCAACAAATCCTCAGGAACGGGACAAAGTCACTGACCGGCTGAGCGACCGCTCAACAGAACGCGCCTGCGGCCTCTCACCGCAGGCCGAAGGCTTTTTCGCACTCGCTTGCGAGCCGCTTCGGCGCGAGAGTAAGGTTCTCATAATTGCGAGGGAGATTCTTTTTGAGTGAGATGCAACGCCTTGTAGCAAAGGCCTCCACATGAAGACCGCCGTCGTGACCGGTGGTGGATCCGGCATCGGTCTGGCCGTCGCGCGTCGGCTGCGTGCCGACGGTCTCGACGTGGCGACGATCGACCTCAAGCCGTCGGACGACGACCTCGCCTACACCGCCGACGTGACGAACCGGTCGCAGGTCGACGCCGCCGTCTCGGCGATCCGCGACCGGCTGGGCCCGATCTCCGTTCTGGTGAATGCCGCCGGTCTGGACGGGTTCAAGAAGTTCACCAACATCACCTTCGAGGACTGGCAGCGCGTGATCGATGTCAACCTCAATGGGGTCTTCCACACGATCCAGGCGGTGCTGCCCGACATGGTGGAGGCCGGCTGGGGACGGATTGTCAACATCTCCTCGTCGAGCGCGCATTCCGGCCAACCCTTTATGGCGCACTACGTGGCCGCCAAGTCCGCGGTCAACGGGCTCACCAAGTCGCTGGCACTCGAGTACGGGCCGAGCGGCATCACGGTCAACGCCGTGCCTCCCGGTTTCATCGACACCCCGATGTTGCGGAAGGCCGAGACCCAGGGCTTGCTCGGCGACGTGGAGCAGACCATCGCTCGGACTCCGGTGCGCCGGATAGGCAGGCCGGAAGATATCGCCGCCGCGTGCGCCTTTCTGGTGTCGGAAGAAGCCGGCTACATCACCGGTCAGATATTGGGCGTCAACGGCGGCCGCAACACCTGAGCTCAAGGAGACACCGTGAAGGTATGGGTTGATCCCGAACGCTGCCAGGGCCACACGCTGTGCGCGATGATCGCTCCGGAAGCTTTCCAGCTCAGCGACATCGACGGCAGTTCCTCGGCGGTCAGCGAGGTGGTTCCGGCCGACCAACAGGACCGGGTCCGCGAAGCCGCGCACTCCTGTCCGGAGCAGGCCATCCTCGTGACGAACGAAACGTAAAGGGGCAGGCCACTTTGAGTGTGGACGACATCGTCAGCGACAGCGATCGGAAGAAGAACCCGTACCACTTCGATCGGCACGCGGCCGACTACCGGGAGAAGTTCGAGAGCATCACCGAGGAGATGCACGCCAGGTGCCCGATGGCGTGGACGGACACCTACGGCGGACACTGGGTCGCGGCCGGCAGCACCGAGGTGTTCGAGCTGGCACGATGCCCGGCGGTCTCCAACGATCACGACATCCACGGTGAACGACGCGGCTACAAAGGCATTTCGATCCCGACGGCCAGCCGAGCGAGCGTAGTACGGGGCGGCATCCTGGAAATGGATGACCCCGAGCACCGCACCTACCGCACGGTGCTGAACCCATATCTGTCCCCTGCCGCGGTCAAGCGCTGGGAGCCGTTCATCGACGACGTGACCCGCGCCTGTCTGGACGAGAAGATCGAGACGGGCCACATCGACTTCGTCGACGATCTGGCCAACATCGTGCCCGCCGTGCTGACGCTGGCGATGCTGGGCATCCCGCTGAAGAAGTGGAACCTATACAGCGAGCCGGTCCATGCCGCCGTATACACCCCGGAGCATTCCCCCGACATCGAGCGGGTCACCGCGATGCACCGGGAGATGGGCCTCGACATGGTCAACAACATGCTGGAGATTCGCGAGAATCCACGTCCCGGCATCGTGAATGGGCTGCTGCAGATGCGGATCGACGGCGAACCGGCTCCGGACCTGGAGATTCTGGGCAATCTCGGCTTGGTCATCGGCGGCGGGTTCGACACCACGACGGCGCTGACCGCGCATTCGCTGGAATGGCTTTCGGAGAATCCCGAGCAGCGAGAACGCCTGCGGGACAACCTGGACACCCTGCTCGACCCGGCGACCGAGGAGTTCTTGCGCTTCTTCACCCCGGCACCCGGCGACGGCAGAACATTCTCCGACGATGTCGAAGTCAATGGCTATCGGTTCAAAGAGGGTGAGCGGCTGTGGGTTTCGTGGGCCATGGCCAATCGCGACCCGTCGGTGTTCCCCGAACCGAACGCGATCGTCCTTGACCGTAAGGGCAACCGGCACTTCAGCTTTGGTATCGGCGTGCATCGGTGCATCGGATCGAACGTGGCGCGCACCGTGTTCAAGTCCATGCTGACCGCGGTGCTTGACAGGATGCCCGACTACCACTGCGATCCCGATGGCGCCGTGCACTACGAGAGCATCGGTGTCATTCAGGGCATGCGCAAGCTGCCGGCCACCTTCACGCCCGGGCGCCGGGTCGGTGCCGGTCTCGACGAAACCCTGGATAAGTTGCAACGCATTTGCGATGAACAAGAGCTCGCCAGGCCCGTCACGGAGCGCAAGGAAGCCGCGGTCATCGACTAGTGGCGATCGCAATCCCGGCCGTCGCGCTGCCCCTCATGGCCGGCCCATTGACGCGCACGATTTTTCAGACTAGGCCTGTGCAGTGTGGCCGCGCTCTATATTGAGTCCAAGCGCGTGTGCTAGAGATGGGAGACGCGTCGGTGAAGACTTTCGCAGTTGGCATTGCGCTTGCCTTGGCCGGGCTGACAATTGCGCCGGCCGCCCACGCGGACATGCAGGTTGGCAACTATTTGGCGAACACGGACCGGGACCGCGGCCACAGCTGGATCTGGGCGATCAGGCCGTGCACTTCTCGCGCACCGGGATGTCTGACCATCCAAGCGGTGCCGCAACCCAACGGGCAAGCGGCGCCCTACAAAGCAGACGCGTGGCTGTCCAATGGCCGCTACACCATGACCGTCGATGTGCCAGACGGTGTGCGCTGCGTGGTCCAGTTTTTTCCCTCGCATGACGTCTATTCGTGGGACGCGGTCACATTGAGCGGTGAATTGGTCACCACGTACGACACCGGGTGTGGCGGCGGACCAGGAGGCACCGACACTTATCCCTTCACGCTTGTGCGATGGTAGCCGCGAACGCCTTTGTTTTCGGCAACGATTCCCGCGCAGAACCCGGGTGGACGTGCGCACCGGCTCGCCCGCTTCATCGAAGCGCGTGCCTACTCAATTGATATCGGAGTTATGTCGATGATGATGACGCGCGGGAAGCGCAGTGGGTAAGGCGAAGCCAGCGTCCCAAGATTCGGCGATATCGCAAGCCGAGGCGATGGCATTGCTGGAGGAAGCCGAGGCAGAAGCCGCCGAAGCAGAAGCGTTGGCCGCCGCCGCTCGCGCGCGTGCCCGTGTCGCCCGGCTACGGCGCGAAGCGCAGGAGAAGACCGAAGCGGCCGAGGCTAAATCCGAATCGGCCGAGATCACTGAGGTAGAAACCGCCGACCAACAAAGCCTCGACGTCGAAGAGTCCGATGAGGAGACCGCAGAAGCGACCGTCGAGGTTGCGGCACCGGAATCGCGGCGGCCGAGGCGGATCAGGGCCGCAACCCGGCTGCCGTCACTATCAGCAACTGTCAAAGTGGTTGCGATCATCCTCATCTGCGCATTTGCCGGCGCAAGCGGATACATGGTGTGGGAAGACCACAACGCCGCCGAGCGGCGACAGCGCGCCGCGAACTTCATCGCCGGGGCCAAGCAGGGCGTGGTCAACATGGCGTCTTTGGACTTCCACCGGGCCAAGGAGGACGTCCAGCGGCTGCTTGACAGCTCCACCGGCCAGTTCCGCGACGAATTTCAGCAGCGTGCAAAGGATTTCGTGCGGGTGGTCGAGGAGTCCCAAGTAGTAACGCAGGGAACGATCAACGCGGCGGCCGTCGAATCCATGGCTGAGCATTCCGCATCGGTGTTGGTCTCGGCGACCTCGACGATCACCAATGCCGATGGCGCCAAGGACGAACCGCGCGTGTGGCGGCTGCGGGTAACCGTGACCGAAGAAGGCGGACAGTACAAGATGTCGAAATTGGAGTTCGTGCCGTGACCGATCAAACCCAAGACATCGAAACCACCGAAACCATCGACGACTCCCCCATACGAACCGTACGCGAGCCGCGTACCCGGTCACGCGCGCCGCTCAAGGTGAAGGTCGTTCCTGCGACCCTGATGCTCCTGCTGCTGATATCCGCGGGTGTGGCGACGTGGGTGTACGTCGAGCGCTATCAGCCAAACCGACAAACCGATCCCAGCGTCGCCCGCGCGGTTGCCAGCGCGGCCTCCGAGGGAACGGTTGCGCTGCTCTCGTATTCACCCGAGTCGCTCGACAAGGACTTCGCCACCGCCAAGGCACACCTTTCCGGCAATTTCCTGTCGTACTACAACCAATTCACCGAGCAGATCGTGGCCCCGGCGGCCAGGCAGAAGGCGCTGAAAACCACTGCCCACGTTGTGGGGACCGCGGTGTCGGAGTTGCACCCGGACTCGGCCGTTGTCCTGGTGTACGTCAACCAGATCACCACAAGCAAAGACAATCCGGATCCCTCCGTGTCGGCCAGCAGTGTCCTGGTGAGCTTGAGCCGCATTGACGGCAACTGGCTGATCACCAAGTTCGACCCGGTCTAGGACACACCAATCCCCCGCGAGCAGACGCAAACTTGGGTGTAATCGCCTGCAATCACACAAGTTTGCGTCTGCTCGCGGTGAAAGGTTAGCCGCGGGGCAGCCCGAGCACCCGCTGTGCGATGATGTTGCGCTGGATCTCAGACGTCCCGCCGGCGATGGTGCCCGAGAAGCTGCGGGCGTAGCGTTCGAACCAACTAGCGAAGTAATGGTCGAGGTTCATCGGCGCGTACGGACCGGTCAACGCGGGGTGTACCAGTCCATCGGGCCCCGCAGCCTCTAGCGCATGTTGACTAATACGCAATTCTGCCTCGGAGCCAAGCAATTTCAGCACCGAGATCGCGGCCGTATCATCCTCACCGCGAGCGGCGCGAGCCAGCGCCACCGACCCCAGCAACCGCAACGCCTGCTTGTCCATGATCGTGCTGGCGTACTGGTCACGGTCCAGTGCGGTGACGGGATGGAAGTCGGCGAGCATGTTGTCCATCCGGTCGGCGAAGCCCAACCACATCATCGTGCGTTCGTGCCCAAGAGACCCATTGGCCACCCGCCACCCCTCGTTGAGCGGGCCGACCAGGTTCTCCACGGGCACCCGGACGTCGGTGAAGAACACCTCGTTGAAATCCAGGTCGTCGATGTCGCATATCGACGGAAAAGGCCGACGCACCAACCCTTCGGTGTCGGTCGGTATCACCAAGGCGCTGATGCCCTTGTGTTTCGGCGCATCGGGATCGGTGCGGACAAAGGTCAACAACACATCGGCGTCGTGGGCTCCCGACGTCCACACCTTCTGCCCGTTGACCACAAAGTAATCGCCGTCCCGCACCGCCCGGGTGCGCAACGATGCCAGATCCGAACCCGCACTCGGTTCACTCATGCCCAGCGAGGCGGTGATCTCGGCACGCAGTATCGGCACCGCCCAACGACGTTTCTGCTCATCGCTGCCGAATGACAACAGCGACGCCGCAACGATATTCACGCCTTGCGGATTCAGACTGTGGTAGATCCGGCGCCGGCACAGTTCCTCGAGGTAGACGTACTGCTGCAGCACGGTCGCGTTGCGCCCACCGAACTCCGGCGGCTGAGTGGGCAGCAGCCAGCCGTTGTCGAAGAGCAGGCGCTGCCAGCGGCGCGCCCACTGCGGCATATGCGACACCGAGCGCGGGCGCTCCAGCGTTTCGCTTGCGGGAGGGAGGTTTTCGTCGAGGAAGGCCGAGAATTCCGCCCGGAACTCCTCGACGTCGGAATCAAAAGTCAGCTGCACGGTACTCCTCGGCAATCAGTGCCCGATGCTCCGCCGCCCCACCGAGCATCAGTTCACCCGCCTTGGCCCGCTTCAGCGCAAACTGCAGGTCGTTCTCCCAGGTGAAACCCATTGCGCCGTGCAGTTGCAGGCCGTGTCGAAAGACGAGCGACTGACACTCGCCGGCCGAGGCTTTGGCCATGGCGGCGGCCAAGCGCCGACGAGGATCATCGGCGGCGATCGTCAACGCGGCGAAATAGGCCAGAGCCCGGGCGCGCTGCACGGCGACGTGCATGTCGGCGGCCTTGTGCTGAACCGCCTGGAACGAGCCGATCGGCACCCCGAACTGGTGACGGCTGCGCACGTGCTCGAGCACCAGATCGAGGATGCGTTGGCAGGCGCCGACCATCGTGAGTGCCATGCCGGTCAACGCGACGTGACGAGCGCGTTCGGCATCGACGGCGACCCGGGCTGTGTCGGGAACCCGGACCTGAGCGAACGTCAGGTCCGCCACGTGTAACACCGGGTCGAATACCGCCTCACGCCGGGCCGAGACCTGGCTGGCCTCGGTGACGAACACGCCCGCCTCCGTCACCACCGCCAACCGGTCCACCCGGTCGCCGTCGAGCACATGGCGCGCCGTTCCATCCAGCACCCAGCCGTCGGCGTCTCGGCGCGCCGTCACCCCCGAGTACACGGCGGAGCCCGACTGGTGCGGGTCAAACTGCGGTCCGGCCAACGGCGCGAACTGGCTCATCGTCGCCAGAAACGGTGTGGGATCGGTGGCGTGGCCCAGCTCTTCGAGCACGATCGCCAGTTCCACCGCGCTGTCCGGTTCGTTCAGCTCGGTCCAGCCGAGGTCCAGGTAGACCTTCCACAGCGGGCTGGTGTCGACGCCTTTTTCGGCCACGCTGCGCACCAGGGAGGGCGGACATTGTTTCGTGACGACGTCGCGCACCGTGTCCTGCCACAGGCGCTGATCCGCATCGAACTCCAACAGCATCGTCGGCCGCCTCCTGTCCTCACCGCGTTGTGAGAATAGCATTCTCTCAAGTGGAAGTAGTAATCTCTCAATTTGGCTATGAGGTTTGAGGTGCGAACCGATCACGGTGGAAGGGACCACGTTGGACGCCGCAACCACCCTGGGTGAGATCGAAGCGATCAAACAGCTCAAGGCCCGATATTGCCGCTTCCTGGACACCAAACGATGGGATGAGTGGCGCGAACTGTTCACCGACGATTTCGTCAGCGACACCACGCCGTCGGGCGGCGAGCGCGTCGCCGGCGCCGAAGAGTTCGTCGCTTTCGTCCGCAACATATTCGGCAGGCCGTCGCGCCCGACGGTGCATCAGGTGCACGCGCCCGAAATCGAATTGACGTCGGCCACCACCGCGACCGGGGTGTGGGCGCTCGAGGATGTGGTCCGTCTGGCCCCGGGCGTCAACCTCAACGGGCGCGGTCATTACCACGAGACCTACGAGAAGATCGACGGCCAATGGCGGATCAAGTCCTCCACATTGACCCGCGTCCGTGAGGACGTGTTCAATCCGCTGTTCTCGGTACGCATCTCGCCCCGGCTGCGTGCCGCCGGTTCCGCGCTGGCCCGCAGGTTCGGCAAATGAACCGCCCCGAAACCATCGTTGTCACGGGCGCTTTCGGTCAACTCGGCAAGCGCTGCGCCGAAATCCTGCTGCGCCGCGGCCGCACCGTGATCGCGATGGACCTGGCCAACGACAAGACGGCCCCCGCCGTCGACGCCCTGACCACAGTCGCCGACCCCGGCAAGCTGATCGTCGAACACACCGACCTCACCGATGCCGACGCCGTCACCGCCGTCATCGATCGGCACCAGCCCGGCGCGATAGTCCATTTGGCGGCGGTCGTGGCGCCACTGTCGTATCGCAATCCGCGCCTTGCCCGCAGGGTCAACGTGGATGGCACCAGAAACCTCATTACCGCGGCCCAAGCCCTTAGCGCGCCACCACTGTTCGTGTTCGCTTCCAGCGCAGCGGTGTACGGCTCGCGCAACCCGCACCGACAACCCGAGCTCATCACCGCCGAAACGCCGGTCAACCCGATCGACCAATACGGCGAGGACAAGGCTCTGGCCGAGGCCGCCATCACCAAAAGCGGCCTCCCCCACGCGATCTTGCGTCTGGGGGCGATCGTCTCCCCGGATGGCGCCGCCAACTTCGACGGCGACCACCTGGTATTGGTGCGCTCCACCCCGGTGGACAACCGCATGCACGCGATCGACGCTCGGGATGCGTCCCTGGCCTTCGCCAACGCGGTAGACCGTCGCGACACCATCGACGGCAAGGTCCTGATGATCGCCGGCGACGAGAAATGCGCTCAGCTGATGAGCCAGTTGCAAGACGACATGATGGAAGCCGTCGGCCTCGGCCGGCTCGGTCCCTCGATCGGCTTTCCGGCAAATCCCGACGACGACCGCGGCTGGGGCTTCACCGGATGGTTCGACACCACCGAATCTCAAGCACTGCTTGAATTCCAGGAACACGATTGGTCCGAGACCGTGGCGTGGATCGCCGAGTCGGTGGGCCGGCTCCGCTTATTACTCAAGGCGCTCAGCCCCGCCCTCCGCCCGTTGGTACGGGCATACTTCGCCTTCCAGAACCGACGTGACCACCGCGGTCCGTACGCCGACCCGTGGACGATGATCGAGCAGAAATACGGACCGGAAGCGCTCGCGCCCAACGGATTATGAATTCGACCGAAGTGCCTGGTCGTTCGGAAACAATTGGTCGGCCGACTGGTCCCAGTGGTCCAGATTGACGACTTGCGCGACCGGACGACGACGGACGCGCCCGTGCTTGGCCTTGGGCCAACCGACCACGATGCGACCGGCCAACATCCAGTCCTCGGGCACTCCGACGGCAGCACGAAGCAGTTGTTCACCCCCGTAAGAAGCCCAACTGGTCATGCAGGCACGCCCCTGGCTCGGCTCATTCCTGGCACGCTAGCCGAGGGCATTGAGCAGCTCCGGGGATGCGTTCGCTTGCCGGAAACCAAGAACAGACCTGTGGTATCAAACAGCCAACATCGTATTATTGTCAGAATTGTCAATTAGGCGGCCTGGCCCGTCCTCAACACCTCGCAATCGGACAAGCATGAAAAACCCCGTGACACCAGCCATTTCGGCACTCGGGCTGGCCACTCACCTGGGCCGGGGAGCGAGCCGCATCGTCACCGACGCGGTCCTCGGCAGCCGCGTCGGCCTACCCCGGACGATCGACCAGGTCAACGCCGCCGTGCTGTCCAGGGTCATGGGCACCACCGTCCGGACCGTCCGCGTCCTCGGCAGCGACGCCGGGACCTCGTCCCGGGGACGACTCGTCCTGACCGGGAAAGAGGTTCCCGACTCCGTGTTCGTCAAGCTCACGGCAGCAACGGCCGCGACCCGCATGGTGGGTGAACTGGGCCGGCTCGGGCACACCGAAGTTCGCTTCTACCGCGAGCTCGCGCCGCAAATCTCCGGTGTCCCCGAATGCTACGGCGCGGTATTCGACAACTGGACCGGCCGCTACCTCCTGGTCCTCGAAGATCTGCCCGCTTCGTGCGAGTTCCCCGACACGCTGCACCCGCTGTCCATCGACCAGGCCAGCCTCGTCGTCGAATTGCTCGCCGAACTGCACGCCACCTTCTGGGACCGGTTGCCGCGCAACGGAAGCAGCCGGTTGGGTTGGCTTTACACGCCGTCCGGCGACGACACTTCGCTGTTGACCGGCACCTTGATGAAGGCGTCGCTCAAGCGCCTCAACGAGCGCAGCGAGGGCTCGGTCAACCTGGATTACGACCAGGGCCGCTTCATCGCCGACAACTACCGTGCGGTTGCCGCCGTCATCGACGCTCCCCCGCACACCGTCATGCACGGCGACGCCCACCCCGGCAACATCTACTTCCGGGACGGCCGGGCGGGACTGCTGGATTGGCAGGCGGTGCGGCGCGGACACGCGTCGCGGGAACTGGCCTACACGCTGATCACCAGCCTGACGCTCGAAGACCGACGGGCGGCCGAACGCGATCTGTTGGACCACTATCGCCGGGCGCTGGCCGCGTGTGATGGTCCGGACCTGGATCGGGACGAGCTGTGGCTGCGGTACCGCCAAAGCGCGCTGTACGCATATGTGGCTCCGCTGATCGTCGCGGGCATGGGCGGGATGCAAGCCGAGGACATCGTCATGGAGGGCTTGCGGCGCGGGGTCGATGCGCTCGACGACCTGGAAACGGTCGCCGCGCTCAAGAGCGCCTAGGCGCCTCGCGCACGCTGCTCGCCAGGCGCGCCGCGTGGAATGGTACGAGGTCCGGCAGCGTCATCCTCACCGCGTCGACCCTACGCTGCAATGCAGTGGACCTAGTCAGAGGAGTTGGGCGTTGGACAGCGAAACATATCAGCGGGGCCGCCAGATCCGTTCCGAAGTTCTGGGTAAGGACTACGTGGACAAGGCGATCGCCGAGGCCGACGAATTCACCGCGCCCTTGCAGGATCTGATCACCGAATATTGCTGGGGCGCGGTGTGGGGACGGGACGGCCTGACCCGCAAGACCCGCAGCATGCTGAATCTGGCCATGACGTCGGTGCTCAACCGCCCGCACGAACTTCGCACACACCTAAGGGCCGCCGTGACCAATGGTGTTACCCGCGAGGAAATCCGGGAGATCTTCCTGCAGGTCGCCATCTACGCCGGGGTGCCCGCCGCCGTTGACAGCTTCCGCACCGCGGGCGAGTTCTTCGCCGAGCTGGACGAGCATTAGGCGGATCGAAAGCGAGGCAGGTCACGATGGAACTGGGCTTTATCGGCTTGGGCAACATCGGTTTTCCGGTTGCGCGCCGGCTGATCGAGAGCGGCCATCACGTGGTCGCCTTCGACATCCGCGACGACGCGCTCGACCGGGTGGCCGCGCTCGGGGCAGTCCGAGCGACGTCACCCAAGCACGTCGCCGATCGTGCCGAAACCGTGCTGGCCAGTCTGCCGTCACCGGCCGCGTCTCTCGAGGTGGCGACCGGCGCCACGGGTGTGACCGAGGGCTCGCGGGTCAAGCGGTACGTCGACCTGTCGACAGTGGGTAGTCCAACCGCGGTGCGAATCCACGACCTCCTCGCCGAGCGCGCCATCGTCGCGCTGGACTGCCCGGTCAGCGGCGGTGTCCGCGGCGCCGAGAAAGGCGCTCTGACCCTGATGTTTTCCGGGCCGCGCAACGAATTCGACGCGGTGCGAAGCATCCTCGAGACGTTCGGTCGACCGTTCTACGTCGGCGCCAAGCCCGGATCCGCCCAGACCATGAAGCTCGCGAACAACATCCTGGCGGCGAACGTGTTGGCGGCAACGGCGGAGGTGCTGGTGATGGGCGTCAAGGCCGGTCTCGACCCTGAGGTCATGCTCGAGGTGCTCAATGCGGGTTCGGGCGGGACGAGCGCGAGCCGGGACAAGTTTCCGCGGGCGGTCCTGCCACGCACCTTCGACTACGGCTTCGCCACCGGGCTGATGGTCAAAGACGTGCGTCTCTATCTGGATGAAGCCAGAGCGCTCGGGGTGCCAATTGACGTCGCCGAGACGATCGGAAGGCTGTGGGAGGCCGTGGCGGACGACCAAGGCCCGGATTCGGACTTCACGACCGTGGTCAAGCCCTTGGAAAAGGCCGCCGGCGTCATCGTCGGTAGGTCATAGGTAGATCGCCGGCGCTCAGCGTGCGGGCAACCTCGCCGACAAACGCGAGACCTGTTGACGAATCGGAGAATGGTATTATACCTATTGAAGAACGACGCTTGCGCTTTATCTCCGAAAAATAGCCTCTACCAGGCCCGATTACTAACCGAATTGCTTACCAATGATCCGTTGATTGGCAGCCGACGAGAATGTTAGATTCCCTATCAACTGGCCCCTTGGGTTTCCCCGTGGCTACCAAAGCCGGAGGGCGGCTTTCGTGATCGAACATGCTGACGGAACACGCACGCCGCTCATTGACGCCAGCGTTCACATCTTCCATCCGTCCAACAAAGACCTGCGCAGCTTTCTGCGTGAGCCGTTCAAGAGCCGCGGTTTCCCCGACTACGAAATGGACTGGTACCAGGCACCCGGCGGGGAGTACCTGCCGAGCGCCGTCGGGCCGAACCGCGAATATCCCGGTTCAAGTGTGGAAATCGTTGCCGAAGAACTCTTTTCGAAGCGTGGCGTCGACGTAGCGGTCCTGCATCCCATGGGACGCGGCATCATGCCCGACCGTCACCTCGGCAGCGCCCTGCACGCCGCCCACAACGAAATGCTGGTGTCACGCTGGCTCGAGTCCGACGAATTCGGCGACCGGTTCCGCGGCACCATCCGCGTCAATCCCGACGACATCGCCGGCGCGCTGCGCGAGCTGGCAAAGTGGCGCGACCACCCCCGCGTGGTGCAGATCGGCGTCCCACTGCAGTCCCGCGAGTTGTACGGGAAGCCGCAGTTCTGGCCCCTGTGGGAGGCCGCCGCCGAAGCGAACTTACCGGTGGCCGTACACATCGAGGTCGGCTCGGGCATCGCTTATCCGCCAACCCCGTCCGGCAACACCCGAACCTACGAGCAGTACGTCAGCTTCATGGCGCTGAACTACATCTACCACCTGATGAACATGATCGCCGAGGGCGTGTTCGAACGGTTTCCGACGGTGAAGTTCGTCTGGGCGGACGGTGCTGCGGACTTCCTGACACCCTTCATCTGGCGGATGGACACGTTCGGCCGACCACACCTCGAACAGACGCCATGGGCGCCGCGGATCCCGAGTGACTACCTACCCGGCCACACGTATTTCGTCCAGGGCAGCCTCGACGGCCCGGGCGACGCTGACTACGCGGGGGAATGGATGAGCTTCACCGGCAAGGACGACATGGTGATGTTCGGCTCCAGCTACCCGCACTGGCAGTGCGCCGACGTCCGCAAGCTACCGCCGGCGCTGTCCAGCGAGCAGCGCGAAAAGCTCTGCTGGCGCAATGCGGCCAACCTCTACGGGATCGACATCGCCGCCGACCTGGCTAGATCGTAGGGGCGGTCGCAGAATGAGTAGTGAACAAGGGAGACGAGGGAGTCCAGGATGACGCTGACCCATATGCACGAGCGTGTCCCCGCCGCCGAGCGCATCGCCGTCCGGTGCGTCGACTCCGATGTCCACCCGGTGCCCAAGCGCGGAGAAATCACCCAGTACATCCCGGAGCCGTGGCGCAGCAAGTACTTCCTCGCCCGCAGCGTGGGTGATCAGATCTACTACGACGCACCGGATTACGCGCACGCCTATGCAATGCGCGTCGACACCTTTCCGCCCGACAACGAATTCCCGGGCAGCGACCCGGACATGGCGTTTCGCCAGTTGATCATGGAGGCCGGCGCGGACATTGCGATCCTGGAACCCGCCGCCTATCCGGCGCGCATCCCGGAGGCCCAGCACGCGATGTCGGTCGCACTGAACGACTGGCAGGCCAACCACTGGCTCGACAGCCACAACAATTGGCACCAGCGGTGGCGCGGATCGATCTGTCTTGCCATCGAAGACCCCGAAGCGTCGGTCCGCGAAATCGAACGCTGGGCCGGCCACCCCTACATGGCACAGATCTTGATCAAGGCCGAGCCGCGGCCGTCCTGGGGGAACCCGAAGTACGACCCGATCTGGGCGGCGGCCACCAAGCACGACATCACGGTGAGCTGCCACCTGTCCCGCAGCCACTTCGAAGAGCTACCGACCCCTCCGGTGGGCTTCCCCAGCTACAACCACGACTTCATGGTCACCTACTCGCTGCTGGCGGCCAACCAGGTGATGAGCCTGATCTTCGACGGCGTCTTCGACCGGTTCCCGACGTTGCGCATCGTCTTCGTCGAGCACGCGTTCACCTGGATCCTGCCGCTGATGTGGCGCATGGACGCGATCTACGAGGCCCGCAAGTCGCGGCTGGACATCAAGCGAAAGCCTTCGGAGTACGTCAAGAGCAACATCAAGTTCACCACCCAACCGCTGGACTACCCCGAGGACAAGACCGAGCTGACTCGCGCGCTGGAATGGATGGAGTGCGACAAGATCCTGTTGTTCTCCTCGGACTACCCGCACTGGACGTTCGACGACCCGCGCTGGTTGGTCAAGCATCTGCCGAAAGCGGCCCGGGACGCGGTCATGTTCAAGAACGGCATCGCGACATATCACCTCCCGGAGACGGTTCCGGTGCTCGAGGGTCAAGTTCGGGTCCACTGAGTTGGAAGAACAAGTCAAACGGCCCCGCCTCGCCCAGGGCCGCGAGCACGTTGTCGCAACGGTCGACGAGATCCCGCCCGGTACCCACAAATTGGTGCCGATAGGGCGGCACGGCGTGGGCGTCTACAACGTCAACGGCAACTTCTACGCAATCGCGAATTACTGCCCACACCAAGGTGGTCCGTTGTGTTCCGGACGAACGCGGGGGCTCACCGCCGTCGACGAGACCGCCCCCGGGGATGCAGTGATGGTGCGCGATCTGGAATACATCTATTGCCCCTGGCATCAATGGGGTTTCGAGTTGGCGACGGGCACCACCGCGGTCAAGCCGGAGTGGAGCATTCGTACCTATCCGGTGCGCGTCGTCGGCAATGACGTATTGGTGACGGCGTGACGACGCAACAGGAGAATCGCGTGTCCTCACTTGAGGTGAACGGCGGCCGGGTTGTCTACGAAATCCTCGGCGAGACTGGTGATCTCATCGCACTCACGCCCGGCGGCCGGTTCAGCAAGGACATCGACGGCCTGCGCCCCCTGGCCGAAGCCCTCAAGAACGGCGGCTACCGCGTGCTGCTGTGGGACCGACCCAACTGCGGCGCCTCGGACGTGCAGTTCTACGGGCAGAGCGAATCACACATGCGCGCCGAAACTTTGCACAAACTGGTCACGGGACTGGGATTCGATCGGTGCATCCTGGCCGGAGGATCCGGCGGGGCAAGGGATTCCATGCTGACCACGATGCTCTACCCAGAACTGGTCACCAAATTGGTCGTGTGGAACATCGTCGGCGGCATCTACGGCACCTTCGTGTTGGGCTCGTACTACATCATCCCGAGCATTCTTGCGGTGCGCGGCACCGGAATGGACGGCGTGATCAAGCTGCAGGAGTGGCGCGAGCGCATCGCGCAGAATCCCGCCAACGAGAAGCGCTTCCTCGACTTCGACAAGGACGAGTTCCTCAAGGTGATGCTGCGTTGGCTCAACGCCTTCGTGTCCAAGCCGGGGCAGACGATTCCCGGCGTCGACGACGAAATGTTCGACCGAATCAAAGTGCCCACGTTGATCATTCGTGGTGGGGAAAACGACCTGGATCACCCCAAGCGGACGTCACTGGAAGTCAGTTGCCTGATCAAGGGATCCAAGCTCATCGACCCGCCCTGGCCCGAGGACGCCTGGGAGCGAGCATCCGAAGAACGCGCGTCGGGCAAGGTCAAGCACTTCAACATGTTCGACACCTGGGTGCTGGCGGCACCGGCGATCCTGGAATTCCTGGACTCGTAAGGGCCGGCAATGATCTCACCGCGTGCGAATGTGGACCTCGCAGTTCAGCGACGCCTCCAGCGCCGTGTGGATACGGCTTTCCGGAACCCGCTCGAGGTCTTCTTCACGCAGGGTCACATAGACGATGTCGTAGCCGTCGTCCCCCGGCTCGCGAACGATCTCTCCGCTGAGTCCGAACCCGGCCAGCACGCCGTGCGCGTCGTCATCGGTGCCGCGGCTGACGAAGGTGACGACGCCTGCCACCGGGGAAGTGTTGAAAGCGTTGGCGCACAGTTCGATCGCCGTCTTTTTTGCCGACTCGACGTCGTCGCCGGTGACGAGCAACTCGACGTCTCGGCTCACGTCCCTGCGAGCCAGGTCGACGCCGGCCTCGCTGACCAGCCTGAGGAGGACCGCCATGCCTTCGCGTAGTTGCTCGGCTGCGAGCACACGGCCGGGGTCGACGTTGACCCGCACCACCGCCGTCCGCATGCGGGCTAGCCTAGTCACCGTGGAAACCGGCAAGCCATGAACACCACCGAAGCCGCTGTCAAGACGGCCGCCTGGCCGGGTTGTCCGCCCCGACTGCTGAGGGAAGGCCCCGGCCCAGAGGACCTGGCGGAGTACCGCGAGCAGGGCGGGTATCTTGCGCTGACCGATACCGAAAAGCTGCTGAAGGAAGTCGAATCCGCCGGATTGGTCGGCCGAGGCGGTGCCGCGTTCCCGCTGGGAGTGAAGCTGCGCGCGGTGCGGGACAACGGGCGGGTCGCGGGCGGTTCGGTGGTCGTCGCGAACGGCGAAGAGGGAGAACCGGCTTCGATCAAAGACCGCTGGCTGCTGCGCAACCGACCCCATTTGGTGCTGGACGGACTGCGCTTGGCCGCGGCGATCGTGGCCGCCGATCGCGCCTACGTCTACGTGTCCGACCCGGATGCGGCCCACCGCGTCGAAGCCGCCCTCAACGAACTGGACTCGGACACCCTTGGCGGTGTCGGCATCGAATTGCGGTCCGTGCAGCCGGGTTACGTGGCCGGCGAGGAAACCGCTGCTGTCCGCGCCATAAACGGCGGGCCGGCGAAACCGACCGACAAGCCGCCGCGCCCTTTCGAAGTGGGCGTCAACGGGCGCCCGACGCTGGTGAGCAACGTCGAAACCCTCGCCAACGTGCCGTACCTACAACGCCACGGCGCGGCGGCGTTTCGAGCCCAGGGAACGGTGACGTCGCCGGGAACCTTTCTGGCCACCATCACCGGGGCCAACCGGTCCCCGGTCCTGTATGAACTACCGCACGGCCTGCGGTTCACCGAACTGCTGGCATTGCACGGTGTTTCGGCTGAACAGGTGCGCGGCGTGTTGATGGGCGGCTACTTCGCCGGGCTGCTCAATCGGGTGGTGCTGGATGTGTCCCTAGACCACGAGACGATGCGAGGGCTGGGCAGCGGACTGGGCTGCGGCGCAATCTCACTCATCACCGACGACTGCCCGGTCGCGGTCGCAGCCTCGGTGCTGGCTTACTTCGACCGCGAAAATGCGGGGCAGTGCGGATCGTGCTTCAACGGAACGGCGGCCATGGCAGCCGTCGGCGGAGCGCTGCGGGATTTCGCGGCGACGTCCGACGATCTGGCGCGGCTGCGCCGATGGTCGGTGGTGTTGCGCGGGCGCGGCGCGTGCGCAACCTTGGACGCCGCCACCAATGTCGCGGCGACGCTGCTCGACCAGTTCCCCGACGAGGTGGCCCGTCACCTGGAAGGCACCTGTCAGGACTGCGCCGGTGGCGCATTCCGCGCCGAACGTCCCTACCAGGCAACCGAGGCGGTGAGCGACTCATGAAAATCCGCCTGGACCGCACCGTGTGCGACGGATTCGGGTTGTGCGCCAAGCATGCGCCCAACTACTTTTCGCTCGACGACTGGGGCTACGCCTCCCTGATCGGGGATGGCACCGTCGCAGCAGCGGACCACGATGCGGTGATGCGGGCGTTGTTGGACTGCCCGGTGCACGCCATCACCGAATTCGGTGACCGCCAACCCACTGTCGCGCACCCGCCCGGCCCCGCCGCCGATGAAGACCCCGTCGAGCACCTCAAAATCGAAGCGAACGAAGCACAGTGGGGCTTTACCCGCTAATCCGGGAGAGCTTTCAACCGATCTGTATCTTGAGCACCTCGCCCTCGCTGAGGGCGTAGAGGTAGCGGTCGTTGCTGTCTATCACCAAGTCGGTCACTTCCTTCCCGGCCGCGTAGAACACCGTCTGCCGCGATGAGCCCGCGGCCAGGTTGACGATTCGGTGATTGTTCCGGTCGGCGACGTAGACGTTGCCGTTGCGGTCCACGGCCACACCCGTCGGGCAATTGAGGCCGGTGAACGGCAGCACAGTCGGGGTGTTTGAAGCTGCCGCCAGCTTCAGCACCCGGTTGGCGGAGAAGTCGACAACGTAAAGCGCGCCAGTGGGATCCAGCGCCAGAGCCTGAGGCATTTTGAGGTTCTGGAACGGCAGCGCGGTTGCCGCGCCGGCGCCCGCGGCCAGCTTCAACACCCGGCGGCCGTAACTGTCGGAGACAAAGACGTTGCCGCCGTGATCGACCTTCACGTCGGTCGGGCCCTTGAGGCCGGTGAAGGGCAGCTCGGTGGGTTTGGACGAGCCGGCCTTGAGTTTCAACACCCGATTCTGGACGTAGTCGACCACGTAGACGGCGCCCTTGTCGTCCACGGCGATGCCGCTGGGTTGTTCGAGGCCTCTGAACGGCAGCGGCGTCGGGTTGGACGATCCGGCCACCAACTCCGTGATTTGACCGTCGCTGTCAGCGATGAAAACGGCGCCCGCGTTATCCACCGCGATTGCCGACCCGACCTCAAGCTTGGGCAGCGGCAGCGCGGCTGGGGGCGCCAACGGCGCCGACGGCGGCCCCGACGAGGTGGGTGCGGACGACCGCGAACTCGCCCGCGTACTTGGGACATTCGAGCCACCGCCGGATGTGGCGACAGCCAAAACCACGACGAGGACCACCACGAGGACGACAGCGGCCGCGACGCCGGCGAAAAGTGCGATCTTCGCGTTTCGCGACAGTCCCGGCTGCGGGGGCGGCGGCGGCCCGAAGTGTCCCGGTTGCGGGTATGGCACCGGACCGTAAGGCGACCACTGCGGCGGCGGCTGGCTGGCGTACGGCTGCGGGGGCGGCGGTGTTGGTGGCGGCGCACCGAACATCGGCGGGCCCGGGGGTGGCAAAGGCGTGTTCGGGTGGTGACCGAACGGCGTCCCCTCTTCCAACGACCCTCCCCGTTTGTTCGCCGTGGACCCACCCTAAGGAAAACGGCAAGCCGTCGCCACGCAACTCGGCAAATGACGAGCGGCCGCAGGCCCACCGCGGCGCTGCCTGGTACCCGCCGCTGGACGGGTGATAACGTAATTCTCAGTTTCGCATAACGGTCCTACCACCCCAGCCCGCGGAGGTGACGTGTCGGCGAACCCCGGACGCCCGCTGCCCCTTATCACCGACCAGAACGAATTCTTTTGGACTTCGGGAGCCGACGGCACGCTCAGGTTTCAGGAATGCCGGGCTTGCGCGTCGCTGATCCATCCGCCCGCCCCGGTGTGCCGCTACTGCCGATCCCGGGACATCGGCGTACGAGCGGTGTCGGGGAGGGCGACCCTGTCCGGGTTCACCGTGAACCACCGGTTCAGCTTGCCCGCGCTGCCGGCGCCTTACGTCGTCGCGCAGGTGGCGATCGTCGAGGATCCCCGAATTCGGCTGACCACCAACATCGTCGACAGCGATCCCGAAGGACTGGAAATCGGCCAACCACTGGAGGTCGTCTTCGAGCAGGTGGAAGATGTCTGGCTACCGCTGTTTCGGCCAGCGGCGGACGAGACGCCCGGCCCGTTGCCGGTCGACGAGATCGCCCCGGAGCGCTTCCACGAGTACGTCCGCCCCATGCTCACCACGGAGAAGTTCGAGGACAAGGTCGCGCTGACCGGTATCGGCATGTCACCGATAGGTCGCCGATTGATGGTGCCGCCACTGTCCTTGACGGTCCAGGCTTGCGAAGCCGCCGTCGCCGATGCCGGGTTGAAGTTCGACGACATCGACGGCCTGTCCACGTACCCCGGAGGCGGCAACCTCGGCGGGTTCGGCGAGGGCGGGGTGACCGCGCTGGAGGCGGCGTTGGGTATCCGGCCGGCGTGGCACAACGGCGGCATGGAGACCTTCGGCCCCGGCGGCTCGGTGATCGCCGCGATGCTCGCGGTCGCCGCCGGCCTGGCCCGTCATGTGCTGTGCTTCCGAACCCTGTGGGAAGCCACCTTCAACGAGCTGATGAAGCAGGGCAAACTCACCCCACCTTTCGGTGGCGGCCGCACCGACAGCTGGCAATACCCGTTCGGCGCCACCTCGGCCGCACACACCCTGGCGATCAACGCCCAGCGGCACTTTCACCGTTACGGCACAACGAAAGAGACGCTTGGTTGGATCGCGCTGAACCAACGTGCCAATGCCGAACTCAACCCGACCGCGGTCTACCAGTCACCGCTGACGATGGACGACTACGTCAACGCCCGGCCGATCACCACGCCGTTCGGCCTCTACGACTGCGACGTTCCGTGCGACGGAGCCATCGCCGTGATCGTCTCGGCCGTCGACGCCGCACGCGATCTCGCCAAACCGCCCGTGCTGGTGGAGGCGGTCGGGACGCAGATCATCGAACGCATCGACTGGGACCAGAGCACGCTGACCCACGAGCCCCAGGTGCTGGGCCAGGCCGCGCATGTGTGGACTCGCACCTCGCTGCGGCCCGCCGACGTCGATGTCGCGGAGCTCTACGACGGCTTCACCATGAATTGCCTGTCCTGGATCGAGGCGCTCGGGTTCTGCGGTATCGGTGAGGCCAAGGACTTTCTGGACGGCGGCAAGAACATTGCCCGTGACGGCCTGCTGCCGCTCAATACCCACGGCGGGCAGCTGTCGCACGGCCGCACCCACGGCATGGGCCTGGTACACGAGGCCGTCACTCAGCTGCGCGGGGAGGCGGGCGCACGCCAGGTCCCCGGCGCCCGCGTGGGCGTGGTCAGCAGCGGCGGGTTGACCCCCAGCGGCGTGATCCTGCTGCGGGCCGACGCATGAGCAATCCCCGCCCGCGGGTCGTCATCGTCGACAGCGTTCCGATGTCCGGCGTCATCGCCGCGGCCGAAAACCCGAAAGCGGTCGTCGTAGCCATCCATGGCGGCGGCACCACCGCCGTCTACTTCGACTGCCCCGGGCATCCCGAATTGTCTTTGCTGCGAATGGGTCCCACCCTGGGGTTCACCGTGATCGCGCTCGACCGACCGGGCCACGGCAGCTCGGCGCCCTACCCGGAGGCCGTGCAAACGCCGCAGCAACGCGTCGATCTCGCCTATGGCGCCGTCGACCGCATTCTGGGTCAGCAGCCACGCGGTGCGGGGTTGTTCTTGCTGGGCCATTCGGGCGGTTGCGAACTCGCGACGCGGATGGCGGCCGACCAGACGCGCGGGCCCGCCCTGTTGGGGCTGGAACTCGGTGGCACCGGGCGGCGCTATCACGATGCCGCCAAGGAAATCATGAAAGCGGCCGCGATCAAGGAGCGTCCGCCCGGTACGCGCGAGTTGCTGTGGGAGCCGATGCGCCTCTACCCGCCCGACATTCTGCGCGGCATCACCAACTCGGCGGCGTCACCGCCCTACGAACGGGATGTGGCACTGAACTGGCCGCACCGCTACTTCCCTGAACTGGCGGCGTCGGTGCGGGTTCCGGTGCGATTCACCCTGGGTGAGCACGACCGGGTGTACCGCAGCGACGACGAAAATCTGGCCGAAATCGCCGAAATGTTCACGCAGTCCCCACTTTTCACCGCCAACACGCAGCCTGATGCCGGGCATAACCTCAGTCTCGGCCGCAACGCCGCGGACTACCACCGCAAGGTATTCGCGTTCGTAGACCAATGCGTGGCCCGTTCGGCGGGTGACGCGGCGGAGGCCGGTTGATGCGCGTCGGATTTGTCGGCTTAGGCAGCCAGGGCGCCCCAATGGCGCGGCGGATCATTGACGCCGGTTTCCCGACCACGCTGTGGGCCCGTAGGTCCGCAACCCTCGAGCCATTCGCCGACACCCCGGCGCGGGCCGCAGCGTCACCGGCTGACCTCGCCGCCGCCAGCGATCTGGTTTGCGTCTGCGTGGTCAACGACTCCGACGTCCAGGAGATCGGTGACAGGGTGCTGGCCGACCTGGCACCCGGCGGCATCATCGCGGTGCACAGCACCGTACACCCACAAACCTGTCGCGAATTGGCCGAGAGGGCCGCGGTACAGGGTGTTTCGGTCATCGACGCTCCGGTCAGCGGCGGTGGTCCGGCCGCGGCAAAAGGGCGCCTGCTGGTGATGGCCGGCGGCGACGCCGACGTTGTGCAACGCTGCCGCCCCGTCTTCGAGTCCTACGCCAATGCGGTGGTTCACCTCGGCGAGCTGGGTTCCGGGCAGACCGCCAAGCTGCTGAACAACCTGTTGTTCACCGCCAATCTGGGCACCGCGGCCACCGCACTTTCGCTGGCCAGGGACTTGGGCGTCGCACCCGAGCGGCTCACCGAGGTCTTTGCCCGTAGCAGCGGTAACAGCTTTGCGCTCAACACCATTGGCGGCACCGGCAATCTGGACCGGATGGCCGGACTCGCCGGCGGGCTGCTGCAGAAGGACGTCCGACTCATCGCCGACCTGGCCGACGCGGCCGCCGCCCGCGCGGGAGTCGTGCTCGATGCGGCCGATGCCGCGCTGACGCTCATGGAGTATCCGCGATGAACAGCGGCGCGACCATCGGATCATTTGCGGTGCACCCCGACACCGCTACCGTTAGCCTTACAGTCAGTGATTCAGCTCTAAGTAATCCGGCTCCCAACTCAACGTCGAGGAGGTTGCAGTGACGACAGCCAAGGTCGTCTTCGACCCGTTTTCCGAGGACTTCTTCAACGGGGCATGGGACACGTACAAGCGGATGCAGGAAGAGGCACCGGTCTATTACAGCGAGGAGTACGACTTCTACGCGCTGACCCGGCACGCGGACGTCGCTGCGGGACTGAAGAACTTCGAGCTGTTCTCGTCCGCGTATGGCATCGATTTGTCGATGGTGCGCACCGGTAAGCCTCCGGAGCAGAAGTCGATCATCTTCATGGATCCGCCCGACCACCGGCACATGCGCAGCCTGCTCAACAAGGTCTTCACTCCGCGCGCCATTCAAGCCCAGCGCGAGATGGTGGCCGAAAAGATCGACAAGTACCTCAGCAAGGCCGATCCCGACCGATTCGATGTGGTGCAGGACTTCTCCGGCCCGTTCCCCGTCGAGGTGATCACGACGATGCTGGGCGTCCCCGTGGAGCATGCCCAGCGAGTGCGGTACCTCATCGACGAGTCGCTGCACCGCGAGCCCGGGCAGGTCGAGGTCGGCGAGCGCGGCATGCAGGCCAACATCGAGACCTGGATGCTGTATTACGAGATCCTGCAGCAGCGCCGCGCCGAACCGCGCGACGACCTGTTCACCAAGTTGATCAACGCCGAGATCGAGCGTGAAGACGGCCAGATGACCAAGCTGGACGACATTGAAATCGCCGGCTTTGCAACGCTGTTGGGCGGCGCCGGTGCCGAGACCGTCACCAAGCTGATCGGCAACGCACCGGTGGTGTTCGCGCGGTTCCCCGACCAGTGGCAGAAGCTGCTGGAAGACCGCAGCAAGATTCCCGCGGCCGTCGAAGAGTTGCTCAGATACGAGGCCCCTTCCCAGTACCAGGTTCGGTGCTCGACGAGAGAGGTCGAACTGCATGGCGTGACGATTCCGGCCATGAAACCGGTGTTCCTGATCAATGGCGCGGCCAACCGGGACCCCGCTGCCTGGACGAATCCCGACGAATTCGACATCGACCGCGACCGACACGAGGCCCTGAATCTGAGCTTCGGCTACGGCATCCACAGCTGCCTCGGCGCGGCGCTGGCGCGCATAGAAAGCGCGATCGCCTTGGAGAAGCTGCTGGACTTCATGCCGCGTTACGAGGTGGACTGGGAGAACTGCAACCGCGTGCAGATGCAGAACGTGGCAGGCTGGAAGAACGTACCCGTCAAAGTTATTCGGTAGGTATTGCGATGAAAATTGAAGTCGATTGGGACCTCTGCGAAAGCAACGGGGTGTGCATGGGCATCATCCCCGAAGTCTTCCTCCTCGACGACCAAGACATGCTGCACGTGCTTCAGCCCGAGGTCACCCCGGAGAACGAGGAACTCGTGCGCGATGCCGTGCGGCAATGCCCCCGGCAGGCCATCTCCATTCAGGAGTAGAACCCTTCCGCGAGCAGCCGTAAAGTTTGCCTAAACTGTTGTGTTTTAAGCGATTTTGCGTCTGCTCAGCACCGGGGAGGGTCAGGTCTCCTTGATGGCTTGCTCCGGACAGCTCGCGATGGCCTCGCGGGTGGCCTCTTCCAATTCCGTTGGCACGACGGAAGTCATCGCCTCAGCGTAGCCGTCGTCGGTCAGACTGAAGACCTCCGGACACAGCGTCAGGCACATGCCGTGCCCGCGACATACCCCGTCGTCAACCCAAACCTTCATGCCGGCGTGAACTCCAGGTGCAGTTCGGTGAGCCCGCGCAGGATGTAGGTCGGAACATATTGGTAGCGGCGGTCATTGGCCGGTCCGTGGACCGTCTCATCGATCCTGATGTCGGTAGTCCGGTCGAGTAGCCGTTCGAGCGCCACCCTGGTTTCGGCGCGCGCCAACGGGGCGCCAGGGCAACTGTGGATGCCCCGCCCGAACGCGATGTGCTGACGGGCGTTCTTGCGGCCCGGGTCGAACGTGGCGGGTTCTTCGAACCGCCGCGGATCCCGGTTGGCCGCGGCCTGCACCACCATCACGGTGGTGCCGGCCGGCAGGTCGACACCGCCAACGTTGACGGGCACCCGGTTCATCCGGAAGTCGCCCTTGACCGGGCTCTCGATGCGCAGCGCCTCCTCAATGAAGTTGGGGATCAGGCTGCGGTCCCTGCGCAGCTGCGCTTGAATCTCGGGACGCTCGCCCAAGATCTGCAGGGAGGCGCCGAGCAGCCGCACCGTGGTCTCCTGGCCCGCGGAGAAGACATTGCTGGCCACCCGGGCCACGTCTTCGACGTCGGGAATCGAGCCGTCGGGATAGGTGGCGGTCGCCAGGCCGGTCAACACGTCGTCGCGCGGCGCACTCCGACGGTCCCGGACATAGTCGGAAAACAGACCGTAAAGGAACGCCAGCGGGCTGTGCGCCAGCGCTTTGTCGCCGGTACCGCCGATACCGCCGCCCGAGTGCTCACGGATGCCGTTGACGAACTTGTCGCGGTCCTCCAAAGGCACGCCCAGCAGGTCGGCGATGACCAGCAGCGTGAACGGCCCCGCGAAACCCTTGATCCACTCGCCCTTTCCCGGCGCCAGGAATTCGTCCAGCACTTGATCTGCGAGCGCCCACATGGCGTCCTCGTTCTCCTTGAGGCGCTTGGGCGTGATCAACCGCATCAGCAGGGACCGGTGGTTGGTGTGGGTCGGCGGGTCCAGGGTGGGCAGCTGATCGCTGAACGGCAACTCGTCGCGGTGCTGCTCGATCAGTTCGGTGATGTCCGAGTCGCCCAACCCCTCGAGCGATACCGGAAAGCCCGGGAATGGCCCGGTCACCGAAATGCATGAAGACCAAGTTTGGGCATCGTTCAGCACCGCGCAGGCCTCATCCCAGCCGGTGATCATGGTGACGCCGTGATGGTTTTCCTTCGCCACCGGACACTGCTGGCGCAACGCCTCGTAGTAGGGATACGGGTCCTGGACGAGCCGACTATCGCGGAAGAAGTTCATTTCGGCGTAGTCGTTCACCATCTAGAGCTCCATTCGAATCTCATCTGATGAGAATCAGCCTCTCATGGTTGAGTATCAGATTTCCACACGGCCTATGCGTCGTCAACGTCGGGCGCGGCGCCCGGTCACGGAAGCCCTGCCGCCTAGGCGGGCACCAGGTCAGCGGCGACCGACGGGTGGGCCATCAGCCCGCTGCGGAAGGTTTCGATCGCCCCTACCGAGGTCTCCGCGGCCGCGGCGGCGGCCAGCGCCCGAGCCTTGAATATCTGCGCCGCCATGCTCAACCGGTGTTGGACCAAGCCGACGCTGTCATCGAGTTCGACCGGCCACCGCTGCCCCCACAGCGTGACCTCGGTGACGCCGTGGTCGAGCGCCTGCAACACCCCGTTCCGCACCCGTGGATCGGAGCCGAGCAAGTCCGCCGCGGCCGCCAACGCCTGCGGCTTGGGACGGGTCCCCACCGAGGCCAGCGCGACCTCCAAGTCGAGCGTCCGGGCGCCGAGGATGTGCAGCGGGCGGTCGTCCGGATGATCGGTGAGCAGCACCGTGACATCCCAACCCGCCATCGCGCGGTCGAAGAGCCAGCCGCCGGCAAACGCGACCACGTCGACCACGCTGGACGCGACGACGTCGAGGCGGTATCGCATGTCCTGCGCTACTTGTTCTGAGGCGAGAAGTCGCGCGCCAGCGCCTCCGCGTATTCCTTGAACACCTCGGTCAGCGGGATCGAAGGATCGAGCAACCATGTCATTTCCATTCCGTGGATGAAGGCGAGGATTTCCACCGCCTTGACGTCGGGATCTATGTCGTTGCGAAAACGGCCGGCGGCCTGACCACGGCGGATGCCGTCGGCAACGATCTGGGCCGCGTCACGCTGCCGAGCGACCAAGCGGTCGTGCAGCGGAGCGTCCGGGGCGATGTTCTCCACCAGCAACACGGTGAACGTGCCCACCAGGTCGGGGGCTCGGTTGAAGCGGTCGGCAACCTGGGCGATCTCGCCGATCAGATCGCCGCCCCGGTCGGCGTGCGTCTCGTCGTCGAGGTCGCGCGCGTCCAGCACGGCGTGCAGCAACTGCTCCTTGGACTCGAAATGATGCAAGAGGCCCGCCGGGGAGACGCCGGCTTCGCGAGCGATCTGCGCCAGCGTCGTACTGCGCCAGCCGTTGCGCGACAACAACCGTTGGGCGACCTGAAGGATCCGCTGTTTGCGGTCCTCGCCCTTGGCGAGAAGTGTGTCGTACGGCCGTGCGTCGGGCACCGCACTCCTAGGGGCTGGGCGGGCGGCTGTCAAACCTACTGAACACACAGTAGGTTGGTTTGCCGACGTCCACAAGAGGGCCGCGCATACCTCGTCTTAAGACATCAGCTCGACCAGCGTGGCGTTGGCAGTGCCCCCGCCCTCACACATCGTCTGCAGGCCGTAACGAATCCCGTTGTCGCGCATGTGATGCACCATGCGCGTCATGAGCACAGCACCCGAAGCGCCCAACGGGTGGCCTAGCGCGATCGCGCCGCCCAACGGGTTGAGCAGACTCGGGTCGGCACCGGTTTCGGCCAGCCACGCCAGCGGCACCGGCGCGAACGCCTCGTTCACCTCGAAGACGCCGACCTCGCCGAGCTGAACTCCGGACTTGCGCAACACCTTTTCGGTGGCCGGAATGGGGCCGGTGAGCATGAGCACGGGATCGGCGCCGGTGACCGCGCCCGCCCGGTACCGCACGATCGGCGTCAAACCCAGCTCCAGCGCCATCTCTGGCGTGGTGACCAACAGAGCGGCGGCGCCGTCGGAAATCTGGGACGAGTTTCCCGCATGGATGACCCCGTCCTCGACGAACGCGGGCTTCAACGCGGCCAGCTTCTCCACCGTGGTCCCGCGACGGACGCCCTCGTCGGCGTCGACGACCGTAACATCGTCGGGAAATACCGGGACCATCTGAACGGTGAAGGCGCCGCTGTCCTGAGCCGCGGCCGCACGCTCGTGGGACAACGCGGAGTACTCGTCAAGCTGAGTGCGGGAAAGTCCCCACTTCTTGGCGATCATCTCGGCCGACAGACCCTGGTTGAACGAAAAATCCTCATAGCGGGCAAGGACTTTCGGGCCGTACGGCATCCCGGTAGCCCTGGCCGAACCAAGCGGAACGCGGCTCATGACTTCAACGCCGCCGGCCACCACGACATCCTGCTGGCCGGACATCACCGCCTGTGCCGCGAAGTCAAGGGCCTGCTGGCTGGACCCGCACGCTCGGTTGACGGTGGTGCCCGGGATGTTTTCCGGCCAACCCGCGGCGAGGACCGCAAACCGCGCGATGTTGCTCGACTGGTCGCCCACCTGCGACACGCAGCCCCAGATCACGTCGTCGATCAACTCCACGCCGATGTTCGCGCGGTCCAGCAGTTCGTTGAGGACGACGGCGGACAGGTCGGCGGCGTGCATCCCGGACAGTCCGCCGTTGCGCTTCCCCACCGGGGTGCGGACGGCCTCTACGATGACTGCTTCACGCATTGATCTGCTCCGATCGATGGTTCATATGCCCCGCCGAGCGTGGCCGTCGCTACACGTTCGACGCACGTCCGGCGACTAACAAACTACCTAGTAGCTGCGCGGCAGTTTCAACACGTGCGAGCCCAGGAAATTGAGGATCATCTCCTGGCTGACCGGCGCGATCTTCATCAACCGCGCCTCGCGGAAGTACCGGGTGACGTGATACTCCTCGGCATAGCCCATGCCGCCGTGGGTCTGCAACGCCCGGTCCGCCGCGGTGAATCCGGCGTCGGCACACAGGTACTTCGCCGTATTGGCTTCGCGCCCACAGGGTTTGCCGTTGTCGTAGAGCCAGGTGGCCTTGCGCAGCATCAGTTCGGCGGCGTCCAGGCGGGCCAACGAGTCGGCGAGCGGGAACTGCAGGCCCTGATTCATGCCGATGGGACGACCGAACACCTCGCGTTCGTTGCCGTATTTCACGGCCTTTTCCAGCGCGACCCTGCCGATGCCCAGGGCCTCGGCCGCGATCAGCATCCGCTCCGGATTCAGGCCGTCGAGAATGTAGTGAAATCCCTTGCCTTCCTCGCCGATTCGGTCTTCGACGGGAACCTCCAGGTTGTCGATGAACAACTCGTTGGAGCTGACGGCGTTGCGGCCCATCTTGCGGATCGGACGGATGTCGACCCGGCTGCGGTCGAGATCGGTGAGGAACAGCGTCATCCCGTCGGTCTTCTTGGTGACCTCGTCGTAGGACTTGGTCCGGGTGAGCAACAGGATCTTGTCGGACTCCAAGGCCTTTGAGATCCACACCTTGCGGCCGTTGACGATGTAGCGGTCACCATCACGCTTGGCGAACGTGGTGATGCGCGACGTATCCAGCCCGGCGCCGGGTTCGGTCACCCCGAAACAGACGTGCACGTCGCCGCGCGCGACGGGTGGCAGCGTGCGCGCCTTGAGCTCCTCGGAACCGTGCACCACCACCGGTTGCATGCCGAAGATCGACAGGTGAATCGCGCTGGCGGCGTTCATCGCGCCACCGGATTTGGCCACCTCCTCGAGGAGGATGGTGGCCTCGGTGATGCCGAGCCCATGGCCGCCGTATTCGGTCGGGATGGTCATCCCGAGCCAACCGCCGTCGGCGATGGCGCGGTAGAACTCGGTGGGGAATTCGTGCGCCTGGTCTTTTTCCATCCAGTAGTGGTCGTCGAACTTCGACGCCAACTCGGCCACGGACCGTCGGATCAGCTCCTGATCCTCGGTCAGCTCAAATTCCATCCCGCCTCGCACTTTCTCTTAGCGCGAGCAGACGCAAACTCGTATGATCGCGGGCCGATTGATACGAGTTTGCGTCTGCTCGCCGGATGCCGCTGGGGGGCCCTCAGTCCTGATTGCCGGTGATCTGTTTCGCAGTGGCGGCAAACTCCGCGAACGACGAACCCTCTCGCGTCTCCTTGTGGTGACTCAGCGACCGAATGGACACGTCGTGTCCCTCGGCGGCCTTACGCAACCCGCCGACGGTCGCCTGTTCCGGGGTGATGTGCGTGAACGGGTCGAAGGAGTACCAGCGCATCGCGTTCTGGTGGGTGATCTTGTTGATCTCGTCGTCGGGCACATTGTTGATCGACAGCACATCCCACAGCTCTTCGGGAGCGCCGGGCCACATTGAGTCGCTGTGCGGGTAGTCCGCCTCCCAGCAGATGTTGTCGATGCCGATCATGTTGCGCAACGACACCCCAACCTTGTCGCTGATGAAGCAGGTCAGGAAATGGTCGCGGAACACGTCCGACGGCAACTTGTCGCCGAAGTTCTGCTTCGTCCAGGTCGAGTGCATCTCGTAGGTCCGGTCGGCGCGCTCCAAGAAGTAGGGAATCCAGCCCGTCCCGCCCTCGGAGAGCGCGATCTTGAGGTCCGGGTACTCCTTGATGGGCCGCGACCACAGCAGGTCCGCGGCGGCCTGCACGATGTTCATCGGCTGCAGCGTGATCATCACGTCCATCGGCGCGTCGGGGGCGGTGATGGCCAGCCGTCCCGAGGACCCGATGTGTATGTTCATCACGGTGTTGGTGTCGCACAACGCTTCCCACAGCGGGTTCCAGTGCTCGCTGTGGAAGCTGGGATAGCCCATCGCGGCGGGGTTTTCGGTGAAGCTCAGCGCGTGCACGCCCTTCTTCGCGACCCGACGTACCTCGGCGGCGCACAACTCGGCGTCCCAGATCACCGGGATCGCCATCGGAATGAACCGCGCCGGGTACGCGCCGCACCATTCCTCGATGTGCCAGTCGTTGTAGGCCTGCACCAAAGCCAGCGAGAAGTCGGGATCCTCGGTGGCGAACAGGCGACCGGCGAAGCCCGGGAAGGACGGGAAGCAGATCGAGGCGAGAATGCCGCCGGCATTCATGTCCTTGATCCGCTCGTCGACGTTGTAGCAGCCCGGCCGAATCTCATCCAGACCGGTGGGCTCGATCCCGTATTCCTCCTTGGGCCGGCCGGCGACGGCGTTGAGCGCCACGTTGGGTATCACCGTGTCGCGGAACTTCCACATGTCCGAACCGTCGGCGTTGTGCACCAGCCGCGGCGCGTCGTCGATGTACTTCTTGGACAGATGGTTCTTGAACATGTTCGGCGGCTCGACCGTGTGGTCGTCGACGCTGATGAGGATCATGTCCTCTTTGTTCATGACCGTCCCCTCTCCTGTTGAATCCGTCGAGAGTCCGTCGGGCGCGCGGCACCCGCGCGAGTTTTGACGAGCCGCCGCATCCGCATAGCTCTCTACTGTTGAAAACTATCTTCTCGCCAAGTGAGAATCAACATCCAGAACCCGCGTTGATACCTCCCCGCCCGCGTCGAATGGCCAACGACTAGGCAAATCGCCCGGCACCGCGCCGGAAAACTAATTCTTGTTCCGCGACGCCGCGGCTCGCTGCCCGCGGACGCACTCGTCAGGATTGACCGGACAGGTGTTTCGTGCAAGTCTATTGGTTAGAAATGAGAATGTGATTCTCTATTCTGAGAGGATGCTCCCGGGATGCGCCTGCCGCCGCTGCCTGCCGACCAGTGGGACGAGGCTGTCCAAAAGTCACTCGCCGGCATGTTGCCCCCCGAACGTCGCAACCCGAGGGGCGCCGGCAACGCGTTGTCGACATTCGCCCATCACCCAGCGCTCGCCAAGGCATTCCTCGGCTTCAACGTGCACCTGTTCAACTCCACGTTGCCGGCCCGGATTCGCGAACTCGCCGTGTTGCGGGTCGCCCACCGGCGCCAGTGCGCCTACGAGTGGACGCATCACGCGAACATAGCCAAACGATTGGGCGTCACCGACGACGAAATCGAGGCCGTACGGCACCCCGAGGAGTGGGGCCGCCGCTTGGACGATTTCGAGCGCGCCGTGATCACCGGGGTAGATGAACTCGACGAAAAGTCCGAGCTGTCCGACCAGACCTGGGCCGCACTCGGCGCCCGCCTGGACCACCGCCAACTCATGGACTACGTCTTCACAGTCGGTTGCTACACCACGCTGGCCATGGCCTTCAACACATTTGGCGTCGAGGTCGAGCGAGACGGCATCGACCACGGGGCATAGACACAGGAGAGTAGGTAATTACATTGGCTCACTTCCCGAAGCCAGCCGCCGGAAGCTGGACCGAGAACTACCCCGAGCTGGGCACCGCGCCGGTCGACTACACCGACTCGATCGACCCGGCTTTCTTCGAGGCCGAGCGCGAGGCGATCTTCAAGCGAACGTGGCTCAACGTCGGCCGGATAAACCGCTTGCCGCGCACCGGCAGCTACTTCACCAAAGAGCTGCCGTCGGCGGGCAAAGGCATGTCGGTGATCGTCGTCAAGACCAAGGACGGCTCGATCAAGGCGTACCACAACCTCTGCCGTCACCGCGGAAACAAGTTGGTGTGGAACGACTTTCCACATGAGGAAACGTCAGGCACCTGCCGGCAGTTCACCTGCAAATACCACGCCTGGCGGTACAGCCTGGACGGTGATCTCACCTTCATCCAGCAAGAGGATGAGTTCTTCAACGTCGACAAGGCCGACTACGGCCTGATACCGGTGCGGTGCGAAGTCTGGGAAGGCTTCATTTTCATCAACTTTGACCAGAACGCCGAGCCGCTGATCGACTACCTCGGCCCGATGGGTAAGGGCATCGAGGGCTATCCCTTCGACGCCATGACCGAAACCTATTCCTACCGGGCCGAAGTCGGCAGCAACTGGAAGTTGTTCATCGACGCCTTCGCCGAGTTCTACCACGCGCCCGTGCTCCACCAAGGCCAGTACACCAAGGAAGAAGCCGCCAAGATCATGAAGTACGGCTTCGAGGCGCTGCACTACGAATTGGCCAGTCCACACGGCATGATCTCCACCTGGGGCGGCCAGGCGCCACCCGCGGACATGAGCATGGTCAAGCCGATGGACCAGGTGCTGCGCTCGGGATTGTTCGGACCTTGGGACAAGCCCGAAGTCATCGCCAACCTGGATCAGTTGCCGCCTGGTGTCAACCCCAAGAAGGTCAAGCAGTGGGGCATCGACTCCTGGCACTTCTACCCGAACTTCATGCTGTTGATCTGGGAACCTGGCTGGTTCCTGACCTATCACTACTGGCCCACCGCCGTGGACAAGCACATCTTCGAGTGCACGCTGTACTTCGTTCCGCCGCGCAACGCGCGGGAGCGACTGGCCCAGGAATTGGCCGCGGTGACGTTCAAGGAATACGCACTGCAGGACGCCAACACCCTGGAGGCCACCCAGACCATGATCGGCACCAAGGTGGTCAGCGATTTCCCGCTGTGCGACCAGGAAATCCTGCTGCGCCACCTGCACAAGGTGACCGACGAATACGTGACCGGCTGGAAGAAGGAGGTTGCCAACCGTGGCGTTACCGTCTGAATTCGCCGCGCTGGAGCCATTTTTGGATTGGGACCTGGCCACCGAGCCCGAGCGCTATGCCAAGCGGCTGGCCTCCACCATGAGCGAGATGCAGGAGTTCTACGACGTCGCGTTCCCGCTCCTGAACGATGTCATCGCCTACTGCGACCAGTACCCGCTCGACGACCTGCCTGAGGATGCACGCACACTGATGCACGTGATGCAATCGCTGGTGATGGTGTCGTTTCCGGTCGAGGCGTGGAAGCAACCGCGAGTCCCTGACAGCGGCGCGGCTTGGGTGGAGTGCATTCGGGAGCCGGTGATCTAACCGGTGCTGACGCTCAAGGCGGCCGGACTGCTCGACGTTGACGGCGGGCGGATCGTCCGGCCCGGCGTGCTGAAAATCGACGGCGACCGCATAGTCGGCGTCGGCGGCGAACCAGAGGGCGAACTGCTCGACCTCGGGGACCAGATCCTGCTGCCCGGGCTGATGGACATGGAGGTCAACCTCCTGATGGGCGGGCGCGGGGAGAAGCCCGGGCTGTCCCAGGTGCAGGACGATCCCCCGACCCGGGTGTTGCGCGCCGTCGGCAACGCGCGCCGCACCCTGCGCGCCGGGTTCACGACGGTGCGCAATCTCGGACTGTTCGTCAAGACCGGCGGGTACCTGCTGGATGTCGCGCTGGGCAAGGCGATTGACGCGGGCTGGATCGACGGACCCCGAATTGTGCCTGCCGGACATGCGATTACGCCGACGGGCGGGCACCTCGACCCGACGATGTTCGCCGCGTTCGCACCGCACGCGTTGGAACTGACCGTAGAGGAAGGCATCGCCAACGGGGTCGACGAAATCCGCCGGGCGGTGCGTTACCAGATCAAGCACGGCGCACAACTGATCAAGGTCTGCTGTTCGGGCGGAGTCATGTCGCTGACGGGTCCTCCTGGGGCACAACACTATTCGGACGAGGAGCTGTGCGCGATCGTCGACGAGGCACACCGGCGCGGGCTGCGCGTGGCGGCTCACACGCACGGCGCCGACGCCGTCAAACACGCGGTGGCCGCCGGCATCGACTGCATCGAACACGGCTTTCTCGTCGATGACGAAGCGATCGCGACGATGGTCGAGCACGGCACCTTCCTGGTGAGCACCCGCCGCTTGGCCGAAGCCATGGACGTGTCGCATGCGCCACCCGAACTGCAGGCCAAGGCCGCCGAGATGTTCCCCATGTCGCGAACATCGATCCTTGCGGCGTTCAACGCCGGGGTGAAGATCGCCGTTGGCAGCGACGCACCCGCAATACCGCACGGGAAGAACGCCGACGAACTCGTCACCCTGGTCGAATGGGGCCTTCCGCCGTTGGCGGTACTGCGCGCAGCCACGGTGACGGCGGCCGAACTGATCAACTCAAACGATCTCGGGCGGCTCACCGAGGGCATGCTCGCCGATGTCATCGCCGTGCCCGGAAACCCCTTGGACGACATCACCGTTACCCGTAACGTCGGCTTCGTCATGAAAGGCGGCAAGGTCTTTGTCAACTCAGCAGCCAACCAGAACTGACGACCTGGTCGAGATCCAGCAACTGCTCGCCCGATACGCGGTGACCATCACCCAGGGCGATATCGAAGGCCTGGTAAGCGTTTTCACCCCCGACGGCACCTACAGCGCATTCGGTGACACCTACACCCTGGACAAGTTCCCGGAACTGGTTGCCGCGGCGCCCAAGGGTCTGTTCATGACCGGGACCGCGCTGGTCGACCTGGACGGCGATACGGCCAGCGGCACCCAACCGCTGTGCTTCATCGAACACTCCGCGCACGACATGCGAATCGGCTACTACCGGGACACCTATGTGCGAACCGATGACGGCTGGCGATTGAAAACCCGCGCCATGACGTTCATTCGCCGCAGCGGAGCACACGACTCCGGACGCCCGCACGCCGTGGGCCGCCCAGCCCCGTGACTTCCGTCCCGACGGTCGAGCAGTTCCGGACCGACCTGTGCGCCTGGCTCGACGAGCACGATCTAACACCCGGGCCCGACCGTTCGCTGCAGGGCCACATGCACCAATTCGCCCGGGTCAGCGCGGCGCTGTACGACGCGGGCTGGATGCGCTACGGCTGGCCCGTGGAAGTGGGCGGCCTGGGCGGCCCCGCGCTACTGCGCGCGGTCGTCGGCGAGGAGGTTGTCGGGCGCCGCCTGGCCGAACCCGGCCCGTACTCAATGCTCGAGGTTCTGGCCCCCACGATGATCGACTACGCCGCACCGGGACTCGCCGCAGAGATGGTGCCGCGGCTGCTGAGCGGCCGCGAGCACTGGTGCCAGGGTTTCTCCGAACCCGGCTCGGGAAGCGACCTGGCTTCGCTGTCCACTCGAGCCGCCCCGCACGGCGATGACTGGATTGTCAACGGACAAAAGGTGTGGACCAGCTTCGCGCAGTTCTCCACCCGATGCATCCTGCTCACCCGTACCGCACCAGGCCATGACGGGATCACCGCCTTCTTTGTCGACCTGGACACACCCGGCATCACCGTTCGCCCGTTACGCACCATGCACGGCGTCGACGAGTTCTGCGAGGTGTACTTCGACGACGTGGTGATCCCGTCCAGTCGCATGCTCGGCCAACCCGGCGACGGCTGGCGGCTGGCGATGGACCTGCTGCCCTACGAGCGCTCGACGTGCTTCTGGCAACGGATCGCCTATCTGTACGCACGGTTCGACGCGCTGATCGCCGAGACGGCCGACAACCCCGAGTCGGACGAATCCGCTTTGGGTGCGGCGTATCTGGCGCTGCATACCCTGCGCTGCCGATCGCGGGCAACCCAGCACCGACTGGCCGGCGGAACTCGCCTGGGGCCAGACACGTCCATCGACAAAGTGCTGTTGGCCACCGCAGAGCAACGGCTTTACGACACCGTCCACGACCTGCTGCCCGGCGCGCTCGAACTCGACGACACTTCCTGGCGACCGGAGTACCTGTACTCGCGCGCGGCAACCATCTACGGCGGAACCGCCGAGATACAACGCAATATCATCGCGCGCCGGCTGCTCGATCTGGGGAAGGAGTGACCGCCGTGGCTCTCGACCCCGAGCTGCAGTTGCTGGCCGACTCGTTGCGCACCGCGATGACGGACGCTTCCGGGGCCAAGTTGGACGCGTCGTTGTCCGAGCTCGGCTGGCTCGACATGCTCGACGAAATCCCGGGTACTGCAATACCTTTGGTATTCCGCCTGCTCGGTGAGACCGGAGCGCAGGCACCCGTCCTCAACGACGTCGTGCTGCGGGCCGCCGGACAACCGGGCGGCACCACGGTGCCGCTGCCGTATGCGGGTGGCTCCTGGGTGGTGTGGGAACGCACCGATATCGTGACCTCGGCGCTGGATGAGGAATTGCCGTTGCGGCGGGTGACGGCCGGGGAACCCGTCCCGACGGACGCGGCCCGCCGGGCGTTGGGCTGGTGGCTGGTCGGCACCAGTCGGGCCATGCTGTCCCTGGCCCGCCGGCACACTCTGGACCGCGTTCAATTCGGCCGTCCCATCGCGTCTTTCCAAGCGGTGCGCCACCGACTCGCGGAGGCGCTGGTGGCCATCGAGGGCGCTGAAGCGTCTTTGCAGGCCGCCACGGAACAACCCGACGAACTGGCCACCCTGCTGGCCAAAGCCGCGGCCGGTCAGGCGGCACTGACCACCGCCCGCCACTGCCAGCAGGTGCTCGGCGGCATCGGCTTCACCGCCGAACACCAGCTGCACCGGCACGTCAAGCGGGCGTTGGTGTTGGACGGGCTCTTCGGCAGCGCCCGGGAGCTGACCCGGGAAGCGGGAGGCATGCTGCGCGACAAGGGTTTTGCGCCGCGGCTGGTTCAGCTCTAAACCAGCAGTTCGGGACTGAGGCCGCGCAACTCTCGTCGTGACGTGACACCCAACTTGGCGAAGATTCGGCCCAGATGCCATTCCACCGTGCGGGGGCTGATGTAGAGCTGGGCGCCGATCTCGGAATTGGTGCAACCTTCCCGCGCCAGGCTGGTGATCTGCCGTTCCTGGGTCGTCAATGCGACCGCAGTGCCCTTCACCGGCTTATGCACCGCCTCACCGGTCGCCTGGAGTTCACGGCGCGCTCGTGCGGCGAAGCCTTGCGCGCCCATCTTGGCGAACATGTCGTAGCCCAACCGCAGTTGGATCCTGGCATCGGCGCGCCGGTTGGCTCTGCGCAGCCATTCGCCGTAGACCAGGTGGGTGCGGGCCAAATAGACAGCGACGGGCGTGCGCTGCAAGTGCAGTAGCGCGGTTTGGAAGTCAGCGTCGGGTTCGGCGCTGTGCCCGGTCAATGCGTCGGAGCGCGCCGCGATCCCGAGCGCGACTTCGGTTCCGCTCGCCTCGGCACGCTCGCGAAGGCGGGTGAGAAGTTCGGTGGCTAGCGATGTTTCACCGCAGTAGGCGGCGGCTTCGACCGCCTCGGTCAGCAAGTAGCCCGCCATGCCGACGTCGTCGTAGTCGCCGAGTCCGGACATACTAGCGTCCAAGGCTTTCGGGTAGTGGGACAGCCCGTTGTGTAGGATCGCCGCAGCGTAGAGCGCGACGGATACCTCGGTCCCTTCACCGCGCCCGGAGGCTCCCTCGATCGTGGCGCTGACGTAGTCGAGGCACCGCTTTTCCTGCCCGCGGTAGGCGGCCAGATACGGTTCGATCGAAAGGTGCGGAGGGGTTCCGGTCGCGGCCGCCAGTATCTGTACCTCCTCGAGCGCGGCCTCGGCCGCCCCGAAGTCGCCCCGTGTGACGCAGACCCCGGCATAGGTCGACAACGAAGAGGACGCGAGCGTCAATTCGCCCGCGGCACGCTGCTTTTCCAACTGCTGCGTGGCGAGGAAGTCGTACGCGTCCTGGTCGAACACATCGAGGCAGACCCGATTCGTGATGTCATGCCACCTGGGATCCGCGGTTCCGGTCCGGGTTTCGCGCACGTATTGCGCAATCGCCTCCCTGAGCAGCGGCGCCGCCGGAACATAACCGTCGATGAGCCGGACGATGAGGCCCTGCAACAACATATCGACCGTGTCGTGGGGATCGAGGGAAATGTCGCGGCGAGCAGCACGGGCGATGAACACCGGCGAACCCGCGCTGTCCGCTCCGAAGCGACCGACGATCAGGGCCGACATCACCGCCTCGAGATAGGTGTCCCGCGCCAACACAGCGTCAATGCCGGTGAGGCGCCGCGCCGCTGCCAACAACAGCGGCGGAGCGTCGAGACCACGGCGCGCCGCCCAGGCCAGCCTGGCACGCATGAGATCGGCTCGCGCAGTGATGGATTCGTCATCCGATAGATCGGTGGCCAGGGTCAACAGCTGAGTCGCGGTGTCCAGCGCGCCGGCGTCGAGCTTGGCCTGAGCGGCCTGCAGCGCACGCCGGGCCCGCGGCTGGTCATCCGGGGTTGCGTCGACCGCCGCTGCCAAGAACGCCGCCGCGGCGGCGGTACCGCCCCGGGCGCGGGCCTGCTCGGCCGCGGCAACCAGCTCGTCGGCGACCTCCGGGTCCGGGCCCGCAAGGGAATGCGCTCGATGCCAGGCGCGGTGGTCGGAGGCGGTCGAACCGGTGATCGCACGGGCGAGGGCTTCGTGCGCGCGTCGGCGCTCCGCCAGAGGTGCCGACCCGTAGATTGCCGACCGGACCAACGGATGGCGAAACCGGACGCGGCCGTCGACCGAGAGCAGCCCGGCCGTTTCGGCGGGCGCCGCCGCGTCGGCGTCGATTGCCAAGAATTTCGCGGCGGCCCACAGCCAGGAGGGTTCTCCAGTGGGTTCGGCGGCCGCGATCAGACACAGCGTGCGGGTGGGCGCCGGAAGGTCGTTGAACTGCTCGACAAAGCTGCCTTCGATGCGCCCGGGGATCGATTTCGCCCGTGCCAATCCGTAGCCGCCGGCGAGTTCGGTCGGACCGAGGGAGCGGCTCAATTCGAGCAGCGCCAGCGGGTTCCCTCTCGACTCCGCGATGATGCTGTCGCGCACGCGATCACTGAGCCGGCCCGGCATCAGCCTCGTCAGCAGTGTCCGTGCGTCCCGCTCCGACAGGGCCGACAGGACCAGTTCGGGCAAGTTCGCCAGTTGGGGCAAAGGCCGTCGAGCAGCAAAAATCATGACGATTCGATCTGCCAGTAGTCGTCGTGCCACGAATCCGAACGCTTGCATGGAAACCAGATCAACCCAGTGCGCGTCGTCAATGACGCAGATCGTCGGTTGACCCGCACTCGCGTCGGCCAGCAACGTGAGCAGAGCCAGCCCAACCAAGAGCGGATCCGGCGCCCCGTCCCCTTCGCTGATGCCGAGTGCCACCTCCAGCGCGCCGCGCTGGGGTTTGGGCAGCCGCCCCATCGACTCCTGTAGCGGAGCCCAAACCTGTTGCACCCCTGCGTAAACCAGTTCCATCTCGGACTCGGCTCCACTGGTGCGGATGACGCGGAAGTCGGCCGCCTGGTCAAGCAGGTGGTCGATCAGCGCGGTCTTGCCGATACCAGGCTCGCCGCGAACAACGAGCACTCCGCTGTGGCCCTCGCGCGCGCCACCGAGCAGCCCCGCCAATTGCTGCTGCTGCTGCCGACGGCCGAGCAAACCGCGCATATTGTCGCGCACGAAAAACATGGTCGCAGGAAATCGTTCCCGGGGCGCGTCGAAACCGGGGGTTTACCCGGGGTCGGCACGTGGCCACCGGTGCTTGACTTCAGCGGTGGACAGCTGAGCGGCCGACGGCCCGCCCTTCCTCTGTCTCGATTTAGAAAGGTCGTGTCTAGATGGCCGACGCAAAGGACGTGCACGGCGTCACCTTCGAACTGCTCCGAAAGCTGGGGTTGACGACGGTCTTCGGGAATCCCGGATCAACCGAGCAATCCTTCTTGCGGGACTTTCCGGACGACTTCACCTATGTGCTGGCATTGCAGGAAGCGTCGGTGCTGACCATTGCCGACGGCTTCGCCCAGGCCACCGGACGGCCGGCGCTGGTTAATCTGCACACGGCGGCGGGCACCGGCAATGCGGTCGGCAGTCTGGTGGCGGCATACCGGGCCAATACCCCGCTCATCGTCACAGCCGGTCAGCAAACCCGGGAAATGCTGCTGTGCGACCCCTACCTGGCCAATAGGGATGCGACGGTGCTGCCGCAGCCGTGGGTTAAATGGGCCTACCAACCGGCGCGCGCGGAAGACGTCCCGGCCGCGTTCATGCGCGCTTATGCCACGGCGCTGCAGCCGCCCGCCGGCCCCGTATTCCTGTCGATCCCGTTGGATGACTGGGAGAAGCCGGCGCTTGGCCCCGCGGTGGTGCGAACTATCGCCGAACGGACCCACGCCGACGCAGATCGCTTGCGCCACTTCGCCGAACGCATCAGCGGCGCCCAGCGTCCGGCTCTCGTGCTGGGTCCCGAGGTGGACCGCGCCGGCGCCTGGGATGCCGGTGTCGCGTTCGCCGAGAAGTTGAAGGCGCCCGTCTACGGCAGCGCACTACCCGACCGCGTCTCGTTCCCGGAAGACCATCCGCTCTACGCCGGCATGCTGCCAATGACCATCGCCGGGGTGGAACAGGTGCTGCACGGCTACGACCTGGTGGTGGTAGTTGGCGCGGAAGTGTTCCGCTACTACCCCTACGTGGCGGGCGAGTATCTGCCCGAAGGCACCGAACTGCTGCAGATCACTTCCAGTCCGGACCGTGCTGCGGTGGCGCCGGTCGGAGACAGTTTGGTCGGTGACGTAAAGCATGCCCTGACATTCCTGACCGAGGCGGTGCAGGTACCCGCGGACCGGCAGCCTCCGCCCCCGTTGACGCACGAACGCAAGTCCGACCTACCGGCGTCCGCGCCGATGACCGCTAATGCGGTGTACGAGGTCATCAGCACTCTCAAGCCGGCGGATGCCGCGGTGGTGATGGAGTCGACTTCGACGATTGCTGAACAGCAGACGTGGCTTCCCACCACGCGCAGCGCGGGCTTCTATGCCACCGGTAGTGGCGGAATCGGTTGGGGTGTACCGGCGGCCGTCGGCATCGCGCTCGGCGACCGTGCCCGTGGCGTCAAGCGCACGGTCGTCGCCACCATTGGGGACGGTTCCTTTCAATATTCGATTCAAGCGATCTGGACCGCCGCGCAGCACAAGTTGCCCATCGTGTACGTTGTGCTGCGCAATGGTGAGTATGCGATCCTCAAGTCGTTTGCGTTGTTGGAGAAGACGCCCGGAGTACCCGGCCTCGATCTACCCGGCCTCGACATCGAGTCATTGGCAAAGGGATTCGGCTGCCGCTCGGTGACGGTCGACAGTAGCGATGCCCTGGCCCGTGAATTCTCCGCGGCGCTGGCCGCGGACGGACCGACGGTGATCGTGGCGCCCACCATTCCCCAACTACCATTCCTGGGCTGAGGAGGACACACTTGCCCGTCTACACCATCACCACGGCCGCCTCGACGCTTGACGGGCAGACCAAGGCCAATCTGGCCGCCGCCATCACCGAGATCCATTCCCGCGTCAATCACGTGCCCAGCACCTATATCAACGTGGTGTTCAACGAGCTACCCGCTGATTCCGTCTACACCGATGCCCAACCGGCGCAACCCTTGCTCATCAACGGTTGGGTGCGCACGGGTCATCCCGATGACGAAACCAGCCAACTGCTGGCCGAAGTGGCGAATGCGGCCACCGAAGTGACCGGCATTCCGCCGCACCGCGTCCTGGTCATCATTCAAAACAGTCCCGCGCACTTCGCGATGGAGGGCGGGCGAGCGCTCCCCAATCCGGGCGAAGAACAGGCGTGGTTGGCCGCGCAGTGACGTAACCGCATGCGCGCGGTGGGGGTGAGTCGAACCGGTGGGCCCGAAGTTCTCAGCTATACCGAAGTTCCAGAACCGGAGCCCGACGCCGACGGCGTGCTGATCAAGTCGGAGGCGATCGGGGTCAACTTCATCGACACCCATTTCCGATCGGGGCGGTACCCAAAGGCATTGCCTTTCACACCGGGTAATGAGGTTGCCGGCACCGTCGTCAGCGTCGGCTCGCACGTCTCCACGGTTCAGGCGGGCGACCGTGTCGCTACCGCCGACGCGGTCGGAGCCTATGCCGAATACTGCGTCACACCAGCAGCTTTCGCCGCACATGTGCCGGACGACATCGCCAGCGATGTCGCGGCCGCGTCGCTGTTGAAGGGTCTGACGGCGCACTTCCTGATCAACTCCGCATACCGGGTGAAGCCGGGTGACACCATTCTGCTGCATGCCGGCGCGGGCGGCGTCGGCCTCATCCTGACCCAGTGGGCTACCAGTGTTGGCGCTCGGGTGATCACAACGACGTCGACCCCGGCCAAGGCGGACCGGTCACGGCAGGCGGGAGCGGCGCACGTCCTTGACTACCCGGCCGATCCAGCCGAATTCGGTTCAGTCATCCGGGAACTGACCCACGGCCGCGGCGTGGCCGCGGTATACGACGGAGTCGGCCGAACAACCTTCGATGCCAGCCTGGCAAGCCTGGCCATTCGCGGCACGCTGGTACTTTTCGGCGCCGCCAGCGGGCCGGTTCCACCGGTCGATCCGCAACGGCTGAACACCGCGGGTTCCGTGTACCTGACCCGCCCGCTGCGCAGTCATTTCAACCGCACATACCACGAGTTTGCCTGGCGTGCAACGGAACTCTTCCGAGCTATCGGCAGCGGCACGGTCGAGCCCAGCATTGGTCAGCGCTATGCGCTGGCCGACGCCGCCCAAGCACACCGCGACCTGGAATCGCGTAAGACGCGCGGCTCCACCCTGCTCATGCCGCCGGCAAGCAGTTGACCTTGAAGATCGCCGACACGATATCGCCGAATGCCCCGTGGGAGCCGATGAAGAGGCGTTTCAGGTCGTAGCCCGCCACGTCCTTCATGGTTTCGCCGCCGAACCGGGCCGGTGCACGCCCGTCGGTCAGGACCACTTCCAAGCCGAGCAGACCATTGCGCACGGCGTGCCGGTCCGCGCCGCTTGCGGTGGCTATGAGCGCGCCGACGCTTCTCGTGCGGGGGTCGTCGCCGAGGTCGGAGGGTAGCGCGCTGCAACCCATGCCGTGCTCGGCCAGGAAGGCGGCTAGGTCGGTGAGCAACACTCCGGCACCGACATTCAAGCTCAGGTTCGCCGCGTTGAGCTCGATGTGTGTGGCGGCGACCGGCGCCGCGTCGTCAAAATCTGTCGGCACGGCGGGGCCCCCACGGTAGCGGTCCAACGACACCCGCACCGTTTCCTCGAAGAGGTTCACCACGGGCTCGTCCGCCGACAGGTCGGGAAGCAGCACCCCGGGATTGAGTTGTCCAGCAGGGTCGAAGACACGCTTCACGGCCCGCTGCGCGGCGATCTCGACGGGGGTGAACCGCTTGGTCATGAACTGGCGCTTCTCGGTGCCGACGCCGTGTTCGCCGGTCAGCGTTCCACCGAGGTCCAGTGCGGCATCGACGATTTCGTTGTTAGCAGCTTCCAATGCCGCCGCGGCTTTGGGATTGGTCCGATCGAAGAATGAAATCGGGTGCAGGTCTCCGTCACCGGCGTGCCCGGCCACCGCGATGAACAACAGTCCGTCGGAATGCCGAGTCGCGGCCCGCTGGATGGCCTCTTGCATTTCCGGGATCCTGTTGCGCGGCACGGTGACGTCCCCGATGAAGTAGTCGTGGCCGCTGCGTACCACGGCGTCGGGTGCGTGCAGGCGTCCGTACCAGAGCTTTTCGCGAGCCTGGTCGTCGGTGGCGACCCGCACCTCGACGGACTTGCGCCGCAACACCTTTTCGACCGTCGCCGCGTCGCGCTCCACTTCCTCGGCGGTGCCGTCGACGTCGACCAGCACGATCGCATCCACGTCGGTGGGGTAGCCGGTGTCGGTAAACGCCTGTAGCCCCGCAATTCCCGCGCGATCGAGCCATTCCAAAGCGGCCGGCACCGTACCGGTGCCGATTATGTCGGCGACGGCGTCCGCGGCATCATGCGCCGAGGCGAAGCTACCCATCAGGCTGTGGGTCACCGGGGCGATGGGGCGAAGCGCCACGGTTGCTTCGGTAACGATGCCGAGCGTTCCCTCCGACCCGATGATCACCCCGAGCAGGTCCGCGCCGTCATCCTCGGCGGACAGGTTCACCACCGTGCCGTCAGCCAGGACCAATTCGACCGCGAGCACATGATTGTACGTGACGCCGTACTTCAATGCGTGTGGTCCACCGGCGTTTTCGATGATGTTGCCGGCGACCGTCGACAGTGGCGCCGAGACCGGGTCCGGCGAGAAGCACAGGCCGTACTGCAGCAACTGCTTCTGCAGGTCGGCGTTGATGACGCCGGCCTCGACACGTGCGGTGCGCGCGTCGGGATCCACGGCCAGCACGCGATTCATCGCCGACATGTCGAGCATCACCACATCGGGTGCGGCCATCATGCCGGCACTGCAGTTCGACGCGCCGCCCCGCGTCACGACGGGTATGTGATGTGCGGCCGCGATGCGCAAGACCGAGACCACCTCGGTGCGCGATGCCGGGCGAAGGGCCACCCCCGGCACGCCACCGAACCCCCAGTAGTCACGACCTCGTTCGGTCAACGCATCGGTATCGGTCAGAACCGCGTCGGGCCTGGACAGTACCGCTGCGAGTTGGCTGAGAACGCTGGAATCCATTGAGGTCATCCTCGATAGGGACGGCCCGTCAGCCGCCGGCCATGCTGTGTCGAATAAACATTGGCACCCACGACGACGCGCTGACCCCGGGTAAACCCCCGGGTTTGGGTGAAACCTGGCGGCTAGTTGCGCGGCAGCCCGAGTATGCGTTGGGCGATGATGCTGCGCTGTATTTCTGATGTCCCGCCGGCGATCGTTGCGGCGAAGGTACGGGCGTACCGGTCGAACCAACTGCCATAGTGGCCGTCGAGATCTAATGGAGCAAAAGCCGACGTCATCGCGGGATGCACAAGTCCGCCGGCCCCGGCGGCGTTCAGCGCATTCTCGGTGCCGCGTTGTAAGGCCTCGGAGCCAAGGAGTTTCAACACCGACTGGGCCGGTACGTCCTCATTTCCGCGGGCCGCCTTCGCCAGCGCCGCCGAACCCAGTAGCCGCAGCGCCTGGGCGTCCATCACCAAGGTGGCGTAGCTGTCGCGCTCCAGGGCGCCCGAGGGGCCGAAATCGACCGTCAGCTCATGCAATAGGTTGGCGTAGTCCATCCACAGCATCGCTCGTTCGTGCCCGAGTGAGCCGTGTGCGACGCGCCAGCCACCGTTGAGTTCACCCACCAGATTCGCCACCGGCACGCGTACGTCGGTGAAGAACACCTCGTTGAAATCCACGTCGTCGTGGCCACATACCGATGCGAACGGGCGGCGAACCACGCCGGGAGTATCGGTGGGAATCAGCAACACGCTGATTCCCTTGTGCTTTGGCGCCGCCGGGTCAGTGCGTACGAATGTCAGCAGCACATCGGCGTCGTGGGCACCCGACGTCCAAACCTTCTGCCCGTTGACCACGAAATGGTCGCCGTCGCGCACCGCCCGTGTTCGTAGCGACGCCAGGTCCGAGCCGGCGCCGGGTTCGCTCATGCCCAGGGACGCGGTGATCTCGGCGCGCAAGATCGGCACCGCCCAGCGCTGCTTCTGCTCCGGGTTACCGAAAGTGAGCAACGATGCCGCGATGATGCCGATGCCCTGGGGATTGAAACTGTGGTAGATCCGCCGCCGCGCCAACTCCTCCAGGTACACGTACTGCTCCAGCAGCGAGGCGTTGCGCCCGCCGAATTCGGGTGGATTGCCCGGCAGCAGCCACCCGTTGTCGAACAGGAGGCGCTGCCACCGACGTGCCCATTCCGGGATGTGCGAACACGACCGCGGCCGCTCGAACCCCTCGGAGTGGTCAGGCAAGTGCTGATCGAGAAACGCCACAAATTCGGCGCGGAATGCCTCGACATCGGCGTCGAAGGTCAGCTGCACGGGACTCCTCGAGGCTTCATGGGGCTGGCCGGGCGCTTAGCGGGATTCGCTCTCGCAACTTTGCTTCCCAACACACATCTAAGAGAATAGTATTCTCGTCGTAGGCAAGTTACAATCTCCGAAACGACGCCCGTGAGGAGGTCGAGCACACCGATGGCACGGCGTTCTCCGGTACAGTCCAACCATGTTCTTCCCGCGCGGCAATCAAGTGAGCCGCCCGTGACCGACCCGAGCGAAGAGCCGGCCTGGAAGCAGCGCGCGGTCGAGCGGTCCATCAAGACGGCGAAACTGCGGGCGGCGCAGCGCGTTCAGCGCTTCCTCGACGCGGCGCAGGCGATCATCATCGAGAAGGGCAGCACGGACTTTACCGTTCAGGAGGTCGTGGACCGCTCGCGCCAGTCGTTGCGCAGCTTCTACCTGCAGTTCGACGGTAAACACGAACTGCTGCTCGCGTTGTTCGAGGACGCCCTCAGCCGTTCCGCCGACCAGATCCGCGCCGCAACGGAGAGCCACACCGACCCCCTCGAGCGGCTGAAGGTCGCCGTCGAGCTGCTCTACGAGGCCTCCCGCCCCGACCCCACCGCCCAGCGACCGCTGTTCACCGACTTTGCCCCGCGGCTGCTGGTCACCCACCCGGCCGAGGTCAAGGTGGCGCACGCACCCCTGCTGACGTTGCTCACCGAGCTCATGGAAGCCGCCGCGCAGGTCGGCAAGTTGCGCGCGGGCGTCAACGCGAAGCGAATGGCGGCCATGACGATGCAGACGGTCATGTTCATCGCCCAATCCAGTGGTGGCGAGGACGACGCGACGGTGCATCCCATCACCGCCGATGAGGTGTGGGATTTCTGCTCACGGGGCTTCGCCGCCGACTAGGGCGACGCGTTTTTCCTCTTAATTCGCGCGGCGAGCGAATATCGCACGTGGGTGGTTTGAGTCACGATCTTGAGAACGCTATTCTCTGATAACAAGAACCGCAAATAGCTAAAACGGATTCCTCGTTGACACTTATCGGTGGGTGATGACAGGGTTCAGTTGCGGCAAGACCCGGTTACGGCGAGAGGCGGCAATCCGTGACAGTCAGCGCAGCCAGCGACGTCTATTTCGACCCTTACGACGTAGAGCTCAACGCCGACCCTTACCCGACCTTCCGCCGGCTGCGCGGAGAGGCGCCGCTGTACTACAACGAAAAGCACGACTTCTACGCGTTGAGCCGCTTCGCCGACGTTGACAACGCGTTGGTGGACTACCAAACGTTCAGCTCGGCCAGGGGCGCCATCCTCGAACTGATCCGAGCCAACATCGAGATGCCGCCGGGCGTGCTCATCTTCTCGGATCCCCCCATTCACGATGTCCACCGGAAGTTGTTGTCGCGCATGTTCACTCCGCGCAAGATCAACGACTTGGAGCCCAAGATCCGCGAATTCTGCGCGCGCAGTTTGGATCCGCTGATCGGCGGCGAACGGTTCGACTTCGTCACCGACCTCGGCGCCCAGATGCCGATGCGGGTGATCGGCATGCTGCTGGGTGTGCCCGAGGAAGAACAAGAAGCCGCACGGGATTTCGCCAACGCGCAGATGCGCACCGAGGCCGGCAAGCCGATGGAGTTCTCGGCCGAAGCGATGCTCAGCAGCGACTTCTTCGGCAATTACATCGACTGGCGCGCGGCGAATCCGTCGAACGACCTCACCACCGAACTCCTCAACGCCGAATTCGAGGACGAGACCGGCACCGTGCGCCGGATGCGCCGCGAGGAACTGCTGACCTACATCACCGTCGTGTCCGGCGCCGGCAACGAGACCACCACCCGGCTGATCGGGTGGGCGGGCAAGGTGCTGGCCGAACACCCCGATCAACGTCGCGCACTGGTCGAGAACCCGTCATTGATTCCGGCCGCCATCGAGGAGTTGCTGCGGTTCGAACCGCCGGCGCCGCACGTGGCGCGGTACGTCACGCGGGATGTCGAGTACTACGGCCGGACGGTTCCCGAAGGCAGCGTCATGATGATGCTCATCGGTGCGGCCAACCGCGACCACCGCCAATTCCCGCCGGACGGTGACGTTTTCGACATCCGCCGCGAGCCGCATCAGCACCTCACCTTCAGCGTCGGCACCCACTACTGCCTCGGTTCGGCGCTGGCTCGACTCGAGGGCCGCATCGCACTGGAGGAAATTTTGAAGCGCTTCCCGGAATGGGAGGTCGACCTGTCAAACGCAAAGCTTTCCCCGACATCCACCGTTCGGGGTTGGGAGACCATGCCGGCCGTTATCGGCTGAGGCCGGTGCACCGGTTAGAGCCCGATAGGAGAGAAAATGACTGGACGCGTTGAAGGCAAAGTCGCCTTCATCACCGGGGCGGCGCACGGTCAGGGCCGCAGCCACGCGGTGCGATTGGCGCAAGAGGGCGCCGACATCATCGCCATCGACGTCTGCAAGCGAGTCGTGGAAACCAGCCCGATCCCGCCGGCAACCCCGGAAGATCTGGCCGAAACCGCAAATCTGGTGAAGGGCCTCAACCGGCGGATCTTCACCGCCGAGGTCGACGTGCGCAATTACGACGACCTCAAGGCCGCGGTGGACGCCGGCGTCGAGCAGTTGGGCCGGTTGGACATCATCGTCGCCAATGCCGGCATCGGTAATGGCGGTGACACCCTGGACCAGTGCACCGAACACGACTGGCAGGAAATGATGGACGTGAACCTGACCGGCGTCTGGAAAACGGTGAAAGCCGGTGTGCCACACATCATCGCCGGAAAACGGGGTGGCTCAATCATATTGACGTCGTCGGTCGGCGGCCTGAAGGCGTATCCGCATTGCGGCAACTACGTCGCGGCCAAGCACGGCGTGGTCGGCATCATGCGTTCGTTCGCAGTCGAGTTGGGGCAACACATGATTCGCGTCAACTCGGTGCATCCCACCCACGTGAGCACCGGGATGATCATGAACGAGGGCACCTGGAAAATGTTCCGCCCCGATCTGGAGAACCCGGGACCCGACGACATGGCCCCGATCTGTCAGATGTTCCACACCCTGCCCGTCCCGTGGGTGGATGCAGAGGACATCAGCAACGCGGTGTTGTTCCTGGCCTCCGATGAGGCGCGCTACGTCACCGGGGTCACCCTGCCGGTCGATGCGGGGAGCTGCCTGAAATAGGGTTCCGTTCTATGGGCGGAATTTCTAGCTTCGCAGGGCTCGGAACGGTCATCACAGGCGGCGCGAGTGGCATCGGCTTTGCCACCGCTACCGAGTTCGGCCGCCGCGGAGCCAAGGTCGTGCTTGCCGACGTCGACCAGCCCGGGCTGGAACACGCCGTCGCCCACCTGCGTGGCGAGGGCGTCGAGGCACATGGCGTCGGATGCGACGTTCGGCACCTCGACGAGGTGGTTCACCTTGCGGACGAGGCGTTTCGGCTGCTGGGCCAGGTGGACGTCGTATTCAGCAACGCCGGCATCGTGGTGGCCGGCCCGATTGCGGAGATGACGCACGAGGACTGGCGGTGGGTGATCGATATCGACCTGTGGGGGTCGATCCACACCGTCGAGGCGTTTCTACCGAGACTGCTCGAACAGAACAAGGGTGGCCACCTGGCCTTCACCGCGTCCTTCGCGGGGCTGGTGCCCAATGCGGGTCTCGGGGCGTACGGCGTTGCCAAGTACGGCGTCGTCGGTCTGGCGGAGACACTGGCCCGGGAGGTCAAGGACGCGGGGATCGGGGTGTCGGTGCTGTGTCCTATGGTCATCGAGACCAAACTGGTTTCGAATTCCGAGCGGATCCGAGGCGCGGATTACGGCCTGGCGTCATCGCCCGATGTGACGGGTTCGGTCGGTTCGCTGCCGGCGCAGGACGACACCGTGACGGTGGACTCCTTCGCCAAGTTGATCGCCGATGCGATCCTGGCGAACCGCCTCTACGTGCTTCCGCACGAGGCATCCCGGGCCTCGATCCGCCGCCGGTTCGAGCGCATCGACCGGACCTTCGATGAACAGGCCGCGGAAGGCTGGCGCCACTAATCGCCCCCATCACCTCCGCGAGCAGACACAAAATTGCATATTTCCGCGCCGAAAAATGCAATTTAGCGTCTGCTCGCGCTAAGGCGCGAGCTGGTATTCGCCGGTGTCTGGATGGTGGTGCCAGCCGGCCGCCGCGTGCGTACCGCCGTCGACGTGGATCGTCTGACCAGTGATGTAGCTGGACATATCGGACGCGAGAAAGACTGCGGTACCGGCGATCTCGTCGACATGCCCCGGACGTCCCATCGGCACCATGTTGGCGACGCCCGCCAACGCATCCGGCCCGCCGAGCTGTGCGAGTCCCTCGGTCACGGTGATATCGGGCGCAATCGCGTTACACCGAATGCCATGGGGCGCCAACTCCAGCGCGGCGGTCTTGGTGTAGTTGATCACGCCGGCTTTTGCGGCCGCGTATGCCGCGTAACCCGGTGCGGCGCGCACTCCTTCGATTGATGTGACGTTGATGATGCTGCCTCCCAGCTTGGCGGCGACGAGCTGTCGAGCCACTCGTTGGCTGCACAGCAGCACATGGCGAAGGTTGGCCCGATACAGGGCGTCCCAACCGTTTTCGCTGGTTTCCAGTATCGGAGAGGAGAAGGCCCCACCCGCGTTGTTCACCAGTATCGTGACCGGGCCGAGCTCGGCGGCAGTGCGCCGCAACGCATCGTCCACCTGAGCGCTGTCGCGGACGTCGGCCACTATCCCCAGCACGCCAATGGATTTGGCGGCCTGAGCGCAGGATTCGGGGTTGCGCTCCCAGATCGCCACCGTCGCACCGAATGCCGCAAGCCCAGCCGCTACGCCGCGACCAATGCCCGCTCCCCCGCCGGTCACCACCGCGACCCGGCCGGTGAGCAGGATATTCGAGGGGTCGATGGCCATGGTCGTCGCCTTCAGATCTTGGAGTAGGTAGCCGGCGTATATCCGATGACGCCATCGGACTCCAACTCGGCGATTTCGGCATCGGTCAGACCCAATTCGGTCAGCAGTTCATGGTTGTGCTGCCCCAGCCGGGGCGCCGACTGGCGATGAAAAGTATCCGGTCCGAGCGACAATCTCATGGGCACCGTGCTGAACCGCACTGGGTTGTCGTGGGCTTGGACGGGGTGGTCGACGAGTTCGAAGAATCCGCGGGCTTTCAGTTGGGCTAGCTCCGCTTGCCGGTGCGGTTGTATCACCTTGGCCACCGGCACACCGGCTTCCCAGAGTGTCGCAACGATGTCGTCGCCGCTGCGCTGTCCGCACCAGGCGGCCAACCGCTCGTCAATGAAGTCTTCGCGCTCCCTTCGACCGGACGCGGTAGACAGCGCCGGATCCGTTGCCCACGCAGGTGATCCGAGGGCATTGCACAGCATCCCCCACTGTTCGTCGGTTTGCACCGCGATGGCCACCCAGCAGTCGAGCCGACCGAACTCATCGACATCGACCGTGCGGTAGAGATTCTGCGGAACGGCGGTCGGCCCGCGATTACCCGCACGCTCGAGAAGTGCTCCGTACGCGGAGTGTTCGATGACCTGCTCCGCCGAGATGTTCAGCGCGGCGTCGACCATCGCCGCTTCCACCAGCACGCCCTGGCCGGTGCGGCGTCGGTGCTCCAAAGCCAGCAGCAGCGCGTTGAGGGCATGGACGCCGGCATTGGGATCGCCCACCGAATAGGGCTCGTACGGCGGACGATCGGGATAGCCGGTCAGCCAGCTCACCCCGGACGCGGCCTCGATGACGTACGCGAACGCCGGATTGTCGCGCCACGGCCCGTCCAGACCGAACCCGGGCATCCGGACCATCACCACGTCGGGCCGAATCGATTGGACCGTGCCGAAATCCAGCCCGATCTGATCCAGCACACGGGGGGTGAAGTTTTCGGCGACCACATCACAGGTGGCGATCAGTCGGTGCAGCAACTCGCGACCGCGCGGGCTCTGCAGGTCCAGGGTCAGGCCCTTCTTGTTCGTGTTGAGGGCCGCGAAGATCGGCGACTTCTCCCACCATTGGTATTCGGTAGCGGGAATGCCGGCGATCATTCGGGTGCCATCGGGGCGGCGGGTGGATTCGACATGAATCACGTCGGCGCCGAGCATAGCCAGATAATGCGTACAGCTAGGGCCTGCCCAGAATGTTGTCATATCCAGCACGCGAAGTCCACTGAGCGGCAACCGCTTTGCAGACGAGCCCGTGCCGGGGTCCGTCCGGGGCTTGCTGGTGGCGGCCCGGTACAACGCGGTGTGCTCGCCTAGTCTCGGGGCCGGGGTTGGTGGCCGCAGGCGTGCGGGCCGCATCCGATACGGGTGGTTCGGCTGCTGAAAGCCGTCGCGGGGATTGCGCACGAACGAACCGCGCTCTCGAAAGTGGTTCAGGGAGGTGATATTCGCGCCATTGGCCACCGGTGCGTTGGGGATGCGGAAGGCCGTCGCGAGTTCGCGGATCTCGTCGACGGGATGGCTGCGCACCCACGCGTAGATCTCCTCGGCGTGCAGGTTGGCCTGCTCGGTGATCGTCAGCGGAGAGTCTTCGTCGATCCACTCGTGGTGACCGACCATCGCACACAGGTCGAACCACTGCTGCGCGGTGCCGCAGCCGAGGTCCACCAGACCGTCTTGAGCTTGCGCGGCCCCCGGTACGGTGAGCCGCCGGGCATCGCGCCACGGTCGGCCGAGCATTTCGAAATACGTTACGGGGTAATAGGTCAGCGACAGGATCTGAGTTTCCAACATCGACAGATCGATCAACTCACCCGCGTCGCGGTACCGCGACACCAACGTCGCCGCGCTCGCGAAGGCTCCCGCCAGATACTCCCCGACCTGCCCGCCGACGAATACCGGCGCCCGCTCGGGCTGCCCGCGGCCCAGCCCGATGATGCCGCCCGACCATGCTTGCAGGGTGAACTCGGTCGCGGCCCGGTCGTGCCACGGGCCTCGCAGCCCGAACGGTGTGATCGAGGTGACCGTGAGGTGCGGATGGCGCCGATGCAGCTCATCCGGCGCAAATTCGTGGTGCTCGGCAACTTCAGAGCCGGCGGACCAGACGACAGCGTCGGCGGCGGCAAGCAACCGGTCCACGAACTGGGCGTCGGTGTCGGGATCGGCAACGACGCTGTGCTTCGCGCCAGCCAGGAAGGAGAACAATGCGCCGTCGGCACCCGGTTGGATCGTGGCGCCGGAGGAGGACCAGGAGCGCAGCGGATCGCCTTCTGGCGGTTCGACTTTGATGACCGTCGCGCCTCCGTCGGCCAGCAGTTTGGTGCAGTAGGCACCCGCGATTCCGGTGGACAGGTCGACGACCGTGTAGCCGGCCAACGGCGGCTCGACCACTAGCCCTTGCACTTTCTCTTGCGCACCTTCGTGCTCAGTCGCCATTCCGGCGGAAAGTTGGTGAGCTGGTGGTACCGGATGATCTTCTTCGCCGGCACATCTGCTTCGGCCGGCACGGCTACTCCTGCCAGAACGGGCTGGAGGTCAAAACCTCGGGTCCGTCGTCGGTGATCAACACCGCTTCGCGACCGAAGACCGCGCCCACCTCGGGTTCCCAGACGTACCCGGTGACAGCGAGAACCATGCCCGGGTCCAACCTTTCACCCTTCGCCGTCTCCGGTAACAGCGGCGAGATGACGGGTGGGTCGAAGCCCATCCCCAAGCCCCGCGCTACCGGCATGGGCGGTGGCGCCTCCCCCACGGCGTCGTAGGCGGCGAGTAGGCCACTCGCTGTCGCGCCGGGCCGGCACGCGGCAAAGAGGCCATCCCACAGCCTGCCCCAGCGCCGGTACAGTGCTGCTGCACCGTCGATACTGCCGACGGGCCAAGTCCGGCCCACTTCAGCGATGTAACCACCGACCAGGACGCCCGCGGACAATGCCACCAGGTCGCCGTTTTGAACGCGGCCGTCACCGCTCCCGCGCCGCCATGGGTGCTCACGCGCCGTCACCCACGCGACGTCCTGATTCGACGGGGTGCTCACCCCACCGGCCGCCAATGCCTCCAACAGCACTCCCGCCAGTGTTTGTTCTCTGACGCCCGGTCGCAACTCGGATAGTGCCGCGGCTAGCCCCTTTTCGGCCACGGTGACGGCCTCGCGCAGCGCGGCAAGCTCTTCGCCGGTCTTGATCCGCCGCGCGGCCCGCATCGCCAGTTCGCCGTCGACCAATTCGGCATTGGGAAACGCGGTGGGCAGCAGCTGAGCGAAAACCGGTGACAGGGCGTCGGTTCCGACGCGCTTGGCAGTGTCCGCGCCGTCGATGCGCCGCAGCGCCGCAATGGTGTTCGCCGGATTCCAGGAGATGCCGTACAGGTGCTCGTGCGGGATATCGTCGGGAACGCCCTCGTCCCAGGTGCTGAGCAGGTGAATCGCGCCGGTCTCGCGTACCAGCACACAGGTGGGGCCGAATGGCCGGGTTCCCGCGACCCACAGTTGCGGTGCGCCGGAAACGTATCGGACGTTGGCTTGTCGTCCGAGGACCAGGACGTCGAGATCATGAGCCGCCATCTGGGCCAGCGCCCGCTCTCGTCGCGCGCAGCGCAGGGCGCGGTCGTCGGGCAGGACGTCAACAGACATAGGGGTCATAGGGGTAGTCGGTCAATCGTGTCGACCCTTCCTCGGTGATCACCAGCACTTCTTCGCTGCGGTAGCCGCCGGTCCCGTCCTCCCACACCACTGGCTCCAGCACCAGGACCATGCCCGGTTGCAGGACGAAGTTCTCGTCGAACTCGTCACCGAGATCGGTGCCGATCATGGGCATCTCGGCCGCGTTGACGCCGATGCCGTGCCCCAGGTAAAAGTGCGGCAGCCAAGGCCGGGTGCCGCCGTTGGCTTCGATGGCGGCGCGCCCGAGATCCGCGGCGGTGGCCCCGGCGCGGGCCACGCTCAGCACGGCGGTCATGATCTCCTGCCACCGGTCGAACTGGGCCTGCTGCCGCGGTGTCGGGTCCCGCCCGACGATCCAGGTGCGGCCGAAATCCGAACAGTAGCCGCGGTAGGTGATGCTGACGTCGGTCCACAGCACATCCCCGGCGGCCAGTTCACGCTCGGTGGTCAGCAGCGGCAGCGCCAGATCGCCATGAGTAGTCCACACGCCCTCGGCCTTGCTGGGCGGCATCACCTGCCAGATCGGCTCGAGCATGCTGGCCATGGCGCCTAATTCGAAGGCCCGACGCAAAAAGGTGGCCGACAGATCGATCTGGCGAATCCCGGGCGCCAGAGCCTTGTGGACTTCGACCATCGCCTCGTCGGTGATCCGTACCGCCGTGCGGATGCACGCCAATTCGTCGGGGGTCTTGATCGCCTTGGCGGCGCTGATCACGGCCGCAGCGTCGACGGGAGCGGCGTTGGGGAACAACGTGTTCCGGGCGCGTGACATGGCGCCGGTGAACTCGTCGACGGCGACCACGGCACCGGCCGGAACCAGATCCGCCAGCACCCGGGCGAAATTCGCCACGCCTTCGTCGAATTCGAGATAGACGGGCCCGTGCAGATGGTCGGCGGGCAGATCCGACTCCTGCGAGGCGCCCTCACGGAACGGTAGGAACAGGTGCGGCGATTCGTCGTCCGCCAGCACCACGGCGACCGGTCGTTCCACGTACGATACGCCGGCGTCCCCCAGCGGCCAGCTCGCTCCGGTGGCATAGACGACGGCATTGTTTCCCAGCAGCACCAGAACGTCGACGCCACGGTCGGCCATCGCGGCGCGCAGCCGCGCTCCGGTTTCCCGGCGCATCCGGATCAGGTCGGGTACCTCGGGAATGGTGTCTGCGAAAGTGGTCACAGGCCCAGGAATTCGGTGATGTTGTCGCTGACGATTCGGACCGCCTTCTCCGGGCCGACGGCGTTGACGACGGCTGCCAACGACTTCTCGGAGTAGCCGTAGGTGCTTTCGTTGTGCGGGTAGTCCGACGACCACATGACCTTGGTGACGCCGATCCGGTCGATCAACTCCAGCCCCAGCGGGTCGACCATGAACGACGCGCTCATGTGTTTGTCCCAGTAGTAGCGCACCTCGTGTTCCAGCGGCCGGTTGAACATGTGCTGATAGGACGCCACCAGGTGCTCGGCGTCCTGCAGCGCCCAGGGCACCCAGGCGATCCCGCCTTCGAACCAGCCGATCCGCAGCGCTGGGTGCTGATCGAGGATGCCGCCGAAGATGTACTTGGAGAAGGTTTCCCGGAATCCGTCGATGTTGATCATCATCCCGACGACGACGCTGTTGAATTCGCACGGGCTCTTCGGCGGGGTCTCGCCGATGTGGTGGGTGAGCGGGAGGCCGGCAGCCTCGATCTCGTCCCACACGGCGCTCATCTTGGTGCTCGCGTAGTCGATCGGGATGCCGTCGTCGTCCTTGCCCGGGTTGAGCGGCATCAGAAACGTCTTGAGCCCCAATGACTTCAACTCGGCCAGGGTTTTGCGCGTCCCTTCCGGGTCCCACCAGTTGATCAGCCCGGCGCCGTAGAAGTGACCGTTCGAACGCTCCTGCAGTTCGGCGATGTACTCGTTGTAGATCCGGAACGCGAGCTCCCGCAGTTTCTTGTCAGGGTAGTGGAAAAGGGCCAGAACGGCGTTCGGGAAGGCGAGTTCCTTGTCGACGCCGTCCTCCCGCAACTCCTGAATACGGGCCTCGATGTTGGTGCTCGCCGCGCCCGGCAGGTCGTCGTACTGCATAAGCACCGCGCTGAAGTCCCCGGGCAGGAACGACTGTCCTTTGCGGCCCACTTGGTAGGCGCCGTCCTCGTACCAGATGCGCGGCGCCTTGTCTTTGAGGTCGTCGGGGAAACGTTCGTAAAAGATGTCTGCGGCCAGAGAAATGTGGTTGTCCGCGGAGAACACCACGGTTCCCTCGGGCAGACCGACGTCGCTGCCGCTGGCGTGCCCGCGCCGATCCTTCGGCGCGCCAAAGCCTCCGGGCGGGTACAAGGTGCTTGCTGTTGTCATCGTTGACCTTTCACCAGGTGACCGGCAGTTCGTAAACGCCGTAGGCGAGCCGGTCATGCTTGAGGGGGATCTCGTCGATCGGAACGGCAAGGGCGAGCGTGGGAATCCGGCGAAGCAGCGTGCGGTAGACGATCTGCAGTTCCGCACGTGCCAGCTGCTGGCCCACGCACTGGTGCCGGCCGTAACCGAATGCGACATTGCGGTCGGCGCCCGAGCGGTGCAGGTAGAGCCGGTCGGGGTCGGTGAACGCGTGCGGGTCCCAGTTCGCCGGGGCCAGGTCGATGATTATTCCTTCGCCGGCTTTGATGACCTGGCCGGCGATAGGGATGTCTTCGACGGCGACGCGGCGCTGGCCGTTCTGGATGATGCTGAGGTAGCGCAGTAGCTCCTCGACCGCATTGGCGACGATCTTGGGATCTTCGGCATCACGCAATACGGCTGCCTGGTCGGGGTTTTCGAGCAGGGCGAGCACGCCAAGCCCAATCATGTTCGCGGTGGTTTCGTGGCCGGCAACCAGCAGTCCATTGGCCAGCTGTGCGGCTTCTTTCACACTGAGTTCGCCGGCCTTGACCCGTTCGGCCAAGTCCGAGACCGCGTCTTCGGCCGGGTTCTCCATCTTGGCCTCGACCAGCTTGATGATGTACTTGTACAGGCTGATCGCGCCCTTGGCCGTTTCCTCGCCCGTCGCGTAGCGGGCCAGACCGACGTTGGCATGCTCCTGGAACAGTGCGGCGTCCTCGTAGGGCACACCGAGCAGTTGGCTGATCACCAGCGACGGGACCGGCAGGGCCAGAGCGGTGACGATGTCGGCCGGCTGCGGGCCCGCCAAAATCGCGTCGATGTGTTGGTCGGTGATCTGCTGGATGGTGGGGCGCAGACCTTCGACGCGACGAAACGTGAACGGCTTGGACAACATTCGCCGGAACCGGGTGTGCTCCTCGCCGTCGGAGGTGAAGACCGATCGCGGCCGCTTGTGCACCGTGGCCAGCATGCCGGCATTCCAGTGCGGAAACCCGGGGATGCGGTCGTCCACGCTGACGCGCGCGTCGGAGAACAGTTCCCGGCATTGCTCGTAACCGGTGATGAGCCAGGGAGTGCTGCCGTCCCAGATCCGGACGCGACTGAGCGGCGTGGCCGCTGCCAGCGCCATCACGTCCGGAGGCGGCGCGAACGGGCACCCAGCCGCGCGGGCCATCGGATAGTCGGGTATCCCGGGGTCGACGTCCGGTGTGGTTGCCAGCGTTTCCGACACGGTCACTCCTCGATCTGGATCGCCATCGCCGGACAAAAAGCGGCGGCTTTGCGGGCGCCCTCGGCCAGCTCGGCCGGAGGGTTCGCGTTGAGCAGGACGACGACGCCGTCCTCGTCACGCTGGTCGAACACCTCGGGCGCGTTCATGACGCAGTTGCCCGATGAGGCGCAAATATCTTGGTTTACAACTATTTTCATCAATCTGCTCTTAATCGGACTCAGTAACGGGTGCCAACCACAGGCCCACGATCGCGTCGATGAGGCCGGTGGCCGCCGCCCGCCAGGACCAGTGCGGCGCCGCGGTGCCTGCTGCGAGCGCCCGCTCGAAATCCGCGCAGGTGTGCATCAACAGGTTGCGGGCCATGATGTTTCGTTCGGAACGCACGCTCACCGTCAGGTCATGCAGGCAGCTGTTGATTCCGTCGATCACCTGCACCAGCGACGGTGAGCTGAGCGCGTCCTTGACGACGATGTTGTGGTAGGCGGGGTCGGTCATGGCCTGCGCGGCAAAGCGTGCGTACCACGTCGGGTTGCCGAGTTCCTCCAAGTGGTCGGTCAGCGGTCGGACCAGACAGGCCACCCAGTCCCGCATTCCGGCCGAAGCGGGCAGCGCCGCCACCATCTGCTCCCGCAATTGGTCGATGGGGCCGCGATGCTTGTGCTCTATCGCGCGGACCAGGTCGGCTTTGGTGCCGAAGTGGTAGCCCACCGCGGCGTTGTTGCCCTGGCCGGCGGCCTCGCTGACCTGCCGATTGGAGACCGCGAACACACCGTGCTCGGCGAACAGCCGCTCGGCCGCCACCAGGATGGCCTCCTGCGTGGAACTGGCCCGCTCGCTGCGCACGGGCCTGCCGAGGGTGGTCATTCCGCCAGTCAACCGCCTGCACGGTTTTAAGTCAAGCGATTGATTTAATGTTGCTCCGCTCGCGCTAGGCGGCCGGCTGTTCGGAGTCGAACTCGATAGGCAGCGTGGTCGGTCCGCTTATGCCGCTCAGCGGCTTCCACGGGGCCGGACCGGTGCGCCGAGCGTTGGGCATGCGCCGAGCCATGATCGAAAGAGCCTCGGCGAGCTCGAGTCTGGCGAGATTTGCGCCGAGGCAGTAGTGCATGCCGGCGCCGAATGTCTGCATCGCCGGTGCGCCATCGCGGGTGATGTCGAGGCGGTCGGGATCGTCGTAGACAGCGGGATCGCGGTTCGCCGCTGCCATATTCGCCAGGACCAGGGTGCCGGCCGGGATCATGACGCCGGCAAGTTCTACGTCCTCAAGAGCGATGCGGAGCATCGCGGGTGCGATGGGCGAGTGGCGCATCGTCTCCTCCACCGCGTTCGTCGCAAGCTCGGGGCGTCGGCCAAGTAGGGCCCACTGCTCGGGGTGGTCACATAACACCTGCACCGAGGCGGCCAGCTGATTTCGCGTGGTGTCGGTGCCGGCCATCAACAGGCCCGCTGCCAGCATCCGCAGCTCGTCGGCGCTCAGGCTGTCGCCGTCGTCCTCGGCGCGAATCAGCTCCGAAAGCAGATCGTCGGTCAATGTTTGGCGTCGGGCGGCGACCATCTCGTCGATGTAGGCGTCCAGCGCCTCCCACGCCGCCAGGATGACCCGCTCGTGTTCGGCGACGTTCCAGTCGAAGACCTTGAAGATGTCTTCCGTCCAGGCCGAGAACAGCTCCCAATCCTGCGACGGTGCGCCCAGGAGCGCACAGATGATCGGGATCGGATATTGGCGGGCGATGTCGGTCACCACATCGCAACGTCGGCTGCCCGTCTGGCCGTCGACGAGCTCGTTGATCACGTCGATGACCGTCGTGCGTAGTCGCGCGGTGGCGCGTGGGGTGAAGGCTTTGCAGACCAGTCGCCGCAGGCGGTGATGCGCTGGCCCGTCGAGACTGATCAGGCTGGTAGCCACCCGGTCCCAGAGCGGACCATTCGTGATTCCCTGCGCGGCCAGGAACATTCCTTGCGGTACCCGGAATCTGTGATTGCGCAGCACATTTCGAACGAGTTCGTAGCTGAGCACCTCTGGCCCGTGCGGCCCGATTGCGATCGGCGCCCGGCGGCGCGCCTCGCTGATAATCTGGTGTGCCTCATCCGGGCTCTGGCAATCCTCGTAGTCGATCTGCGGCAGATCGGCATCGAAGACCTTCGGACACGGTCGATCAACGGTGATGGTCATGGCGGCCCCCGGGCGGTGGTTGGCAGAAGTGCCTTCTTGACGGCTTCGCCCTAAATCCTTGGCGCCGAAGCCACGCAGCACATGCGTAGTCGACTACCTGTCTTTGTCTTGGCGCTTGCCGGAACGGATCACCTTGCCCGCTACCGTCCCCCCGTCGACAGGCAACACGATTCCGGTGACATAGCGGGACCGCTCGGTGGCGAGGTACAACGCCGCCTCCGCGACATCGTCGGGCGTGCCTTCGCGCTTGAGCGGCCGGTCGTCACGCATGGTCTGCCGAATCCTCGCCTCGAAGCGCTCGAGTTCCTCGCGGTCCACGCCCTCGGCCGACGACGCCAGGATGGGCGTCGGTATGTTGCCCGGCGCGATGGCGTTGACGCGAATCTCGTGAGATGCCAGCTCGATCGCCGCGGACTTGGTGAATTGGATGACCGCGGCTTTGGACGCGCGGTAGGTAGCCACCCCGCCGCCGGCTTGAATGCCGCCGATAGAGGTCAGGTTGATGATGGACCCACCGCCGTTGGTGGCCATGTGTCGTGCGGCATCGCGGGTCCCGGCCATCACCCCAAGGACGTTGACCGCCATGATGCGGTGGAAATCCGCGAAATCGTCGTCGAGCAAGCGCCGCAAGGGTCCCGAAATCCCGGCGTTGTTCACCATCACGTGCAGACCGCCGAAGCGCTCGACCGCCGTCGCCACCAGCCCCGCTACCTGTGCGGGATCGGCGACGTCCGTGCGCCGGAACAACGCCGCGGGGCCGAGCGCATCCGCGAGGGCTTCCCCCGCGTCGGTTTCGATATCGCCGATGACCACCCGGGCGCCTTCGGCCACAAACCGTTCGACCAGGCCACGACCGATGCCAGAGGCTCCGCCGGTGACAATGGCAACATTGTCCGCCAGTTCGTTGACCACACGACGAGTTAATCGGCGTCGCTGCTATTAAGTCAAGCAATTGATTTAACGCCCTGCTCACCGGAATGGGTAGGGTCATCGGCAACAGTGGTCAACACCGATCGAGCTTTACGATTGCAGGGTCGCCGAGCGGAATGCACGACTCTGGAACGGTCGACGTCCCTGGCTCGCTCGGGCCAGAGCCAGGTGCTCGTCTTGCGCGGCGAGGCGGGTATCGGCAAGACCGCGCTGCTGGACTTCGTCGCCGAGGGAGCCTCGGGGTTCCGGATGACGCGGGTGGCCGGCGTGGAATCCGAAATGGAACTTCCGTTCGCGGCTTTGCATCAACTGTGCGCACCGTTGATGGACTGCTTCGGCAACCTCCCAGCGCCCCAGCGGGATGCGCTGGACGTCGCGTTCGGCCGCAAGGTCGGCTCGGCGCCCGACCGCTTCCTGGTCGGTCTGGCCGTGCTGACCCTGGTTGGCGCGGCAACCGAAACCCGGCCCCTCATCGCGCTCGTCGACGACGCACAGTGGCTCGACCGCGTATCGGCACAAACGTTGGCATTTGTGGCGCGTCGCCTGATCGCCGAACCCGTCGCGATGATCTTTGCGGTACGCGACGACTCACTCGAGGAACGACGCGACGACCTGGCCGGTCTGCCCGAGTTGAGCGTCGAGGGGCTCAACCCCGCCGATGCCCGCGCGCTGCTGGATTCGGTCATCCCCGGCCGGCTGGACAACCAGGTGCGCGACCGCATCGTCGCCGAAACTCGGGGCAATCCGTTGGCCTTGTTGGAATTGCCGAAGGGCCTGACGGTCGAGGAGTTGGCGGGTGGATTCGGGCGCCCCGACGCGCGGCCACTGGTCGGGCAGATCGAGCAGGCCTTTGTCCGTCGGATCCGTTCGTTGCCGGGCCATACCCAACAGCTGTTGTTGACCGCCGCGGCGGAGCCGGTAGGAGATGCCGCGCTGCTGATGCGCGCCGCCGACCAGCAGGGCCTGCCCAACGACGCGGCGACCGGAGCCGAGGCGGCCGGGCTGATCGACGTAGGCACCCGGGTGCGTTTCCGCCATCCGCTGGTGCGCTCGGCCGCCTACCGCAGCGCGGATTTGATGGAACGCCGACGCGCCCACCGGGCCCTGGCTGAGGCAACCGACTCCGACGCCGACCCGGACCGGCGCGCGTGGCATCTCGCAATCGCGGCCGACGGGCCCGACGAGTCGGTCGCGGTTCAACTGGAGCGCTCGGCGGACCGCGCCCAGGCCCGCGGGGGCATGGCTGCCGCGGCCGCGTTCTTGGCGCGCGCCACCGAGCTGACCTCCGACCCGGCGCGCCGCGGCGCCCGAGCGCTCGCCGCCGCTCAGGCCAAGCGCGACGCCGCCGCCTTCGACGCCGCCGACGAGTTGATCAGGGTCGCGGAATCCGCATCACTGGACACGTTGCAGCAGGCCCGGATCGCCAGACTGCGCGCCCAGATCGTGTTCGCCAGGAGCCGCAGCGGCGAGGTCGATGCGCCGACGGTGTCGGATGCGGCAGTCGGCCTGCTGGATGCGGCTCGAAAACTTGCCGACCTCGACATCGCGCAGTCCAGGGAGACATACCTGGAGGCGGTAGGAGCGGCGCTGTTCGGCGGCCGACTGTGCCCCTACGGCGGCATCCCGATGACAGCGGCAGCGGCGCGCACGGCTCCCCCCGCAGCCTCGCCGGTACGGGCCGTGGACCTGTTGTTGGACGGCATCGCCATCCGGGCCACCGACGGTCACGCGGCGAGCCTGTCGACGCTGCGCGACGCGCTGGCCCTGCTGCGTACGGAAGCTGAGCGCGACGACGCCGACGGCCTGCGATGGTTCTGGCAGGCCTTCCCCATCGTCCAAGAATCGGCAGCGCACGAGTTGTGGGACGACGAGACCTGGCACCATCTGGCCACCCACGCGGTGCGACTCGCCCGCGACTCGGGTGCGCTTGCCGTATTGCCGATGGCTCTGGTTTACCGCGCGGGGGTGCACGTGCAGGCCGGCGAATTCAACGCGGCCTCAGCGCTCATCGAGGAAGCCGATGCCATCACCGCGGCAACGGGTTACGCGCCGCTCAAGTATCACTCGGTGTTGTTGGCGGCCTTGCGCGGCGCCGAGGCCGACGGGTTGAAGCTGATCGAATCGGCGCTCGCCGACGGGGTCGCCCGGGGCGAGGGACGCGTCGTCGGCCTGACGAGTTACACCGCCGCCCTGTTGTACAACGGGATCGGACGCTACGAGGACGCCTTCACCGCCGCCCGTCGCGCTTGCGACGACGAGGACTTGGGCCTGTTCGGCTGGTCGCTCGTCGAACTCATCGAGGCCGGTGCCCGAACCGGCGAGCGGCAGACGGCCCTGGACGCGCTCCGACAACTGGAAGAGCGCGCGGTGAACAGCGGAACGGATTGGGCCGCAGGTATTTTGGCTCGATCCCGGGCGTTGCTGGCCGATGATCAGCAATGCGAAAGCCTCTACCAGGAGGCGATCGACAGACTGAGCAACACGCGGATCGCCGTCCACCTCGCTCGAGCCCGCCTGATCTACGGCGAGTGGCTGCGCCGATGCAACCGCCGCGTCGACGCCCGGGCGCAGCTGCACACCGCGCACGAGATGTTCGCGCGAATGGGCGCCGACGCGTTCGCCGAACGTGCCCGTCGAGAGCTGCTGGTGACGGGACAGAAGGTGAGCAAGCGATCTGCCGCATCGGGCAGCGAGCTGACGGCCCAGGAGGCGCAGATCGCTCGGCTGGCCGGTGAAGGCCTGACCAACCCGGAGATCGCGGCGCAGTTGTTCATCAGTACCCACACCGTGGAATGGCATCTGCGCAAGGTGTTCGTGAAGCTCGGCATCAAGTCGCGTCGGCAACTGCGTGGCGCCATCACGGGGTGAACTACGGACTTTCAAGGGTTCCTGCGGCCCAGGGGTCGGGCGATGCTGGACATACCAGTTCATCGCGCAACATCGGGAGGGCGTACTCATGAAGGTTTTGGTGGTCGGCGGGACCGGGCTGATCGGGTCGCAGGTGGTGCGCATGCTTTCCGAACAGGGCCACGAGGCGGTATCGGCGTCGCCGAGTTCGGGTGTCAACACGTTGACGGGCGAAGGCGTCGCCGAGGCCGTCAAGGGCGCCGACGTGGTGGTGGACGTGTCCAATTCGCCGTCGTGGTCCGATGCGGACGTGCTGAACTTCTTCACCACCTCCACCCGCAACCTCCTGGCGGCGGAGCGGGCTGCCGGCGTGAAGAACCACGTTGCGCTCTCGATCGTGGGCGCCGACCGGGCGGCTGAGAGCGGCTACATGCGAGGCAAAATCGCCCAGGAGAAAGTGCTCGCCGAATCGGGTTCTCCATACACGACCGTGCGCGCCACTCAGTTCTTCGAATTCGTTGGGGGCATTGCCGATTCTTTGACCGAAGCCGACACCGTTCGAGCACCGCACGGGGCCTTCCAGCCCATTGCCGCCGCGGATGTCGCCACCGCGGTCACGCGTGCGGCTTTAGGCGAACCAGTCAACGGGGTGATCAATATCGCCGGCCCCGAAAAGCAAGGCATGGACGACTTCATCCGCGACCGCTTCGCGGCAACGGGAGATCCGCGCCGGGTGGTGACCGACCCTGCTGCTCGCTATTACGGCGCGGTGCTGGATGAAAAGAGCATCGTTCCCATCGAAGGCGAAGAGGCGACCATCTACCCCACGAAATTCAGCGACTGGCTGGCCTCCCAGGTGCCTAGCGGCGCCCAGTAGCCCGGCCTTCGAAGGAGCCGATTTCCGATGGAACTGATCGACCACACCGCACTGGTAACCGGCGGGACCGCCGGCATAGGACTCGAGTCGGCGCGACTGCTGGCAAGCGAAGGCGCCACCGTCATCATCTCTGGCCGCGACTCGGCCAGGGGGGCGCGAGCGGTCGAAGCCATCGGCGCGAACGCAAGGTTCGTCCAGACCGACATGAACGACGCGGGGTCGGTGGAATCGTTGGTGCAGCAGTGCGGTGCGGTCGACATCATCGTCAACAACGCCGCCAGCTTTCCCGCCGCCTTGACCGTCGACCAGAAAATGCCGAGCTTTGAGGCGATGTTCGACACCAACGTTCGCGGAGCGTACTTCCTTGTCGCCGGCTTGGTTCCGGGCATGTTGCAGCGCCGCCGCGGCAGCATCGTCAATGTCACCACGATGGCCGCCTTCAAGGGCATCCCCGGAGCGTCGGGATACAGCGCCTCGAAGGCCGCGCTGGAGTCGCTGACCCGTAGCTGGGCCGCGGAATTCGGCCCGAGCGGTGTGCGGGTGAACAGTGTGGCGCCGGGCCCCACTCGCACTCCCGGGGTCGACGCCGAGTGGGGTGAGACCAACGAAGAGCTCGGCCGGGCTTTGCCGTTGGGACGCACCGCATTCGCGTCCGAGATCGCCGAGGCAGTGCTTTTCCTCAGCTCGCCGCGGGCCAGCTTTGTCACCGGCTCGACCTTGCACGTCGACGGCGGCGGCGCTGCGGTCTGATCCGTGGTCTGATCCGTGGTCTAAGACGAATTGCTCTGGCGCACAGCCTCTTGCGCAAGCTGCACGCGCGAGTTGTAACCCAGCTTTGTGTACATGTGCGTGAGGTGGGCTTGCACGGTGCGCGGGGAGATGAACAGCCGTTCGGCGATGTCCTTGTTGGACAGCCCTTCGCTGACCAGCCGTGCCACGTCGAGTTCCGCGGGGGTCAAGGACGCCCAGCCGGTCGCCGGTCGTTTCCGGTCGGCCCGCCCGCGCAATGCATGACTGATGGCGTCTTCGTCGGACAGTGCGGCACCGTCTGCCCATGCGGCCTGAAAGTCGTCCACCCCGAGGCCATTACGACAGGCCTCCACGGCAGCTTCGTACCCGGCTTGGTAGATGGGCAATCGAGATTCGCCGGTGCGGTTGCTGACGGCGTCGGCAGCTCCTAGGAGCCGCGCCGCCTCAGCGTAACCGCCGTCATCAGCCGCCGCCCTGGCCAGACACTCCAAAATGGCGGGGAGACAAAGCCGGCTTTGCGTGTCGGCAAGAATCGACAATGCCTGCTGGGCGTCACGTCGCGACCGGTCGTGGTCGCCGAGGTCAGCGGCGATGTATGCACGAGTGCACAGTGCCCACGACTTGTGCCACCCGGCGAGAGTGGCGACGGCTTCGTCGGCCAGTTCCTGCGCCCTGGCCAGGTCGCCCTCGACGTGAGCGCACATGGCAACCGCGCTGACCGCCACCGAGCCGCGGTGGACACCGGGGAGTTCCCAGATTCTCCTGCCGAGTTCGCGTGCGGAGGGCGCATCACCGTTGGCCACGGCGACCAACGCCAGGACCGTGCTGGCGGAACGTTCCAGCACGGCGTCGAGTTCTGCTCCTGCGCTGATCGCGGATCGTCCGACAGCCTTGGCCGCGGCAACATCGCCCCGAAATATCAGGGCACAGCCCTGGGTGATCAGGCTCAGCATCATGCCGAGGACATCACTGCTGGCTTCACAGGCCACGAATAATTCTCGGCAGGTGTCGATGGCGCCGGTCAGGTCGGCGCGAAGCATCTGGGCCATGGCGATCGACCAGCGACATACGTGCGCTTTGGGCCAGTCGTCAAGAGCTTCGGCCAGGTCAGCACCTTCGGCGCCGAGCGCGCTGGCGGCCACCGGGTCGCCTTCCATCGCAGCCAGGTATGCCAGTCGACTCAGAATCTGACTGAGCCGCCAATCATCTCCGGTCGCCCTTACCAGGTCGATCGCCTCGGCGAAATGTCCTTTCGCCGAATCGAAATCGAGGCCGGCGACGCAGCCGCACGCGGTGAGAGACCGGGCCAACAACGCGGGATCATCGAGCTCGCGCGCCAGTGCCAGGGCGTGCTCCGCCCGCTTGTCGGTGTCGAAGGCCGCGACCAAGGCATCGAGGACCGCCTTGTCGGCCAGTGCGCGAACGGCCAAGGCCGGCTCGATGGCGTCGGGGTCGAAGCCCTCGTCGTCGAAGATCGCCTCAAACCACTTCAATCCCTCGCGCAGCTGGCCCCGGCCCTCCCACAGCGGCAGCAGCGAGGACGCCATCTGCAGCGCCCGGGCGGGCTCACGGCTTTCGCGACTGTAGGCGAACGCCGCCCGCAGGTTGTCGATGTCACCCTCGACGTCAGCGACGACCCGTCGGAAGTTGTTGCACGCAGGCGTGTCCAACCCGGCGGCCAGTGCCGTGTAGTAATCGCGGTGTCTTTGCCGCAGCGCGTCGGCTTCGCCGGCCTCGACGAGTTTCTCCAGCGCGTAATCGCGGATCGTCTCCAGCATTCGGTAGCGCGTCCGTTCCGCGGTGTTGTCGGCCTGCACCAGAGACTTGTCCACCAACAAGGTCAGCTGGTCGAGCACGTGATAGCGCTGCATCACTCCGTCGCCGCACACCGCCACCACCGCGTCGAGGTCGAAACCTCCTGCGAAAACCGCCAATTGGCGAAATAAGGTCGCCTCGGCCGCGGCCAGCATCGAGTGGGACCAGTCGACCGATGCCCGCAACGTCTGTTGCCTGCGTACCGCGGTGCGCGCGCCGCCGGTGAGCAGCATGAATCGGTCATTCAAACTGTCGCAGATGTCGGAGGCCGACATCGCCCGCATCCGAGCGGCGGCAAGTTCGATCGCGAGGGGCATACCGTCGAGGCGTCGGCAGATCTCGTGAACGGCGTTGACATTGCCGTCGTTGACGGTGAAGTCCGGACGGACCTGGCGGGCGCGGTCGGTGAACAACTCGACGGACTCGTCCGCGAGTCCCAGCGAGGGAACCTGCCAATTGACCTCAGATGCGATGCGCAGCGGCTCGCGACTGGTGGCCAACACCCGCACATTGGGACAACTCCCGAGTAGCGCAACGACACTCGCCGCCGACGCCTCCAGCAGGTGCTCACAGTTGTCCAGCACGATCAGCAAGCGACGGTCACCTATCCGGGCGTTGACGCTGTCAATGGCGGACCGGTCCAATTGATCCTGCAGGCCAAAGGCTTTGGCGATCGCCGCCTCCACCAGGTCGGGGTCGTTGATGGGGGCCAGATCAACGTAGTGGATCGACCCGCCCACCACGTCTGGCGCTTGTCCCGCGAGTTGCACCGCCAACCGTGTCTTTCCGACGCCGCCCGCACCGGTCAGCGTCACCAACCGATGCTCGTGGAGCAACCTTGCCAGCTCGGCGATTTCGCTGGTGCGGCCGACGAACTTGGTGAGCAGGATCGGGAATGCCGGTGTGGCGGCGGCGCTCGTGGAGCGCAGCGGCGGAAAGTCGACGCGCAGATCAGGATGGCATAGCCCGAAAACGTGCTCGGGGCGTGGAATATCGCGCAGGTGGTGACTGCCCAAGTCGGTCAGCCACGCTCCTGGCGGCAAGTGATCGGCTACCAATTGCTCGACGGCGGCGGTGAGCACGGCCTGCCCGCCGTGTGCCAGGTCGCGTACCCGCGCCGCGCGGTTGATGGTCGGGCCGATGTAGTTGGCGTCATCCCGCAATTGGACCTCGCCGGAATGGAGGCCAACGCGCAGTCGGATGGGTGCCAGCGGGGCGCCCTGCAACGCCAACGCGCACGCTACGGCGTCGCTTGCGCGGTCGAAAGCGATGACGAAGCTGTCGCCCTCGCCCTGCTCGATCGGACGCACCCCGTGGTGGGCGTCCACCAGTCGTGACAAGGTCGCGTCGAGACGTGCCACGGCAGTGGTCATCTCGCTTGCGCTGGTTTGCCAGAGGGCGGTGGATCCTTCGATGTCGGCCAGCAGCAACGTCACCGTTCCGGTCGGCAGTTCGCTCACGCCAGGCTCGCTCCAGTTCACCGGTGGTACATCCGCGCGGGGTTTGGACTTACCCATGTTAGCCAGCGTCCCCCGCGCCGGGGCGCTGCCACATCAGCACAAACGCGTATAGACCCGCGAATTGCGGCCCTACGCAGTTACGCGATCCGACCAATGACCAGCCAACAGGCCGCGCCGCATAGTCGAAGGACCACTACCGAGGAGATCAACAATGACCCAGCAGTTCTGTGCGGTGGATGCCGTCCTCGCCGGACATCACGACCCACGCTTCAGCGACCTTGCCGTCGCGCTGGCTGAAGAACTCACCACGGGCGGTGAACTTGGCGCCGCCATAACGGTCGACATCGACGGGGAGTCGGTCGTCGATATCTGGGGCGGATATGCCGACCACGCAAAGACCAGACAATGGGATCGGGACACGATCGTCAACGTCTTTTCCAGCACCAAGAACATCACCGCCCTGGCGGCGCTGTTGCTGATCGACCGCGGCGAAGTCGATCCTTTCGCCCCGGTGGCCCGATACTGGCCGGAGTTCGCCGCAAACGGCAAACACACCATCGAAGTGCGTCACGTTCTGAGCCACACCTCGGGGGTTTGCGGCTGGGAACCGCCGTTCAGCACCGAGGACCTGTACGACTGGGACCGGTCGACCGAGCGACTCGCCGCCCAGGCGCCGTGGTGGGAGCCCGGCACCGCGTCCGGGTATCACGTGGTTACCATCGGCCACATAGTGGGTGAGGTAGTACGCCGGATCACCGGGATGAGACTCAAAGAATTTGTGCGCGAGGAGATTGCGGGACCGCTAGGAGCCGACTTCCAGATCGGCGCGCGCCCCGAAGACGACACCCGCATCGCCGAGTTGGTCCCGCCGCCCGCGTTCGACCTGCCGCTGGACTTGATGCCAGAAGATTCCCCGATGCGCAAGACATTCGGCACCCTTCCGCCGACTCCTGACGGAGCGTTGACGGCACAGACCACCGCTTGGCGGCGTGCGGACATCGGCTCGGCCAACGGGCACGGCAATGCGCGCTCGCTGGTGCGGTGCCTTTCCGCAATATCATTGGGCGGCAACGTAAACGGCATGCAGCTGCTGCGCCCCGAGACGGTTGATCTGATCTTTCAGGAGCAGGCCAACGGCATAGATCTGGTGCTGGGCATGCCCACCCGCTGGGGCATCGGATACGCCCTCCCGAAACCGGAAGCGGTACCGGACATCCCGGACGGGCGGATCTGCTATTGGGGCGGATGGGGCGGCTCGATGGTGATCATGGACCTGGACCGGCGGATGACGATGTCCTATGTGATGAACAGGATGGGTCACGTGACCCCCGCCGGATCGGAACGCACGCAGAAGTACACCCGAGTGCTCTATCAGATCGTGAGCTGATCGACGGCGCGTCTGTCGAGTCGGTAGAGCCCCGCGATCGTTGCGGCTCCTACGAGAATCAGCGTTCCCCAAACGATTTCATCGGCGCCGAGACGGTGCGCCACGCTCGTGAGCCAGCCGACCGTGATGTTGCCGACGAGGATGCCCACTCCGACGATGGTGCTGTAGAACCCGTAGTGCGTCGCCACCAGTCGGTTGCTCGACAAGGTCACCACGGTGCGCATCTCGAAGGGAAACAGCGCCGCCGAGGCGATGGCGAGCAGACCGGCGGACAGCAGCAGCGCGGTGATCGCGGCGGCATTCCCGAGACGTTGGCCGTTGGGCACCAACAACAGCGGAACGAACGACGCTACCAGGATCATCGCGCCTACGACGAGGCTGCGCGACGGATCCCAGCGCGCGGCGAACCACTGGGTGATGCGCCATTGACCGGCTATCGCGACCAACCCGGAAACCGCGAACATCACCGCCACCAAGAGGGATTGGTGGCCCGGCGCGAGGGCCGCGGCCTGCATGGGAAGCGCGAGGTAGATCTGGAACGACAATACGTAGGCACCGGACATCGCGACCGCGAACGCCAGGAAGCGCCGGTTGGCAATCAACGTCCGCCAGTCGGACAGGATCGACGTGCGCTCGGCATCGGGGTCGGCCGCGTGCTGCGGCAAGGCGAACAGCTGCGCCACCGTCAGCACGGCGAACACGAGCGCGGCACCCAGCACGGTCGCGCGGAAGTCCAGCATCAGCATGGCCAATCCGACCAGCGGGCCAAGCAGAATCCCCGCTTGATAGAAGATGTTGAACACCGCGAACGCCTCGATCTTGCGGTCACCGGAATCGGCCGCGACGTAGGCCCGTACCGCGGGGTTGAACAGCGCTCCCGCGAAACCCGTTGCCGCGGAGGCAATCAACACGGTGGGCAAGGACTGGGCCACGGCCAGCAGCGCAAAGCCGCCGGTGCGAATCAGACATCCCGCCACGATCATCGGCTTGTAACCGAACCGGTCAGCCAGCGTGCCGCCAACAAAGAACATGCCCTGCTGGGAGAAGTTGCGCACACCCAGCACCAAACCCACCGCCCAGGCCGCCAATCCGAGCGGCCCGGCCAGATAGTCGGCCAGGTACGGCATCAACATGTAGAACCCGACGTTGATGCCGAACTGATTGATCATCAGCACCTGACTGGGGCGGTTGAAGCTGCGGAACTGCGCCAGCACATCCATCACGCCACCGCCCGAGCCGGATTGAGCACCGTGGTTGTCCGGGTCCAGCGGGTGACCACCGCCTCGGCGGGAGAGGCAATCTGGTCCGGTTCGTCCGCCGGGGGCCCCGCGAGCAGGCCGTGTTCCTCGCAGTACTCGTCGTTGTAAACGGTGTCGAAGTAGCGGTGCGGCCCGTCCGGAAAGACCGCGGCAATCGTGGCATCGGACGGCAGGTTCCGGGCCGCCCATTTGGCAACCAGCCCAACCGCCCCGACACTCCAGCCGCCGCTGGCGTAGTGGTTGGCGGCCAGCTCACGGGCCGTCCAGACGGCTTCGGCGGGGGCGACCCAGTGCACCTCGTTGAAGGCGCCGTAGTCGACGTTGTCCGGGAAGATGCTCGAACCGAGCCCGCGCATCAGCCGGCTCGACGCTGGTTGTCCGAAGATGGTGGAACCGATGGTGTCCACCCCGATCAACCGCATGGCCGGGTTGAATTCGCGCAACACGCGGGCCACACCCGCCGAATGTCCCCCCGTGCCCACCGAGCACACCAGCACGTCGACCCGCCCCAACTGGGCGATCAACTCCATTGCGAGCGAACGGTACCCAGTCACATTGTCAGGGTTGGAGTACTGGTTGGGATTCCAGGCGCCCGGGTCAGCGGCGAGCAGCTCAGCGACCCGGTCCTTACGGGCCTGCTGCCAGCCCCCGACCGGGTGCGGCTCGGTCACCATGTCCACGCGGGCACCATAGGCGGCGAGCATGCGCGAGATGATCGGCTCGAGTCCCGGGTCGGTGACCAAAGTGACGGGGTGACCATACACCTGGCCCGCCAGGGCCAGACCCAATCCGAGCGTGCCGCTGGTCGATTCGATGATCGCGGCCCCGGGCGCGAGGTCACCTCGAGCGCGGGCACGCTCAACCATGTGTAGCGCGGGACGGTCTTTCATGCCGCCGGGGTTGAAGCCTTCCAGCTTGGCCCAAAATCCGCGGTCCGCCACCTCGGCGGGTTCCGATGTCCCAGGTATCCAGAGCACCGGGGTGTTACCGACGATGGTGCCCGGGTGGCGGTTTCTGCCCAGCGTGCGTTGATACCCCTCGGGGATGAGGCGGTAGTGCTGCCGGGCGGCACGCGGACGGACGGAGGTGAAGTGAGACCGGTTGGGAATGAGGAGGTTGTTCATTTTTTCGTCGCTTCTGCTTCGGTGCCGCGAATCGTGCGCGGCTATTTGAGGGGGGCCAGCGAGCACCGGTCGCGGCAGGTTCGCCACAACCTGGCACTGGCCGCTCAGCGACGAGATCGGCAGTATCGAGTCAACAGGTCGCGTCCGCTGATAGCGGACCGCTGCCACTCTGGCGGACCGCGTCCGGAGGAAACGAGCTGGTAGACCGGCACCGGGACGGTTTCCGCGGCCGCCGCCACGGCGGACGAATCGAGTGCCGGCTGGGCAACGCGCGGCAGCACGGCGATCGCCGCCTGGTCCGGGCACGGTGGCTTCGAGGTATCGCTCAGGTGAGCGTGGTCGCCGTGTTTCGCGTAATCGCCACCCAGAACCGTCGTCACCGGATGGTCCGTCTGGACAGCGTGCGAGTGGACCTGCGGGAACCAGCACTGAGCGGCTACCGCGGAGAGCGCCAACGCCAGGACGACCGATACGACCGCAACGATCACGGATCGTGGCCGGGCCGGGCGGCGGAGGTTCATGCCGAGGACTATATACCCCCTAGGGGTATATAGTAAAGTCGGTTGAGGTTGCGCAATCACGAGCGCCCTAGCAGGGTAAATGCACAGCGGCGAGGCAACCCGAGACGAGGAGCGCAGAATGCCGGTAGTGCCAGCAGGGCGGTACCCGTTCGGTGCAGCACAACTGAGCAGGCGCGGATTCATCGGGGCCGGCCTCGCCGGCGGCCTCGCCCTGGCCGCGTGTGGCAAGTCCCCGCCTCCAACGCCGGCCGAGCAATTGTCCAACGCCATCGCCGCCACCGAGCGAGCCCGCCCGCACAGCGGGCGGACAGTGACCGCCGACCTGAGCCCCCAGCCGGCAGCGATCGACCTGGGCGGGGTAATCGCCCACACGCTGGCTTTCGGCAACGCGGTCCCGGGCCCCCTGATCCGCGCGACCGTCGGCGACGAACTCGTCGTCGCAGTGACCAACCGTCTCGACCATCCGACTTCGGTGCATTGGCACGGCATCGCGCTACGCAACGACATGGATGGCGCCGAACCCGCCACGCCCAACATCCCCGCCGGCCAGAGCTTCACCTATCGGTTCTCCGTCCCGAACCCAGGCACCTACTGGGCCCATCCGCACACCGGCCTAGATGGCGACAAGGGCCTGTATCTGCCGGTGATCGTCGACGATCCGAACGAGCCGGCCGACTATGACACGGAATGGATTGTCATTCTTGATGATTGGACAGACGGCGTTGGCAAGAGCCCACAACAGCTTTTCGACGAACTGACCGATCCGAACAAGACCACGACCGCCACGACGACTCCACCGACTACAACGACCAGCCCGACCAGCCCCACCACGACCACTAACGGGACGACCAGCCCGACGAACGGGGCACCCTCGACCAGTGCGACGACCAAGCCGGATATGCCTGGCATGTCGGGTGGCGACGTCGGCACGAGCAAGCTGCTCGGTGGCGACGCCGGAGACATCGCCTATCCGTACTACCTGATCAACGGAAGGATCCCCGCTGCCGCAACTTCTTTCGAGGCTACGCCGGGCCAGCGAATCCGGCTTCGAATCATCAATGTCGGCTCCGACACCACATTTCGTGTCGCGTTGGCCGGGCATTCGATGACGGTCACCCACACTGACGGCTACCCGGTGATTCCCACCGAAGTCGACGCGCTGTTGATCGGCATGGCCGAACGCTATGACGTCATTGTTACCGCCGCTTCGGGCGTCTTTCCATTGGTCGCGGTCGCGGAAGGCAAGAATGCGCTGGCGCGTGCGTTGCTCAAGACCGGGGCTGGCAGCGCCCCCGACCCCGGCTTCAAGCCGGCAGAACTCGACAAACGTGTCGGCACGGTCGAAATGTTCACCGCCACTACCGGAGTCAATCTCGGAATTCCCCCAGAGGACAGTCTTGACCTACCCGTCGTCCTCGGTGGCACGATGACCAAGTATGACTGGACGATCAACGGCGAGCCCTACAGCAGGACCAAACCACTGCACGTCAAAGAGGGGCAACGGCCCACCCTGACGTTCGACAACACCACGATGATGTACCACCCAATTCATCTGCACGGCCACACTTTCCAGATACTCAACGCCGACGGCACGCCCGGCGCCCGAAAAGACACCGTGATCGTCCTGCCCAAGCAGAAACTCCGGGCGGTACTGATCGCCGACAACCCCGGAACCTGGGTGATGCACTGCCACAACACTTATCACCAAGACGCCGGCATGATGACCCGGTTGGATTACACGTTCTAGGTCGCTTTGAGCATGTCTTTCACCGCCAGGTGGCTGAACAGCATGCTGGTACCGATCGGATTGCCGCCCGCCGGGTAGGCGGTTCCACTCGGCGCCGCCATGGTGTTGCCCGCCGCGTACAAGCCGGGGATACGGTTGCCGTCGGTGTTCAAGACGCCTCCCGCGGTATCCGTACGTAACCCGCCCTTGGTGCCCAGGTCCGATACGCCGAAGGCGGCCGCGTGGAAGGGACCCTGGTCGATCGCGACGAGCGGTGACTTGCCGGCAGAGAACGCGCGGTCGTATGGCTCGTCGCCGCGGCCGAAGTCCTCGTCGACTCCGGTTGCGACGAATGCGTTGAACCGTGCCACGGTCGCGGCCAGACTGCCTGCGGGAACGCCGATCTTGGCGGCCAACTCCGCGAGCGTACCGGCCGTGTGCCAGAGCCCAGCGGCCACATATTTCTCCGGCTCGACCATCGAGACATTCGGGGCCTTGACCGGCGGCACCTGGCCGTCCTTGTCGTCGTAGATCATCCAGTACGGCAGCGTCATCGACCCGTCTTCCAGACGGCCGATGATGACGCGGCCGATCCGGTCATACGGGGCAGACTCGTTGACGAACCTCTTGCCGTCCTGATCGACGAAGATGCCGCCGGTGAACCACAGTGCGAACGCGGATCTTCCGTCGGGATGCGTCAGCCCCGGGGACCACCACGCCTGATCCATCAGGTCGGTGTCCGCACCGATCGCGATCGCCGCCTGATGTGCCAACCCGCGGTTTCCCCACGGGCCCATGGTGTCCCGCGCCTGACCCGGCACGCCCCACTGGCTGCGGAGCCCGTCGTCGCTCTCGAATCCACCGGCCGCCAGCAGCACTCCCCGGCGCGCGCGTATCGCCTTGCGCCGCCCCTCGGTCTCGACGACAGCACCGATTACCGATGTCTTGTCTTCGGAGACCACCAGCTCGACCAGCGCGGTGTTCAATTGCAGCGTCGCATTCGGGTAGCGCTGAATTGCCGCGAGGAACCGGGCGATCAACGCGCGGCCACCGATGAAGTAGTCCTCGGGGACCGGGGCATTGTGCCAATCGTTGTCCAGGGGACCGCGAACCAGCTCACGAAATTCCGGAGCCTTCGAGACCCGCAGCGGCCGGGCCGCCATGTGCCGTCGGCCATCCTTCCGGGCCTTCGGCGCCTTGCCGAAATAGTCCGGCCAGGGCAGCAAGTCGAACTTGATGGACTCGTCGGCCTCGAGGTACTCGATCAGCCGGGGGCCGCCGCGTACGTAGGTCTCTTGCAGTTCGTACGGCGTGCGGTCGCCGACCACCGCGTGGTAGTACTCCAGCGCGTCCTCGATGGTGTCGTCGACGCCGGCCCGCACCAGTACCGGGTTGCAGGGAAACCACACCCCGCCGCCGCCCGAGTATGCGGTGGTGCCGCCGAATTTGTCGGTCGCTTCCACCAACAGCACGTCGAGTCCCTCACGAGCGGCGGTGTAGGCACCGGTGACCCCGCCGGCCCCCGACCCGGCCACCACCACGTCATGCTCTTCGTCCCAGTGGATCATCGTCATGCAGCCTATCCCCCGCGAGCAGACGCGAATGCACCCTCTAACGCCGATACGGGAGATTTCAGGTCTGGTCGGCGAAGAAACGCAACAACAACTCGTTGACGGCCGCGGGCTGCTCGATCTGCGGACAATGCCCGGCACCATCGACGACCGCCGAACGCGCTCCCTCGATCCGCCCCGCGATGTCCGCCGCCCATCCCGCGGGCAGCAGCTTGTCGTTGCCGCCTTCGATGATCAGCACCGGAACCTTGATCCGCTCGTACCGCCTCACGCTCGACGGGATGGCCGGCGGTGCCGCGTTGGGGCGCCGAAATCGTGCTGCCGCCACCGCTTCCCATGCGCCCGGCGCGACGCTGGACTCATGGCGCCGGCGCACGTACTCGTCGTCGGCCGGATAGCCAGGGTGGTAGAACAGTGCCTCGACGATGCGGCGCATCGCGGGAAGGCTGGCGTCGTAATCCTGCAGCGCATCAAAGTGTTTGCCCTGCTGGATCTCTCCCCCACCGCAAATGGCGACCAGGCTGCGGACCGGCAACACCGGGTTGTCCGCGGTGGTGTCGGTGAGCAAATTGATGGCGCCCATGGAGTTTCCGACGAAGTGCGCCGAAGCGACGCCGAGCTGCTCGCAGAAGCGGGCGACGTGCCGAATGCGCATGGCTCGGCTGTTGACGAAGTCGATGACCTTCGCCGATTGCCCGAATCCCAGCTGGTCCGGCGCCAGCACCCGGTACCGTGTGGCGAGCGCGGCGATGTTGTGTTCCCAACCCAATTCGGCGCTGGCACCGAACTCGCCGCCGTGCAGCAGTACCACGGGATCACCGTCGCCCGCTTCGAGATAGCCGGTTAGCAATCCGTCGACAACGGTGGTCCTGCGGTGGATCTCCATCACTTGATCGCGATCGGATTGACCGGGGAGCCGACCGCGCCGACGAATCGCAGCGGTGGCGCGATGAGCTGAAACTCGTAGACGCCGTCGGCGGCGCAGTCGTCGGCCAGCGGGGTCAGGTCCCAGTACTCTCCGAGCATCATGCCCATGTCGCGCAGGCACAGTAGGTGCAAGGGCAGGAACAGACCTTCGATTCCCGACACCGGGTCTTCGACCTGGAGATTGTCCGATGCCACCGCCGCTATTTCGTGATCGTGCAGCCACTGGGCGCAGCGCCAGTCCAGACCCGAATACGGTTCCGTCTTGTTGCCCGTCATGAGAAACCTTGTCCACCAGCCGGTTCGGATCAACACGATGTCCCCGCTGCCGACGGTCACGCCTTGCGCGCGGACGACGTCGTCAAGCTCCTCGGGAGTGATCGGGTTGCCGTGTTCCAGGAAGACCTCGGCGCCGCGGTGGCGCACCAGGTCGAGCAGCACCCCCCGCGAGGTGATGCCCTTGACATCGACCTTGTCGATGCCGCAGTGGAATGCACCCATGCTCGTCACGGAACCGGCCGGGAATCCGTTGTACAGCTGGTCTTCGTAGTAGACGTGCGACAGCGCGTCCCATTGCGTGGCCGCCTGCAACGGCATGACGACCATGTCGTCGTTGAAACGGAAGAAGCTGTCGGCGAAGTACCCGGCCAGCTGGCTCGCTGTCGCATTCTGCGTCCATCCGGGCCCGTATCGGGCCAGCGTGGTCGCGTCGCCGCCGTCCACGGTCATCACATGAATTGGGTTGTGCCGGAACCCGAAAGCGCCCTGCGGTCCCGACGAGCCGAAGTCGACTCCGAGCGGGAACACCTTGCCGTGCCGGACCAGCCCCGCGGCCTGCTGCACCTTCTCGGCGGTGATGAAGTTCAGCGTGCCGAGCTCGTCGGCCTCACCCCAGCGCCCCCAGTTCGAGACATCGCGTGCGGCTTTCCGAAAATCGGCCATGGTAGCCATTACGCCCGCCCTCCCTCGAGTTCATGGGCGATAGCCGCTGCCACGTTGCCGCCGTCGACCCAGATGACCTGGCCCGAAATATAGCTGGCTGCGCGGCTATTCAAGAACAGCAGGACCGCAGCCTGTTCGGCCGGGTCGGACACCCGCCCCAGCGGCTTCGGTATGTCGTCGAGAAATTGCTGCCCGTAGGCGGTGCGCAGCTGGTCGAGGATCGGCGTCTCGGTCACCCCCGGGCCGGTGCAATTGATCCGGATGCCTCGCGCGCCCAGTGCGGTGACGTTGCGCATGCCGTACAGAATCACCGCCTCCTTGGACAGCTGGTAGCCGGTCCCCACGACATCCGGATGGCTTCGGCACCAGTCAATTCCCTCCTGCATGGTCGCGGTGTTCAACAACGGCACGACGTCCCGCTGGTGCTCGCGATACCCCGCTGCCGCCAGGGAGGCCACGCTCACGATCGATGATCCCGCCGTCATACGCGGGATCAGCGCCTCGGTGAGGTGGCGCAGCCCCAGGAAGTTGATCGTGACGACCAACTCCGGGTCGCCGATGCCCGACGACACGCCGGCGACATTGAACAGCGCGTCGATGCCGCCCGCGATGGATGCGACGGCCTGATCGATCGAGGCCGCGTCGGCGAGGTCAACCTCGTGAAAATCGTTGACCGGCACCGCCGGCCGACGCTTGTCCAGCCCGACGACGTGCGCCCCGAGCTCGGTCAGCTGCTGCACCACGTGTGCACCGATGCCCGACGCACAGCCGGTCACCACGGCGCGGCGGCCGTCGTAGCGCCACAATTCCTCGATTGCCATCGTCGATTGCCGACCTGGTCAGTTTCCGGACTCAATTGCCCTGCTGCTGCTCCTTCAAGCGCTGTGCGGCCTGGACGCGTCCCTCGTTGATCTCGGCCATGGCCTCCGGAATCTCACTGGCCGTGAACTTTCCGCCGCGGCCGGTCGGCAGGCCGCCAAATGAGTAGCTTTCGTCGAACTGCGGGGCCGTCGGTTCCGGCCGACGAGCTTCGACCTTCTCGATCACCGGCGCCAGTCGGGCGGCCTTGTCCGCCACCGCCTTCGCGTCGCGCTCGATGAATTCGGGCAGGACCTCCTTGCCCATCAGCTCGATGGATTCCATGGTGCCCTCGTGGCTGCGCGGGTTGAGCAGCAGGATGATCTCGTCGACACCACTTTCCTCGTATCCACGCAGGAACTCACGAACCGTGGCCGGCGACCCGATCGCGCCGCGTCCGGGTCCGTACGCCAGGGTGGGGTCCTTCTCCACCTCTTCCAGATAGCGTTCCCAGACGCCGGTTCGTCCCGGGGTGTGCACGCCGGTCATGTAGTAGTGCATGATGCCGAAGGAGAAGAAGCCACCGCCCTTGCCGAGGCGTTGCAGTGCCTGCTCGTCGGTCTTGGCCACCATCATCGACAGGTCGCCGCCGATGGCCAGAATGTTGGGGTTGATCGCCGGTGTGACCGGGACGCCGCTCTCCTCGAACTCCTTGTAGTAGCCGTTGACCCGCTCGGCCAGGGGGCCCGGCCCGGTGTAGGCGAAACTCAGTGCGCCAATGGCCTTTTGGGCTGCCATCTGGACGCTGGACGGGCGTGTGCAGGCGACCCACACGGGCGGATGCGGCTTTTGCAACGGCTTGGGGATCACATTGCGGGCCGGCATCTGGATGTGTTCGCCGTTGAAGCCGGTGAAGGGCTCCTCGACCATGCACCGGATGGCCACCTCGAGCGCCTCCTCCCACTGCGCGCGTTTGTCGGCGGGATCGATGTTGAATCCGCCGAGCTCACCGACGGAGGAGGACTCGCCGGTGCCGAATTCGACGCGCCCGTTCGAGATCAGGTCGAGGGTGGCGACGCGCTCGGCCACTCGGGCGGGGTGGTTCACCGCCGGCGGCAGGTGCATGATGCCGAAGCCGAGCCGAATGTTCTTGGTTCGCTGGCTCGCCGCGGCGAGGAACATCTCGGGCGCGGTGGAGTGACAGTACTCCTCGAGGAAGTGGTGCTCGGTGAGCCATACCGTGGAGAAACCGGCCTTGTCGGCGGCCTCCACCTCGTCGAGGCAGTCCTGCAGCATCTCCCGTTCGTCGTCGGGCGCCCAGGGGCGGGGCAGGGCGAACTCGTAGAACAATGAGATCTTCATTTGCTACCTCCTAGGAGAATTAAGGGTCTGGGCGGCTTCTGCGTCCGACTCCGAATTCGTAACGCGCCGGTCGGCAACGTGTTTCGCCGCGACGAAGCCAAAGGTCATGGCCGGGCCGATGGTGGCGCCGGCCCCGGCGTAGCTGCGTCCCATCACCGGCGCGGAGGTGTTTCCCACCGCATACAGTCCGGGCAGCACCGTGTCGTCCTCTCGCAGCACCCGCGCGTACTCGTCGACGCGAAGTCCGCCGGAGGTGCCCAGGTCGCCGAGCACAATGCGGAACGCGTAGTAGGGCGGGGCGCCCAGCGGATACAGGTTGGGATTGGGCAATGTCGGGTCGCCGTAGTAGTTGTCGTAGACGCTGTCGCCGCGGTTGAAATCGTCGTCGTGGCCCTTGCGCGCCAGCTCGTTGAAGCGCGCGGCCGTGGCCCGAAGTTGTTCCGCCGGGACGCCGATCTTGGCGGCCAAATCGTCCCAGCTCGTCGCGGCCTTCACCACGCCCGAATCCAGCCAGGCTTTGGGGATCTTGCGTCCGGTGGGCACCGGCGCGCCGGGAATCTTCGGAATGGGCAGATGACCGCCCACGACATAGCGATTGAAGGAGCGGTGATCAGTGATGAGCCAACACGGGATGCGCGTCACCCCGGACTTCTGGCCTTCGATCATCGCGTGGCCGAAGTCCATGTAGGGCGCCGCCTCATTGATGAAGCGCTTGCCCTCCCCGTTGACGATGAACTGCGCCGGCATCATTCGCTCGTTGAGCATGAATTGCATGCGGCCGTCCGGCCATTGGATCGCCGGGAACCACCACGCCTCGTCGAGCAGGTCGGCGGCCGCGCCGACCGCTTGGCCCGCCCGGATGCCGTCGCCCATGGCGGCCGGATTGCCGAAGCTCCAGTCCTGGTCGATCTCTGGCAAATGTTCCTTGCGCCAGGCCAAGTCGTGGTCGAATCCCCCGCTCGCCAGGATCACGCCGCCACGCGCCCCGATCCGTTGCCGGGTGCCGTTCCTTTCCACCAGCGCACCGGCCACCGATCCGTCGGCGTCGGTGAGCAACTCGACCAGCGGCGTGTCCAGCCACAGCGGAATACCGCGTTCCCGCATCGCCAGCCGGAGCCTGGCGACCAGCGACTGGCCGATCGCCGCCATCCGCTCGTCGAAGACACGCGCCCGCACCATGCGTGCAATCAGCTTCAGCAGCACAGCCTTTCCGGCCCAGGACTGCCTGATCCGGTAGAACGAGCGCAATTCCTTCGGCCCCAACCAAATGCCCTTGGGCGCCAACGCCAGCGGCTGCAGCAGCGTCGACTCGTCATCACCCAGCACGCGCAGATCGATGGGCGGCACGTTGATGGTGCTACCCAGCTCGGATCCGCCTGGCAGTTCCGGATAGTAGTCGGCATAGCCGGGCTTCCAGACGAACTCGAGCCAGGGCGAAAGGCGTTCCAAGAACTCCAGCATTCGGGGCGCCGATTCCACGTACTGGCGCAGGCGCGCCTCGGTGACCAGGCCGTCGGTGATCTGGCGCAGGTACTCGACGACGCCTTCCGGGTTCGGGACATAACCCTCCCGGCGTTGCGCGGGCGCACCCGGCACCCAAATGCCCCCGCCCGACAACGCGGTGGATCCGCCGTACTTGCTGGACTTTTCGATCACCAACACATCGAGGCCGGATGCGGACGCGGTCAGCGCGGCCGTCATCCCGCCGCCACCGGAGCCGACGACCAGCACATCGACGGCATGGTCGAAGCGACCGGATGGTTCCGCGGCTCGTGGTGTCATGCGACCGGCGCCGCCGTTCGGACCGCGAACCCGGCGAGCAACTCGGCTGCTTGCTTGTAGTAACGCACCGCGGTCTGGTACGGCCCCGCCGACGCCAGCGCCGCGAAAGCGGCTACCCAGGTGCGGATCTCGTGCGCGGAACTGCCACCCTCATGCGTCACGAACGAGTTCGACCAGCTGTCGAGATCCTCGAGGCGGCCGCGGTCGACGACTTCCAAGAAGCGATGGTCCCAGGCCGGGTTCAGGGGCTGCAGGTCACTGTCGCCGCCGGCGAAGCTTCTGGCGGCGTCGATGACCGCCGTCTGGCGGGCCTGCCGTTGCTCCGGCGTCATCGGTTGACCGTCCACGATTCGTTGCCGCACGGCCGCAGTCGCGGTGTCCAACGTGGGTAGCGGGGGGCTGTGCGAGAGGCCACCCGATCCGATCACCAGCACTCGCTTGTCCAACGTGCCCAGAAAGGCGCCGACCGCGGTTCCCAGGGCACGGCAGCGATGCAACGGCCCCAGCGGCACGGCGATCGCGTTGATGAAGATCGGTATCACCGGCTTCGCGGTGGCCGCGCCGAACAGCTTCTCCAGGGGTTGGACGGTGCCGTGATCGACGTCCATGTTCGCCGACACCGCCACATCGACGTTGGCGGCCAGCACGGCCTTCGCACACTCGCCCGCGATGTCGCCGGGTACGTCGAGGGGGCCGGCATGGGTGCCGTAGTCGCCGACACCGTTGGCCTGCATGCCAATACAGAATGACGGCATCACCCGGTAGAAGAACCCATTGTAGTGGTCGGGCGCAAAGATGACGACCAACTCCGGGTCGTAGTCGGTGACGAATCCGCGCGCCCGGGCGATCGCGGCTTCCACGTCGTCAAGCAGGTCCCGCGGTGGCCCCGGTAGATTCAGCAGCGGGCTGTGGGACATACAGCACAGAGCCAGTGGCACTTTGGACGTCACCCCCTTTCAGTGTGAGTGACAGCGCCTCGATCAGGGACCCGCTCAGTTCGGGAGCGAGCTGGGCGATGCAGGCGCCGGCGATGCAGCGGTCGGGCCGCAGAAACACGACCGACTCTCGGTGGACGTCGAACCAGCCCTTCAAGACTCCGGACCGGTCACCGACGATCTCGACGTCGGGATCGTCGTGCCCGGTCCAATGGAGCTGTGTCAGCGGGCGTGCGGCAACGAACCGGGCACCCAAGGCTTTCCACGTCGCAAACGCCTCGTCGCCGAGTATCGTGCGGGGATTGTTGTTCCAGCACAACACGGCGAACCAGGAGCCCAGCACCTCGTCGAGGAGCACGTTCTGCTCGGTGCGGGTGTCGACCCGCGGCTGGATGAACAGCGTCCCCACTGGCGAGTCCGCCCGGCGGGGCTCGTCATGGACGACGGCTCCATGCTCGTAGCGCGGCATCGGCTTGAACCGCATCTCGAGCACATACCGCTTGAGGGAAGGCACTATTGACGCCGATCGAACCAGCAGATCGCGGGCCGCTGTGATGCGGCGGTTGGTTGGCGAGATGACCCGACCCACCATGGTGGACAGGTCGATCATCGCTCGGGCGTGTTTGCGCCGCTCCTGGTCGTAGGTGTCTAGCAGGCGGTCTTCGGCACGGCCGCTGACCACGGCGGCCAGTTTCCAACCCAGGTTGGCGGCATCCCGGATGCCGCTGTTGTAGCCCTGCCCCTGCCAGACCGGCATCAGGTGCGCGGCATCGCCGGCCAGCAGCAGCCGGCCGCTGCGGAACGCTCCGGCTATCCGCGAGTGGTGGGTATAGACCCGGCGTCGGATCACCTCGACCCGGTCCGGGCGCGGAACCATCCGCGCCAACATTCTGGTCAGAAAGGCCGGATCCTCGGCCAGCTCGTCGGACTCGTCGGCGTGAATCATGAACTCGAACCGGCGAATACCGTGGGCGATCGAGATCGAGGCGTAGGGGCGTTCCGGGTCGGCGCCGACCTCGCTGTTGGGGTGGCCCAGCGGGTCATTCGCGACGTCGACGACCAACCAGCGGGTGGATGAGGTGGTGCCGTCAAACGAGACGCCCATCATTCCCCGGGTCGTGCTGCGCCCGCCGTCGCAGCCGACGACGTAGCGTGCCCGGACCGTCATCGGCCCGCTCTGCCCACCGAGTTCGATGGTCACGGCCTGGTCGGTCTGCACGCAAGAAGTCATCGGCCGGTCCCACCAGACCTCGACGTTGTCGAATCTGTCCAGCCCTCGCAGCAATTCGGCGTCGACCAAGGGTTGCACGAAGCCGTTGCGCTTGGGCCAGCCGAAACGCGCGTCGGGCGGCGCCATTTCGGCGAGTATCCGGCGCTTGGCGTCGAAGAACCGCAGAATCTGGTTGGGCACGGTGTGCGGCAGGACCTGGTCGACCAATCCGATCGATTGGAACGTGCGCAACGCTTCGTCGTCCAGTCCAACGCCGCGCGGATAGTCGATCAGCGTTTCGCGTTCCTCCACCACCAGCGTGTTGATGCCCTGTTGGCCAAGAATATTGGCCAGGGTCAGCCCTACGGGGCCGGCGCCGACCACCACGACGTCGCATTCGTGCCCGGCGCCGGCCATCAACGTCCCAGCAGGAAGTCGATGTGCAGCCGGTTGAACGTCTTGGCATCCTCGTACTGCGGCCAGTGCCCGCAGCCCGGCATCAGTTCGAATCGGGCGCCGGGGATCATCGATGCGATCCGCCGGCCCTCCGTTACGTCGGCCGTCGGGTCATCACTTGTCCACAGCACCAAGGTGGGTGCGGTGATAGACCCGTACTCCTCCGGTCCCAACAGATTTCGCGCACGAATCTCGGGGTCCTGCAGGGCCATGATGTCACGCATGGCAGCGACGAAGCCCGGCTGCCGATAGATCCGCTGCCGGCTGGCCACCAGATCGTCGTAGTTCTTCGCCTTGTCTGCCATCAGCCATTTGATCCGCGCCTGCACGGTCTCCCAGGTCGGGTTCTGCACAGCGGCCATCGACAAGTCGATAATCCGTTGCATCACCACGGGATCCGCCTGCGATCCACCGGCCGTGTTCAGGACCAGTCGGTCCACCACATCAGGGTGGTCGATGGCGGCGCGCGCGGCCACCCATCCGCCGAGCGATTCGCCGCTGATGCTGGCGCGCCGAGCGCCGATGGCACGCAGTACCGCCATCAAATGCTCGACGTAGTGCCGAATTTCCAGCGGATGGCCCGGCTTGTCGGTGAAGCCGTGGCCGAGCATGTCGATGGCCCACGTCCAGAAGTGCTCGGCGTGCGCGGCCAGATTTCGAACGTAGGCCTCGGCGTGGCCACCGGAGCCGTGCAGCAGCATCAGCACCGGTTTGCCTGGGTCGCCCGCGCGCAGGAATCGGGTCCGAGCTCCCCCAGCCTCGAGGTAGCCCTGTTCGAACGCGACGCCTTGGAGGTCGCTCCACACGCTCTCGAACTCCGCCACTGTCCTCAATGACCCCCGGGCTCTGTGTGCTAATATCGCACCTCAATGTGCGATATGTATAGAGCTTTGCCCTCACGTGGGGGTATGTCAAGCCTGTGACGGGCGCGGCGACGGGTTCACAAACGCTGGCCAGGGGGCTCACGGCGCTGCAACTGGTGGCCGCCGCCCCGCAGGGGCTGACCATGCAAGAGGTCGCCGACCAGGTCGGGGTGCACCGGACCATCGCATATCGCTTGCTGGCGACGCTGACCCAATTTCGGCTGGTCGCCAAGGGAGAGGATGGGCGTTACCGACCGGCGGCGGGGCTGGCCGTCCTTGGTGCGTCCTTCGACAACAATCTGCGCCAATTGAGCGCGCCGACGCTGCGCGCGTTGGCCGACGAACTCGGCACCACCGTGTCGTTGTTGGTCGCCGAGGGTGACGAGCAGGTGGCGGTCGCGGTGATCGTGCCGACCCAGGTTCCCTATCAGCTCGCCTTCCATGAGGGCAGCCGTTATCCGCTGGACCGCGGTGCCGCCGGGATCGCGCTGTTGGCGAGCATGCCACCGCGCCCGGGCGAGCGGGAGCTCGTCGCCACGGCCCGCGAACGCGGCTGGGTAATCACGCACGGTGAGATCGAACCGAACACCTATGGACTGGCGGTTGCGGTGCCGCGCCCGGCTCCCTGTCCGCCCGCCTGCATCAACCTCATCTCCCATCGCGAGGACGTGGTGATGCGCGGCAAGGACGCTGTCATCAAGGCCGCCAACAAGTTGTCGGCACTGCTGAGCTGAAGGGATACCCGGCATGGCTTGGGATCACGAATTCGATGTCGTCGTACTCGGCAGTGGCGGTGCGGGACTCACGGCGGCCCTGTCGGCGGCCACCGCCGGCGCCTCGGTGAAGGTGTTCGAGAAGGCGCCCACCGTAGGCGGAACCACCGCGGTTTCTGGTGGCATCGCGTGGATCCCGGCGCACAACCGTGCACCCGATCGGGAATTGACGGTGGCCGACGCGCTGAAATACCTACGCGCGCAATCCTTCGGCTCGATGGACGACGAATTGGTCGAAACCTTCGTGCGGACCGGGCCGTTGATGCTGGACTTCGTCGAGAAGCACAGCGGCCTGCGTTTCGAGGTCGCGGAGGGCTTCCCCGACTACCAGCCGGAACTGCCGGGCGGACAGCCGGGCGGCGGGCGTTCGCTGAGTGCGGCGCCGTTCGATCTCGGGGTGCTGGGTGACTGGTCGGAACGGATCACGGCGTTTCCCGCCGACTGGTCCAATGTGGGGTTCGACGCCGAAACCCGGGCCCGACTGCACGCGGACGTGGCACGGGCCGGTGACCTGTGCGTGGCGGGCACGGCGCTGGTCGCCGGTCTATTGCAGGGCCTGCTGGATGCCGGGGTGGCACCGTGTGTCAATTCACGCGCCGAGCAGCTGATTGTGGAGGGCGACGCCGTGGTCGGCGCGCGGATCGCCGGGCCCGAGCAGAGCATGGACGTGCGCGCCCGGCGCGGTGTCATCCTGGGCACCGGCGGGTTCGAGTGGGATCCGGCGCTGGTGCAGGCCTTCTTGCGCGGACCGATGCACGGCGCGGTCTCACCCCCGAACAACACCGGCGACGGGCTGCGGATGGCGATGGCACTCGGCGCCGATCTGGCCAACATGGGCGAAGCGTGGTGGGTGCCGATCGTTCAGATCCCGGGCGACACCATCGACGACAAGCCGCGCAGTCGCAGCGTCCGGCTGGAGCGAACGCGTCCCCGCAGCATCATCGTCAACCGGGCCGGGCGGCGGTTCGTCAACGAGGCAGGCGAATACAACTCGATGGCCGGCGCCTTCCATTACCTCGACCCCCGCGGCGGGTATGTCAACGACCGGGCATGGATCGTGTTCGACTCGATCCACCTGCAGCGCTACGGATTTCTCGGTGTCGAGCCGGGCGCTCCCGTCCCGGAGTGGTTCTGCGAGTCGGCGGATCTCGCCGAGCTGGGGGCCAAGACCGGCATCGACGCCGCGGGTTTGGAGCAAACGATCGCGAGGTGGAATCGCGACGTCGCCGCCGGCCATGACCCAGACTTTGGGCGCGGTTCCAGTGCCTACGACGGCTATTGGGGCGACCACACCGCCACCACACTCGCCGGCAAAACGCTGGGCCCCATCGACACGGCGCCTTACTACGCCGTGCCCGTTCAGGTTGGCGCGATGGGCACCAAAGGTGGACCACGCACCGACCGGGACGGCCGGGTACTCCATGTCAGCGGGCGGCCGATACCCGGCCTGTTCGCAGCGGGCAATGCGATGGCCGGCGCGACCGGTCGCGCTTATGGCGGTGCCGGCGGAACATTGGGACCGGCAATGGTTTTCGGCTACCGGGCCGGATATGCGGCGGCGACCGGGCAATCGGTCTCAGAACGGGGACGGGCGTCGCAGACGCCGTAGATCGGCGCACATGGCGCACGTTCGACTCTGGCGGGAACGGGTGTCGCCATGCCCGACTCCTAGCGACAACTAAGCCGGGTCACGCCAAATACCTTCCCGCTGTTGGGATTTGTCCTGCAAAGGCGGGCGGTCCGTCACCCGCCGCCTCGAGTGACTGGTGTGACTGTTGTGTCTTCGAACGCCGCGTCGATCTCTGGGTCCTCGGCCCAACCGAAAGCCATGGCCACCAGCCCAGAGTATCGGCTATCGGTCGTCCTGCGGAGCCGGCGACAGCAGTCGTTCGGCGGCCGAGTAGGGATCGTCGTCACCGTCGACCACCGACTCGGCGAGGCGATCCAGATCCGCCCGAGCCCGCAGCCGGGTTTGCGCCAGGGACAGGATCTGAGCCCGGGCCCGGGCCAACCGGCGGGCGCGACTGTCGGTGCGGTGATGGCTGTCGATGGCGGCCATCAGCTCGTCGAGACCCTCGCCGCGTGCGGCGACCAGACTGACGATCGGAGCCTTGGTTTCCGCCCGTAGATCCCGCACCGTTTGTTCGGCCCCGTCGCGGTCGGCCTTGTTGACCACGACGATGTCCGCGACTTCCAGCAGGCCCGCCTTCGCGGCCTGCACTGCGTCGCCCGCGCCGGGATTGAGGATGACGACGGTCGGGTCGGCGACGGCGGCGATCTCGATCTCGGACTGCCCGACACCCACGGTTTCCAACAGGACCACGCCGTAGCCGATGGCTCCCAGCAGTCGGATGGCGGCGGGTACGGCGGCGGCCAGCCCGCCCAGGTGGCCGCGGCTGGCCACCGAACGGATCATCACGTCGGAATCGTTGATGTGTTGGGTCATTCGGATGCGGTCGCCGAGCAGTGCCCCGCCACTGAACGGGGAGGACGGGTCGACGGCGAGGACGGCCACCCGGCACCCGCGCTGTCGGTAGGCACCCACCAAAGCGGCTATCGTCGTCGACTTGCCCGCGCCCGGTGGGCCGGTGATCCCGAGGACGAGAAGCTGGTGCCCCGCCTGCGGACCGATACTGGCCAGCACCTCATCCCGGCGGTCACTTTCGACCAGGCTCAACAACCGACCCGCTGCGCGTTGAGAACCGTTGCGCGCGTTGGCAATGAGGTCGGCTATCTCCATCCGGGCCGCTTGGGGTCTTGATTAGGGTGCCGGGACTTCGATGACCGTCGCCGAACCCATCCCGCCGCCCGCACACATCGCCGCGACTCCCACACCGCCGCCGCGCCGGCGCAGTTCGTGGACCAGCGTGACCAGCATCCTGGCTCCGGTCGCCGCCACCGGGTGCCCAAGCGAACATCCGCTGCCACTGACGTTAACCCGGTCAGGATCCAGGTCCAGCAGCTTGATGGTGGCCACGCACATGGACGCGAAGGCTTCGTTGATCTCAAACAGGTCCACGTCAGAGATCGAAAGATGAGCGCGCTTAAGGGCTTTCGGGATCGCCTCGACCGGCGCCAGGCCGGTGGCCGCCGGATCGACCCCCACGGATGCCCACGACAGGACCCGCGCCAGCGGGGGCAGGCCAAGTTGGTCGGCCAGCCGCTCGTTGGCGATGGTCAGCACGGCTGCACCGTCGTTGGCACCGCACGCATTGCCGGCGGTGATCGAGAAACCCTCGATCTCCGGATGCAGCGGCTTCAGAGCCGCGAGCTTCTCCAGGGTGGTGTCCCGGCGTGGGTGCTCGTCGACCGCGAACAGCCCGTGCGGGGTCTCGATCGGAACGATCTCTTCCTTGAACCGTCCTTCGTCGATAGCGGCGATCGCGTTGCGATGCGAGCGCAACGCCCACGCGTCCATCTCCTCACGGCTGACCCCGGCGCTCACCGCCGCGTTCCAGCCGACGGTGATCGACATGTCCATGTTGGGCGCGTCAGGCCGGTCAGGGTGGGTCGGGGGGAACCAACCGACCCATTCGCCGTCGACGTTAATCAAAGATCGCGGCGTGGTGGAGGCCGAGTTCACCCCGCCGGCGATGATGAGCTGGTCCATTCCCGCGCGAATGCTGGCCGCCGCGCTTTGCACGGCCGCCTGCCCGGCAGCGCAGTGCCGGTTCTGGGCCAGGCCGGGCACGTGGCTCAGCCCGGCGGTGATGGCCGCGTGCCGCGCAACCACACCCCCGCCATAGAGGCCCTCGCCGAGGATCACATCATCGATCTGCGCCGGGTCGAGGTTGCTGGCGGCTTCGCTGACCACGTGGTGAGCCAGTTCGAAAGCGGTGGTGTCGCGCAACGTCCCTTTGCGTGCGGTACCGATCGGGGTGCGCAGGGCGGACACGATGACGGCTTCGGGCACAGGTCTACTCCATCCACACGTTGACGAGAACAATATTCTCGCATTCTGAGAGTTTGAGTTGCAAGAAGGGCCACTACCGCGCCATCCGGTTGCTGGATGGTTGGCTAGCAACCATGAGTCAGCGGGAGGGGACGATCGCCGTCCCGGGCGGAAAGGTGTGGTTCCAGCGCGTGGGCGGCGGGCCCGGCCTGCCCCTGCTCGCGGTGCACGGCGGCCCCGGCCTGCCGCACACCTACATCAGCGCCCTGAAGCGGCTGGCCGACGAGCGCGAGGTCATTTTCTGGGACCAGTTGGGCTGCGGCAATTCTGACCGCCCTTCCGATACCACCCTGTGGACCATCGAACGCTCCGTCGCCGAAATGGACGCCGTGGTGCACGGACTCGGACTGGACCGCTTCCATCTTTTCGGCAACTCGTGGGGCGGGATGCTGGCGCTGCAACACCTGCTCGACACCTCGGCCGCCGCAGCCAGTTTCACCATCTCCAACAGCGCGGCGTCCATCCCGTTGTTCGCGGCCAACGTCGCCCGCCTGAAGTCCGAACTGGACGAGGCGACGCAGGCGGCGATCGATTATCACGAAGCGGCTGGCACCACCCACTCCGCCGAATACCAAGCGGCGATCAGGACGTGGAACGAGACGTTCCTGTGCCGCAAACTCCCCTGGCCGCAGGAACTCGAGGACGCCTTCCGCAACATGGGCGTCGAGATCTTCGAGACCATGTTCGGCCCCAGCGACTTTCGCATCGTCGGCACCGTCAAAGACTGGGACGTATTCGACCGGCTGGACGAGATCCGCGTGCCGACACTGCTTCTCGCGGGCAAGTACGACGAATGCTCACCCGAACACATGCGTGAGATGCATCAGCGCATCAAGGGTTCGCGGTTCGAGTTCTTCGAATCATCGGCGCACCTGCCGTTCATCGAAGAGCCCGAACGGTTCGACCGCGTGATGCGCGAATTTCTTCGGCAGCACGATATTTGACCGGCTTCAGTTCTTACCCGCCGTCAACTTGGTGACGATGTTGCGGAAGTCCTCCGTGACGAACGACTGGCTCTCGGCGGACAGCGCGTAGTCCAGGCTGGCCAGGACGGCGCGCTCGAGGTGGATGTTCAGCACCCGCTTGGTACTTTCGACCGCCTGCTGCGGCAGCTCCAGGATGCGCTTGGCGCAGGCCACCGCTTCGGTGAACGGGTCGTCCACGGCGTGGTTGGCCAGGCCGAGCTCGACGGCCCGCTCTGCGCGAATCCTGGTTCCGGTCAGGGCATATTCCTTGGCCAGCAACAGGCTGATATGCAGCGGCCAGGTCAGCGGTCCGCCGTCGGCCGCCACCAAGCCGACTTGCACATGCGGGTCGGCCAGAAACGCGTCCTTGGCAATGTAGACGATGTCGCTCAGCGCGACGAGGCTGCAACCGAGCCCGACCGCTGGGCCGTTGACGGCCGCTATCACCGGGATTCGACAACGCGCCATGCCCAGCACTATCTCGCGACCATCGCGAATGGTCTTGGACCGCAGGTCGGCGTCTTGCGCAAGTTCGGCCAGATAGTTGAAATCGCCGCCGGCCGAGAAGGCCTTCCCGCTGCCGGTGAGGACGGCCGCGCGGGCCGTCGGGTCGTCGGTCAATCGCTGCCACAGTCGCGCCAGCCCGACATGCAGGCTGTCGTTGACGGCGTTGAGTTCGTCCGGGCGGTTCAGCGTGATGATGCGCAGCGGACCGTCGGCGCGAACGTCGATTTCGGTTGGCATGTCGTACACGTCAAACCCCCAATCCCAGGATTCGCGAAGCGATGATGTTCTTTTGTATCTGCGATGTCCCGCCCATCACACTTTGGGCCCGGCTGTACAGGTAAGCGCTGAGCAGGTCTGGATCACGGGTACCCGCGACGGCCAGCGCGGCATGCCCGACGGACTGCTCCACCCAGGTCATCAGCAGCTTATCCAGCGACCCCTCCGGCCCGTGCGACACTCCGTCGAGCTGTTCGGAGAGCCGCCGGCGCACGTGATGGGTGAGCATCTCGGCCTGGACCGCCGCCCAGGCCAACTCGTCGCTGATCTCGCCGTCGCTACGCGCCGCCATCTCCCGAACCAGCTTGTTGTATCGGGCCGCGTAGCCCAACGTGGACGGTTCCCGCTCGTGGCCGACGACCGTCATGGCGACCGCCCAGCCGTCGCCCGGCGCACCGACCATCCGGTCTGCCGGGACCTTCGCGCCGTCGAAGAACACCTGGCCGAACTCGTTGGTGACCCCGTTGATCATACGCAGCGGATGCTGTTGCACCCCAGGCTGTTTCATCTCGATGATGAACGCCGAAATACCGCGATGCCGTTTGACGGTCGGATCGGTGCGGGCCAGCAGCAGACACCAGTCGGCGACGTCGGAGTAGCTCGTCCAGATTTTGTGCCCGTGCACGACGTAGGTGTCGCCTTCGCGGGTGGCGGTGGTGGTCAGCGACGCCAAGTCGGAGCCGGCGCCTGGCTCACTGAAACCTTGGCACCACCGTTCCGTTCCGTTGATGATCCCGGGCAGGAAGCGTTGCCGCAGTTCGTCGCTGGCGTGCCGGCCGATGCCGTACACCAGATAACCCACGCTGGGCCGAGGCGGAGCGCCGGCGCGGGCCAGCTCTTCATCCACGATGACGTCATACACCGGGGGCAACTCGAGACCGCCGTACTCCCGGGGCCACGACAGTCCGAAAAAGCCCTCCTGGTACAGGGCCCGATGCCATTCGCCCTGGCGCTCCCAGTATTCGTCGCCCGAGCCGGCATATTCCTTGGCGTGCACCGAAAGCCAGGATCGCAGGCGCTCCCGGAACGCGGCTTCCTGAGGTGCGTCACGAAAGTCCAAGATCGATCTCCTTCAGAGTTACCGGCCACAGCTCGGTGGACGTCAGCGCCCGACGCAGGTAGACGTGTGCGAGACAGTCCCAGGTGTTGCCGATGCCGCCGTGCACCTGTATCGCGGTCTCGCACACGGTTCGGGTGGCGCGCGCGCAGTACACCTTGGCCACTCGGCTCGCCCGGATGGCTGCAGCCGGCTCCAACTCGTCGACCGCCCACGCGGCGTGCCGCAGCACGCTGATCGAACCTTCAATGAGCGCAAGGCTCTCCGCCATCAGGTGCGCGATGGCCTGGTACGAGCCGATCTGCTTGCCGTACTGCTCACGGATTTTCGCGTAGTCGCAGGCCAAGGCGTGGGCGCCGCGCGCGGTCCCGACCAGGTCTGCCGCGGTGGCGGCCAACGCCAGGGCCAGCCACCGTTGGGCGACATCAATCGACACGTCGCCAACGACGACTGGCGAATCCGCAAGCGCGGCACTCGTTCTGGTCAGATCCGCACCGATCTCACCGGGTTCCACCTCGACTGCCAGTACGGTGTTGCCGGTCAGCTGCAGGGCACGTCGAAACCCGCGCGCGTCGATGGCGCGCCCGTCGACCGCGATCGTCGCTGCGGGCGCCTCCGCCTCAAAATGGCGGGCGAGGTCGTCGGCCAGGACCGGACCGAGGAACGGAGTGTCGACGAGTCGACGCCCGAATTCCTCTGCCACGATGGCGACTTCGACGCCAGAGGCTCCGTCCGAGCGCAGCGACCGCCAGCCGGTCGCCTCAACCTGCCGGTCCAGACGGGAGATTCGGCTCTCGTCAGCCAGGTCTTGCACCGCACCGGGGCCCAGGTCATCGGCCATCTTGGCCGCAGCGTCACGTAGTTGCTGCTGTTCAGCCGTCAGACGTACATCCATAGCTCTCCTTGAGCACTCTGCGCAAGACTTTGCCCGATGGCAACCGGGGCACGTCAGGCACGAACACGACTCGACTCAGGCGTTTGTAGGACGCCAATTTCGCATCGACGCGGGCGGCGAGTTCGGCGGGCTCGACCGGCTTATGCGTGGCCACCGCGGCGACGACGGCCTCACCGTTGGCACCGTCGGGCACGCCGAACACCGCGCAATCCTTGACCGCCGGATGGCCGAGCAGCACCGTTTCGATCTCGGCCGGCGCGACCTGGAAGCCGCGCACCTTGATCATCTCTTTTAGCCGGTCGGTGATCCGCAACCAACCGTCGGCGTCGACCCAGCCGACGTCGCCGGTCCGATACCACCCGTCCTGCATCGCTTCGCCAGTCGCAGCATCGGGTAAATAGCCAGCCATCAAGGAGTTTGACCGCGCCTGGATCTCACCGACGTCGCCCGGGCCCACCGGCTGCCCGGTGTCCAGCGACACCACCCGCACGTCCACCCCCGGCACCGCGCGGCCGACGGCATCAAGGCGCGGGCCGTCCAGCGGGTTACAGGCGATGACTGGCAACTCAGTGCTGCCGTAGGCCGGAACCCAGCCGACGCCGGCCCGCCGCGTCACGGTTTCGGCGATGCTGGCGGTGACCGGCGTTGCCCCCCACATGATGTAGCGCAACGACGAGAGGTCAAAAGACTCCAGTGCGGGGTGCGCGGCGACCGCCAGGGCGATGGGCGCCACCGCCATTTCGATTGTGATGCGGTCACTTTCGATGTGTCGCAGCATGCGGTCGACGTCGAACCGGGAGTGCAGTCGCACCCACGCGCCGGTGCGCAGCGCCGTGACGATGTTGAGCAGACCGAGGATGTGCGACGGCGGCGTGGCGACCTGGATGCGGTCGCGCTCGGTCAACTGCAGTGCGTCGCGCCAATGGCGAACCGCCGCTTCCAGTGATGCGTGGGTATGTCGAACCGCCTTCGGCAGGCCGGTGGTGCCCGAACTGAACACCAGCACCGCGTCATCGCCGGCCGCCGGCTCGCCGCGCGGGGTGGTTGCCCCGGTGACAGGGGCGATGGGTTCGTCGAGGTGCAGCATCGGCATCGCGTCCGCCAACACCGGATGATCGCCCACGGCGTGCGCTGGGGCGGTCAGCCCGAGGGCGTGGTCGACCTCGTCGCGCTTCCAGGCGGGGCTGATGAGGACGGCGGACGCGCCCAGCTTCCAGATCGCGCAGAGGGCCGCGACGAATTCCGGCCGGTTGGACGACATGACCGCGACCCGCTGGCGGGCCTGCACACCTCGTTTGCGCAGGGTGGCGGCCAGCCCACCTGCCAGCGCGTCGAGTTCGGGCAGGCTGAATCGCCGCTCCTCGAACACGAGCGCGGCGGGCTCGGTCACACGTCTCGTTCCTCTCCGGCAGATCGTTGAGAAGATACTATCGCCTGGCGAGAATAGTATTCTCTATAATAAAGAACGCAAGTACAGGAAGGCGGTCGCACGGCGGACATGACGGAGCCCGGCATGGTCACGATCCACCTCGACCGCAGGAAGGCCACGGTCCCACTGGTGCCCGGTGAGACCCTGCTGGAAAGCGCGCGTCGGGCCGGACTGGACCCGCCGTTCAACTGCGAGGCCGGCAACTGCGGAACGTGCATGGCCAAGCTCGTCGAAGGCACCGCCACCATGCGCGTCAACGACGCCCTCGACGACGACGAGGTCGCGGAGGGATACATCCTGACGTGCCAGGGAGTTCCCGACGGCGCACCGATCACGGTTCGCTACGAGTAGAGAGGCGGCGACATGGCCAAAGGAATCGTCTACGTCGAGACCTACCCGAGTTCGCCCGATCGCGACCAGGAGTACAACACCTGGTACGACGAGATCCACCTGAAAGAGCTTGTGGCACTGGACGGAATCGTCTCGGCCCGTCGACTGAGGCCGGTCGACGGCAAGGGGCCGTATGTGGCCCTGTACGAGATCGAGGGGGACGATCTAGCGGCTGTGGTGCAGAACATGCAGGCCAACGGGCACAAGTTGCACATGTCGTCGGCCCTGCAGTTCGATCCACCACCGGTGATGCGGTTGCTCGAGGAGATCACCGACTACCGCCCGGAAGGCTAGCAGGCCACGCCGCAAGCGCTTTCGGTCACTTGAAGTAGTGGCCCGCGTCTAGATCCTCGATCAGCCCCGGCCCCTGCGGGTCCCAGTCAAACTGTTTGCGCGTCAAGGCATTCGAGGTCGGGTTGTCCGCCGATGCGAACGGGCCGAGAAATCCGAAATGATCCGCCCGCTCGAGCGGGATGCTGACCACCGGCACACCGACATGACGGCCGATGACGCCGGCGATGTCGCGGAACGGCACTCCTTCGTCGGCGACCCCATGCAGAATCGTTCCGGCCGGGGCCTTTTCGACGGCCAGGCAGAACAGGTGTGCCGCGTCGAGGGTGTGGACGGCCGGCCAGCGGTTGAACCCGTCACCGATATACGCGGAGACGCCGGTGTCACGGGCGACGCCAATCAGGTGATGAGCGAAGCCGTGGTGATCGAGATCGCTGTGCACCAGGGGCGCCAGCCGGACGACCGCCGATCGCACTCCGCGCTCGGCCAGGGCGATCGCGGCGTTCTCGGAGTCGATTCGCGGTCCGTTGGGCAGGGTCTCGTCTTCGGTCGCGAAGCCGCCCTCTCCCCGGAAAGCCAGCATGAGCGTTCCAGAAGTGATGACGAATGGCCGATCGGAGCCGATGAGCGCTTCGCCCATGGCGTTGACGGCGCGCAGGTCCGTCTGGGCGGCACCTTCCCAGTCGGCGAAGTCGTGCCTGAAGGCCAGGTGGATGACCCCGTCCGAAGCCGCCGCGGCAGCGGCCAGACCGTCAAGGTCTTCCAGATCCCCCCGAAGCGCGGTGACGCCGGCCGCCTCGAGGGCGGCGGCGGAATCGTCTGACCGCGCCAGGCCGGTGACCTGGTGTCCGGCCGCGTGGAGTTCGCTGACGACGACGGCACCGATGTGTCCAGTGGCCCCGGTGACAAAGACGTGCATGGCTTGATCCCTCTTCCCAGTTGCTTGCCCAGTTGCTGAGTTTTCGTGCCACCAGTCAATGACGTGACCGGCGCGGGTGTCCAAGTCCTATTTCAGATGGCGCGATGCACTATCGGCATCACCGCAGCTTGGTACGGTTTTCAGGACTGATTTGCCGCAAAGTGTGGTTAGCTAGAACGCATGACGAACGCGACATCGCTGGTAGTAGACCTCGATTTGCGACTCGTCGGCTACTTCGTGACGGTGGCCGAGCACCGCCACTTCGGTCGAGCTGCCGCCGCGCTGCACGTCGCACAACCGTCGTTGAGTAGGCAGATCCGCCGCTTGGAGCAGCAACTGGGGGTCCGGTTGTTGGACCGCACGCCGCAGGGCACCCGGCTGACCGAGGCCGGCGAGGTGTTCCTGCCGCGCGCCAAGGCACTGCTTCGTTCCGCCACCCAGGCCGCGGCCCAGGCAAGAGCCGCCGCCCAGCCCCACCACATCACCATCGGCTACACGAGCGGTCTCATCGCCACACCGGCGGTACGCGAATTGCGCCGCGAACATCCCGACGCCGATGTCCAAGTGCTGCACCTGTGTTGGACCGAGGGTCGGGATGCGCTACTGGATCATCGGGTCGACGCGCTGGTAACCCGACTGCCATTCCCCACCGACCAACTGCACGTGACCGTCCTCTATGACGAGCCTCGGGTTCTGGCGGTGCCCCTGGACCACCGCCTGGCGGGCCGGAAGTCGGCGACCCTGGAGGACATCGCCGACGAACCAATGCCACGGTTGCGGCACTCCGATCCGGCGTTTAGCGCCTTCTGGCGCATCGATCCCCGCCCCGACGGGACACGTGCACCCGACGGTCCATTCATCGAGGCGCTCGAGGACAAGTTCGAACTCATCGCCGCGGGCCAAGCGGTGGCGATCACCGCCGGCTACCACGGCAGCACGGTGCGCCCCGACATCACCACCGTTCCGTTGGAAGGCGTCGAACCCAGCCACGTGGTCCTGGCCACCCGCGCGGGCGAGAGGAGCCGGTTGGTGTTGGCATTCCGCAAGCTTGCCGAAGCGCACCTGACGGGACCCATGCCGGATTAGTCCGCCGCCGCGAGCGAATGCTGTGCTGATTCGATGGCGATCACCTGCTGCGGCGCGAACACCACGCGCCGCCCGGTCGGAGTGTCCTCGCCTACCGGACCCGCGTCCCAGCGCACGGTCGCGGTGCCGGAGAGCTGAAGCGTTGCGCCGCTGCGGAAGTCGACGAACAACAGTGCGGCGGTGGGGTCGATGGCCAGGTTGCCGAAGCTGTTGAACATGTTGTTGCCCGGATAGTCGGGCCACCACAAGTGATCGGGTGCCGCGTGGACGAAGCCAGCCGGCCCACCGCGATGAGAGGCATCGTTGCCGGATTCGGGATGTGTGGTGCCCAAGAAGAACGTGTCCGCCGCGTGGACGAAAGCTATGTCCTGTGGCTGTAACCGATCGCCACGCAACGTTTCTGGGCCGTCTTCCGCACCACTCGGTGCGCTGACGGACAGGTGACGGGGGTGGATGTACTGCGGACAGTTGCCATACGCCTGCTCCACGTCGACGGCCAGTCCGCCCGAGGTGGCGGCCAATATGCCGTTGATGCGCACCCGGCGGCGGGTAGCGAAGTCGATGACGACCAAGCCCGCCGGCTGCCCGGCGGGCAAGTCCCGCAACGGATCCGAGACGCGCGGCGTGGTATCGATCAGCAGCCTGGTCGTCGATTCCACGCGCAGGAAGCCGGGCGGCCCGAACAGCGGCGACGTCCAGAGTCGACCTGCTCCGTCACGGGCGGCGATGGCGGCAAACGTGGCCTTGGCGAGAAATGAGCCCGTACCGGCGCGCAATTCGCCGCCGGCGACCATTGACACCAGTCGAGCAGCTTGGGTCTGCACACCAGCCTGGCGCTGCACGGCGAGCTCACCCCGATGGAACCCGGTCGCGGTCGCCCGGTGCTGGTTTGTCATGGTCCGACCTTCCCGTTTCCTGACGGGTTGAAGCGTCGTCGCCCAGGGATATATTCCGTACTGCCCGACGACCGGTGCGAACGGGCTACCCGCTAGGACCGAGGGCCCTCACCCAATACCGGCGCTGGGCGGTATTCGGGCTGGTAGCCGGCAACGCGGATCGGGGTGCCGACAAAACGCAGATCGCCAGCATTGACAACCACGTCCGGGGTTGCCTCCAGCGCCTCGGGCAGGCTGCGAACCGCGGCCGCCGGCACGCCCAGCGGACGCAGGCGTTGTTCCCAGCCGGCGGCGGTGTCGGTCGCCAGCATGGCCGTGACAACGGCCAACACCTCGTCCCGCCTGGCCACCCGTTCGGCCATCGTCTCGAATCCGCCGATACCCGCCTCGCCGGCAAAGGATCTCCAGAATCCGTCATGGGTGATGAACAGGGCCAGATAACCCTCGGCGGTCGGAAAAAGTTGCGCTGGAACGTAATACGAGTGCGCGCCGTTGGGACGCCGCTGCGGCTCCACGCCGTGGTTGAGGTAGGCCGCGGCGTGGTAGTTCAGTTGCGACAGCATCACGTCTTGCAGCGACACGTCGACCTGTCCACCCGTGCCGGAGATGATCTTGGCCAAAAGACCTAGCGCCGCACACATTCCGGTGGAGTTGTCCGCCGACGAATAGCCGGGCAGCGTCGGGGGTCCGTCGGGGTCACCGGTCAAAGCGGCGATGCCGGTGGCGGCCTGGATCACGTAGTCGAATGCCGGGTCGTCGCCGGCATTCAGGCCGAACCCGGTGATGGCCACGCAGACGATCTTCTCGTTCCACCGACGCAGCGAGTCGTAGGTGAGCCCGAGCCTGCGGATGGCCGAGGGCTTCAGGTTCACCAGCAGCGCATGGGCATCCTTGACGAGTTCACCGAGTTGTTGTTGTCCGGCTTCGGAATTCAGGTCCAGACTGACGCTGGACTTGTTGCGGTTGAGGCTGTCGAAGTAGCTGTTGCCGACACCGCGTGAGATTTCACCGGCAAGTGGCTCGACCTTGACGACGTCGGCGCCGAGATCTGCGAGCAGCATGGTGGCGTACGGCCCGGCCAGCATGGTGCCGACCTCGAGGATTCGAATTCCTGCCAGCGGCCCGGCTTTCCTATCAGCGGAACTCACCGCAGCTCCGCGGCAAGCTCTGCGATCATCTCCCGGGTGCGCCGTTTGGAAGCCACCAATTCGTCGCGGTTGTTTCCAATGGGCAACAGCCGCACCGACAAATCGGTGACACCCGCGTCGGCGAAGCGGCGCATCCGCGCCAGGATCCCAGCCTCGTCACCGGCCGCGCACAGGTCACCGACATCCCGGGCGTCGCCGCGCTCGAGCAGTCGTTGGTAGTTGGGCGACACCTCGGCCTCACCCAGGATGCGGTTGGCCCGTTCTTTGGCCTCTTCGACTCGGGAAGGCTCACAAAGGCATACCGGGATGCCCGCCACGATCCGCGGCGCGGGACGTCCGGCATCCGCGGCCGCCTTGGTGATCTTCGGTGCGATGTGTTCACCGATTGCACGCTCGTCGGCCATCCACAACACCGTACCGTCGGCCAATTCACCGGCAATTTGCAGCATCACCTGCCCGAGCGCGGCGACCAGCACCGGCATCGGGGGGTCCGCCGCCAACACGGTCGGATTGTGCACCGTGAATGAATCGTTCTCGACGTCAACCGGTCCCGGGCCGGCGATGGCGGCGTTGAGCACCTCGAGGTAATCGCGGGTGTAGGCGGCCGGCTTCTCATACGGCAGGCCGAGCATGTCCCGGATGATCCAGTGGTGTGACGGTCCGACGCCCAGCGCCAACCTGCCACCGGTCACCGCATGCACCGAAAGCGCTTGGCGGGCAAGCGCAATAGGATGTTGGGCCTGCAGCGGTACCACGGCGGTGCCCAACTCGATGCGTGAACTGTGCGCGGCCATCAGCGACACCATGGTCAAGCAGTCGAAGTCGTCTGGCACCTGCGGCATCCAAGCCGTGTCCAGACCCGCGGACTCGGCCCATTCGATGTCGGACGCCAGCTTGGCCACCTTGCGGGCCATATCGCCGCGCTCGGCGCCGATCATTACTCCGACGCGCAAGATTCCTCCGACGCTTGGGAGTCCGGGTCGGGGGTGCCGGTCAGCGCGCGGATCTCGCGCACCAACGTGTCCAACGGCGTTCCGGTGGGAAACACCGCCGCCGCCCCGGAGGTAAGGAGCTTGGGCACGTCGGCGTGTGGAATGGTGCCACCGACGACCACGGCGATATCGGCGGCGTCGGCCGCGCGCAGGGCCTCGATGGTGCGGGCGGTCAGCGCCAAGTGCGCACCGGACAGGATGCTCAATCCGACGACAGCGACGTCCTCCTGGACGGCGATCGAAGCAATGTCCTCGATGCGTTGCCGGATACCGGTGTAGATGACCTCGAAGCCGGCGTCGCGCAAAGTGCGGGCAACGATCTTGGCCCCGCGGTCATGCCCGTCGAGACCGGGCTTGGCGATCAGGATGCGGGCGGCCATTCAGCGCGACTCGTTCCAGGTTGCCGTCCGCGCCGATATCAGCGCGCGCGGAATACCCGATGGGGTGTGTGCTGCGTTATCCATCAGTGCATAACGTACTTGCAAAAAAAGAGAATGCCAATACCACCAGCTGAGCTGGTCAAACGCTTACCGTGGACGGCCCAGCGTCAGCGCTTCAGCCTGGTCTTCCACAGTACGATCCCGCCGTAGACGACGGACAACACCGCGAGCATGGCCATGTCCAGCAGCCACGCGCCCGCGTCGTGGTTCCAGTGGCTGTCCTTCGGGCTGAACGGACTGGGTTCGACGGCATTCAAGTCGATCGTCGCCGCGGACGCGGCGAACCCCCAACGTGCGGGCGCCAGCCAGGACAGCTGGTCAAGTACCACGCGGTTTGTCACAGGGATCATCCCGCTGGAGAACACCAGCTGCACCATGATCGCCACCACCAGTAGCGGCAGGATCTGTTCGCTGGAGCGAGCCACCGACGAGAGAACCAACCCCAGCATGGCCGAGGCAACGCACGTCGTCGCGACGGCCACGAACAGCTCCAGCGTCGGATTACCCAAGAGCACCGCACCCCTAGTCGGCGCGCCTTTACCGATGAGGGTGATGGTGGTGACAACGGCGGCTTGCAGGGTCGCGAAGCCGGCGAACACGACCACCTTGGCCATCAGGTAGGCACGGGTGGACACGCCGAAGGCCTGCTCTCGGTGAAAGATGGCGCGCTCGCCGATCAGGTCACGGATGGTCAGGGCGTTCCCCATGAAGACAGCCCCAACAATCAGCAAGACCAGAATCTGCGCGGGCTCGGCGGGCGTCTTACCGTTTGGGTCGGCATAGCCAAATCCGGAGTGGCCCGGAACGGTCAACGCGAGCGCCCCGAGAATGAAGGGCAGGATGGCTAGGAATGCGGTGTAGTAGCGGTCGGAAACGACCAACCGAACTTGGCGCCGCGCAAGCGTCAGAAACTGCCGCTTGACGTCGACGTTCACCGGCTCGCCGAGGTCGCCGGGCCTCGCCGCCCTCGGCAGGCGGGGCTCCGCCCGCTTTTGAGACAGGAAGCGCCGCTTGGCTTCTTCGGGATTGGCGCCCACGTCGAGGAAGATGCGGGCCCAGTTGGTACTTCCCATCACCGATTGGATTTGGTCGGGTGGGCCGAAATAGGCCGTTCTGCCGCCGGGCGCCATCAACAGCACCTGATCACACAGGTCGAGATAGGACACCGAGTGCGTCACCACCACCACCGTGCGGCCTGCATCCGCGAGCTCGCGCAGCATGACCATGACTTGAGAATCCAACGCCGGGTCGAGACCCGTGGTCGGCTCGTCAAGCATCAGCAAGGACGGCCCCGTCAGCAGCTCCAACGCCACCGAAGCGCGTTTGCGCTGCCCTCCGGACAGTTTGTCGACCCTGGTGTCGCCGTGCTCGCTGAGCCCGAGCTCCCCGAGCACTCGAGCCACCACCTGGTCGCGATCGGCCTTGCTGGTGTCCGGCGGCAGCCGTAGTTCGGCTGCGTACCCCAATGCCTGGTTGACCGTCAGCTGACGGTGAACCACATCATCCTGCGGGACCATGCCGATCCGGCTTCGCAGGGTGGTGTAATTGGCGTGAATGTCGTGTCCGTCAAAAGTGACCGAACCGGCGCTGGGCCGTGTGTAGCCGGCGATGAGCCTGGCCAGGGTGGTTTTACCCGCGCCCGAGCCGCCGATGATTGCGGTCAGGGTGCCCGGCCGAGCGGCCAGAGAGACGTTGTCGAGCAGTTCCTTACCGTCGACGCTGAACCGCACGGAGTTGACCTGCAAGCCGCCGACTAGCCTCTCGGCCTGCTTTTCGTCGAGCAATTTTCCGTCGGCGAATACCAAATCGGTATTGCCGATGGTGACGACGTTGCCCTCTTCCAGCAGGGCTGATCCGACGCGGATCCCGTTGACGTACGTCCCGTTCGTGCTGTCGAAATCCCGAATTTCGGTGCCGATGGGCGTTTGGACCAGGAAAGCATGGCAACGCGATGCCAAGACGTCGGAGACAACGATGCCGTTGTCCTTGGAACGGCCGATCGTCGTAATACCCGGTGGCAGTTCCGATTTGCTTACTCGCGGCCGAAGGACCCGTAGCGCCTTCGTCGCGAGGTTTGAGGTATCCGGCGGCGCGTTATCGGGTGTGGACATCCGTCGGGGCGGGACCACGTCCCGCGGGGGCGGCGGGGGCGCCAGACGTTGGCTGATTACCTTGCGCGGCCGACGTTGTGGCAGCGCGCTCGGTTGTGTCGACGCCTCAGTAGGCCGTGGGTGGCTGACAGGATGCAGCGGCTGAGCCGGCACCAGACCCCGAGCCGGACCGGGGTGCGGGTGCGCCTGGACTGCACGGGTCGGCGCCGCGGTTGGTGGTCGCTCGGCCGACTTCCCCTCCGTTGCTACTTCAAAAGTCAGACACGGGCCTTCGGGATCGCCGATGTTGACAGTTTGGCCGTCGCAAATGTCGAAAGACTGCACGCGGCGATGGTTGACGAAAGTACCGCCGCGCGTGCCGTTGTCGATCGCCACCCACCTGTCCCGATCAAACCGCAAAAGCAGGTGGGCACCGGCTATCGAGGGATCGGCGAGCGGAAGGTCGGCACGCGGGTCGCTACCCACGACCGCGTCGCAACCTGCCGCGAAACGACGTTGTGTTCCACCGCCCTTGACGACAAGAACGGGGGCGACGGCAATTGCGCTCATAGTGACTACCTGTAGCCGAATCGTACGGCTTCAAACTGGAATAACACTGGATTCAAACTGAGACAATGCTGTCTGTCGGCAGCGACGCTAACTCGCACGTGGCCGCACGACGACCCGACCACCATCTTTCGGGAGATACCCAAGGCCACCCGCACGTAGTTTCTCCGGCCCCGCTGAATTGGGCTCAACTACCAAGTGGCGCAATACAGTCCGCAACACCACATCCATTTCCATTTTCGCGAATGCGGCGCCTGCGCAGCGCCGCGTGCCACCGCCGAACGGTATCCACGCAAAGGGCGACGGCTTACCGTCGATGTAACGCTGCGGATCGTAGCGACCGGGATCGGGAAACGCATCTGAGTTAGCGTGGCATTGCGAAATACTCACCACAATGGAGTAGCCATTCGGGATCACCCAATCATCGAGTTTCAACGCCGGTGCCCGCACCCGCCTACCGGAAAAGTCGATGACGGCCCTGGTGCGTTGGACCTCGTAGATCGCAGCATGGCGCAATTCGTTGTCGTCCGTGTCCGCTTCCTCGACGAGCGCCGAAAGTATTTCCGGCTCGCGGCTCAGCCGGTCGAACACCCAGGCCAGGGTGGTCGCCGTGGTTTCGTGTCCGGCAACCAGGAGTGTCAGCAGGTCGTCTCGAATATCCTTGCGTGACATGCCTGAGCCGTCATCGTATGTACTTTGCAACATCAGCGAAAGGATGTCGGTATGGTCCGCCGTCGCAGCAGTGGCCCGTGCCTTATCGATCATTCGATCAACGATTGCGTCGTACTTTTTACGCCATTCGGCCAGGCGACCCCACGGCGTGTAACGGCCATACGTTTTGGCCGGCATCGGAAGCGTAGACAGCCGAGAGCCTAATTTGGCCCACGGCAGGATAACTCGTCGCAACTCCTCGAAGTCGTCCCCTTCCGCCCCGAAGACCGCCCGTAAGATGACATTGAGCGTGATCCGCTTCATCGGCGGTAGTGTGGCGAAAGCCTTTCCGTTGGGCCACGTCTCGATTTCCCGCAGCGTTTCCTCTTCGACTATCCGCTCGAAGTTCTTCATATTGTTGGCGTGAAAGGGGCGAGCCAGCAATTTCCGTCGCTGCCTGTGATCCTCACCCTCAAGCCCGAACACCGAACCCGAACCCAAGAGGCGACTCAGGTTTGGCTGGATGGCGCCAAGCTCGTCCGATCTGTTTCTGAAGATCTGCCTGGCCAAACTCGGATCGACCACGACCACGAGCCGGCCGAACACCGGGACGTCGAGCCTGAACGCTCCGCCGTAGCGGCGCGCGAGCTGTTCAGTGACCCAGCGCCGTTGGGTGAAGAACGCAATCCCCTGCAGCGCCTTGGGGATTATTCGTGGCGGCCCCGGAGGCAAATTGGTTGACGGCGACTCGGTGTGGGTCCAGCCGTTTGCCGGTTTGCGCGTAACGACGGCGGGTCGGCGACCATGCAGGGGTGTCACGCGCATGGCTTACCCACCGCAGCCGGAATTAATCAAAGAGAGGAGCGAATGAACGCGCGGCACAACGATATCCACGGAGCGCCAGCTCATTCGATCACGCCGTTGAGGTCGAACTCAGCCAGCGTTTTCGCTACCAGCGCGCGCAGTTCGCGCTTGGAGTAGCTCCCACCAGGCTGATAAGCGGCGACGGTGATGCACATCATGCCACCGATTCGCAGGAACCACAGGGCGAGCTCGCCGTGGGTACGCTCGAGTTGTTCCCGCGTGATGCCTTGAATCACTCCGCGACCGAATACGTATTCGGCCTCGGTTCCATCGGGGCGGGCAGCCATGGGTGTCAGATCGCCCATGCTGGAACACGCCACCGGAAGATCCGCATAGGCGAATGCCTCCTCGGTCACCCGCTTCAGTAAGCGCTTCGGCGCGAATGTGACCAGCGGAGAGAGCGCAGTCGTCGGCGATGCCTGTTCTGGCGCATTCCGCAAAGACTCGAAGGTTTTCCTGATCGCGGCACGGGTGTCGGTCAGGTCGCTGGTTACGCCGGTCGGGTCCACGTTCACACTGACAAACGCGAGCGTGTTGGCGCGGGTGTCGCCTTCTGTGCGGTCGCTGAGTGGAACCTGCAAAATGACGTAACCGTCATCGGCACGTCGGCGCCCCAGATATTCACCGAGTTTCGCCGCCAATCCCGTGGCGAGGTGGTGACTTCTTCCGCGAAGCGTTCTTGCGCGTGCATCCCAATCATCTGCTGGTATATGGATGACGATGGCGGGCACCGCAATTGGCTCATGACCGGCAACGTCGTCCGCGGCGTCGAACGGCGGTCTTGTCGACTTGGCCGAATCAGCCCGCCCACGCGTCATTTTGCCCACCGCGACGACCGCCCGTCCGATCTCGGGTGCGTCGCGCGCGGTTTGGCGGGCGTCCTCAATTATTGCGCGCCGTCGGGTTCGTGAGCGAGGGGGCGGATAAGCAGGTTCCGCGGTCTTGCCGCTCGCCGCATCCGCGACCGCGCCGACGATTCCCAGTCCGTCGATCAAACAATGCGAAGCCACCAAGCTCACCGCGGTCGAGCCGTCAGTCAGGGGCGCCATCGCAAGGTGCCAACCGGGCCCATATTCGGGATCCACCCGTCGTTGCGCACATTCGTCCACCCAGTCACTCAGTTCGCAACGGGGGCGAACGCGCTGGTCAATGACAATATCGGCGGGTCCGGGGTCGCACACCCAACGGTCGCGAGCGAAAGGCAGCGTTGAACGCTCGATGCGCCGCCCCAACAATCCGCGGCCGAGATTTTGATGAAACCGCCTCAGCCCCGCCAAGTTAATGTCGTGCTCGTAAATCCACACACACTGGACGACTGCGGAGCGCCCGATGGCACGCATTGAAGAGAACATGGCCTGATCCATGAACGACAGCTGATTATCTTGCCGCGCTTCGGGCTTGGACACGTTGCTTCTCACAGACGCGCGCACCGATTGTACTGGTCTAGCAATGGTGAGCTTTCGGTTTCTTGGTGTACGTGCGGCTGGACACCCATGCACGGCCGCTGCCCGCAGAGTAGCCGCTTTTATCGATGCTAAGCGGACTCGATTCGGGACGCATTCGCTCGCTGTCCATTTCGTCCACCAACCGCACGCCAGGACAGCGACTCGTTCCGTATTGACGCGGACGTACAACGTGATTCAACACACGTCATCTATGCGTGCCGCGCGCGTTTGACATCGGCCTGTCGGGGAACTGCCGTATTGCGCGGACGATCACGTCCCCAGCAGGCATGACCCGCCCGCTAAACAGAGCGGCCCGAGTCGCCGAGTCCATAGGAGAACACAATGACTAGGACGAATCCTCCGCCGACCGTATTTGCGCCATGGATCAAGCATGTGCCCGGAGCAAACCGGCAGCCGTACCGCGGCGGTACCGTGGTGTTTCCGCACGCGGGAGCCGCCGCCGCGAGCTACCGAAGGTTCGCAACCGCCTTGGCCGGCGGTGGCGATACGTTCATCGTGCAGTACCCGCAGCGCGCCGAGCGGCTGCATCACCCGCCGCCGCAATCGATCCCCGACCTTGCCCGCGGGCTGTTTCAGGCGGGACCCTGGCGCCGGGTGGCACCGCTGCGCCTGTTCGGGCACAGCATGGGCGCCGTGGTGGCCTTCGAGTTCGCCCGTCTCGCCGAAAGACACGGCATTGCGGTGCAAAAACTTTGGGTGTCGGCCGGTCCGGTGCCTGCAACCGTCAGGAACCTTCCTGAACTGCCGACAAACGACAGGCAGCTACTCGACGATCTTGCCAACCTGGGTGGAACCGACCCCCGACTGTTGGCCGACGAAGAATTTGCGAAACTGCTAATTAACGCGGCGCGTTGCGACTATCAGGCACTCAACCGCTACCAATGCACCGACGGAGTGCGCATTCGCGCCGATATCCACGCCGTGGGCGCCCGGCAGGATCGCCGTGTCGATGCGCGGTCACTGCAGCGGTGGGCCGATCACACCGACGGCTCGTTCTCATCGTCGTATTTCGACGGTGGGCACTTTTACATCAATGACCACATCAACACCCTCGCCAATCGAGTTATCACCGATGTCTGACAACAGTCTGACGCTGAATTGACCGGACAGTAAACACCTGCTCGGGCTCGGAAGTGCCGAAACCGATTGCGCCCTAACAGCTCCGCCCTCGGAAACAACTAAGCGGATTGCGCGATTCACATCTCTTTCACAGTTTGCATCCGGCCCGCTCGGGTACTCAGCGCCAGACAACGCAGACAAATCGAGTTGCCGGTTGGTGTCGCCGGTCCGTCGCCGGTCCTTGAGACCGCGCGGTTCACCGGAACGACGATGACATGTGCCCACCACAAAACCATCGGGAAGCCAAGCGCCAACGAGTGGAGGTAGCAATCTTGAGCTGGTTCCTTGTCCCAACGGTGCCGTCGCGCTCAGTCAGGTCGGGGGCGCGGTGCGGACTGAGCTGAGCCCGCCGTCGGGCGTTATTGCGTCGACTCCCCGCCATCGGGTCGTAGCAAATCGTTTCGATGTCTGGTAGCCCTCCTCAAAACGTCGACCATGACCCGGTCGTCGTCGTCGGCATGGCCGTCGAAGCGCCCGGCGGTATCGAAACGGCCGAGGACTACTGGCAGCTGCTGTCGACGAACCAGGAAGCGTTGAGCCCGCTGCCCACCGATCGTGGATGGCCCATTCGTGAACTGCTGACCGGCTCATGCCGTCCCGGGTTCAAGCGCGTTCTCGATTCTGGCGGGTTCCTGTGCGGCGCAACGACATTCGATCCGGCGTTCTTCGGGATTTCGCAACGCGAGGCGATCGCAATGGACCCACAGCAGCGGGTCGCCTTGCGGGTCGCCTGGCGCGCCTTGGAAAGCGGCGGCATTAATCCGGATGACCTGGCCGGACACGACGTTGGCTGCTACGTCGGCGCCTACCTCACCGGATATGGTCCGCAAATGGCGGAGTTCTCCCGCCATAGCGGCCATTTGATCACCGGCACCGCATCCGGCGTAATCTCCGGCAGGATCTCGTACCTGTTGGACCTCGCCGGTCCGGCCCTGACGATCGACGCCTCATGCTCGTCGGCACTGGCAGCGTTTCATGTTGCCGGTCAATCCCTCCGGGCGGGCGACTGTGACATGGCGCTGGCCGGCGGCGTATGCGTGATGGGCTCGCCCGGATTCTTCGTCGAGTTCTCCAAGCACCAGGCCCTCTCCGACGACGGCCACTGCCGTCCATACAGTGCGTCAGCGAGCGGAACTGTCTGGGCAGAAGGCGCGGCGATGTTCGTGCTGCAACGTAAGTCGGCCGCACTACGCGACGGTAGGCGGGTCCTCGCCGAAGTCCGCTCCAGCGCGATCAATCAGGACGGCAGAAGTGTGGGCATCAGCGCCCCGTCTGGCGCGGCACAGGGCCGCTTGTTCCGCCGGGCCATGCGGCAGGCAGGTGTTTGGCCCGAACAGGTCGGAATGATCGAAGGACACGGTACCGGAACCAGATTGGGTGATCTCACTGAATTGCATTCGCTGGCGGAGACATACGGAGAAACCGAACCGGGCCGCGGTCCGTTATTGGGCTCGGTGAAGTCCAACTTTGGGCACGCCCAAGCCGCTGCCGGCGGACTGGGACTGGCCAAGGTTTTGGTGTCCGCCGAACACGGTGCAATCCCAGCTACCTTGCATGCCGCTGAAGCCAGTCACGAACTCGACTGGGAAAACCAGGGTTTACGGCTGGCACAGCAACTCACACCGTGGCCCGCCGTGGACGGGCAGCGAATCGCGGCCGTTTCCGCATTCGGCATCAGCGGCACCAATGCGCATGTGATTGTCGCGATACCGGACGCCGCATGATGCCGGACGCCCGACTGCCTGACAACCGCGTGCCGGTGTTGCTCAGTGCGCACGAAGAAGAGCTGATCGCAAAGGACGCAGCCGCGATTCGCGAATATCTGCGCGGCCGGGGCCGAGCCGAGGCGACACCCGACGCGGTGGCTGCTACATTGCTGCGCACCCGGCGCGTGCGTCGCCACCGCGCTCTCGTGCGAGCAGCGGACCGCAGCGAACTGGAGGCCGGGCTGTGCGCGCTGGCCGACAATCGCCAGCACCCGCTGGTGACCCGATCCTCTCAGAGTGCCAGGCCGCGTACCGCATTCGTCTTTCCCGGGCAGGGCAATCAATGGCCGTCGCTGGGGGCCGCCGCCCCTCGCCGCCAAACGGCGTGCCGCGCCGCACCCCCCCACGGTGGCGCTGCGGTGGCTGCGGCCGGGCTGCCGGGCCC